>CAYSBR010000001.1:0-181232 GCA_964429385.1 uncultured Opitutaceae bacterium
CAACGAGTCCGGCGCCTCCATCTACTCCGCCAGCGAAGTCGCCCGCGAGGAGTTCCCCGACCATGATCTCACCGTGCGCGGCGCCGTCTCAATCGGCCGCCGGCTCATGGATCCGCTCGCCGAACTCGTGAAACTCGATCCGAAGTCCATCGGCGTCGGCCAGTATCAGCACGACGTGGACCAGTCCGCGCTCAAACGCTCGCTCGACGACACCGTGGTCAGCTCCGTCAACGGCGTGGGCGTCGAACTCAACACCGCCTCGAAGCAACTCCTCAGCTACGTCTCCGGCCTCAACGCCGCCACCGCCGCCACCATCGTCGCCCAGCGCAACGAAAAGGGACCGTTCAAATCGCGCGCCGAACTCCTCGAAGTGCCTCGCCTCGGCCCCAAGGCCTTTGAGCAGGCCGCCGGCTTCCTCCGCATCCGTGACGGCGCCCACCCGCTTGACGCCAGCGCCGTCCACCCGGAACGCTACGCCCTTGTCGAAAAGATGGCCGCCGATCTCGGCGCCACCGTCGCCGACCTCATGCGCGACGAAAAACTGCGCAAACAGATCAAACTCGAAGCCTACGCCACCGCCGAAGTCGGCCTGCCGACGCTCACCGACATCATGGCCGAACTCGCCAAGCCCGGCCGTGATCCGCGCGAGCAGTTCGAAACCTTCAGCTTCAAGGAAGGCATCAACAAACCCGAGGACCTGACCCCCGGCATGCGCCTGCCCGGCATCGTGACCAACGTCACCGCCTTCGGCGCCTTCGTGGACATCGGCGTGCATCAGGATGGGCTCGTCCACGTCTCCCAGCTCGCCGACACTTTTGTGAAGGATCCGGCCGAGGTCGTGAAGCCGCAGCAAAAGGTCAGCGTCGTCGTCACCGAAGTGGATCTCGCGCGCAACCGCATCGCCCTCTCCATGCGCAGCAATCCCGTCATCGGGCCGAAAGCGGACCGCCCACCCGGCGGTGCCCGTCCGCAGGGCGGATCGCGCTCCGGCCGTCCCGGCGGCACTCCGCCACCCGCGCGCCCCGCCTCCAACCAGCCGCTCGCCGGCGACTGGTTCTCCGCCGCATTAAACAAGAAGCGCTGACCCGAGCAGCCCGCCGCCCTCTCAACCCAGTGTCACGCGATGCGTGACACTGGCCGGGGCGCGCTCAATCCCAGATCGGGCGCCAGTTGCGGGGATAATCGGTGACCGCATTGAGCGCGGTCATCTCCTCCGCCGTCAGCCGGTAACCGGCCGCCCCGAGCGATTCCTGCAGTTGCGCCACGGAATTGGCCCCGATGATGGGCGCCGTCACGAGAGGATTGCTGAGCAGCCAGGCCAGCGCCGTCTGCGCCACGGTCCGGCCGCGCGCACGACCGACCGCCTCAAGCGCGTCAATCGTTTTGTAGCCCTGCTCGTGGGCGTAATTTTCCAAAACGTGCCCCGCCCGCGTGCTGTCGGTCTTTTGCCCGCGGCGGTATTTGCCCGTGAGAAAACCCGCCGCGAGCGGTGAATACGGAATGACGCCGAGGTTGTAGTCACGGCAGAGCGGACGCGGCTCACGCTCGAAGTCCACTCGCTCCATGAGCGAATACTCCGGCTGGTAGCTGACGAATCGCACATAGCCGTGCCGCTCGCTCCGCCAGAGCGCCTCCAGCAGACGCCACGCGGGATAATTGGAGGCGCCGATCCAGCGCACCTTGCCGGCGCGCACGAGTTCGTCGAGCGCGCCCAGCGTCTCCTCCACCGGCGTGGCCAGATCCACCCAGTGGCACTGGTAGAGATCAATGCAATCCACCTGCAGCCGGCGCAGCGAATCCTCGCAACAGCGGATGACGCGCTCGCGGCCCAGGCCTTCGCCGCCGGGGCCCTCAGCCATTTTGCCCCGCACCTTGGTTGCAATGACCACCTCGTCCCGATTGCCGCGCGCCTTCATCCACCGGCCGATGATCTCCTCGGAAACACCGCCACCGGCCAGCCCGCGCTCTCCCCACGTGGTGTAGATGTCGGCCGTGTCAATGAAGTTGCCGCCCGCCGCCACGAAGGCATCCATGATGGCGAAGGAGGCCGCCTCATCCGCCGTCCAGCCAAACTGCATCGTGCCGAGGCACAATTCGGAAACCATGAGATCAGAGCCGCCGAGTTTGCGTTGTTCCATGCCGCCAGTGAAAGCCGGCGGCCGCCGGCTTTCAACCCTGGCAAGGAAAAATCAGCCCACCCAAGCCAGCCCCACCCGCAGCCACAGCGGGATCAACAGGATGCCCGCGACCACGGTCGCCAGCACGACGCGCACTGCGATGAGACCGTGCCCACCGTGATGCTTGACGATCACGAGGGGCAGGAAACCCGCGGGCATCGCCGCCTGGACCAGAATGACGTGCTTCAACTCGGGCGAAAACGGGCCATA
The DNA here is from genome assembly GCA_964429385.1 of uncultured Opitutaceae bacterium. Taxonomy (GTDB): domain Bacteria; phylum Verrucomicrobiota; class Verrucomicrobiia; order Opitutales; family Opitutaceae; genus UBA2377. The sequence goes on from CAYSBR010000001.1 coordinate 2,388, forward strand.
GCGCGCCAGTGCCAGCATCAGGACCGTCAGCACGCCGAGACGCAGGGCCACCGCGGCAATCGTCGTCCGCGCCTCCACCAATGCCGCCGGTTTCTGAAACAGATGCTCGGCGAGCACCGCCCCGCTGAGGATGAGCCCGAGCGGAATCGCGCACGCCGCCAGCCCCTGCACCATGCTGGAGATGAAGGCCGGCACCTGCGCCCCGAGGCCGGTCAGGTTGACGGCCACGGAAATGACCAGCGCCCAGACCGGGGCGCTGAGCACCTTGCGCCAGCCGGTGCGCAATGACTGGCCCGAAAGCACCAGCACGCCGACCACCCAGATCGCCACCTCACAGCCGACATTATGCACAAAGAGGACACCCAGCGCCTCGCGCCCGAAGAGCCGCTCGACCACCGGCACGGTGATGTAGGCGTAGTTGTAGATGCCCACCATGAAGGCGAAGGTGCGCAAGCCGGTGCCGACCGTATAGCCAAGCGCCCGCGCCGCGTAGTAACAGACCGCAATCCCCAGCACCATCGTGCCGAAACCGACCAGCGGCGCCCAGCCGAGGTTGCCCGGGTCGCGCAGCGCCGGGTTGTTGTGCACGTTCTCAAAGATGATGCACGGGTAGAGCACATTGACCACGATGCGCAGCAGGCTCTCATCCGCTGCCGCCGTGAGCACCTGCGTCCGCCGCAGCGCCACTCCGACCGCCATCACACCGAAGACCGGCAGGATCAACCCGAGCAGTTGCAGGTAGGTGGGCATGCAGCCACCAGCTCAACCGGCCATCGCCAGTCCGGCAAGCCGGCCCGTGGTCCAGGCCGCCTGAAAGTTGAAACCGCCGGTGATGCCGTCGAGGTCGAGCACCTCGCCGGCGAAATGCAGACCGGGGCAGACCTTGCTCTCCATCGTCTTGAAATCGACCTCGCTCAGCCGCACACCGCCGCAGGTCACGAACTCCTCCTTGTTCAGGCTCTTGCCAACCACCGTGAACTCCGCCGCGGTGAGCCGGGCGGCAAACATCCCCAGGGTCGTGTTGCCCACGCCGGCCCATTGCAGCCCGGGATCGATGCCGGCCATCGTCAGCTGCCGCTCCCAGAACCGCGCGGGCAGCCCGAGCGGATTCCAGGTGCCGAGCTGCTTGCGGGGCTGCCGCGCACGCACCCCGGCCAACACCTGGATCAGCGACTCCCGCATATGCGGCTCCACGAAATTCACGCGCAAGGGAAACTCATAATTCAGCGTCGCCAGTTCGCGCGCCCCCCAGGCGGAAAGCTTCAGGATCGCCGGACCGCTCAGCCCCCAATGGGTGATCAGCATCGGGCCGCTCTCCTTCAGTTTCGTGCCGGGCACACTGACCGCCACCTGCTCGATTGAGATGCCGGACAATCCATCCAGCCTCCGATCATCAATATGAAACGTGAACAGCGAGGGCACCGTCGGTTCGACCGTGTGGCCCAGGGCCGTGGCGATGGTGAGCCCCGCCGACGCGCGGTTGCCACCCGTGGCGATCAGGAGGCGGTCGCAACTCGCCGTCGTGTCATCCGTAAACGTGACATGGAACAACGGCGGAGCCGACGAACCCGCGCCGCGCCCCTCCACTTTGCGCACCCCCAAGCTTGTGCGCACCGCGACGCCGGCCCGCGCCGCGGCGGCCGCGAGACAGTCCACAATCGTCGCCGAATCATCGGTGACCGGAAACATCCGCCCGTCGCCCTCGGTCTTCAGCTCAATCCCGCGCGCGGCAAACCACGCGATCGTGTCGCGCGGTCCCCAGCGGTGGAACGCCCCGAGCAGCTCACGCCCGCCGCGCGGGTAGCGCTTCACCAGCTCGCGCGGCTCGAAACAGGCATGCGTCACATTGCAGCGTCCGCCCCCGGAGATGCGCACCTTGGCCAGCGGATGGGCCGTGGCCTCATACAACGTCACCTGCGCGGCCGGGTTCTCCTCCGCACAGGCAATCGCGGCAAAGAACCCCGCCGCGCCGCCACCAACGACGATCACCCGGGGGTTGTTCATCTCCGCAGCGTGCCCGCCCCGCCCCGCGCGCCGCAACCAAAACCCGGCCCAGGGTTCGTCCAAGGGCTAGACGCGTGACTGGCGCAGGCTTAGCTTCCGGGCGTGACCTTTGCCGCACTCTCCGCCCTCGCCGAAAAGACCGTCGCCGCCACCCAGCGGAAGCTGCCGCCCTCAATCCGGACGGTGGCCCGGGGCGTGCCGGTGCATTTCGAGGCGATCCCGGCCGACGACGTTCTCGCCGAAGGCTTCGAGCCCGACATCCTCGGGCTGTTCACCGGCAACGCCCACGGCACCGATATCACGCAAAGCCACCCCGCCCCGCCGCAAATTCTCCTCTACCTCGAAAACCTGTGGGATTTCGCCGAAGGCGACCCGGAAATCTTCAGTGAAGAGGTGCGCCTGACGTACCTGCACGAGCTGGGGCATTACCTCGGCTGGGATGAGGACGAAGTTGCCGCCCGTGGGCTGGATTGACCGGAACCCTCCGCAATCGGCGCTTTCCAAGCCCCCTTGGCCTTGCTTTAGTATCGGGCCAGTTCATCCGCGTCTCTTCATGAAAAAACTTCTGACCCTTTCCTTCCTGGCCGTCATGCTGGCCGGCAGCGCTGTGTCCGCGGCTTCGTTCCGCGACTCCGTCGAGCGCATCGAGTCCTGTGAAGCCATCCTGCGCGAATTCATGGCGGATCCCGCCACCGCCATCCCGGCCGAGGTGCTGCAACGCGCCCGCGGCCTGGTGATCGTCAATCAGGCCCGCGGCGGCTTTATCATCGGCATCAAGGACGGCTACGCCACCCTCATGGTGCGCCGCTCCGACAACACCTGGAGCCTCCCCGTGCTGATGAATGCCGGCGAAGGCGGCATCGGCCTGCAGGCCGGTTTCACGCGCATCGAAACCATCTACGTGCTCATGGACGACGAGACCCCGCGGCTCTTCTTCAAGAACCGTTTCCGCACCGGTGTGGACGCCAAGGCCGTGGCCGGCCCGCGGGTGGCCGAGCGCGAGCATCTGACCGACGACCTGCTTTCGACGCCCGTGCTGGTGTACAGCAAGAACCGGGGCCTCTACGCCGGCGTTTCCATCAAGAGCGGCTACATCACCCGCGACGATGAAGCCACCCGCATCCTCTACGCCACGCAGTTCACGATGCCGGAGATCCTTTACAGCAACTGGGTGCAGGCTCCGGCGGAAGTGCAGCCGTTGATGCAGTTCGTGCAGCAGATCACGCCCTGAACCCGCGGTCCGACGGCCTTTTTACCCGCTGACTGACGTGGACCCGGCATCATCCGCTACGCCACCCCCGCCACCCCGCCGTCCGGCCACGCTCTACGCGGGCCTGCTGACGGCGTTCGGGTTCATCCTGTTCGGCGCCGGGGCGGTGGCCGGCCTGGCTTCGGATGGGCCTCCCGCCGAAGCGGTCGTGGCCGGCATTGCCGCCTGGCAGATCGCCGTGGCCGGGTTTCTTGGCACGCTCGGCGGCGCCCTCTGGCTGCTGGGGCTGGCGAAATAGCCGGCTCAACGCCCGGCTTCACGCAACCAGGCGACCAAGCCTTCAAGGGCCGCCTGCGCCACGGCCTCCTGCACCGCCACCCGCGCCAAACCGGGGCACTCCACTCGCGCCTCCCGCAGCCACACCTCGCCGGCAGGCTGCCGCCAAGCCACCGCCCACCACGCATAGGGCACGGCCACCTTGTTCTCCGCCGAAGGTTCGGCATAGCCGGTCGTGGCCACCGCCAGATCGCTGCCAAACAACCGGCAGGCACCGCGCGCCATCTCCCCGGCCACCGCCGCCGAGACACAGTTCACCGCCTCGGCCGCCACCCGGTCCACGCCCAGATGCCGGACCTTTTGCTCCAGTGTGTACGCGGTGAGCCCGCCGAGAAAATACGCCGAGGATCCCGAGACCGCAGCGACCCGCGCCTGCACCCGCCCGGCGGTCAGACTTTCCGCCGCAGCCAGCGTGAGGGCCGGCGCACGCGACAACAGCACTTTCAATTCCTCGGCAACCGGGATCATCCCTCTGCTCCTGCCAGCCGCCCGGGCAACCCGCAAGCCATCTCAACCTCACCGCCGCGGCGGCAGCTTCGGCAGAGGATTGCCCGGCACGATCAGCGGGCCCGGGGCGAAGACCGCTTCGGAAGCCGGATCCACCAGAACCACGACTCCGTGGATATCCCGCGCGCCGAACGTCTCCAACCGCGTGAGGTTGGGAATCCGCTCCGTGTCATGGGCCACCGCCACCTGTTGTTCATGACGGTGGTGATGCTCGTCGGCATGCACCAGCAACACGGGCCGGCCAAAGGCGCGCACCTCCTCCTCGAATGCGCGGAGAAAAGCCTCAAACCCGGGCAGGAATCCCTGGACATTCCAGACATAACCAAACGGCTGCGCCTGGATGAAGATCGCCACCCCGGGAGCGTCCGTCGCCCGGGCTTCGGCAAAGACCGCGCGCAACCAGACGATGTTGGCCGCATCCCGCGCCTCAAACTCCGCCACGGCTCCGGGAATCTCCGGCTGCCGGTTGTTGTAGCTGCCGACCACATGGATCGTGGCAAAGACCACGCCCTGCACGGACCAACGCGCATTTTCAACATAGGTTTCATAGCCGGGCATCCGCCGCTGGGTGATGAGATCCATCGGCCGCGCGCCCCGGCTTCGTTCTTCGGAGAAAAACAGTTCTCTCAACCTGGCCAGCCGCTCCTGTGGCTCATAACCGCCCACCGCAGGCCGGTGCGCATCCGTCCACTCGTTGTCGCCCGGGGTATAGATCACGGGATGATTGAAGCGGTCGAACCAGTCGCGCACCGCCAGATAGCGCTCGTCACTCGCCAGCTCACCCCCGCTGTGGATATCACCGCAGTGCACGGTGAATGCCGGCGCCAGCCGGTTGATCTCGGCCGTGAGCCGGGCCGTGCGCGCCTCGACATCCGGCACGTAATGGTAAGGCAAGCAGCCCACGGCGGCGAAGGTGAAGCTCTCCGCCACCGCACGCACGGACAGCCACGGCAGCAGGCAAACCAGGATGAAGCGCATGGCGTGGAACTAGGCGATGCAGCCGCGCAGGGGAAATCCCGTTTTGTTACAATCAGCCGGCGGCGCGCGCCTTCGACTCGTGCGCCAGCGCACGGCGCACCCGCCAGCGGTGTTTATGATGCACGATGTAGCCGACGCACTTTTTCGTCCGGCAAAGACAGGGGTGCAGCCGCCAGTCTTCGAAGTCGAAGCCGTAGTCGTAGGTGAGTTCCTCGCCCTCGGCGATATCCCGCGCCGCGATGATCCAGACCCGGCCGCGGATAATGTCGGTCTCGCAATTGCCATCACACGAGTGGTTGATCAGCCGCGCGGTGTTCCAGCTCACGTCGCCGTCGAGGTCGTGGCGCTGGTTGAGCTCGAACACATACACGCAGCCATCGCGGCCGGCGTCACGCTGCGCCAGCCGCTTCTGCTCCCGCCGCAAGGCCTCGGCCTTGGTGATGCGCTCCCCGACATACTCGATCACGCGCGTGCCCGAGAGGATGGGCTTCGCCGCGTAGAGACCGCCGCCATGAATTTTCGACCGTCCGCGCCGGACCCATTCCGAAGTCACAGGCGCGGGTTTGAGGGTGGTTTGCTTTGCCATTATTTCAATTCCAGTCCGACAGGGCAATGGTCGCTGCCCGGCACCTGCCGCTCGATCCAGGCCCGCTTGAGCCGGGGTTGCAGCACGGATGAGGCCATCACGTAGTCGATGCGCCAACCGACATTATTGGCCCGGGCGTTGGCGCGGTAGGTCCACCAGCTGTAGTGCCCCGGCCCTTTTTCGAAATGCCGGAAAGTATCCACGAAGCCCGCCGCCAGATAATCGCGAAAGCCCGCGCGCTCCTCGTCGGAAAAACCGGGGTTGCCGACATTCTCCTTTGGCCGGGCGAGATCAATCTCCTCATGCGCCACGTTGAGATCGCCGCAGAAGAGGACGGGCTTTTTCTTCTCCAGCTTGCGCGCATGGGCCAGCAGGGCGCGGTCCCACTCCTGACGAAAGCCGATCCGCACCAACTCGGGCTGCGCATTGGGCACGTAAACCCCGACCACGTAGCAATCGTCGAACTCGGCCGTGATCGCGCGCCCCTCCGCATCATGCGCGGGTGAGCCGAGCCCCAGCACGACATCGAGAGGCTTGCGCCGGGTAAAGAGCGCGGTGCCGCTGTAACCCTTTTTCTGCGCCGGATTCCAGACCAGTTCGTAGCCCTTTGGCCAGGCCACGCCCTGCACGTCGCCCGGCGTCGCTTTGACCTCCTGCAGGCAGATAACATCGGCCTGGCTGGCGTTCATCCAGTCGAGCAGACCCTTGCCGAGAGCGGCGCGCACGCCGTTGACGTTCCACGAAAGCAATTTCACGCCCCCACTTCGTTGCAGGTCCGCCCGCGCCGCAATCCGATATTCCAAGCCGCTCATCCCGCGGGTTCGCCCTTTCATCATCCCTCGCTCGTCAAACCGCCCCATCCTCCCAGAATGGCGACCATCCAATCACCTCAGCCAATGAAACGCCGCTCCTTCCTCCTCCTGACCGGCCTGCCGGTCCTCGCCTCCCTCGGTCTCGCCAGCGAACCTGCCAAGGCCCCGCGCTATGTCCCAGCGCCCGTCTCGGTCTCCTCCGCCAACTACGCCGAAACCCCGCGCGAAGAATTGCTCGTCCAAACCAACCAGCGCAACGATCTCAACCCCGCCACCCGCCCGCTCGCCCCCCTGGCCACACCACAACGCTACGTCTTCATGCCCGGGGAGCTCTACGAATCCGACCTCTCCTACGAGGAAATCTGCCGCCGGTTGAGCGAAGCCCTCGCCAAGAAAGGTTTCATCAATGCCGTGGATGACGAGGGACGGGTCATCGACCCGAAAAACGTGGACCTCATCCTGCGCGTCCACAGTGGCGAGCGCCCCTGGCGCGAACCCACCGTACGCACCGAGCAACTGACCTGGCGCGATGGCCTGATCCCGCGCGTCCGCGGTCGTTCGCTGACCACCGGAGGCGGCGATGTTCTCTGGGAGAGCCGTGCCGGCGGCAATGACAGCGCCCTGGGTGCGGCCGCCGCCAACGAGAACGCCGCCGGCTTTGGCTTTGGCAGCTCCCCCGGCACCCCTGCCGGCGGATCACCACTGAATTCCGGATCGGCCCTCGCCCTCGCCCAAGGCATTGCCGGAGCCAACGAATACGAGGCCACCCGCGAGTTCTACCTCATCGTAGTGGATGCCTTCAGCCACGCCGAACTCATGCAAAAGGGCGAGCGGGCCAAGCGTCTCTGGACGACCTTCGTCGCCGCCCCCCGCCAGCCCGGTCAAAAATTCTCCGATGTGCTCAACACCATGCTGCGCGTCGCCGCACCCTATTTCGGTGAAACCACCCGCGGGCTGCAGATGTTCAACGACGCCCGGGCCGAGGTCATCATGGGGGAAATGATTTTCCCCGATGAAGTCGCCGAGACGCCTTAATCACCGGGCGGATACACCCCTCATGGAGCGTGGCAATCCCCACGCTCCATGACCCCCGGCGAAGGCCACGCCCGGGTATGACAGCCTCCCGCTCACCTTCGGATTGCGTCGATTGGCGCGCCGGGCGAGACTGACGGCCTACCTGCATGTCTGTTTTCACCCAGATCCCGCTCGGCCGGCCCATTCCCGACAGCCCGCACGCCGTATCATGCAGCCTGCCGACCATGCGCGCGGTGCGCGGCTATGAGGAGAAGGATCCTGCCATCACCGGGCAGCTCCAATCCGGCTACCCGCGTTTCGTCGTCCACCCGCTCGCCCGCCGCCTCACGGACCATTACGCGCAAAAACAGGGACGGCCCGGCCGGACCCTGTGGCTGACTTCCTCCGCCGCAATGGCCGGCGCGCTGGCCGAACACCTCGGCACACAGGGCGCGCTTTTTGCCACCGACGGGCTGCACGGTGTCTCGCATCCCGCCACTCCGGAAATCTCCGCTCAGGCCAAGATTTTTTTGCAAAACCGCGGCGGTTTTCTCTCCTCGCGCGCGGCCGAGGATCATCTCGTCCGGCTCGGCTTGCTCAGCGCCCCTTATGCGGAGGAAACTTTCGCGGGGGATGCGGCGGGGGAAATCCGCCGGCACCTGCGGCGCGCCCTGCCCGAAGCAACCGATGCCGACCTGATCCTCACCAACTGTGGCATGAATGCCATCTGGTCCGCCTTTCGCGCCGCCAACGACGTGCAGGCCGCGCGCGGCCGCACGCTCTGGCTGCAGCTCGGCTGGCTCTATCTCGACACCATCGCCATCCTGCAAAAACACACGGCCACGCCGGCTGATTATGTTTACATCCGCGATGTGTTCGATCTCGACGCGCTCACACGCATTTTTGCCGCACATGGCTCCCGCATCGCCGGGGTCATCGCCGAGGTCCCGACCAATCCCCTGATCCAGACACCCGACCTGCCGGCGCTGGCCGCGCTCTGTCGCCGGCACGGGGCGCTGCTGCTGGCGGACCCGTCCATCGCCTCGGTGTTCAATCTTGATGTGCTGCCCCATGCCGACGTGGTGGTGGTCAGCCTCACCAAGTACACAGCCAGCGAAGGCGATCTCACCGCCGGCCTGTGCGCCATCAACCCCGCCAGCCCCGAGGCCGACGAATTGCGCCGCCGCATCACAGCGGAGGTCGAACCGCTTTATGCCCGCGATCTCGCCCGGCTCGCCGGCCAATTTGGCCAGACGGAAAGCGTTCTCGCCCGCATCCACGCCAGCACGGCGCGAGTCGCCGCCTTCCTTTCGTCACATCCCGCCGTGAAGGAGGTCCACTGGGCGCTCCGGCCCGAAGCCGCGGCCAATTATCGCCGGCTCGCCCGCTCACCCGACGCCACCGGCGGCATGATCACGTTCACCCTGAAAAAACCTGGGGCGCTCGAACCCTTCTATGACCGGCTGCGCCTGCCGAAAGGGCCCAGCTTTGGCATGAAGACCACGCTCATCTGCCCCTTTATGTATCTCGCGCACTACGACTTGGTGACGACCCCCGCCGGTCTCGCCGAGCTCGCCGCCAGCAAGCTCGACCCCGATCTGTTGCGCCTTTGCATCGGCACCGAACCGGCCGATGACATCATCGCCACTCTCGCCGAGGCATTGGGCTAAGGGCCATGGTCGGGACGCATTGCATCCTTGAGATCAAGGCCGTCCCCAACGCGCCGCGCAACGCGATCGCGGGCTGGCTGGGCGACGCCCTGAAGATCCGGGTCAAAGCCCCGCCCGTCGAAGGCCGCGCCAACGAAGTCTTGTGTGAATTTCTGGCCGACAGCCTCGGTCTGCCCAAACGAGCCGTAGCCCTGCACACCGGCTCATCCTCCCGCCTGAAACGCGTGCGAATCGAAGGACTCACCCTCGCTGAAGCCCGCCGGAGGCTGGAAGGTTTGTTCCCCAGCGCATGACCGGCGGACCACCGTTCCGGCGGCGGACGGTTTCCATGTTTGAAGTCAGCACCCCGAGGGTGTCTCCTCTCCGGCGCACATGACCTCACTCGCGCTGATTCTCGTACTCACCGCGGCAGTGTTGCATGCGACGTGGAACCTGTGCGCCAAGCGGGCCGGCGGCGGCCTGCCTTTTGTGTATCTGGTCGGCTTGATCATCTGCGCCCTCTATGTGCCGGTCATCGCAGGTTACTGGTGGTGGCGGCAACCGTCGCTCGAATGGACGGCCGTGGCCTGGATTTTCGGAAGCGGGGTGCTCAAGACCGCCTACTCCCTTTTTCTGCAACGCAGTTACCGCGTTGGCGATTTCTCGCTCATCTATCCGCTGGCCCGCGGAACCGGGCCCCTGCTCTCCACCGTGGGCGCGATCGCCCTGCTGGGCGAACGGCCCACGCCGCTCGCCATCGTGGGCGGGTTCATCATCATCGGGAGCATCTTTGTGATGACCGGCGGAGCGAAGCTGCTCCATCAGGGCGCGCCTCAACTGCGGCGGGCCGCCGGTTACGGCATGACCTCCGGCCTGTTCATTGCCGCCTACACCCTCTGGGACAGGCACGGCGTGGCGGGGCTGGCCCTTGCCCCGCTGCTTTACGACGCCGGCACCGCATTCACGCAACTCATCCTGCTCACGCCCTTCGGGGTCAAACGCTGGCCGGAAGTCGTTCGCTGCTGGCAAACCCAGCGGCGCTATGCCTTCGGCGTCGCGCTGCTTTCCCCGCTGGCTTATATCCTCGTCTTGACGGCACTCAGTTTCACCCCCGTGAGCTACATCGCGCCGGCGCGTGAAGTGAGCATCGTCATCGGCGCCTTCATCGGAGCCAAAATCCTGAAGGAGTCCGATGGCCGGCGGCGGATTTGGGCGGCCATGGCGATGGCCCTCGGAGTCATCGCACTCGCTCTGGGCTGATCTTATGAAACGAAGAATCCTCCTGCTCCTGTTCGGATTTATCCTCGGCTCGCTGGGCGCCTATCTTTTTCTGCGCCCGCAGCCCCGCACCCCGCCGGCAACGCCGGCCCCGGAAGTCCCGGCCATCGTCCCCATCGAGGACGGCAAGACCATCGATTTTTCCAGCGGTCAGCCGGACATCCGGGAAACCCCGGAAGATCGCGCCGCCCTGGAGCAAGCGGTGCGGGAAATGGAAGCGGCCGCGAAAGAAGTCACCTTCGGACCTTCCCAACCGCGCCCCGCTCCCTGAGCCGCTCAGGAGGCCAGATCGGTGGCGTTCAGCGTCAGCGCCGTCACCCCTTCGGGCGCTTCCTCCAGTACCAGGGAAAAAACCGTGCACTGCGCCGTGCTGCCAAAATACAACCGGCCGCCCATGCGCTCGGCACAGGTCTGCGCAATGTAGAGCCCCAGGCCCATGCCGCCGTGGGACGTTTTTTTGCCCGGCTCAAACAGGCGCTGCTGCACCTCGGGTGGAATTTTCGGGCCGCGGTTGAGAACGTGCAGCCATCGCCGCGGGCCGCGCTGGCCGATGATCACGGAGACCGGCGCATCCGCCGCGCCATAGCGCAAGGCATTGCGCACGATGTTCCCCAGCGCATGACCCATCAACACCGGGGAAAGCCGCCAGATGTCCCCGGATTGGCGCAGATGCAGCCGGATGCGGCTGCTCTCCCCCACCGTGATGGGGTTCTCCATCATCTTGCGCACAAAATCAGCGATCCTCACCTGCTCATACACGAGCGGCGTCCCGGTCGTATCGATCAGAACCCGCAGGCCGGCGAGCAGGTCGCGCAATGTGCCGGACCCATGCTGCAACTGGCGCAGGGCCACATTGTAGCCGGTGCTGCCGACCGGCACCAGATGGAGCAGGTCCACGCTGCCGCCCACCACGGTCACCGCATTTGAGAGCTCGTGCAGGATGATGCCGCTCACCCAGTCCCGCTGGTGCAGGAGGGTTCGTTCACGCTGCAAGGCCTCAAGCAGCGCAACCTCCGTCTTGGTGAGCCCATCGTTCATTCCCGACTGAAGGGAAAGCGTGATCCGCCCGGTGCCCGGGCGCACAGCTTGTCGAAGAAATCGGTCGAGCGGGCGCGCAGTGCGAGGAACACCTCGGGGACATCGCGCGCATCAATGCGACCGGCTTCATAAGCGGCGCGCGTGGCTTGGACGGCATCAGCCGGACCGGCGTAATCAAGCAGGTCACGGATATGAAGAAGGGAAGCGGAACGGACGGTCATGGTTACCAGAAAAAGAAGTTGGAGTGCGGGTTGAGATAATCGTCGGTGGGCATCGCCACGGCATGACGCCAGACGGTGGCCCAGCGGGACCACGGCCCCGGGATTTCGCCGTCGAAAACAGATTTCCACTGAGGCATCATCTGGTGCGGACGCGTCTGCAGGTGCCGCTGGAAATCCTCGTAGCCCTCATCCGTGGAAAAATAGAGGGCGCGCTTTTCCAGAAAGTTGGCCGCCTGCACCAGCGCGCCCTTCGCGCGATGCGAAGCGATCACGAAGGCCGTGCGCGCCAGTTCGATGGAAGCCCTGTATGCGGCCGATCGCACGGTGCGACCGGCCGCATGACCATAGGCCACACCCGCCCTCGAACGCTGCACAAGGATGACCACCTCACCCTCGCCCGCGTTATGATGGATGCGCACCAGGTCAACCCCCGGAAACGGGGAACCCATTTTCTCCGCCGGCAGCCGGCCATCCCACCAGGCGATCAGGGCGTAGCGCTCCAGCGCCTCGTGGCGGGCGCGCCGCGCCGCCTGATAGCGGAACATGCCGGGATAAGCTGCCATGCCGTTGGAGCTGCAATCCGCATCGAACCCATACTTTTTCCGCTGGGGGCCATTATAGGTCGCGAGAAAAGCCCAACGCTCCAACGCTTCCGAAATGGCCATATGGCAGGCAATCGACGAGGAAAGCGCCGAGCCGGTCCCATCCGCCGCACCATAAATGGTGTGGGTGGATTTGCCGGTCGCGAGCTCGGGCTTGAGAAAGGCATTGGCCTGCTTGTGCGGCTGACCGAGGATGTTGAAATCCCCGGTGAGGACGCGATCAATCGGGCCGCCGTCCGCGGCGAACACATCCCGATAGCGCAATGCCGCAAGTGAAAGCATGGCCGGTTCTAAAGGTCAGACCCCGAGATCAGGCGTGGAACTGATGATCGCTGCCGATCACCTCACCATCGCCATTGCCGCTACCGCCGCCACCGCCACTACCGTTGGTGCAGGGCATGCAAGGCATGGAGGCAATTTCGCCCGTCTGCATGGTCGAGATCGGCAGGGATTTCTGCGCAACGGGGTCCAGTTTCTGGGCTGCTTGGTTAAAGCCGATTGCCAGCAGCACGGTTGCCGCCACGCCGCTGAGGAGAGCCAAAAGGGAGGAAGTGAGTTGTTTCATCCCCGCCACTATCGCGTTGCGCCAATCGTAGCGCCCTGCCAAAAATCCCCCTCCCAACATGGTGCGCTACCCCCTAAATCGGGTGCTTTTTCTGCTTGCATTGGGATTTTTTACCCTGCGCAGCGCCACTGCGTTTGAACCGTTGGTGGCCGAGCTCCCTCTCCCACCTTCACTCCGCGGCAAGCCAATCTGGGTGGTTGAACCGCTGAGTTCGGGTCAACTAGCCATTGGATTTGAAGGCGGTGTCGCCATCGGCACGCCTGGGGGAGAATGGCAACTCACGTCCACCCCCAATGGGCAGGTAGCCCGAGCGATCAATGAAGCACATGGACGATTACTCACTGTTGGGCATGGTTTTGCCGCCTTTCTAGAAAAAGGACAATTAAACCCCATCCCTTCTCTCGGAGGTGAATTGATCAATGTGGCAGCAACTCCCGATGGCTGGCTCGTTGCAGGACAAGGCGGAGTAATTTTTATAGAGGCGTCCCCAGCACATACATTCAGGGTTGTTTTGTCTTCGGACGACGACTTCGCTTACTCACGCCTTTGCTCGAGCGCCGATATGGTGGTCATTTCATCCACCACTAGTTATCCTAAAACTTGGACTCAAGGCACTCTGACCTCCGTAAAAACACACTCTTATTTCAATAATGAGATCATTGGAGAAATAAGCGGCCAACTACGACTAACCAGCCAAGGCATCCGTAACGAACGGAATGAACCGGTGCTACCGGATGAAACCAATCAGATGCTGCTTCAGGCCGGCATCGTAGGTCTGGCCGAATCGGGGCCGTGGATTCTGGTGCCTACTTTGAGTCGGGGATTGATGGCCTTTGACCGGGAGAGCGGCAAGCTAGCCTGGAGACACCACGAGCTTGGAGACATCTATTATTTCAAGCGCCACGGAGATCGCTTTCTCCTCGGCACGGCCAACGGCCTCTTCTCCATGAGCGACCCGTCTCGGGTCAATTACCTCCCCTCAGACGGGAAAGCTGTGTTCGGGTTGCAAACTGCCGCCTCCGGCGAGCTCCATATCATCACTTCATCCGGCACAAAGTCCGTCTCCCGGGACAAGTCCGAGGACATTGCAGCACTCTGGCCGGAAACAACCGGGGCATCCCTCCACAAAGGAGACTTTGCTTTCAATGGTCACATTACACGGCCGCAAAGCCGGTTCATCTACGGTCTCGCGGTTGCCACAGATACCGCCGCCATTGTCCATGACCAAGGACTCACCCTGCTGGAGCGTTCGGGGCGGGATCGTTCCCTCCCCATTCCCGGCTCGGGCAACTCCCTCGCGACCGATGGTCGCAACTTCCTCGTCGGCACAGCCTCGCAAGGGGTGCGGGTCATCGCCCCGGACGGTCGCGAAATCGCCCAACTGGGCAGCGGCCGGGCCACCGTGCGCGAAGTTCGGCCCGGCAAGGTCGCCCTGCTTTTCTGGGACGGCACCCTCCTCGACTCCGACGCCAGCACACTCGGCCGCATCATCCGGGGCAATCCGCGCGACGCCGCCCTCGTGCAGGGCCGGCTCGCCGTCCTCGTCACCCGGCCCGACCGCGACCCGGTGATCGGGCTGATTGAGGGCGACTCCTGGCAGCCGCTGGAAATCCCCGGCCTCGCCACCATCGGCGCGGAAAAGATCGCCGCCACGGATGATTTCCTTTTCGCGGCCGGCCCGCGCGGGGTGATCCGCGTGCGCCTGCCGCTTGATCGCTCCGCGCCGCCCCAGCCCAACTGGGCCTGGACTGGCAGCACGAACGGCAACGAAATCCACCTTGGCGCCTCCACGCAGGAGCGCGCAGTCGTCAACGCCCGCGCGTTTGACCTTGCCCCGGCCCCGGCCACCTTCCTCCGCCTGCGCGCGGCCGGCGGCTACTGGGAAAGCTTCCAGCCCGGCACCCTCCACCCGCTCTCCGTGGGCTGGGGCCGGACTTCCGTAACGCTGCAGGCCGAGCGCAACGGCCTGCTCACCGAGGAAACCTTCACCGTGGTGCGCCCCTGGCCCTGGTGGTTGCGCGGCTGGGCCTGGCCGTTCCACGCCCTGGCCCTCGGCGGCATCGTGCTGGTACTCGTGCGCTGGCGCACGCGCACCCTCCGGCGGCGCAACCTTGAGCTCGAGGCGCATGTGGCCGAACGCACCGCGCAGTTGCGCAAAGCCAGCGCAGTGAAGGAAGAGTTCCTCGCCAGCGTCAGCCACGAGATTCGCAACCCCCTGAACGGTGTCGTCGGCATCTGTGCGATGCTCGCCGACCTCGACGTGGGCCCGCGTGAGAAAAGCCTCGTCCGCACGCTTGGCGGCTGCGCGGACCAGCTGCGCTCCATGCTCGACGACATCCTCGACTTCTCCCGCATCGAGCGCGGCGAGGTGAACCTCACCACCGTTGACTTCGAGGCCGTCTCCCTCGTCGAGGAGGCCGCCCGGGCGATGGACCCCGACCTCAGCGCCTGTTCCCTGATTCTCCCCGAACAGCCGGCCTGGCTGCACGGCGACTCCGGCAAACTGCGGCAGATCGTCTGCAACCTGATTTCCAACGCCCTCAAGTATGGCGAACCCCGCGAAGCGGGCGTGGAGGTGCGCGTGATCCCGGTCGGCGGAGGCAAGTCACGCCTTCGCCTCGCCGTCCGCAACAGCGGCCCCACCCTCTCCTCCGCCGAGCTGTCGCGCCTCTTCGAGTCCTTCCAGCGCGGCGCCAACACCGGCAACATCCCCGGCTCCGGGCTGGGACTGGCCGTGTGCCGCCGGCTGGCCACCGCCATGGGCGGCACGCTCACCGCCGCCAGCCAGCACGGCATCACGGAGTTCGCCCTGGAAATCAACCTGTCCAACTCCCAGCCACCCGTCACCACCACCGGCGCCCCCGCCCCGGTCTCCCTCGCGCTCGCCATCGAAGACGAGGACTACAACCGTATCGCCCTCGGGCATGTCCTCCGGCAGCTCGGCTACTCGGTGCACTGGGCGATAGACGGCAAGGCCGCGCTTCAGCTCGCGCACGAACACCAATACGACCTCGTCCTCACCGACTGGCGTTTGCCCGACACCGACGGCGCCGAGCTCTGCCGCCACCTGGTGAGAATCCTGCCCCAGCCCACCCCGCCCATCATCGCCATCACCGCCTACTCGACCAAGGATAAGGTCGAGGAAGCCAAGGCTGTCGGGATGACCGGCTTCATCACCAAGCCCGTGACCAAGGACAAACTGGAACGCGTCATCCGCGGCCTGTCCGAAGGTCTCCAGCCCAAGCGTTCCCTCGACACCCACTCGATCGCGCTCAATAACGACCCGCTCGCCTCCCTGGGGGATGTTGCCCCGACCAGCGAACAGCTCGCCGCGCTCATCGCCCGCCACTGGCAGACGGTGAAGACCCTGGCGCACTTGCAGGACCCCCGCACCGCCACGGAAGCTCATGCGCTTCTCGGCCAACTCCGCTTCACTGCCGATGAAGTCGCCATGGAGCAAATCCAGGTCCTCGAAGACGCGGTCCGCCAGAACGACTGGTCCGATGTGCGCCGCATGATCCCTTTCGTCGAGGACGCGCTCTCCGAAACCCGCGCCCGGCTCAAGGTTTGAGCGTGGATTTCGCCGCGGCGGCCTTCGAGTCGAAGACCAGCCCGTGCTTGATCGCGTAGTCGATCAACTGCTCCGTGGAGGTCAGCTCCAGCTTGCGCATGATGCGTTTGCGGTGGTCCGCCACCGTGCTCGGGGTGCAACCGACAATGGCGGCGATATCGTCCGCCTGCAATCGTTGGCCAAGCAGCGCCAGCACCTGTTGCTCCTTCGGACCGAGCAATTTGAGCGGAGAAAGGGCATCGCGGGCACCGGCGACGATGAGTTCCCGGGCCCGGCGGGAGATGACCACGGCACCGCCCAACGCACGCGCAATGACATCCACCAGTTCCTTTTCGCTGTCGTTTTTGTGTGCGATGCTGATGCCCTCAGTCTGCAATTTCTTGAAAGGGAACTGACCGCTGATGGAGCTGACCGCCACCATCACCCCCGCAGCCCCCTTCTCAGCCCGCTGCGTGGCCCAGTCCAGCGTCGTGCCATCGCCCAAGTCGATATCCAGCACGATGAGCCGCAGCCCCTCCAGCTCATGGGCGCGCTCCTGCAACTCCTGCATCGAGGCGATCTCGACGAGGTCCGTCACGCCGAAATGACGACGCAACAATGCGCCGAGATAACCGCGCATAAGCGTCTGATCTTCAATGATGGCCGCCCGCATACACCCGAGCCGTAGGCCGCACCCCAAGCCACCTCAAGTCTCACGCGCTAGGTAATCAACCCCACGCACCCTATTATTCACCGCGCCGAGCGCACCTGCACCGTGAATTTCCTCGCCGCGACATCCGTCGCCGTGAAACGCACCGCCTCCGTCATACCCGGTGCCAGCACCCTCACCTGCGAGGGGATTTCCTCGCTCAACGCCAGACCCTCGGCATCCCGAAACACACACAGCAGCTGCACCTTGACCGGCTCCTCCGCGCGATTCCTCAACATCGTCACGACCTCAAGCCGCCCGTCGGGCAGCACCCGCTCCTGCAGGCCCGTGCAACGCAAGGCCTCCTGCACGGCGCGATCGCGCAGATCGAGCTTCTCTGTGCTTTCGATGGTGTATTTGATGGTCTCCTGCGTCACGGGAGCCATTCGCGTCGCCCCGCAACCGGTCAGCCAGCTGAGGCTGGCCGCAACCAGTGCGGAGCAGATGAATGCCTGGGTGTTCATGGGTGGTAGTCAGTAGTCGCTGTGACCCCGGCAACGGGGTTTGGTTCTTGCCATCGTGGCGGTTGTGGGCGCGGAGCCAAGCCTCGACCGGCCGGATATGCGGCTTGGCCCCGGCTCAAGCCAGCATCAACCTGCCCGCATGCCCCGCCACGTCCTTGCCTTGGACCAAGGCACGACCTCCTCCCGCGCCATCGTGTTCGACCGGCGCGGCCGCCCGCGCGCCGCCGCCCGGCAGGAATTCACCCAACATTATCCCCGCCCCGGCTGGGTTGAACACGAGCCCGCCGACCTCTGGAACTCCATCCGCCGCACCGCCCTCGGCGCCCTGGCCGAGGCCAACCTCACCGCCGGCGACATCGCCGCCATCGGGCTTACCAATCAACGCGAAACCACCCTCCTCTGGGATCGCCGCACCGGCCGGCCCCTGCACCGGGCCATCGTCTGGCAGGACCGGCGCACCGCCCCGCTGTGCGACCGGTTGAAACGCACCGGCCTCGAACCCCTCTTCCGGCAGCGCACCGGACTCCTCCTCGATCCCTATTTCTCGGGCACCAAGCTCGCCTGGCTCCTCGACCGCGTGCCCGGAGCGCGCCGCCGGGCCGCGCGCGGCGAACTGGCCTTCGGCACCGTGGACACCTGGCTGCTCTGGCAGCTCACCGGCGGTCGCGTCCACGCCACCGACATCACCAACGCCTCCCGCACCCTCCTCCTGAACCTTCACACCGGCGATTGGGATGATGAACTCCTCGGCCGGCTGCGCATTCCCCGGGAGGTCCTCCCCAGCGTCCGCGGCAACAGCGAGATCTACGGTGAAGTCACCGCCGTTCCCGCACTGCGCGGCATCCCCATCGCCGGCATGGCCGGAGACCAGCAGGCCGCCCTCTTCGGCCAGGCCTGCTGGCAGCCCGGCATGGCCAAGAACACCTACGGCACCGGCTGCTTCCTTCTCCTCCACACCGGCAGCAAGCCCGTGACCTCAAGCCACAACCTCCTCTCCACCGTGGCCTGGCGCATCAACGGTCGCACCGAATACGCCCTCGAAGGCTCCGTCTTCATCGGCGGTGCCGTCGTGCAATGGCTGCGCGACGGCCTCGGCCTCATCGCCACCTCCACCGATGTGGAAAAACTCGCCGCCTCCGTGCCCGATAACGGCGGAGTCTTCCTCGTGCCCGCCTTCTCCGGCCTCGGCGCCCCGCACTGGGACCCCGGCGCCCGCGGCCTCATCGCAGGACTCACCCGCGGCACCACCGCCGGCCACCTCGCCCGCGCCGCACTGGAGAGCATTGCCTGCCAGAGCACCGATCTCATCGGCGCCATGCAGGCCGATGCGGGCCTGCGCCTGCGCGAGTTGCGCGTGGACGGCGGCGCCACGGTCAACAACCGCCTGATGCAATTCCAAGCCGACCTCCTCCGCGTGCCCGTCGTGCGTCCCCGTATCACCGAGACCACCGCCCTCGGCGCCGCCTACCTTGCGGGCCTGGCCGTGGGCTTCTGGAAAGACCGCGAGACCCTCGCCCGCTTTTGGGCCGCCGACCGTTCTTTCAAACCCCTCGCCCCGGCCGCCACCATGCGTCGCCTCCACCGGGAATGGCACCGTGCCGTGGCCCGGGCGAAGTCATAAATCACCGGCGGGCACCCTCCGGTCAAAGCCCGGTCAAAAGCTCCGCCTGTCACAGTTCAGATTGAGTCCGCCCCTCGAATCACCCACTGTCCCGCCAATGCCGCCCATGTTTTCCCTTCGCCGCGCCCTGTCCCTCCTCTGTCTTTGCGGCCTCTCCACCCTTCCGCTGGCCGCCACCGATACGCCGGAAATCGCCGCCCTGCGCGCCAAGGCCGTGCGCGGCAATGCCATCGCCCAATACAACCTCGGCCTCACCCTCACCACCGGCCGCGACCTCCCCGCCAATCTGCCCGAGGCCTACGTCTGGCTCACCCTCGCCGAGGAAAACGGGGCCACCGGCCGCGTGCTCCGCACCCTGCTCGCCGAGATGACGCCCGCACAACTCGCCGAGGGCCGCCGGCTCCTTGCCGCGACGCGGGAGCGTTTTCCCACCGCCGTCAATCCCCGCACCGCCGCAGTCACCGTCACTCCCGCCACCACCGCGCCCACCCAAGGCCCCGCCGCTCCGGCTGGCCCGCCCGCCCCTTCTTCCCCCTCCGCTGAAACCCCCGCCGACGATCTCCCGGCCCCCCTCACCATCCAGACCCCGGATGAACCCCGCGCCCCGGATACCGGAACCCTGACCACGCTCGCCCAGCGCAACGACGAACTCGAAACCATCGCCAGCCAGCGCGGACGCGCCCTGATCGAAGCCCAGGACGCCCTCGCCCAAGCCCGCGCCCAGGTGGAGGAACTCACCGCGCTCCGCACCGCGGCCGAGCAATCCCGCCGCGAAGTGGATGTGCTCAACCAGCGGGTGTCCCAGCTCAATCAACAACTGACCGCCGCACGCACTTCCGCCGCGGACTCCGCCGCTGCTTCAGCAAGCCTGGCCACCCACCAGGCCACCCTCGCCAATCTGCGCAAGGAAACCGACACACTGGCCGCGGACAAACGCCAGCTGAGCGCGGAGCTGGCCGAAGCCTGGTCGGAAAACGAACGGCTCAAGACCGACCTGCGCACCCTCTTCGCCGAGCAAACCGAAACCGACCGTTCACTCCAGGCGCGTCACAACGAGCTCACCACCCTTGCCCGACAGCGCGAGCAGGAGGTCGCCGACGCCCGGCAAGCCCTCGCCCAAGTCCGCACCGAACTCGCCGGACTCAACACCGACAAACGGCAGCTGGGAGAAGAACTCGCCACCGCCTGGCAGGAGAATGAACGCCTCAAGACCGATCTCCGCGCGGCCTCCTCCGGCCAATCCGCCGCCACCGAAGCCCTTCGTGCCCGCAACGCCGAACTCGAAACCCTTGCCCGGCAGCATCAGCGCGAAATCACCGAGGCCCGGCAGTCGCTTGAACAGACGCGCGCGCAACTCGTCGCGGTCGCAGCTGAACGCACCGCCCTCACCGCCGGCGCCACGGAAGCCAGCAACACCCTCGCAGGCTTGCAGGCCCGGCTTGAACAGGCGAACACCGAACTGGCCGCTCTCGCCGGCCTCCGCACGGAGGCTGAGCAGAACCGCCGGCAAACCACCGAGCTCAACGCCCGGCTGACCCGCCTCACGGAAGAAAATCAAACCCTCACCCGGCAGCTCGCCACCGTTCAGCAAAACGCCCCCGCCCTCGCCGCTGCGCAGACCGCCGCCGATCAGGCCCGGCGCGAACTGACCGCGCAGAGCCAGACCCTCGCCACCCTCGAAGCCGCGCGCACCCAGGCCGCCACACGGATCACCGAGCTCGAAGCCGAGCTGGCCCGCCTCACCACCGCCGGGACCACCACCCGCCAGACGCAAACCGCCCTCGCTGCGGAAAAACGCCAGCTGGAAACCGAAGTCACCCGGACGACAGCGGAGCTCACCGAACTGCGCAACACCCTCACCCAAGCGCGAAGCACGGCCGCTGCCGCCGAAGGCCGCATCACCGAGCTCACTTCGAGCAATGCCACGCTGGCCCGGCAACTGGCCGCCACCGAAACCGCCGCCCGGGAAGACGGCGAAGCGCTTCGCCGCCATCTGGCCGAACACGAAGCGACCCTTGCCCGCCTCACCACCGAGCGCGACCAACTGGTCGCCGCCAAGACCACCGATGGCCGCGCGCTCGAAACCCTGCGCGCGGAAGTCCGCCGGCTGGAAGGCTCATTGGAAAAAGCCGGCACGGAAAACACCTCCCTCCTCTCGCGCCTCACCGCCGCGGGTGAAACCGGCAAGGAAGCCGCCGCACTGACCGCGCGGATTGCGCAGCTCACCGCCTCGCAGGGAGACTTGGAGCGCCAGCTGGCCGCCGCTGCCTCCACCACCGCCACCCTCACCACCCGGAACAAAGAACTCACCACCCTCGCCGACCAGCACCAACGCGGGTTGGACGAAGCCCGCCAGGCCCTCGCCCAAAAGGAAACCGCGTTGAGCGAGGCCGCGAAGGCCCAAGCCGCGTTGCGTGAACAACTGGCCGGGCGTGAACAGGCGCTCGCCGCCGCCCTGCGCGAACGCGATGCCGGAGCCCAAACGCTTGCCGGCCTCCAGGCGGAGCTCCGGCAGTTGCAAACCGCCCAGGCCGCCGCCGGCAACACCGGACGCGCCGCCGCCGCACTCGAAGCCCGGATCGCCGGCCTGACTTCCGCCCAAGCCACCCTTGAGCAACAACTGTCATCCGCGAACACCAACGCCGCCGACCTTGAAGCCCGAAACAAGGAGTTGGAAGCCTTGCTCGCCCGGCGCAACCAAGGCTTGGCCGAAGCCCAGCAGTCGCTCGCGGAAAACCAGCGCCAGCTGCACGAGCTCGCCGAGGCCCAATCCCGCATGCAGGCCGAGATTTCCGCCGGCGCCGCCGACCGCACCCGGATCACCCAACTGGAAAATGCCCTGGCCGGCACCCGGACCGAGCTTGAACAGGCCCGGAGCGAAACCGCCGGCGTGAACGCGCGCCTACGGGAACTGACCACCACCAACACGGCCCTGAATGAACGGCTCGCCGGTGCGAATACCGCCGGCACCGATCTCGCACGCTCACAACGCGAACTGCAGGAAGCCCAAGCCGCCACCCGCGAGCTGGCGCGACGCAACGCCGAACTCGAGGACATTGCTTCCCGCCGTGGCCGCAACCTGGAAGAAGCGCAGCAAACCCTCACCGCCACCGTCACCGCCCGCTCCGGCCTGGAAACCCGCGTCAACGAACTCACCGCGGCGAACACCGCGCTGGAACAACGCCTGGCCACCCGGCCCGCTGAAGCGATTTCCGATGCCACCCGCCGCCAGCTGGCCGACCAGGAGCAGGCCATTGAGCGGTTGAACGCCGAGTTGGCCTCCGCCCGCGCCGCCGGGGAGCAGGCCCGTCAACAAGCCGCCGCCGCCGGCACCGCCCGGGCCCGCTTGGAAACCCAGCAAACCGGTCTCACCACCCAGCTGGCGCAGGCCACCGCCCGCGAAGCGGATCTTACCCGCCGCCTGACCGAGGCGGAGCAAACACTGGCGACACGCGCTGAAGGCACTTCCGCCCTGACCGCTCTCCGCGAAGAGCTGGCCGCCACCTCCGGCAAACTCAGCACCTCGCTCAACAGCTACTCGCTGTTGCAGCGCGAGAACGAGCGCCTGCAATCCGGACTGGCCACCACCGAGCAGCGCGCGCGCGCGCTCGGCGACGAACGCAGCGAGCTCCAGCAACAGCTCGCAACGCTGCGCTCCAATCAAGCGGCCCTGGAACAGCGCATGGCCGCCGCCAATGCCGCCCCGGCCATTGATCCCGCCAAGCTCACCGCCGTGGAAGAGCAGCTCGCCACCGCCCTGACCAGCTACCGCCTGCTGCAGGAGGAAAACGATCGTCTCGCCGCCGATGGCAGCCGGCTCGCCGATGAAAAGGCCGCACTCGAAAACCGGCTTAGCACCACCGCCGGCCTCAACAACCAGCTGACCGCCCAGCTTGGCGCCACCGCTGGCACCACGGCCGAACTCGAAGCCCTGCGCACCCAGTTGCGTCAGGTGCGCGATCAACTCGGCGCGGTCGCCAATGAGAATGCCCAGCTGCGCACCCGGCTCGCCGTCGCCGCCGCCGCCCCCAGCGTCAGCTTCCCCGACAGCCGCGCGTTGCCGACCCGGCCCGGCGCCACGATCGCCGCTCCGGCACCCGCCGCACCTGCGCCCATCGCCACGCCGGTCCTTTCCGCTCCCGCCGAACCCCGCGTCCACACCGTGATCGCCGGTGATACGCTGACCCGGATCGCCCGCCAATATTATGGCAACAGCCTGCGCTGGCCCGAGATCCTTGAGGCCAACCGCGCCGAAATCCCCGATGAGCGCAACCTGCGCATCGGCACGCCGCTGCGCATTCCGTAAGCGGGTGCGGGATTGGCCATTGATTTGAGGCCCGACATCCGGCGGAAATCGCCGGCCGGGCGAGGTTCATCCCGCCCGGCTCAGCTGCAAAACAGCACGATCAGCTGCACCCGGCTGCGAATGCCCAGCTTGCGATAGACCCCGCTCAACTGGTTCTTGATCGTGCCTTCACTCTTGCCCAGCGCCGCCGCAATTTCCCGGTTGCTGAAGCCCCGGGCCACCTGCGTCACCACCGCCACCTCCGCCGGGGTCAGCTTGACCACCGCACCGGTGGACACAGCGGCGTCGCGGGCTGCCGTTGACAGACTCATACCCTAAATCAGAGACCGAGCAGACGGCGCACTTCGCTTTCCAGCTTCTCGCCCCGCGCATCGGCGGAAGCCACCCGGCCCTCCTTGTCGAGGAGGAACATCGCCGGAATGGCGTTGATGCCGAACTTCACGGCAAACTCGTTCTTGAAATGGAGCCCATCGAAATGCTGCGGCCACGGCATTTCATTCTTCGTGGTAAACGCGAGCAGCTTTTGCCGCGCCGCCGCCAGCTTCGCCGCCTTTTGATCCTCGGTATCCGTCGGACGGAAGCCCGGGTTTTCAAGCGTGATGCCGATGATCTCGAAGCCCTTGGCGTGATACTCCGCGTAAACCTTCTTGATCGTCGGCAATTCCGCGATGCACGGCCCGCACCACGTGGCCCAGAAGTCCACCAGCACCACCTTGCCCCGCAATGCGGCAAGATCCACCTCACGCCCGTCGGCGGCGGTGAACGTCACGGAGCCGAGATCGGCGGCGCGTACCTTGTCCGCGGCGGCCTTCTCCTCGGCCGCGACACGGCGGTCTTCCGCGACCTTGGCCATCGCGGCGGCCAAAACAGGGTTTCCCTTCAGCTCCGCCTCGAAGACGTCCGCCGCTTCCGGCGACTGCCGGCGCAGCCCGTCGGCATACTGTTCGACAACCGGGAGGGCACGCTCGTCGCCAAACTTGGCGACGATCTTGTCCACCAGCGGCCGCACCGAGCGGATGTCGAACTCCCCGCCCTTCAGGCGGGCCACCGTGCCGGAATCGACCAGATAAGCGAAGAACCCGCCGCCGCGCTGCCGCATAGTGGAGTCATCCGCCAGCAGCACCTGCTCGAGCAGCGGCAACTGCCCGGTGCGGTAGGCGACGACCTTGGCTTCATCCGCGACGATGTTCGCCCAGCCGGGCTTCGTGTCGAACCCGGGCTTGAACTCCTTGATAAACGACGGGGCGGTGTAGCTCGCCTGCACCCAGCCCTCGTAGCGGCGCGGATCGTGGGGATATTTTTCCCCGAAGGCACGGACCGCGGCGGCGTATTCTTGCAGTTTTTTATCGGCGAACTGGAAGTGCTCCTTCGAGGGATACTCAACCCCGGCGGGCGGCTCCGTGCGCCACAAAGCGACAGCCGCCTCGTAGTCGAGGTCGGCTTGGGACTTGGCGGCAACCGGCGCAGCCTCGGCGGCCTGCACCCGCGCCAACGGCGCGGATGCGACACAACCGAGCACACCAAGAGACAAGAGCCATATGCGTGTTTTCATCGGGATCAGAATTTTTTGGCGAAGGAGACGATGTAGCGGCGCAAGCGGGGATCGCCTGCAAAGCGACCGATTGCCGCATCGGCCAGCGCCGGCTCCTTTTCAAAGGCATTGATCACCGTGACAGTCAGCTTGCTGCCAGCCAGCCAGCGGCCCCACCACGCGGTGGCATCCGTACCAAAACGCGCGTCATTCCCGAAGTTGTAGGAAACCTGGGGATTCCATTCGATGTAGGAGGGATAGGAGGTGCTGTTCAGGCCGCCGATGAAGTAGCGCTTCTGGTAGTTGACCACAAAGCCCGCATCCCAGGCACCGCGCCCCCAGAAGACGGAGCCGCTGAACTTGGCAGGCTGATGCCCGAAGGTGGAAGTCGGTGCCGCCGCGGGGGTGGACTGGGTGATGATGACATCGGGATCGCTGTAAGCCGCGCTGATCAGGAGATCACCGAAGCCAAAGGTCCGCGAGTAGGTGGCACGATAGTCCCACCCCTTGGTCCACACACCGGCGAGGTTGATGTTGCTGGCATCCCAGGTGGTCAGCGCACCCGCATAACCTGCCGCGATGTCCGCCGCCGTCGGCGCCGCCCGGGTGATGCGCTCAGGGAAATAGTTCAGCAAGACCTGCAGCCCGGTGGAACCGGAGCGCTCGACGTAGTCGATCTCGTAGTAATCCGCCGAGAAAGACAGTCCCTTTAGCCAGCGGCCGGGCGCATCAACCACCACCCCGGCGTTGCGGGAAATGGACTCCTCCGGATTGAGCGCAGCATTACCCCCAGAGCGGTAGGTGTAGGAACCAAGAACGAGTTCATTGCCGCGCAATGGATCACGCACATTGCTGGTCGTGGTCAGGTTGCTCGTGAAACTCGTGACGGGCGCCTGCAGGTCATACAACCGCACGGGCTTGAACCCTTCGGCGCGCGACGCGCGCAGCGTGATCCATTTCACCGGCTGGAAAAGCACGCGGTAGGTTGGCGTGACCACATCACCAGCGTCGGAAAAATCCGTGTAGCGGACGGCCCCACCCAGCTCAAAACGGTGAATCAGCGGAATACCCTGCTGCTCGGAGAGCAGCGGGAAGCTGACCTCGGCAAAGGTTGCGTGATGTCGGCGGGAGAACGGATCCGAGAGGAGGTAGCTAAAGCTGGCCGCGGCATCTCGCCAAAATTTGACCTTTTCCTCGCCTGCCTCGGCCCCCAAAGCGGCGCGGACGGGGCCGGCCCAGCCATCCCACACCACACCGTCAATCGCAGCGACATACTGGAAGACGTCGGTCGTATCCTTGTGATCACCGAACGGCATCAAGGACTCCAGCAGGCCAGCCGGATTGGGGTTGGTGCCGTTGATGCTGTCATAGGCCAGCATCGGGGGAGCCCCCGAGGCCAGTGCCGCATTGAGCAGGCTGAAGTTAAAGCTGCTGCCGCTCAGAGCATCATCGGCGACAACGTTGCGTGCCCAGGAAGCGCTCACGTCGTAGCGCCAGGTGTCGATGAAATTGCCACGGGCGCCGAGCACGGCCCCCAAATTCTTCTGGGTCGAGATCGTACGCGGGCGCGGCAGATCATAAAAGACCTTGCTAAGGTAAACGGGCGCAGAGAAGGGATTGCCCGGTGCCCCCACCGCCAACTGGGTGGTGAGCTGGATCGGGGAGCCGATCGAATCGTTTTCAAATTCGCTCCACCGAACATCACCATAGAGTTCAAGCTGCGGCCCCACCTGGTAACCGGCGCGGAACAGCAGGCTCAAACGCTCAGCCGAGTCCACTCCGGTGGCGTATTGGGCGTTGTCGTAAAGCGGCACATTGTCCGCGGTCACAGGCTGCGCCGCCGCGTTGGCCGCGGTCGAACCGTTGGAGCCGGTCGGGATCAACACGACATGGGAAGTCTGCCCCGGCAGAACCGGCCCCACCGTCAATCCGGGATACCAACCCGAGGCCAGCGAACCCGAACCCCCGGTTGTGCTGTAAAGGAAATTGGTGCTGGTGCTGCCGAACCTGCGCAGGTCGTTGGTGGCGGTCCACCAACGATCGCGGGAGGCCAGGCTGTTCTGTTTTTCCCAGGAGGCCGTAAGAAACGTACTGAGCTTGCCGGCGCGATGGCCGGCGGTCAGCGAACCGGAAAGCTGGCCGACGTCGCTGTCGAAGGTATTGTCATAGGACAGCTTCAACTCCGCCCCGGAGTAATTCTTCTTCAAGACGACATTTATCACGCCCGCGATGGCCTCGGATCCATAGACGGCACCCGCCCCCTGCGGCAGGATGTCAATCCGCTCAATGGCCGAGATCGGAATGCCGTCGATGTTGAAATCTTCGCGACCGCCCGCGCCCCCGGGGGCTTCCTGTCCGGTGTGCGGAATGCGCCGGCCGTCCACCAGCACAAGCGTCGAGTTGCCGCCGAGTCCGCGCAGGTTGAACGAAGTGCCCACCGTCTGGGCGCGCGAGGTGCCGCTGTTCATCAGGTTGTCGTTGAAGCCCACCGCCCCACCCAGCTGCGGGATCGCCCAGCGGATGTCGGCGAGACGGTTCACGCCGCGACGTTCCAGCTCGATCTGCGGGATGGTGAACACCGGCAGCGCGCCCTGCTCCTGCACCAAGGTGCGGATGCGGGAACCCGTCACCTCCACTTCATCCAGGCGCAGGGTCTCGTCATCTTCCTTATCCGCAACTTTTTCCACCGGGATGCGTCGTTCGGGCGTGGTGGGCTCGGTCGGTGTTTGGGCATGAAGCCAGCCGGCAAGCAGCAGCAAACCGGCGAATGGATAACGGATCAGGCGGGAGGTCATGACTTCAAAATGCCCCTTCGGGCAACATTTAGGCAACTTAACGAAGGTTAATACCCGTTCCCCCGCACCCGGCCTGACTGAAAATAGAGTTTGGTTTGGTTCGTGCTGGGGGATAGGCATGTTTTCACCCGTGAATCAGGCGAGTCCAGTTCCGCTCCAGCCCGCGCTCAACCAGACGCCAGCCCAGTCCGCCCTGTTGAACCTGCATGCCGCCCTGGAGTTTCGCGACCTCTGGACCTCATTGCAGCACCTGATCGAGGTCATCGTCCCGCACGACACGCTCGTCATGTCCGTCAATTACCTTGATTGGAAGCGCGAGACCTCGACCCGCCGCTTCTCCTCAGCCCGCTCCCGCCACGAACACAACGAGGAGGCCAGCAACCTGGTGGCCGGCGAAGGGCGCTCCTTTTTCCAGCCTTTCCTCGACCAGCACACCGGCATTCCCGCTTACCAGCACAGCCAGCTGGTGTCCGATCCGCGCAAGATCGACCGCATCCCTTACTATCGCCGCTACATGCGGCACTACGACTGGCGCTACTCCGCCCATCTGCTTTTCTGGCACGGGCGCGGCGTGGAAACCTCCTTCGCGCTCCGCCGCCGCGCCGAACAGGGCGATTTCACGCCCGATGAAATGCACGCCCTGCAGGCCGTGCACCCGCACATCAAGGTCGCCTTCGACCGGATGCGCACCTTTGAGCAGGAACGCCAGCGCCGCCGGCTGCTGGAGGGCTTTTACCGGGCCAAGCCCGAGGCCGTGCTCTTCCTCGACTGGAATCTCGGCCTGATCTACGCCTCGCAGGACGCGCTCGCCCTCTGCGCCGTCTGGAACCTCGGGGCCACCCGTGCCCGCAGCTATAATCCCCAGGCGGTGTTCGACATCCCGACAGCGATTCGCAATGCTTGCGAAGAACTGCGCCTTGCCTGGCAGGCCGGAACCCCCGCCCACCGGACCGAAGAAAGCACCTATCCTCTCCGCCAGGTATTTTCGTCCCAGCCTGGACACGAGGCCCTCATCACCCTGCGCCCGGAGCGCGGCGGCACATTGACCAAGCCCGTTTTTGTCATCCGCCTGCGCGTCAGTGAGGAAGCCGCCGAGACCTCCGCCCTGACCGACCCTGCGCAAAACCGGTTGCTCCACCTGCTGACCCCCGGCGAAAGGGAACTCGCCGCCCTCGTCTGCGCCGGGCTCACCAACAAGGAAATCGCCGCCCGCCTCAACAAAACCGAAGGCAGCGTGAAGGTGCAGCTCAGCGGGATCTACCAGAAGCTGCGCGTCAACAGCCGCAGCAAGCTGATCGTCGCCCTCCACTGATTCTTCCCCGTCCGGGGCAAAAGCGGCCTCCGGCCGCGGAAGGTTTTCATTGTATTGAGGCAGGACGGGAAACCTGTCAGACCCCGGATATGAAGCAACTCTGGCTCGCCCTCCTGTGCGGTTCCGCCGCCTGCGGTCTGGTCCGCGCGGAAGCATCCCCCGCCCCCGCCTTGCCGGAGGGCCTTTACGCCGAGTTTGTCACTCCTCACGGCACCATTCTCTGCGAGCTGTTTTTCCGGCAAGCTCCGCTCACCGTCGCCAATTTCGTCGGCCTCGCCGAGGGCTCCCTCGGACCACAGCCGGGCCGGCCCTATTTCAACGACCTGAAATTCCACCGGGTGGTGCCGGGCTTCGTGGTGCAGGGCGGCGACCCCACCGGCACGGGCCGCGGCGGGCCGGGCTACACCTTTCCCGATGAATTTGTGCCGGGCTTGAAACACAATGAAGCCGGCATCCTCTCCATGGCCAACTCCGGGCCCGACTCTAACGGCTCGCAGTTCTTCCTCACCTTGCGCGAGGTCAACCGACTCAACTACCTGCACAGCGTTTTCGGCCGCGCCGTCCGCGGCCGCGAAGTGCTGCCGCGCATCGGGCAGGACGACCCCATGACCGCGGTGAACATCCTGCGTATCGGCGCGGCCGCCCAGGCGTTTCGCGCGGATCAGACCGCCTTTGACGCCTTGGTCGCCCGCACGCCCCGGCATGCCCATGCGCACTTTGAAGATCCCGACCGGCTGCTGCCGCTCGATCCGCCCCGCGCGCGCCACTTCGACTTCAAACTCGCCAACTTCGAGCGCTTCACCGGCATCCCGCTCTACGTCCACCTCCGCGCCAAGTATGAGCCGGAATACCCGGAGCAGCGGCCCGGCCGCGCCGCCCGCGACCTCGTCCGCCGTCTCGCGCTCCCGCCCGGGGCCAGCCTCGCCCTTTATTTCGCCGATACGGATGAATGGGGCCTCTGGATCGGTGAAGATCAGGTCGCCCGTTTCCTGAATCATCCCGAGGCGGCACCCGCTGACGCTAACGCCGCACTCCGGCCCGCCAAGCACGCCTTTCTCGCGGCCGTCCGGGCCCAGGCCGCCGCCTTCGTGGCCACCGCCGAGGCAACCGCCACCCCGGATCGCCCGCTCACCGATGCCCAGCGCATCAAACTCAAGGTGGACGCCATGGTGGATGCGCTGCTGGTGATGTTCGAACCCACCCCCTGATTTCCCTGGTTCATGCTGAGGCGCTTGCGCCCACCCGATTCCCGGCCCACTTTCTCCCCTTCGCCATGCGCAACTTCGTCATCCTGACCCTGATCGGCCTTGCCCTGCTGACGCTCAGCCTCGTGATCCGCTCCGGCATCTTCGCCCGCGAAGATCCCGGCCGCCCCATCAACAGCGCCATGCGGCTGGCCTTGGAGCGGAAGGGCATGCAGGAGCTCAGCCGCGAAGACACCAACAGCATCGTCGGACAATTCGGCAACCCTTCGCGCACCACCTCCGGCCTGCTCTACGTCCGCCGCACCGCCGGTGTCGGCGAACTCCCGCAGCGCGGCCAGGAAATCATCGTCCACTACGACGGTCGCCTCCTCACCGGCGAACGCTTCGACAGCTCCTATGAACGTCGGCAGCCCTTTGCCTTCCAGCTGGGCGCCGGACAGGTCATCCCCGCCTGGGATGAAGCCTTCGCCTACATGCGCAAAGGCGAAAAGCGCACCCTCATCGTCCCCTATTGGCTCGGTTATGGTGAAACCGGCCGCCCGCCCACGATCCCGCCGCGCGCCACCCTCGTCTTCGAAGTCGAAGTGATCGACATCCGCTGACTGGCATCACCACGGCCATTGTTTCTCACCGACAAAACAGCCGGGGCTTTAACGGCCCCGGCTGTTTTATTAAAGACGGCCTGATTGCGTCATTCGCCCGCGCGCGGAGCGCGGAAGTTCACGCCCAGCAGCTCCAGACGCTTGAGCAGCGGGTCGAGCCGGCGGCGGAAATCGGCCCAGTCCTTCCGGGCCGCCGGCGACCAGCCGCTCTCGGCAATCGCACTCAGGCGGGGAAACGCCATATATTCCATATGCCGGGCCTGCGGCAGGTATTCGCCCCAGAGGTTGCCCTGCACCCCGAGCACATGCCGGGCCTGCGCCGGCTTCAGGCCGGGCGGCACGGGGTCGAGCGTGTAAACATTGGCGAGCGGATTGTTGCCGCCGATGGCCTCGGGCTCATCCCCCGTCTTTGGATCGGCCTGATAATGGTCGAGATAGCAGTGCGTTGTCGGCGACATCACGACATCGTTGCCCTGCGCGATGGCGAACTCGGCCCACTTCCAGTCGCGCCAGACCATCATCGTCGCCGTCGGGGAAAGCCCGCCCTCGTTGATTTCATCCCAGCCCACGAGCCGGCGACCGTGCCGTGCGAGAATCTTCTCCACACGACGGATGAACCAGCTTTGCAGCTCGTGCTCGTCCTTCAGCCCTTCGCGCTTGATCACCTTCTGGGCGAAGGCCGATTGCTGCCACTGGTCTTTGATGGCCTCGTCACCGCCGATATGGATGTAGCGCGAAGGGAAAAGCTTCACGACTTCGCTCATCACCTCGGCGATGAATTTGAACACCGGCTCGGACGGCGCGTAAGTATAGGGCTGGATGCCCCAGCGCGGCGCGACCTTCGGCGCATAGCCGGGCACGTCGCGGTTGCCGAACTGCGGATAGGCCGCGATGGCCGCCGCCGCGTGGCCGGGCAGCTCGATTTCCGGGATCACCGTGATGAAACGCTCCGTCGCATAGGCCACGATCTCGCGCACCTGTGTCTGCGTGTAATAGCCACCGTAGGGTGCGCCGTCTCCCGCGTCACGATTGCCGTAAACCGGCGATTCCTCCCGCCAGCCGCCGACCTCGGTCAGCTTCGGGTATTTCTTGATCTCCAGACGCCAGCCCTGGTCATCAATCAGGTGCCAGTGCAGGACGTTGAGCTTGTGCAGCGCCATCGCATCAATGAAGCGCTTCGTCTCCGCCACACTGAGGAAACGGCGCGCCGGGTCGATCAACGCACCGCGCCAGCCGAAACGCGGCTGATCGGTGATCTCAAGCGCCGGCACGTTCAACACCGGGGCCGCGCCGACGCCGAGTCGCTCCGTCTCCGGCGGCAGCAGTTGCCGCAGGGATTGCGTGCCATAAAAGACGCCCTGCGCCGTGGCCGCGCGGATCGTCACCCCCGAGGCCCGGCTGCTTAACCGGTAGCCCTCTTGGCCGAGCGTCTTCTTCAACGCCGGCTCGATGCGCAGCGTGATCGCGCGCGGCTTCGCCGTGCCGGTCACCTCCAGCCCCAATCGCTGCGCCAGCTGCGCCGCCACCGGGCGCAGGGCCGCATTTTTGGACACGGCCACGATGGGCGTGCGCGCATTGAGCTTGAACGGAGCCGCACCGGTGAGCCGGCAGACAGCGGGGATCGGAATGATGGTCGGGGTCATGGGAAAGACTTTGGACGGACGCCATCGGTCATGCGACGGCGCATCCGGTCATCTCAACTACTGCTCGGCCATGGCAAGGCCAGAGCTAAAACTGCGCCGCACCACCCGACGCCCGTTCCCGTCGGAGTCTCCACGCATGCCGGAGCGTCGGCACCTCCCCCTTGTGCCAGGGCACCAGCAGCACAATGGCCAGCTCCTCCAGTCCGCCGATAACCTGCAGGATCACCGCCAAGCGGAATGGCAGCTCCGTCCATTCCGCCAGCAACGGCACCAGCGACAACGCGCACGCCACCGCCGAGATCTTGGCCAACCAGGTATGGTAACACGGCGCCCGCCCCAGGCGGACAAACCCATAGACAATGACCGCGAAGAACAGGGTCAGCCCCGCCGCCACCCAGGGCAGCTCGCGCCGCATGATTTCGGGCCACAGGAGCGCGATCCCGGCCACACCCAGCAGCAACGTCACGTAGTCCCCCGCGCTGTCGAGCTTGCGGCCAAATTCGCTCTCGGCCCGCAGCCAGCGCGCGATCGGTCCGTCAATCGCATCGGTCAGGAGCGCCACCCCCAACAGACCGACGAACCACGACTTGGACCCCATCAAGGCCGCCATCAGCGCCAGCGGCATCAGGAGAAGCCGTGCGGCACTGAGCAGATTGGGCAGCGAAGATTTGCTCTGCTCGGACATCGGGGTGGGAAACACCCCTACCCAATGCGCCCCGCCGCAACCTTCAAGCGCGCAGATGCCTGCCCTTTTCTCCGCCCGGATGCGCAGCGGATTCAACCCCCGCCGCTTCGGTCACAACCCGAGCAGGCTGCCGTTGCGCTTGAGCCAGTTCTCCGCCTCCCGCCAACCGGGACAAACCTCCTCCACCCGCGCCCAGAAGCGCGCCGAATGGTTCATCTCCCGCAGATGCATCAACTCGTGATAGATGATGTAATCGCGCACGAAGTCCGGCGTCTGCACGAGCCGCCAGTTGAGAGAAATCGTCCCGCGCGCCGAGCACGAGCCCCAGCGCGAACGCTGGTCCCGCACCGTCACCTGCTTCACCTCCACTCCGCACAACGCCGCCAGTTCCCAGGTGCGCGCCGGCAGCTCGACCTTGCCGCGTCGCGCAAAATGCGCCTCCAGCGTCGGTCGCAGATCACCGGTAAACGAAGGCACCCGGAAAACATCCGCCGCCAGGCACACCTGCGGACGTTCCCGCCCCTCGCCTCCGCCCGCCGTTGCCCGCCGCAGCTCCGTCATCTCACCCCGCCAGAGAATGTGCGTGCCGATCACCCACACCGCCGCACCGCGCGGCTTGCGGGCCTGCCGCTCGCGCGCCCGCTCCAGCCACTCCTGATGCTGCTCCACAAACCGCGCCGCTTCGCGCTCCGACCCGCGCCGGGGAATGATCGCCACCGCCGTGCCGTCGCGTTTCAGCGTCAGCCGGTAGTTTTGCGCTTTTTCGCTGCGCTGGAAAATGACCCCATCAGGCCCCGCCGGCAGGGATTGATGACTTGTCCGCCGTGGTTCCAGTTGCGGCGACGAAGGCGGAGGCGTTCCCGCAGCCGGGGCAAAAAGGCCGAGCAGATCCTGCTGTATTCCACCGTCGGACATCGTCGCCATCAGATGGGCACAACCTCCCAGCGCGTCAACCTTCCCTCCGCCACTTCCAGCCACGCAAAACTCGGCGGATGGCCGCCGCGCGGCTCCGACGCCGAACCCGGATTGAGCCAGCGCAAACCTTCCGTCCGCTCATCCCTCGGCACATGCGTGTGGCCGTGCAGGACCACCTGCGTCCCCGGCGGCACGCGCACCGGCGGGATATGCGTCAGGTAAAACAACACGCCCCCGCGCTCCAGCTGCAGCGCCGGCGGCCAGCCGAAGTAATCATCGCAGTTGCCCTGCACCACCCGCACCGGCGGACCGAGGATTTCCAACTCCCCCAGGACCGCCGGATCGCAGACATCGCCAAGGTGCCAGATCTCGTCCGCCCCCGCTAGCCGTTCCGGCAGCGACGGCGGCATCCAGCCATGAGTGTCAGAAAGGACGGCGATCAGCATGGAACCATTGCTCATACCAATCGATTCACCCGTTCTTGCACGCCAGTGAAAATACACTCGGCCACCCGTGCAGGAAAGGCCGCCGGCAGATCGCGCGCCGCGTGGGCGATTGCCATCGGAGTTTGTTCAACCACTTCCGCGATTAATGCCCGCGCATCCCCCAATCCTGCGCGCTGCGCCACGATATCCCAATGCCGTGGCAGAATATCCTTTATTTTCCAATGCGGGTGCTTGCTGCGTACGGCCATCGCCAGCCGGACCTTTTGCCATGGGATTTCCTGCGATCCCTTGCCGATGATCGGCCAAGCCGAAAGCACATCATAAAATGGTGTCAGCCGGTAGGTCCCTCCCCGTTCGTGAAACAGGGAGAAATTCTTGGCATGTCCATCCGTCGCCGCCAGCAGGCAGAACACCAATTGCGCCTTCACAAAGGCCTTGCTGTCCTCAGCCGGGCGGGAACTGCCCGCCAGCACCCGCAGGATGTCCGTCATCCCCGGGCCCCCATCGGCTTCATATTTCAACCGCGCCGGGCGGCCCAGCGCCTGGCAGAAGTCCTCCTGCGGCAATCGCGCAATCCACCGACCGCCCTGCATGCCGCGATCGAAACGCTCGACCACCAGAACTTTGCGTGCCCCGAATCGGGCGATTGCACAACGTGCCGCTGGCAGACCAAATCCTTCCATGAGGCGGGCGCACAGCCATTCATTCTCCACGGAATCCTGCATATCCATCCGCAGATTTCCCACCCGGCCCAAAGGCAGCTTGAAGATGTGCGTCGTCGGCGTGGCGCCCAGTGGTCGACGCCAGCGATTACGATAGAACAGCAGGGCGGTCTTCTCCTGCGCCCCGGCGATGGAAATGCGAAACTCATCCGCTGCTTCCGTTTGCCCGATTCCTCGTCCACCGGATAACGCCGCCTCAATGGCACGTTCTACGCCCGCTTCATCCAAAAGCTCCGCCTCAATCCGGTCATAATCCTCCGGGACTTCACCCTCCGGCAAAAGTTGCACCGCGCCGACGCACTCCCGTCCAACCGCACCCAGTAGATCAAACGCCTGCTCGGAGTCCGTGCCAAAACGCATTCGGATGCGCTCCCGCAAGACGCCGCTGTCCGGCAGCAGATTATCAAAATAATCTGTGACCACCTCGCCGCGATGCGGCGCATTGCCCGGTGTGAACGGCAGCGAGAGTGACAGCACCCGACCCGCTGCGGACGTCACCCACTCCGCATCATATTGAAACATCGTCATCCCGGCGCGATGACGCGACCACTGGCCGACGCGCATGCCGTTCATCCAGACCGTGAGTTGACCGAATTTCGCCATCCGCAACCTCACCAATCGTCGCCACCGCCACCGGGCTTGTCTTTCTGGCTGGCCCCGACCTCTTCGATTACAACCCGACCGCCCAGTAACGCCACCAGCCTGGCCAGCTGGTCGAAACTCGTCCGCTCCGGCACCGCCTCGATCCGCGCCACCCGCTTCTGGCTGACGCCCAGCAACTGGCCAACCTGAGCCTGACTGAGCCCCCGGGCCTGCCGCAGCCCCCGCAGCACGGCCCGCACCCGCACCGGCGTATCAATGGGATAATTCATGCCCTTACTTTTACTCCCCCTAAGTAGTTATGTCAATAAACTCCCTATAAGTGGTATAACAACAATACTCCATTAAAGGGGTATTACTATTGCCACCCACCTGGCGAATGCCGCCGACCCAAGTTCCGTTTTGTAAAAGCCATAGACTTAATCCCACAAGGGAGTCGGGCCGTGCTCCCCCGCCCGTTTGACAGCCTCTCTTGCACGTCGAAACTTCCGGCGTGGCCCTCCGCGCGCTTGCCATTGATTTCAACTCCTTCTTCGCCTCCGTGGAACAGCAGGAGCGACCGGAGCTGCGCGGGCGACCGCTGATCGTGGTGCCGGTGGCCGCCGAAACCACCGGGGCCATCGCGGTCAGCCTTGAGGCCAAGGCCCTCGGACTTGAGCGCAACGCCCGCGTCGCCGAAGCGCGCAAGCAGATCCCCGGCATCCTCGTCATCGAGTCGCGGCCGGAGGTTTACATTGATTATCACCGCCGGCTGAAGGCGGTCGTGGACCGACACGCGCCGGTGAAAAAGGTCCAGTCCATTGATGAGCTGGAGTGCGAACTCTCCGGCGACCTTGCGCGGCCCGCGCGCGCCTTGCGCCTTGGCGAGGAAATCCGGCAGGCGATCTACCGCGAAGTCGGCCCCTGCCTGCGCTGCTCCATCGGCATCGGCCCCAACTGGTTCATCGCCAAGCTCGCTTCCGACCTCCAGAAACCTGACGGCCTCGTGCTCTTCGACGAAAGCGACCTCCCCGCCGGGCTGATCGCCCGCAACGTGCAGCTCGGCGACTTCACCGGCATCGGGCCCAACATGCTGAAGCGCCTGCACGCCGCCGGTATCGACGACGTGGCCAAGCTTTACGCCGCGTCCTCCTCAAAATTGCGCGGCATCTGGAGCAGTGTCGAAGGCGCGCGCTTCCACGACTGGCTGCACGGCGGCGTGCAGGAACGCGAGGCCCCCAGGCAAAATACCATCGGCCACAGCCAGGTGCTGCCGCCGGAAAAGCGCCATGCCGCCGATGCCCTCGCCGTGCTGCACCGCCTCATTCAGAAAGCCGCCATGCGCCTGCGGCACGAGGGTTTCTACGCCGGCGGCCTGCAACTCTCCGTCGGCTATCGCGACGGCACCGACTGGAGCGCCGACCTGCAGTTCAACGAGACCCAGGACACCCTGCATTTCACCCGCGCGCTGAACACGCTCTGGGCTCGCCGCCCGCCAGGGCACCGAACCAAGCCCCCCAAACAGGTCGGCGTCATCCTCCACCGTCTCCTCGCCGCCAGCCTGCACACCGCCGATCTTTTCACCCGCGAACAGGAGACATCCCGCACCAAGCTGTTCGCCGCCGTGGACACTTTGAACAAGGCGCTGGGCAAAAACTCCGTCTATTTCGGCGGCGCGCACGGCGCCACCGGCTACGCGCCGATGCGTATCGCCTTCACCCGCATCCCCGAGCCCGAGATCGAAGAGATCGACCCCAGGCTCAAGCGCCGCGTAAACCCAAAGAAAAAGCC
Organism: uncultured Opitutaceae bacterium; assembly: GCA_964429385.1. Lineage (GTDB taxonomy): Bacteria > Verrucomicrobiota > Verrucomicrobiia > Opitutales > Opitutaceae > UBA2377. Next base: position 40,064 of record CAYSBR010000001.1, read on the forward strand.
CGCGCCGCCCCCGACAGACCACGATCTCTTTCCACCCGACGACCCGCAGTGAGACGGCGCTGCTTCATCCGTATTTTCTCCCGCTCCTGATCTCACGGGACTGGGCCTCTTGGATCTTCCTGTCCGACTCAGGCGGTTGGCACCTCGGTTCCCACAACAAGCTTCTACGGGAATCATTCTTGGGAAACGTCGCATTCACCTGGACGCCGCCTGCGATACGATTGAACCGGGGCGGGCCGCGCGCGGCCCACCCTTTCTGACTGTTATGTATCCTTGGGCTCTGCCGGTTATCCGCCCTGCGGCAGCGGGGTGCGTTCCAGCGCGATGAGCGCATGCAGCTCGTCGAGCGCGGGCTGCTCGCCGGTCGCGAGCAGAAATTCCCAGGCCGCCAGCACACGCCGGTAGAACAGGGTGCGTTCCGCGGCGGTGCGCGGGCTCAGCGGCCGGAGAGAAACATTCGGGCGGGCCGCAGCCGAGCCAGGAGCCGTAACCGCGGGAGCCGCCGGGGCCGCGCGGGGCCGGAAAAGCGGCGCAAGCGTCTCCGCCGCCGTGCGCACCGCCGCATCTTCCGCCCCTGCGCCCCACTGGAGGATGAATTGGCGGCGCTCCGCGCCCCACCGGGCCACCGCTTTTGCCCGCTCCGCATCAAGCTGATCGGGGAAAGCATAGGTCGAATTCCAGAAAATCTCATTGAGCAGCGGATTCTGCCAACCGCGATAAATCATCAGTTGCCGGCCGCGGTCTTCGCTCTCCAGCAACCGCTTTTCAAAGGCCCGCACCGCCTCGGACATGCCGGCCACTTCGCCGGCGAGCACCGCAGCCTTCCAGACCGGCCGGAGCACGTCGTTCCACGCTTTCAGCAAATCTTCACGCGGCTCGCGCCGGTTGCCGGCGCCCGGCTGGCCGGGGCGGCTCGCCGCCGGACCCATCGCGCGTTCGAGTTCCTCACGCGTGCCGGCAAGCAGGAGCGTCTTCACCGCGGTATTCTGCTCGGTCAGCCGTATGATGAAGCGCCCGAATTGCTCCGTGCGCTCCCTCAGGGCCGCCTCATCCGCCTCCACCCGCCCGGTATCCACGGCCCGCCGATAGGCTTCCAAGTGACGCTGCACCTCGGGAGTCAGGTTGCCTTCATCCTCCGCCAGTTTCTCGATCAGACCGGCCCACTGTTCCAAATATTGCTCCGAACTGGAACGCGGTTTGTCGATGGTCCGGTTCACCAGCACGGCCTCCTCGTGCGCGGCGGCAAAGGAATCGCGCCGCACCCCCGAGGTCTCACGGGTGAACAAATCCAGCCCCAGGAGATTCTCCGGCAGGAAGCGTTCATAGCCCGCCCAGCGATCCGGGTCGGGGTCGGGGTCGCAGCCGGCGGCCAGCGAGGCCTCGTCAGTCGCCGTGAAACCGGCCACCCGCGGCAGAGGACCCTGCGCCTCCGTCGGGATCGCCCACGTCGGCACCAGCGTAAACCAGTTGGAGTTGGGTGTCAGCACCCGCGGCACCCCGAGGAAATGAAATCCGCCCGAATGGCACTGCGTCATGCAAAACACGACGCGGCCCCGGCCCAGCCCTTCGTCGAGCACCTGTTGCAGTTCCGCCACGCCCAACACCTCGTTGTTATCCGTGAACCAGCCGTTCGGGCGGGCCGGATCCTCCTTCAATTGCCAAAGGGTGATCGTGCTCTCCTTCGGTTCTGTCCGGGAAAGCACCCCGTGATCGCCCACAAACAGGTAAAGCGTGCCGCCATCGGCCACCGATGGCAGAATCTCCTCGCGCAAAGCGGTGAGGATGCTCTCCCGGGTGGCGGGGCGATTGTCGGGCAGCGGGCCGGGCAGCCAGGATTCGAGCACCAACCCGTCTTCCTTGTATTGCCGCCGGGTGTCGGCGAGCTTCATCGGCTCCCCCGGGCGGTTGCCCACCCCGAAGAACACCCAAGTCTGCTCCTTCGGGTAATTTTGTTCGAAAAACGCCGCGATGGCCTGCGCCTGCAGATATTGGGAATAGTTGTTGTTGAGCGGTGTGCCGCCGCCGGAAATCAACACATAGGCATCGCGGGCAGTCAGCGGCAGGGCCGCCAGGACGAGCATTAACAATAAAAGACCGCCGCGGCGCAGGGAAAGTGACAGAAGCATGCTGTCACAGACGTATGCGCCCGACCCCAAGTAACAACCACCCTGTGCCAAACCCCCTTCAATTATGACTTGGGGACTACTCTCGCGCCGGATATTCAAAACCAGAGGACGAATTCCCCATTCAAACTATACCATCACCCCCGGGAAACCGCCCTTGACACCCCTTCCCCCGTCCGGCACTCCTGACCCTCTTTTTCGTTTAAAGTCATGAAGCCTACATTCCGCCCACACCGCAAGAAGCGCGCCCGCCAGATCGGTTTTCGCGCCCGCAAAGCCACCAAAGGCGGCCGCCAGGTCCTCGCGGCCCGTCGCCGCAAAGGTCGCAAGCGCCTGACCGTCGTCTGATAGCGAAAGGTTGAAACGCAAGGGGCGGCGCGCGACGGCAGATCCTGTTCGCGGCCGGCCCTTCTTTCTTTTATCCGCCTTCCGGACTTTCCGCCTTCCCGATCATGCGTTTCCGCCCAGAGCAGCATTTGCGCCGCCCGGGGGATTTTCGCACCGTCCGGGAACAAGGTCGCCGCATTGATTGCGGCGCCTTCACCTGTTGGTGGCTCGCCCGCGGGGACCATGAGGCCCCGGCCCGGCTCGGTGTGGTCGCTTCCTATGCGCAAGTCGGAGCCGCCGTGGCCCGCGCCCGCGCCAAGCGCCGCCTGCGGGAAATTTTCCGCCGCCATCAGGAGTGTGTGCCCGCCGGGCATGACCTCATCCTGAGCGCCCGGCGCGCGGTGAATGTCCGCCCCTTCCCCGAGCTGGAGCAGCGCTTCATCGCCGCCTGCCGCCAATTTTCCACCGCCCATGCCTGAAGCCGCGCCCTCCCTGTCTGCCCGGCTCGCCCGGCTGCCCGCGCGTCTGATGATCGGCGGCGTCTGGCTGTATCAGAAGACCCTTTCCCCGGTGCTGCCCGCGGTGTTCGGACCGGCCTGCGGCTGCCGCTTCTCCCCGACCTGTTCGCACTACGCCATCGAAGCGGTGCGCACCCACGGCGCCCTGGCCGGCGGCTGGCTCGCCCTACGCCGGCTCCTGCGCTGCACTCCGCTTCATCCCGGTGGCCTCGATCCCGTGCCCGCCACCCTGCGATCGCGCCGGGGCTTCACCGCTCCGCGCTGCACCCGCGTCGCCCGTTAAACTCGTCGTTTCTCTTCACCCTCTCCTTTGTTGTAATGGATAAAAAGAACCTCGCCATCGGTGTTGTCCTGATGCTCGCGGCTTTCGCGAGCCTCTACCTCGGCCAAAAATTCGCGCCGCCCGCGCCCGTGCCCGCCCCCACAACGGCCGCACCGGCCGTTACCACGCCGGAGACCGGCAGTGTCACCCCGGCCCCCGCGCCGGCCGGCACGGTCGTCAACCCGCAGAACGCCTCCTTCGCCGCGGCCATCGTCAAGGACGACGAGGGCGCCCAGATCGTCTCCCTCGCCAACAGTTTTGTCGAAGTGCGTCTCACTGACCACGGCGGCGCCATCCGCGATGTCGCCTTCCGCGCCCGCGATCTCAAGGGCCGCCTCGTTTACCCCGCCGAACGGCTGGGCAACGAGCCCTTCGTCTTCAACCAGCTGCACACCGACCCGATGCTCGGCTTCGTCGAGTTCCCCGGCCTCGACCAGCGCGCCCGCTTTGAGCTGGTCTCGAAGACCGCCAGCGAGGTCGTTTACCGCGCGGTGTTTGAGAACCGCATCGAGGTCACCCGCCGCTACTACCTGCCCGACGGCGCCGAGCCCGGCACCGATCCCTATCAGCTCCGCCACGAGACCACCTTCCGCAACCTCACCGACCAGACGACCCCGTTGCCGCGCGTCTCCCTGAGCCTCGGCACCACCGCGCCGATCAACTCGGTGGACCACGGCATGCAGCTCGCCACCGGGTTTTCCAACGGCAAGGATCAGAAGTTCATCGCGCGCTCCAAGCTTGAGGGCGGCGGCTTCCTCAGCTGGATCGGCTTCGGCTCCCGCCAGCCCCTGGCCTACATCCCGTCGAACGGCCCCATCAGCTGGGCCTCGGTGAGCAATCAGTTCTTCACCGCCATTGCCACGCCCGATGAGCCCGCCGCCGGGCTCATCACCCGCCGCGTGGAACTGCCCGCGTTTCCCGACCGGCCCAACCAGCCCAACTTCGGCGTCACCGGCGCCGCGCAGTTCGAGGTGCCCGCGCTCGCCCCCGGCGGCGAAACCACCCTGGCCCTGAATTTCTACGTCGGCCCCAAGGAATACCGCCGCCTCGCCAATGGTGACGTCTTCGAGGCCGATCAGGACAAGGTGATGAATTTCGGCATGTTCCGGTTCTTCAGCCAGCTCCTGCTCACCATCATGACCTGGGTGCACGGCTGGATTGTCACCCTCTCGCCCACCTGGGCCTGGGGCTGGGCCATCGTCATCACCACGCTGATCCTCAAGATCGTCTTCCTCTATCCGACCCTCGCCGCCTCCAAGTCCGCCAAGCGCATGGCCAAACTCCAGCCGGAGATGCAATCCATCCGCGAGAAATTCAAGGACAACCCCCAGAAGATGCAGGCCGCCACGATGGAGATCTTCAAGAAGCACCGCGTGAACCCGATGGGCGGCTGCCTCCCGGTCCTCATCACGATCCCCTTCCTCATTGGTTTCTTCCAGATGCTGCAAAGCACCGCCGAGCTGCGCTTCGCGCCCTTCCTGTGGTCGATCGACCTCTCCGCGCCCGATACGGTCGCCCGGCTCTTCGGCTTCCCCATCAACATCCTCCCGCTGCTCATGGGTGCGACCATGATCATCCAGATGCGGCTCACCCCGATGCCGTCCACCGACAACATGCAGGCGAAGATCTTCAAGTTCATGCCGTGGATCTTCATGTTCATCTGCTACAACTTCTCCGGCGCGCTCGCGCTCTACTCCACCGTCAACGGCCTCTTCACCATCGGCCAGCAACTCGTCGTCAACCGCATGAAGGACGATCCGCTGCCCGCCCCGACCCCGGCCCCCGCCGGCGGCGGCAAGCCGATGAAGAACGTCACCCCCAAGAAGCGCTGAGCAAAAAGCTTGGAGCCCGCAGTCTGACGGTTATCGCTTCTCTCCATGGCCGGCCATAACAAGTGGTCCAAGATCAAGCGCCTGAAGGCGGTCACCGACTCCCGCAAGGGCAAGGTGTTCTCCCGCCTCTCGCGTGACATCACCCTCGCAGCCAAGGCCGGCGGGGGCGATCCGGACGGCAACGCCCGCCTCCGCACTCTCCTGCTCAAGGCGCGCGAGGCCAACATGCCCGCCGACAATGTGGATCGCGCCATCAAGAAGGGCACCGGCGAACTCCCCGGCGTCATTTACGAAGAGATCACCTATGAGGGCTATGGCTCCGGCGGCGTGGCCTTCGTCGTCAAGGTCACCACCGACAACAAGCAGCGCACCGCGCAGGACGTGCGCAGCGTGTTCGCGCGTCACGGCGGCAACCTCGCGCAGTCCGGCGCCGTGGCCTTTCAGTTTCTCCACGCCGGCCAGTTCCTCATCGCCGCCGGCCAGACCACCGAGGATAGACTCATGGAAGTCGCCCTTGAAGCCGGCGCCGACGACGTGCTCACCAGCGACCACGGCTTCGAGGTCCGTTGCGAACTGACCTTGTTCGACAAGGTCAGCCAGGCGCTCGAAAACGCCGGCATCAAAACCGAGAGCGCCGAAATCTCCTACATCCCCAACAACCACGTCCCCGTGACCGACGTCGGCACCGCCCAATCGCTCGTAAAACTCCACGACGCCCTGGAGGAAATCGACGACGTGCAGAACGTCTTCTCCAACGAGGAAGTGGACGACGCCATCAACGCCGCCGCCGAAGGATAAGCTCCCGCGCCTGCGGCGCAGGCTGTCATAGCCGCCCGTATGACCCTTGCCCCACTTGCCTCGGGGCGGCGCCCAATGTCTCCTCACCCCATGCCCGATCTCGACGATCCCGCCGCGACTCACACCCACGCCCCCGGCGGTGTGGGCGTCGTCGCGCCGCATGACTTCGTCCACAACCGGCCCTTCACTTTCCAGAGCGGCCAGTCGCTCCCCGGCTTCACCCTGCGCTACGAGACCTACGGCGAACTCAACGCCACGCGCGACAACGCCATCCTCATCTGCCATGCGTTGAGCGGCGATCATCACTGCGCCGGTCGGCACTCGCCCGATGACCGCAAGCCCGGCTGGTGGGACAATCTCATCGGCCCCGGCAAGGCCGTGGACACCAACCGTTTTTTTGTCGTCTGCTCGAACTGCCTCGGCGGCTGTTGCGGCTCCACCGGCCCCTCCTCGATCGACCCCGCCACCGGCCGGCCCTACGGCCTCAACTTCCCCTTTGTCACCATCCGCGACATGGTGCGCGCCCAGAAGCTCCTGTTTGAGCACCTCGGTATCGCCACGCTGCACGCCGCCATCGGCGGTTCGATGGGCGGCATGCAGGTCATGCAATGGGGCATCGAGTATCCCGGCTTCGTCCGCCGCCTGCTCGCCATGGCCACCACCTCCCGCGAAGGCGCCCAGGCCATCGCCTTCAACGAGGTCGGCCGCCAGGCCATCATGCAGGACCCCGCCTGGAACAACGGCGACTACCCGAAGGACGGCGGCCCGCGCACCGGCCTCGCCATCGCCCGCATGATGGCGCACATCACCTACCTCTCCGACGCCTCCATGGACCGGAAGTTCGGGCGCAAAAAACGGGGCGCCGCCAACGGCGACACCTACACCTTTGACATCCAGTTCGAGGTCGAGAGCTACCTGCGCTATCAGGGCCAGAGCTTCATCAACCGCTTCGACGCCAACTCCTACCTCTACATCACGCGCGCCCTCGATCAGTTCGACCTCGCGCACGCCTACGGCTCCGTCGAAGCCGCCTTCGCTCCCGTGCGGGCCGAGACCCTCGTCATCGGTTTCACCAGCGACTGGCTCTTTCCCCCCGACCAAAACCGAGACATCGCCCTCGCCCTGCTCCGCGCCGGCAAACATGCCACCTACGCCGAGCTCACCACCGACCTCGGGCACGACTCCTTCCTCCTCGAATCCGAGGATCTCTACTCCCTCGTGCGCAACTTCCTCGAACGGGACACCGCGCCCACCCTGGACTTCAGCATCTGACCACCATGCCGCCTTTCACGGAAAAACGCACGGTGGACATGCAGATCATCGGGGACTGGGTGGAGCCCGGCACCCGCGTGCTCGACCTCGGCTGCGGCCGCGGCGTCCTGCTCGGTTACCTCGCGCAAACCAAGCAGATCGAAGGCGTCGGCGTGGACATGGATTTCCGCCGCATCACCGCCTGCGTCCAACGCGGTATCACCGCTTATCAGGGCGACATGCTCGCGTTTATGCGCGAGTTTCCCGATCACTTCTTCGACCGCGTCATCTGCTCCCGCACGGTGCACGAACTGGGCGATCCCTCCTCGGCGATCCTTGAAGCCCTGCGCGTGGGTCGCACCGTCACCGTCGGCTTCGTCAACCACGGCTTCTGGAAGAACCGGATCTCCGGCCTCGTCCGCGGTCGCAAGCTGCGCAACGAGATCTACACCACCGAGTGGTTTGAAAGCCGCCCCGCGAATCCGGTGACCATCGCCGACTTCGAGCACTTTTGCGCCGCCAAGGGCATCACCATCACCCGTCGCGCCTACCTTGCCGGCAACTGGCGCAGCCCCCGGCGCACCCTGCCCAACCTCCTCGCCGGCTACGCCCTCTACGACCTCACGAAGTGAAGTCGCCGACCCCAAGCCGGTTTGTAACGTAATACGTTACAAACCCGGAGGGCGCCTGGAGAAATCCCGCTCAGAGGCGGTTCAATCCGCCGCCAGCGCCTCGGCCTGGCGGGTCAGGCCTTTTTCCAGGCTGCCGCACACCAGTTCGCAGAGGCGGAAAATCGTCGGGTCGCTGATGCGGTAAAACACCTGCAGACCTTCTTTGCGGCGCGCCACCAGACCCGCCGCCGTCAGCGTCTGCAGATGGCGCGAAACATTGGCCTGCGTGCCACCGGTCAGCTCCACGAGTTCGGAGACGTTGCGCTCCTCAGCAAAGAGGGCCTGCAGCAGACGCAGGCGCATGGGCTCCGCCAGCACGGCAAAACGCCGCGCCACGAGTTCGAGCGCCGCTTCCGACAACGGGATCTTCTTGGCCATGCCTTCCACCCAACAGGAACTTGACATGATTTCAAGTATATGCGTATATGCTCATATAACCAATCATGAAAACCGAATCCCTCATCCGCCTGATCGCCGGCGCTTTTGTCCTGACCGGCGTCGCCCTCACCCACTTCGTCAGCGCGTGGTGGCTGCTGCTGCCGGCCTTCGTGGGCCTCAACCTCATCCAGTCCGTCTTCACCGGCTTCTGCCCGCCCACGCTGGTCCTCCGCCGCCTCGGCTGGGTGGATGAGAAGAACGTCATCCATTGGGGCGGTCGCTAAGCTTCCTGCCGTCATGATTCGCCTCCCGCTGCTCTCCCTCACGTTGCTTGCGCTGATCGCCGGGTGCGGCCGGCCGCCGATCGTGACGTCACAAACAGGACCCGCCCTCACTGTCGCCACGGCCCCGGTGGTTATGGCCACCCGGGAATTGACCCAACCCGTGGCCGGCACCGTGCGCCCGTCGGATCGCGCCACCGTGTCCGCCCGGGTCATGGGATTGGTGACCAAAACCCATCTGACCGTCGGCCGGACCGTCTCCGCGGGAGACGTGCTGGTTGAACTCCAGGCGGATGAAATCCACGCCCGCCTGGAGCAGACCCGTGCCGCCCTACGTCAGGCGGAACGCGACTTTGCCCGCGAGCACGCCCTGGCCGCCGAAGGGGCCGCCGCCACCGAAACCGTGCGCACCGCGGCCGACCGGCTGCAACTCGCCCGCGCCGCCACCCAGGAAGCAGAAGCCCTGCTCACCTACACCCACATCCGCGCTCCTTTCGACGGGGTCATCACCCGCGATCACGTCCAACCCGGGGACCTCGCCGTGGTCGGCCAGCCGCTGTTCCAACTGGAAGGCACCCGCCGGTATCAGGTCGAACTGCCCGTGCCGGAATCCCTCGCCCCGGGCATCGCCATCGGTTCAGCCCTGCGGGTGGAAGCGGGCGCGCTGCAGGTTACCGGCCATCTGGCGGAGCTGTCCCCCGCCGCCGATCCCTCCAGCCGCACCCGGCTGGCCCGCGTGGATCTGCCCGCTGCCACGCCGATCCATTCCGGCCAGTTCGTGCGCGTGCGCTGGCCGGCCGGGACGGATACGGCCCTCACCATTCCGACCACCGCGCTCTCCGCTTTCGGACAGATGGAGCGTGTCTTTGTCCTCAGCGAAGGCCACGCCCGCCTGCGCCTCGTCAAAACCGCCGGCCCACAGGACGGTTTCACCCGGATTATCTCCGGGCTCGCCGCCGGTGAAACCGTCATCCTCAACCCGTCGCCCACTTTGCGTGACGGCCAGCGAGTCAACCCCGCGCCATGAACCGCGACCAGCCCACCCCGCCCGGCCTGGCCGGCCGCCTCGCCGCGTTCTTCATTGATTCGAAGCTCACCCCCATCGCGGTGATCGCTTCGATTCTGCTGGGGCTCTTCGCCGTATTCATGCTCCCGCGCGAAGAGGAGCCGCAGATCAAAGTCCCCATGGTGGACGTGCTTGTCGCCCTGCCCGGCGCCACCCCCGCGGAGGTGGAAAACCGCCTCACCCGGCCGATGGAAAAACTGCTCTGGGAAATCCCCGGAGTCGAATACCTCTACTCCACCTCCAGCCCGGGCCAGTCGCTGGTCATTGTCCGCTTCGTCGTCGGCACCGACCTCGAAGCCGCGCTCATCCGCCTCAACCAAAAACTGCAGGCCAACTACGACCGCATGCCGCCCGGCGTGGCCGCCCCGCTCGTCAAGCCCCGGACCATCGACGACGTGCCCGTGCTGGCCCTGACCCTGCACAGCGCGACGCAGGATCATCTCACCCTCCGCCGCCTCGCCGCCCAGCTCGACGACGCGGTAAAATCCATTCCCCAGGTCGCCGAGACCACCCTTATCGGCGGTGCCCGCCGGACCGTGCGCGTGCAACTCGATCCCGCCGCGCTCGCCGCCCGCGGACTCGCCGCCGGCCAGCTCATCCCCGCCCTGCAACAGGCCAACCAAAACCTGCAGGCCGGTTCCCGGCCCTTCAACAACCACGAGATCCTCCTGGAAACCGGCGGCTTTCTGCGCGACGCGGCCGAACTCGGCGCCGTCGTCGTGGGCCTGCACGCCGGCCGGCCGGTCCACCTGCGCGAAGTCGCCGCCATTCACGATGGCGCGGAGGAGCCCGCCGACTACGTGCTCCACGGCACGCGCGACGGCGCCTTCGAAGCCGCGGTCACGCTCAGCCTGGCCAAGCGCCCCGGCGCCAACGCCATCGACGTGGTCAACGCCGTGCTCGCCAAGGTGGCCACGCTGCGCGGCTCGCTGCTGCCCGCCGACGTCAGTCTCACCGTGACCCGCGACTACGGCCACACCGCCGCGGAGAAGAGCAACGAACTCCTCCTCCACATGGGCATCGCCGTCTTCGGCGTGGCCCTGCTCATCCTGCTTTTCCTCGGCTGGCGCGAGTCACTCGTCGTGCTCCTGGCCATCCCCTCGACGCTCGCCCTCACGCTGCTCGTCTTCCATCTCTACGGTTACACGCTGAACCGCATCACGCTTTTCGCGCTGATCTTCTCCATCGGCATCCTCGTGGATGACGCCATCGTGGTCGTGGAGAACATCGTCCGCCACGTGCGCCTGCCCGGCGCGGAACGCAAGCCGCTGCGCACCGTGGCGCTCGAAGCCGTGGTCGAGGTCGGCAACCCCACCATCCTCGCCACCTGGGCCGTCATCGCCGCCATCCTGCCCATGGCCTTCGTCGGCGGACTGATGGGGCCCTACATGCGGCCGATCCCCATCGGCTCAACCGCCGCGATGCTGTTCTCGCTGGTCATCGCTTTCACCATCACGCCTTGGGCCGCCATCCGCGTGCTCCGCCGCCGCCTCGGCCCCGCCGCTGCCGCCGCGCCCGCCGATCACGACCACGCTCCCGACGACTGGTTCACCCGCCTCTACCACCGGGTGATGGAGCCGCTGCTCGATCACGCCCGCTGGCGCTGGACCTTCCTCGCGGGCATCGTCGGCCTGCTCCTCCTCTCCCTCGGCTTTGTCCTGACCGGCGCCGTGACGGTCAAAATGCTGCCCTTCGACAACAAATCGGAGTTCCAGATCATCATTGATACCCCGGAGGGCTCCACGCTGGAACACACCACGCGGGTCGCCACCGAGATGGCCGCCGCCCTCCGCGATGAACCCGAGGTGCGCGATCTGCAGATCTACGCCGGCACCGCCGCGCCCTTCAATTTCAACGGCCTCGTGCGCCACTACTTCATGCGCCGCGGCCCCCACGCCGCCGACATCCAGGTAAACCTCGTCGGCAAGGGCGCGCGCTCCGCCCAGAGCCATGAGATCGCCAAACGCATCCGCACCCTGGTCGCGCCCATCGCCGCAAAACACGGCGCCGCCCTCGCGGTCGCCGAGGTGCCGCCGGGCCCGCCCGTGTTGCAAACCCTCGTCGCGGAAATCTACGGCCCCGACGAAACCCAACGCCGGGAACTGGCCGCCGCCGTGAAGGCCATTTTCGCCCGCACCGAGGGCGTCGTGGACATTGATTGGTATGTCGAAGCCCCCCAGCCAAAGATCCGCTACGGGGTGGACCGGGAAAAAGCCGCCCGTCACGGCGTGAGTGTCGCAAGCATCACGCAAACCCTGCGGCTCGCCGCGCAAAACGTTTCGGCGGGCCTGCTCCACCTGCCCGCCGAGCGCGAGGAGGTGCCTATTATCTTCGAGCTTCCGGCCAGCGCCCGTCACACCCCTTCCGACCTCCTGGCCCTGCAAGTGCGCGCCGACCTTGATCCTGCCGCCCCCCTGGTGCCGTTGTCCGAGCTGGTCCGCACGGAAACCGCCACCGGCGAGCGCAGTCTTTATCGCAAGAACCTCAAGCCCGTGACCTACGTCACCGCCGATGTCGCCGGCGCGGTCGAGAGCCCGGCCTACGCGCTCTTCGCGATCAACCGCGAGCTCGGCCAGCTCGACGCCCGCCAATACGGAGCCGCCGATGCCCGGCTCGCCGTGCACCACCTCAACCTGCCGTTTGACGATACCCAACCCGCGCTGAAGTGGGATGGCGAATGGCACATCACCCTGGAAGTGTTTCGCGACCTCGGGCTGGCCTTCGCCGCCGTGCTCATCCTCATCGCCATGCTCATGGTCGGTTGGTTCCGCAGCTACGTCACCCCGCTCGTCGTCATGGCCGCGATCCCCTTCTCCCTCATCGGCATCCTGCCCGCGCACTGGGCCTTCGGCGCATTCTTCACCGCCACCTCGATGATCGGCTTCATGGCCGGCGCCGGCATTGTCGTGCGCAATTCCATCATTCTCGTGGATTTTATCGAACTGCGCCGCGCCCACGGGCTCCCGCTCCGCGACGCCGTGATCGAGGCCGGCGCCGTGCGCTTCCGCCCGATGCTGCTCACCGCGCTTGCCGTGGTCGTCGGCGCCAGCGTGATTCTCGCCGATCCGATTTTCCAGGGGCTCGCCCTCAGCCTGATGTTTGGTGAAATCGCCTCGCTGCTCATCAGCCGGATGGCCGTGCCCGTGCTTTACTACATGGCCAACCGCAAACCCTCCGCCCACCCATGAAACTCTTTCTCGTCGTCATTCTCGCCCTCGGGCTCCTCTTCCTCGCACGCCGCCTTGTCACAGGCGATTTGATCGATCCCGCCGAAGCCGCCCGCCGCGTGGAATCCGGACAAGCCGTGCTGGTGGATGTCCGCGAACCGGCGGAATGGGCCGATACCGGCGTGGCCCAACCCGCCTTCCTCCTGCCGCTGAGCGACCTGCGCGGCGACCGGCGTGACTGGGCCGCCTTCCTGAAGAAGCACCGGGACAAGGAACTGATTCTTTACTGCCGGTCGGGCAACCGCTCCGGCATCGCCGCCCGGCTCCTCGCCAAGGAAGGATTTCAAGTGGCCAACGCTGGCGGCTTCAGCGCCTGGCAGGCCGCCGGCCTGCCGGTGCGCCGTCCTTGATCCGTGCCGGCTGCGGGCGCCAGGCCCGGAGCGCCGCCGCGTGGATGACGCACACGCAATCGCTGCCATCCTCCGTGTGCAGCCAGTGCGGCGCCAGCGCCGCGAATTCACGGTCCATCGCCTCGCGCAGCCCGCCGACCTCGATCAGCACAATCCCCTGCGGCGTCAGCCGGGTGCGGGCCTGGCGCAGCAGCTTGCGGATGATATCCAGTCCGTCCCCGCCTCCATCCAGCGCCATCCGCGGCTCGCGGTGAAACTCCTCCGGCAGCGCATCGCAATGCGCGCTCGGCTCGTAGGGTGGGTTGCTGAGAATCACGTCGTATTTGGCGGCCGGCACGCGGTCGAACACGTCGCTGCGATGCAGCGTAATCCGCCGCGTGAGCCCAAACGCCTTCACATTGATCTTCGCCACGGCCAGCGCATCGGCGGAGAGGTCCACCGCATCAACCTTTGCCCGGGCAAAATGCTGTGCGAGCAGGATGGCGAGGCAGCCCGAGCCGGTGCAGACATCCACCACGCGCGCGACCTTCGCCGGATCGGGCAGCCAGTCGTCGAGCTGCTCCGGGATGATCTCCAGAAAATAGCTGCGCGGGATGATCACACGCTCATCCACATAAAACCGCTGGTCGCCCAGCCAGGCCTCCCGCGTGAGATAGGCGGCGGGCGTGCGATCCACAATCCGGCGGCGGAACACCGCTTGCAGCGCCCCGTGCTGCGCCGCCGTCAATGGCTGCTTGAGCACACGCGGATCACTGTCGAGCGGCAGATCGAGCGTGCGCAGGATGAGATACAGCGCCTCGTCATGCGCCGAAGCCGCCACCTGCCCCAATGCGAGGCCGTGTTTGACGTAAAGCCGCTGCGCCTGCCGGAGCCAGGCGCCGGGGGTGGCCAGCCGCTCTGTTCCGGTCAGTGGATCCTTGGATTGACGGGCCATGGCATCAGCCCGCCAGCGCGCGGTAAATCAACATGAACGGCAGGCTCACCACCCCCATCGCCACGCCCAGCAGCATGCGAAATGGCGGCAGGTTGATCGCCACAATGATGATCAGGAAACTCCAGCGCGCGAGATTGTGAAACGTCTCCTCGCTCATCCCCACGACGTGGCGCATGATGCGACCGCCATCCAGCGGCGGCAGCGGGATCATGTTGAAGACCGCCAGCAGGACATTGAGACTGATGATCTGCACAAACAGCTCGGCCGTCCGCGGATCCATCTTGAAGAGCAAGCCGCCCGCCACCGCCGCGATCAGGGCCAGTACCAGATTTGAGCCCGGACCCGCCAAGGTCGTGAGGATCTCGTCGCGCTTCCGGTGCCTGAAGTTGGAGGGGTTGATCATCACCGGCCGGCCCCAGCCAAAGATCATGCCGCTGGAGAAAACAAAGATGAACAGCAGCGGCAAAATCACCGAGCCCAGCAGATCCATGTGCACCAGCGGATTGAGCGTCACGCGCCCGTCGCGCCGCGGCGTGTCGTCCCCGAGCTTGTGCGCGGTGATCGCATGCGCCCACTCGTGGACGCACAGGCTCGAGATGAGCACGATGTAGAGGATGAGTCCCCGGCGCAGGGTCTCGGGATCAAGGGCAAAATCCATGGCGCGTCACTTGTTGTCCGCGTCTTCCAGCTGCGCAACCAGCTTTTGCTTCTGCGCCGCCAGGGCCGGCTCAGCCACTGTCGCCAGCACCAGCCGGGCCCGGTCGGCATGGCCCTGCTTGATGAGGACCTGGGCCGCGTGCAGCCGCATCGTCTCGCGCTCGATTGGGTTCTCCGCCTTCTCCTCCAGCGCCGCCCACGCCCGCAACGCCGCCTCCCAGTCGGGTTTCTCCAGATCGTAATACGCCTCGGCGTGCCGGTAGGTGAACTCGATGCGGTCGGGCGCCAGCGCCGCGGCCTTGGCGAAGGCTTCCAGCATGGTGCGATCGATCGTCTCGCGCTCCCATTCGCCGGATTTCAGAAATTCATCGCGCGCTTCGGTCAGCAGCGTGCCGAGCTGATAGTGATACAGCGGCTCTTCCGGCGCGAACTGGATGGCGAAGAGGAAAAACGGCAGTGCCTCGACCGGCTTGCCCGACTCGACGATGAGATTGCCGATCTGGTTCTTCACCATCGGATCCTTCGGGTTGATCTCGTCGGCCTTCATGAAGATACCGAGGGCGTGCCCGTCCATGCCCACCTGCCGCAACAGTCGGCCATAGGCCGCGTATCCGGTGGCGCTCTGCGGATTGCCGCGCAGGAACAGTTCATAGTCCCGCGCCAGCGTCTGCACCTGGGCCTGAAACGAGCCCGCATCCAGCTTGTCCCCCTGGCGGACCGCATCGGTGAGCAATTCGTGCTGCCGCTCCAGCAGGCGGCGCAGCGTGCGCTCGGACAGCGTCTCGCGCTCAGGCGCGGCGCCGGCGGCGGTGAGCAATGACACAGCGAGAAAAAGACCGGCAATGATTCTCATGAGAGTTCGTTTGCGACAGCATCAGCCGGCCAAGGTGCCGGCGTAAACATTCATCCGCTCCCCGCGCAGGAAGCCCGCCAGCAACTGGCCGCTCTCCCGCGCAAACTCCACCGCGGCGCTCGTTGGCGCCGAGATCGCCGCCACCGCCGGGATCCCCGCTGCCAGGGCCTTCTGCATGATCTCAAACGAAACCCGCCCGCTCACGAGCAGCACCCGGTCCGCCAGCGGCAGTCCGCCCGCGAGGAACGCGTGGCCCACCACCTTGTCGAGCGCGTTGTGCCGGCCCACATCCTCGCGCACCACCTGGAGGTTGCCCGTCACATCGAAGAGCGCGCTCGCGTGCAGTCCGCCGGTCTGGGCAAACGCCGCCTGCGCCACCCGCAATTTATCGGGCAGCCCGGCCACCACCGCCCGTGTCACGGCGGGCACCGTCGCGATCGGAGGAAACTGCGCGCGCACCGCCTCGATGCTCGCCTTGCTGCAGATCCCGCAACTCGACGACGTAAACACATGCCGTGTGAGTTTGGCCAGATCCACCACCGCGCCCGGCGCCAGCAGCACATCAATGATGTTCTCCTCCGGCGGACGGCCATCCGGGCGACAATACACCATATCGAGAACGTCCTCGCGCTGCCGCAGGATGCCCTCCGTCACGAGAAAACCCGCCACCAGCTCGCGATCGTGCCCCGGCGTGCGCATGACCACGGCCACGCCCTGCCCGCCCACGCGGATCTCCAGCGGTTCCTCCACCGCCACCAAGTCGTCGCGCCCCTCCGCCGGTCGCGGGCCTTCGTGGCGCGTGATCGGGACGGAACGGGTGGCCTTGGCGAGCGACATGCGACCAGCCAAACGAACCACCCGACCGACGTCACATCCTTTCTGCGCCCGGATACTGAGCCTGTCGCCATCACCCGCGGCAGGCCCACATCAGATCAAAGTCCCAGATGTTTCTTCACTTCCGCTTCCAGTTTCGCGCCGCGGGCGTCGGTCGAGACGAGGCGTCCGCTCTTATCCAGCAGGAACATCGCCGGGATGCCGGTGATGCCGTAGTGCACCGCATACTCGTTCTTCCAGCCCTGGCCGTCATAGTGCTGCGGCCACGGCAGCGTGTGCTCGCTCACGAAATCAATCAGCTTCTGCTTGTCCTTCTCACTATCCAAGGAGATGGCGATGATCTCGAAGCCCTTCGCGTGATAGTCATCATACACTCGTTTCACGTTGGGCAGCTCGGCGATGCAGGGGCCGCACCAGGTCGCCCAGAAGTCGAGCAGCACCACCTTGCCTCGCAGCTTCGCCACATCCACTTCGCGCCCGTCGAGTGCCGTAAACTTGAGCTCCATCGGCGTGACCCGCAAATCCTCGACCCGCAGCTCCCCCTGCGCCCAGGCCGCCGTTCCCTCGTCCTTGGCCGCCGCCACCACGCGCTGGAGATGCGCCACAACCGCCGCCGGATCGGCCTTGCGCAGACGGTTCAGGTATTGCCACTCGCTCACGCGGATGCTGCGCGACTCCGGGTAGCGCTCGGCCAGCAGATCAATCCGACGGCGAAATTCGTCCAATGTCGCGCTCCCCTCATCAATGGAGGAACGGGCGGCGGACACCCAGCGTTCAAACAATGTCTGCTGCGTCTTCTCCGTCACACCTGCCGGCGCCGGGGCGGCGTGCAGCTCGTCCAGCAATCCGTTCACCCGGTCGGTCCAGGCTTTCTCCGCCGCCTCGTCGCGCACGACGGCATCCCAGCCCTTGGCGCGCACGTCGTCGCCGATTGCCTTGATGACCGGACGGTAGTTGCCCGCGAGCGCGATCACCGCATCCCAGCGGCGCGGATCGTCGGGGTGTTGTTCGATGAAATTCAGAAGCAGGCCGCCGATGTGGTGGCCGCGAACCTCAAGGGCGCGCAGGTATTCCGGGGTGAGGACGGACTGGCCGTCCACCCGCTCGGGCCGCGGGCGCTCGGACTTTTGCAAGGTTTCAATATGCGTCCAGAGCGTGTCGGCCGTGGGGCCGGCCAGCGCCAGCGAGGCGGTGAAGGCAAATATCAGGAACAGGTGTTGGGATTTCATGAGAGGTTGGATCGGAGTCAGAGCGTGATGCGGATGGTGCGGGTTTCAGGAGGGAAACAGATGTGCGCATCGCAGACCTGCGAGGTGACTTCCACGGTCACCTCGCCTGCGCCGCTGCCGGCAATTGCCTGCGTGAAGACCACTTCGTCGGTGTAGATCCCCGTGGTGCCGGCTTCGTTGTAGGAGCGGAACGCGGGCCGCTGCAGCTCACCCGCCAGGGTATAACCGGAGGGCAGCGCAAAGGTGAGCCCGGTCGCGGTAAAGGCATCGCTGGCGGAAACGTGTGAATAGATGTGGTAGCCGGGATGGATGCGCACTTTCACCACCAGTTCCTTGTGCGCGGCCCCTGGATTCGCCACCCCGACGGCGATGCTGACAGGGTTGAGATCGTCGGTCTCGGCAGGGGTGATGGCCGCGAGGGCCTGGTTGCGCGCACGGCGACCGTAGTCGTTGCCCTCGACCGCGGGATCGCGCGTGTTGACCATGAAGACGAAGCCGCCCGTCTGCGTGAAGAACAGCTGTGTCTTGTTCTGCTCAAACCATGCCCGCCATTCCTGTGGCGTAGCGTAGTCGAGCAGTGTATACCGCGTGAGGATGCGCTGCGCCTTCGCCGGATCTTCGCCCGTCTCCCACAGCTCAATGGCCCGCGCCAGCACGCGCGGATCGGTGTTGGGGATGCCGAGGCTCTTCACATCCTCGTCCACCGTGAGCTGGTAGGAGGCCGGCTCCGCGTAGAAGTAGTCGTAGTTCTCGTCAAAGTAACGGTGATACGCCGCCGTGTCGGTGCCGAACCGGTCGAACAGGTCGCGATAACGCCGTTTGAGCTGATCCTCGAACGACTGCGGCGGGGACGGGCGGAAGTTGAGGCTGATTTCCTCGATCTGGGTGAGCTTCTCGCCACGGGCCTTGCGGGCTTCGGCCTCCGCCTTGATGCCGGTCATCCGCTCGTTGTGGCGGGCATTGGATTCCAAGGATGCCTGATAGGCCTCGGGTGTGACCAGATGCTTGCGCTCGATGAGCCAGTCCTTGGTCGCCCGGCGGTCGTTGTATTTGCGGGCGATGAGCCCCTGGCCGTCGAACTGCGCGATGTAGGCGATGGCATTGGCCAGCACCGTGCCGGCCTCCTCGGTCATATACTCCGGCGAAGCGGCAAACCCCCAGCAGAAGAAATTGCCGTGCCGCGCCAGCGCGACCGCATCGAGGCCCTTCTGGCAGACGCCGCTGGAAATGTATTCCGCCTCGGGTGAGTCCTCAAAGCCCCAGGGCCGCGCCACCATGCCGATGCGGAAGCCGCGATCAGTCTGGTAACCCTTGGTCTGCACGCGCCACATCGGCAGCGTCTTGGGCGTGGGCGTGTCGCGGAAATACTCGTAGTGAAACGCATCCTCCGGCGTCGGACGTTCCTCGATCGTCAGCTTAACCGGGAACGGGCCGCGAAAAATCGGGTGCTCGGCGCGCAAACCGTGGGCGTGGGCATCAAGGCAGAGGCAATACCAGTCGAACTTCAGCCCGATGCGCCGGCCGAGCCGCTCACCCAATTCACCGATAAACAGCGCGGGACGGTCGAAGTCCTCGGTCAAATAGCGGGCCGCGATGACCTCGGTCACCCGTCCGGATTCGTCGCGGATCACCTGGCGCGCTTCCAAGGGGACGGGGATGCCGTCAAATACCGTGACATCATAACCCGCCGAAAGCGCCTCGCGATAATCACCAGCCGGCACGACTCCGACCGTTGCGAAATACCGCTTGAGCAGCGCCTCGAACGAAGCCGTGCGCCGGGCCACATCTTCCGCCGCTTCCTCGGGTGTGGCATAGGCCTCGCGCTCCCAGTTTCCCGACCCGCCGACATAAAGCACTTTGAGCGGCTGCCGGACCGGCTCGGCCGTAGCCACCAACAGGGAAAAGGCACCGCACACGACAGTCGTGATCGCTTGGCGAAGGAATGGAGATTTCATGGGAGAAGACAGGATTTGGATTGGAAAAACGCTCAGGAATCCGGCGCCCTGCCCAGCAGTTCCCGGACCAGCGGCTCGAGCCGGTTGCCCTTGGCCTCGGTGGTGACAAGCCGGCCCTCCCGATCGAGCAGCGCAACCTTCCCGCGTAATGTGACGGGGTCCACCCGCCGGGCCTCGATCATCGTCGTCCGCACCGACAAAGCGAAAAATCCCCGAGGCAACAGACACACGAATGGTTTCAATACCGATGCTTTCATCTACGGGTTAAATTGGACGAGCGGCAGACAGGAGCGCAGGACCCATCCCTGCGCTCCTGTCTGCATCCCTGATAGAGTTTAAACTGCTTTTGCCGTCTGAGGAGGAAACCGGCAAGCCGGGTGCGCCACCGCACCCGGCTGCCTGCAAACCTGGCCGTAGTCCGGCCATTTTACCCAATCAGAACTTCTTCGTGAGATTGATCCAGTATTCGCGCCCACGGATATTGCCAAATGGGCTCAGGTAACCAAGCCCCCACGGGCTGGTGTCGAATTCCGGCAGGGCGTTGAACACGTTGCGAACACCCACCGTCAGACCCAGGCCGTCGGTAAAGCCGGCCAGACCGCCGCGACCACTCTCCCGCGGGAAGGTGTAACCCACCACGACATCATGGAACTGCTGTGAGGGAATTGTACGGCTGCCTTGGGCGCGCACATAATTTCCATTGTCGGCTCCCCCGGACGATTGCAAGGAAAGCGGACCACCCGCAGAACCATACACGCGGTAAGAGCTGAGCAGGCGAGAATTCCAGCCGGCTGTCCAGGGACCACGATCCCACGACAGATTGAGATTGGTCTGCTGCCGCAGGGTACCGCCATTCGCGGTATCGGTCGGGTAATTCACGCCATCCCAAGCCGGCAGCGTCGGCGAGAACTGCGACGTGCTCTTGAGAAAGAGAGACTGTGTGCCGCGGAAGTTGAAGGCACCGAGGCTGGCGGTCTCATAGCGGTAGCTCGCACTGAAATCCCACCCGGCCAGATCGCGGCCATAGAGGTTCATGGACGTAGTATCCACCAGGCTGATGAGGCCCGTGGCCGGATCGCGGGTGACACGCTCAGGGAAGAGGTTAATGATCACCTGCGCCCCGAGACTCGCGATCGAGTCGAATTGCTCGATCTGATAATATTCCGCGTTGAGTCGTAGGCCGCGGAGTTTGCCTTCAACGGGTGCCCAGATGATACCCGCATTCCAGCTCTTGGAATTCTGCGGCCTCAGCGTCGGGTTGCCACCACCGAGTGTCTGCACGCCATACGTCGTGCCGGTGACTGGATCATTGATATTGGTCAGACTCGCACTGGGCTCGGGATTGACGCGCAACTGCGTAACAGTCGGCGGCTGATAGGCGGTGGCATAGGAGGTACGCACCGTGATGCTCGGCACTGGCTGGAACTTGAGCCCGACCGTCGGATCGGTGGACTCGTACTTGATGTTCTCTCGGTAAGGCTGGCCACCGATGGTGGGGGCCGCATAGGTGACGGCACCGGTGATCGGATTGGTGCTCGCACTGGCTGTGCCCGTCGCAACCCGATAGCGTTCGTGACGCCCGACCAACTGCAGATCAAGGGAATGGGCCCAAGGCCAGCGACCCTGCTCGATCAGTGGCACACTGAGCTCGGCGTAGAGACTGGAGGCCAGTTGCTTCAGACCGAGGTAGGAGCTGATGTTGCCGGAAAAAACGCCTGTGGAAGCCACACGGGTGAAATTAGTGCCGTCGGTCGTGCCGGTGAGACGGTTTTCCAGACCAACGGTCAGGGTCGGCTGGCCCCACGGCAGTCGTGGCAACGGACCGGAAGCGCGAGCTGAGATCGTGTTCTGCGTGCTGCCGGAAGCCAGCTCCGTCACCGTCTCATAAGGGGTGAGATCGATCCGGTGGAGCTGAGTATCGGCGAAAGGATTGATAGCCCCGCTTGCAAACGCATTATTCACCGCCGTGTTGTCCACCGCGCTATAGATGTGATGACTGTCGCTCTTCACCCAAGTGTAGTCGAAGAGTGCGGTCCACTCGTTAGGCAGGTCGGCCTTGAAACCGATGGTCAGGGTGTCGGTGTCAAATGTGCCAACACGAGGCCGCAGGAGCTCTGCCGGCGCCTTGATGAGGATGGCCGTGGTGAACGGATTGGTCGGGGAAGCCGCCGCCACGGTGCGCGAGCTATTGAAGAAGCTGCTGTAGAGCGACTCACCACGATTGCGACGGAAGGAATAGTCCACAAAGGCCTCGAGATTGGGCAGGAATTTACGGCTGACTGAGGCCGAAAACGACCGATTGGTAGGCGTAAAGCCGAAGTAGTTGCCGAGACCGCTCTGCAGCCAGTAGATGGAGGGCAGGTCGAGGTTGTAGGAACCGGCATTGCCCAAAAGCGCATTGTAAAGCTCGGCCGTCGAAGCA
Organism: uncultured Opitutaceae bacterium; assembly: GCA_964429385.1. Taxonomy (GTDB): domain Bacteria; phylum Verrucomicrobiota; class Verrucomicrobiia; order Opitutales; family Opitutaceae; genus UBA2377. Next base: position 62,092 of record CAYSBR010000001.1, read on the forward strand.
TTGGGCGCAAGTCCCTCGGGAATATGCGTAATCCGCGAACCCAGCGAAGTCCCATCCTTGAGGACGAGCGGAGCATCCACACTGTTGGTGATGTTGGGTGTGGCCCCAGCGAACGGATTGGCCTGCGTATAGAGGAAATCCGGGAAGTTCTGCCGGATACGCTCATAATTGCTTCGGATTAATGCCGCGCGGTCCTGCAAGCGAATCGCATTGCCATCCGAATATTGGGCCGAAAGCCGGATCTGGGTCCGGCCATTTTCCAGACTCTGTCCCCAGTTGAAACCCAGCGAACGCCGGGCCGCATCACTGTGCCAAGTATTGGAGTAATTCGCTCGGATCTCACCCCCTTGGTAATCCTTCTTGAGCACGATGTTGATCACACCGCCAACAGCCCCACCACCGTAGATACCGGAAGCGGAGGACGGCAGCACTTCAATGCGATCGATCGAACTCGGAGAGATGCCGTTGATATCGGGTTGATAGGTGCTGGTCGCCACCACGGCTCCCGGCACACGACGACCGTTCACCAGGATCAGCGTGCGATCCGCACCCAAACCACGCAGGTTGGTCTCACTATTGGAGCCGTACGAGGTGGTATTGCTGCTGTGAGTAGAGCGCAAAATGTTCTGTGTCACATTATTGGTAAGGAAATCCTCAACCGTTGCCGCGCCTGACAGCTCGATGGTCTTGCTGTCGAATACGTAGTAAGGCTGCACATCGTTGATGCCACGCGGGATGTCCACGTTGGCCGTGGTGAAGGGCTTGGCCTTGTGGCCAGTGACTTCGAAGTCATCCAGCTTGATGGTCTCTTCGATCGCATCCTTGCCGGTTGCGGTCGTTGCAGGGGTGCCCTGCCCATATAGAGGCGTCACGCCGAACAGGGCGGCGATGAGCGGCGCCATCGCCAGCAGGCGACGACGCGAATCTTGGTTGGTTTGGTCAGTGTTCATTTTCTGGTGTTGGTAAGCGCGCCCGGTGAAGGACGCGAAAGGCTCTCCCCGCCGACGGAAGCCGGCGGACAGGTTTGGAAACTGCTAACGCCATCAGGGAAGCAGGCTCCGTTCCGGGTACCTGTGACTTTCTTCCTATTCGGCTGGTTTTTCTGCTCCCGACTTTGCTGTGGTCAGCTCAAGTGGCTCGGCGAACAGGGCGATTCACTCCCTTGGAGAGAAGAATCAGGGAAGGTGGATAGGTCGGGAGGTTTTAATGTAAACAAGATTGGTATGATTTAACTGTCATAACTTTTCCTGTCCTTTGCTCGCCCCTCCGCCGGTTTCATCCATCGCGGCCCCAAGAGGCACAGGGATAGATTATCCGCCGCCGCACCCGTAGAAGCGGGTGTTTCCTTTTGAAACACGCAGGCCACACATTTACACGAGTGCTTACCCGTCCTCTTCAAACCCAGACGAACGCAGATAACCACCGCTGGAAAATTGTGGCGCGAGCAGCTCGGCGATCATTTGTGAAACCTGTGATCAAAATCAGCGCTTATTCGTGTGCATTCGTGCCCATTCATGGTTGAGAGAATCCTATGTGCTGCCGCTACCTGCTGCTCCAGAAAGCCCACCGCGACGTCCTCCAGAGGCTCGGCATCGCAGCCCCGGCGGAGTTCCTTTCCCGCTACAATATCGCGCCCGGTTCGGCGATTCCCGCCGTGCGGCCCAAGCCACAATCCCGTGAACGCGAAGTCGTCAGCCTGCGCTGGGGTCTCATCCCGGCATGGGCCAAAGACGATCATGGCGGGGCCAAGCTGGCCAACGCCCGCGCCGAATCGCTTACCGAAAAACCTTCGTTCCGCGACGCCTGCCGCACCCGCCGCTGCGTCATCCCCGCCAGCGGCTTTTACGAATGGGAAGCCATCGGTCGCACCCGCCGGCCCTGGCTCTTCCAACGCCGCGATGGCCGTCCCTTCTGCCTCGCCGGTCTCTGGGAAAGCTGGCGCGCGCCCGATGGCACCGCGCTCGAAACCTGCACCGTTGTCACCACCGCGCCCAACGCCGTCATGCGCCCCATCCACCACCGCATGCCCGTCATCCTCGACCTCGCGCAGAGCGAAGCCTGGCTCGACCCGGCCCGCACGCCGCCGCACGCACTCGCCCCGCTCCTGCGCCCCGCGCCCGACCAACTGCTCACCGCCACGCCGCTCTCCCCGCGTGTGAACAGCATCCGCCACGACGACCCTGAGTGCCTCACGCCCGCCATCGCAGCGACCGAGTCGGAACTGCCGCTGCAACTCTGAGACTCATCAACTGCCGGTCGAAGTGTAGTGCCGGATGCCCAGCCGCCAGACCTGCAACGCCAGCAGGAGAAAGACTCCTCCTGCCATTGGTCCGGCCCAGCCCAGCCACACGGGCGCGCCCATCGGATCCGCCTTGCCTAGAATGCGCACGATCGGAAAATACAGCACCACGCCCAGCGGCACGACGAAGAGGAAGAGCCGCCGCAACCAGTCGGGGTAGATTGTCAGCGGATACTGCGCGGTCGTCACGCCGCCGTAGGTCATCACGTTCATGATCTCCAGCGACTCCACGGTCCAGAACGACACCGTCGCCTGCACCACCAGCAGCCCGAAAAACAGCATCGCGCCGCCGAGGATGGCCGCCGCCAGCAGCAGCATACGCTCCGGTGTCCAGCCCAGCCCCAGCGCGCTCCAACTCCACGCCAGCACGACTCCGGCTTGCAACATGCGGCCAATGCGCCGCAGTTGCGTGTCTTGCGCCAGCAGTTGAAACGCCGCCGCCCGCGGCCTCAGCAGCAACCGGTCGAAGTCCCCCGTCTTCACCAACTGGCCGAAATTGTCGAATCCCCGCCCCACCATGTCCGCCAGCGCCCACGCCATCCCCACCGTGCCGTAAAACAGGCCGACCTCGGGCAGCGTCCATTCGCCCAGCCGGTGAAACCGGTTGAACAACACCCAGATCGAGAAAAACTCGATGCCCGTTATGCCGAGCTGCCCCAGCGTCTGCAGGACGAACGACGCACGATACTGCAACTGCGCGCGCACACTCACGCCGAGATACCGCCGGTAGAGCCGCAGCGTGTCGCGCATCGTTCAGCCCCCTTGCACGACCAGCCGGTTGAGCCCGCGCTGCAGCGCCAGCAGGCCCATGAGCGCCAGCGCGCCGATCCACAACCATTGATATAGCAATGCCCCGACCGCCGCCGCACCCGCAAGTTTTCCCAGATAAATTTGATGCGGCACATCCATGAGCCCGCGAAACGGCAGCCAGTGCAGCACCGGCTGCAACCAGTCCGGGAAAAGTGGCAGCGGCAACAGCAGTCCGGAGGCGAGTGTGACAATCACCGGCATCAACAGCGTGATCCCCTCGCCGCTGATGGTCCAAAGCAGCGAAAGGTTAAGCAGCACCGTAAACGCCGCGCTGAGCGCCACCGCTCCGGCCAGCGCCGCCAGCCAGCCCAGCACCGCCTCCGGCGAGGCCGGCGGGGCCATCCCGAAAAAACACCCGGCCAGCACTAGCATCGGCGCCGCCCGCAGCATCACCGGCGCCGTGCGCATCGCCACAGCGCGGGCGAACCACAACGCATAGACGTTCACCGGCCGCAGCATCTCATAAGCCACCCCGCCGCTGCGCACCAGCGCGACGACGTCCGGATCCCCTCGCCACGGCAGCAGCGCAAAAAACGCTTGCCCCAGCCAGATGTAGGTCACCACCTGCGCAATCTCCATCGGCTGCGGCGTATCCGTTGAATTGTAGAAGGCCCGCATCACCGCCACCAGCACCATCCCGAAAAACACCTGCGTGCCCAGCCCCGCCAGCGCCGCCGCCCGGTATTGCAGTAGCAGCCGGAAGCGCGCCGCCAGCATCGCCCGATACGGCCTCATCGCTCCTCCCCTCCGTAGATGCGCGCCACGATCTGCTCGATGGGCGGATTTTCCACGAAAAGGTCGCGCACCTCGTGCCGCGACGTGATGCGCTGGATCAACACTTCCGTCCGTATCACCTCGGGATCGAACTGCAGGCACACACGCGCCCCCTCGCGCTGCATCACCGTCGTGCCCGGTTCGGCGATCACCGCCTGCTCGTCCACCAGGTCCATGGTCAGCCAGCGTTCGCGGGAAAACCTGCGGCGCAGCTCCTCCAGTCCGCCGTCCGACAGGATGCGCCCGCCGCTGATCACCATCACGCGCGAGCACAACGCCTCGATATCGTCCATGTCGTGCGTCGTCAGGATGACCGTGACGCCGCGCTCGCGGTTCAGCCGTCGGATGAAGTCGCGCACCGCTAGCTTCGACACCGCATCAAGCCCGATCGTGGGTTCGTCGAGAAAGAGGATCGGCGGCGCGTGCAGCAGCGCGGCGGCCAGATCGCAGCGCATCCGCTGCCCAAGGCTGAGCTGCCGCACCGGCACGTCGAGCAGCGGCTCTAGGGCAAGCATCGCCACCAGCTCGTTACGCGCCGCCGCGTAGGCCGCCGGCGGCACCCGGTAGATGTCCCGCAACAGCTCGAACGACTCGATCACCGGCAGATCCCACCACAACTGCGTGCGCTGCCCGAAGACCACGCCGATCTCTGCCACGTGCGCCCGCCGTTCCCGCCACGGCACGCGGCCGCGCACCGTGCACTCGCCCCGGTCCGGCACGAGAATGCCAGCCATGATCTTCACCGTGGTGGACTTGCCGGCCCCGTTGGGGCCGATGTAGCCGACCAGTTCGCCCTCCTCCAACTTGAAGGATATGCCATCGAGCGCCCGCACCTCGCGGGTTTCGCGGCTCACCAGCCCGCGCACCGCCCCCCACAGCCCCGGTCTCCTCGCCGCGAGATGGAACGATTTTCTCAGGTCGCGGACAACGATCTGGGCCATGAGCCAGCAAACCCGCGTCCAGCCTGATTTGTCAATGCGCCGCACTGCGCCCTTGTGCGCGGCGGCGGCTTCTGCGAGGAAACCGCGTCATCCCGCGTGAACCTGCTCGATCGCTACATCCTCAAAAGCGTGCTCGGCGCCTGCCTCGCGGCGGTCGGGCTGTTTGCGTTCGTGCTGATGCTGGGCAATGCGCTGCGCGACCTGCTCGGTCATGTGCTGGCCGGGCAGATCACCCTCGCCACCTTCGCCCGGCTGATCGCGCTGCTCATCCCCTACGTCATCTCCTACGCATTGCCGATGGGTATGCTCACCGGCGTGCTGCTCACGCTGGGCCGGTTGTCCGCCGACAATGAAATCACCGCGATGCGCGCCGCCGGCCTGAGCCTCGCCCGCCTCGCCCGCCCCATCCTCCTGCTCGGCGTCCTCGGGGCCGCCACCAGCCTCTACGTCAACCTTGAGGCCATGCCCCGCGCCCGCACCCAATATCAGCGCGAACTCGCCGCCGCCGTGCGCGCCAACCCCCTCGCCTTCGTCGTGCCCCGCACCTTCATCCGCGATTTTTCCGGCTACGTCGTCTATGTGGGCGACAAACAGGGTCCCGAGCTGCGCGATTTCTGGCTCTGGGAACTCGACGACCAGCGCCGTACGCAAAGGCTCGTCCGCGCCGCCTCCGGCCGGCTCGATTACGATGAGACCGACAACATCCTGCGCCTGACCCTAGCCGACGCGCAGATCGAAGTGCGCCCCGAGGACCGGCCCGAGGATTTCTCCGAACCACCGCTCGTCGGCACCTTTGGCCGCACCGAGTCCGTGCCCCTGCGGCTCGACACGCTCTTCGGGAGCTCCGGCGTACGGCACAAGCTCAAGTGGATGACCTACACCGAGCTGGCCGCCGAGCAGCAAAGGCTCGCCGCCCAGCCCGTGCCGGCGGGAGAGGAGGCCCGGCAGGCCCGCGAGATCATGAAAGTGCGCCTCACCCTCCAGGACAAGTTCACGACTGCGGCGGCGGTGCTCACCTTTGCCCTCATCGGCGTGCCCCTCGGCATCAGGGTTTCCCGCCGCGAAACCTCCGCCAACCTCGGCCTCGCCGTCCTGCTCGCCCTCGGCTACTACTTCCTCACCGTCATGGTCAGCTGGCTCGACCGCCACCCCGCCGCGCGCCCCGACCTCCTGCTCTGGGTGCCCAACCTGCTCTTCCTCGCCCTCGCCTTCCGGCTCTTCCGCCAGCTGGAGCGCCGCTGATGTCGCAAATAAACCACGAATGGACCAGCCTTCGCCAAGGCTACGCTTGGCAGGCGCGAATTCACGCGAATGATTTCCAATCCCTTTTAACCCCAGATGGAAAAACGTGGTTTGGAAATATCAGTGATCGTCAGTGTAATCAGTGGCTAAAGTAGGTTTTTTTCGCGGCCGTTCGCGGTTAAGCCAAGTCACGCCTGGCCCTGCGCCGATTTTTGGCGTGCGCCGCGCGCCGCTTCGTGGGAGACCCACCCGCGATGTCCGCCAAAAACTTCACCTTCATCTGCGGTTCCGACGACTACCTCGTCAACCGGCTGGGCAAGGCGCGGTTTGAGGAACTGGCGCAGGAGATCACCGACGAATTCGCCCGCGAGGTCCTGAGCGGTTTCGCCAACAACGTCGGCGAGGTCGAGACCGCCCTCAACCGCTTCCGCGAAAGCGTGCAGACCGTCTCCATGTTCGGCGGCCGGCGCGTGGTCTGGCTCAAGGATGTGAACTTTCTCGCCGACAGCGTCACCGGCCGCGCCGAGAGCACGCTCAAGCTCGTCGAGGAGCTGCAGGAACTGCTCGGGCAGATCAACCCCGCCGAAACCGCCGTCCTCATCACTGCCGCACCCGTGGACCGGCGCCGGGCCTTTCCCAAGTGGTGCGAGAAAAACGCCGACTACACCCTTGTCGGCGGCGATGACGACGCCTCGGCCCTGGCCGGCGTGGTCCTGGCCGAAGCCAAGGCCGCGGGCGCCACGCTTTCGCCCGACGCCGTGCAACTCCTGCTCGCCAAGGTCGGACCCAATACACGCCTGCTGGTCGAGGAAGTCCGCAAACTGGCCGCCTCCATCGAAGAGGGCGCCACCATTGAAGACACGCATGTGGCCGAGCTGACCCCCAACGTGGCCGAGGGTGATTTCTTCGAGACAGCGGAGGCGTTCTTCAGCGGCGACCTCAAGTGGACGCTCGCCGCCCTGCAGCGCCATTTCTTCACCGGCGGCGACGCGCGCCCGGTCATCAGCGCCCTGCAAAACCGCAACCGCATCCTCATCCAGGTCCGCGCCCTCGTCGATGCCGGCGAGGCCCGCCTCGGCCCCCGCGGGCTCGACGGCCTGCCACGCGCCGCCAGCACCTACGCCACCCACTTCATCGGCGCGACCGAGAAGAGCGCCTTCAACGTCTTCACCCAGAACGCGTGGTATGTCGGCAAGCTCGCCAGCAGCGGAAAACTCCCTCCGCTTCGCCGGCTCATTGACAACCAGCAGGAATTCATCGCCGCCTTCGAAGCCATCGTGCAGCGACCGCACGAACAGGAGGAAGTCCTGCGCGAGATGGCCGTACGCTGCCTGTCGGCCTGACCACCCCCTCATTCCCTCAACTCTCAACTCTCATCTCTCAACCCTCATCTCTCAACTTCTCCGTCCTCCGCATCATGCCCTCCCCCATCCAATTCACCGGTGTCACCGCCATCGCCAAGGCCAACCTCTACTTCGACAACAAGGTTGTCAGCCACACGATCCTGCTGCCCGACGGCGCGAAGAAGACCCTCGGTCTCATCCACCCCGGCAGCTACCATTTCGGCACCGCCGCGCCCGAGCGCATGGAGATCATCGCCGGCGACTGCCGCGTGACGCTCGACGGCGCGGCCGACGCCAAAGCCTACCCTGCCGGCACTTTTTTCGATGTCCCTGGCAACAGCGGCTTCACCATCGAAGTCTCATCCGGCCTCTGCGAATACGTCTGCTCCTTCCTCTGATCCGGCCGCCTTTGCCATTGGCAACCCCCATGGGGCCCGCTTACTGGTTCCTCCCTCCGTGAACGACTCTTCCTCCTCCTCCATTCCCAACGTCCTCGCCGAACGCTACGCCTCGGCCGCCATCAAGGACATCTGGTCGCAGCACGGCCGCGTGGCCCTCGAACGCGATTTCTGGATCGCTGTCATGAAGGCGCAGCGCGACCTCGGCGTGCCCATCCCCACCGAGGCGATCAAGGATTACGAGAAGGTGAAAGACCGGATCGACCTCGCCGCCATCGCGCAACGCGAACGCATCACCCTTCACGATGTGAAGGCCCGCATCGAGGAGTTCTCCGAACTCGCCAAACGCCAGTTCATCCACCTCGGGCTCACCAGCCGCGACCTCACCGAAAACGTCGAGCAGCTCCAGGTCTTCCGCTCGCTCAAGATCGTGCAGTTCAAGACCGCCGCCGCGCTGCTCGCGCTCGCGAAGCAGGCCGAGGCGCACCGTGACCTCATGATCACGGGCCGCACGCACAACGTGCCCGCCCAGCCCACCACCCTCGGCAAGCGCCTCGCGATGTTCGGCGAAGAGCTGCAAGCCGCCTTCACCCGACTCACCGAGCTCATCGCCCGCTATCCCGTGCGCGGCCTGAAAGGCGCCGTCGGCACCCAGCTCGACCAACTCACTCTCCTCGGCGGCGACACCGGCAAGGTGGACCAGCTCGAAGCCCGCATCATCCGGCACCTCGGTTTCCACGCCAAACTCGGCGCCGTCGGCCAGGTTTACCCGCGCAGCCTCGACTTCGAAGCCATCACCGCTCTCCACCAGGTCGGCACCGCCGCCGCCAGCTTCGCCACCACCCTCCGCCTCATGGCCGGCTACGGCCTCCTCACCGAAGGCTTTCAGGACGGCCAGGTCGGCTCCTCCGCCATGCCGCACAAGGTCAACGCCCGCAACTGCGAGCGCATCTGCGGCTTCTCCACCATTCTCTCCGGCTACGTCACGATGACCGGCGCGCTCGCCGGCCACCAGTGGAACGAAGGCGACGTCTCCTGCTCCGTCGTCCGCCGCGTCGCCCTGCCCGACGCCTTCTACGCGATCGACGGCCTGCTGGAAACCTTCCTCACCGTGCTGCGCCAGATGGAGGTTTTCCCCGCCGCCATCGCCGCGGAGAACGAACGCAACCTCCCCTTCCTCGCCACCACCACCATCCTCATGGAAGCGGTCAAGCGGGGCGCGGGACGCGAAACCGCGCACGAAGCCATCAAGGAGCACGCCCTCGCCTCCGCCAAGGCCCTGCGCACCGGCGGCGATGCCGACCTGCTCGGCCGCCTCGCCGGTGACAAGCGCATCGGCCTCGGCAAACGCGCGCTCACCGCCATCCTCGCCGAAAGCCACCGCTTCGTCGGCGCCGCCCCCCATCAGGTGGACGCCTTCGTCGCCGATGTGAAGCCCCTCGCCAAACGCCACAAGGGCGCCGCCGACTACAAGCCCGGCCGCCTGCTTTGATCGGGCGCGGCCGGGACCCTATCCGGCTGCGGCGGTTGCCCGGCGCGCCGCATCAATCCCTCACGGCAGGTTGACCGCATCGTCGTGCCCGCGGCCCGGGCTCCCATCTTTTTGCCGCTGACGTTATTACACGCTTTCACGGACCGGGATAAATTAGGGTTTGCGTCCGGGCTTCGCCCCCGGCTTTCCTGTCCCCTCACGTTCTCTTCAACCCTTTTATCCAATTCTCATGGCTGAACTAGTAGGAAATGTCTTGGTGGGCCAGTCCGGCGGCCCCACCTCCGTCATCAACGCCAGCGTCGCGGGCATCATCGCGGAAGCGCTGAACCATGAATGCATTGAGGAAATCTACGGCACGCTCAACGGCGTGCTCGGCATCCTGCACGAAGACCTCGTGGACCTCGCCGCCGAATCGCAGCAGCAGATCCGCGCCCTCAAGCACACCCCCGGCGCCGCCCTCGGCACCTGCCGCTACAAGCTCAAGAAGCAGGCCGATTTCGAGCGCGTCCTCGAAGTCTTCAAGGCTCACAACATCCGCTACTTTTTCTACATCGGCGGCAACGACTCGCAGGACACCGCCGACAAGATCTCCAAGCTCGCCCAGCAGCAGGGCTACGAGCTCCGCGTCATCGGCGTGCCGAAGACCATTGATAACGACCTGCCCGTCACCGACCACTGCCCCGGCTACGGCAGCGTGATCAAGTATCTCGCCACCACCGTGCGCGAAGTCGCCTGCGACAGCGAAGCCATGGGCCAGGGCGACCTCGTCTCCATCATCGAAGTCATGGGCCGCAGCGCCGGCTGGATCGCCGCCGGCGCCGCCCTCGCCAAGCGCCGCGACCACCCGCACGATCCCCCGCATCTCATCCTCGTGCCCGAGGTCTCCTTCGATCAGGCGAAGATCCTTGAGGACATCCGCCGCGTGCTGAAGCGCGAACGCTTCTGCTCCATCGTCGTTGCCGAGGGCCTCGTGGATGCCGACGGCAACTACGTCGCCGCGGACGGCAAGACCGACGCCTTCGGCCATGCCCAGCTCGGTGGCGCCGGTGACGCCCTCGCCGAGATCATCGAAGGCAATCTCCCCGGCGTGAAGGTCCGCGTCGCCAAGCCCGGCCTCATCCAGCGCGCCGCCGCCCACGCCGCCTCCAAGACCGATGTGGACGAAGCCTACCTCGCCGGCCAGGCCGCTGTGCAGGCCGCCGTGGATGGCCAGACCGACAAGATGGTCACCCTCCTCCGCGGCGATGCCGATCACTACACCTGCGAGACCGGCCTCGCCCCGCTGGCCGACATCGCCAACGGCGTGAAGAAACTTCCCCGCGAGTGGATCAACGAGGACGGCGTCAGCATGAACTTCCAGTTCCTGCGCTACGCCCAGCCCCTCATCCAGGGCGAGCCCAGCCTCCCCCACGAAAACGGCCTCCCTGTTTACGCCCGCCTCGACAAGATGCGCGTGGACAAAACCCTCCCCGCCTACGGCGTCGGCGAGTAAACTACGCTAGTCACTCATCACCAAGGCCGGTCGGAAACGACCGGCCTTTTTATTTATGGGCCAATTTCCACTCGCCTGTGCACCTGTATCCAGGCCAAGTCAGACACATGGCGAAAATCCGTCTCGGCATCATTTTCGGCGGCCAATCCGTCGAACATGAAGTCTCGGTGCAGTCGGCACGCAATGTTTTCGAAGCACTGGATCCGGCAAAATATGACGTCACCTTGATCGGCATCGATCAGCGCGGCCGCTGGCGCATATGCGACACCGCGCTCCTTCGTGCCGCCAATTCGCCTGCCACCCGCGTGTCGGACGGCATGGACGAAGCTGCTTTGGCTTTTGTGCCAGGCAGGAAAAATGCCTTGTCGACCGCATCCGGGTTATCGCTGGCAATGCCTCCGCTAGACGTAGCCATCCCTCTGCTGCATGGTACCCATGGCGAAGATGGCACCATTCAAGGCCTGCTTAAGCTGGCCAATATGCCTTTCGTTGGAGCCGGGGTCCTAGGTTCGGCTATTGGCATGGACAAAGACGTGGCCAAACGCCTGCTACGTGATGCCGGGATTTCCATCGCGCGGTTCATCGCTCTCTCCACCGGCATCGCCGCCACCACTACATTTGAATCACTCGCCGCCGAATTCGGCGTGCCCTTCTTCGTCAAGCCAGCGAACGCTGGCTCTTCCGTCGGCGTGAGCAAAGTGCACGACGCCGCGTCATGGGACGCTGCCAAGATCCTTGCGCTGCGCTACGATCGCAAACTGCTTGTCGAGGAATTCATCCGGGGCCGCGAAATCGAAGTGGCTGTCCTAGGCAACGAAGCGCCCGAGGCTTCTGTGCCAGGCGAGATCGTGCCGCAGCATGAGTTTTATTCCTACGAAGCCAAGTATCTCGACGAAAACGGCGCATTGCTGCGCATCCCGGCTGACCTGCCGCCAGCAACCGCCGCACTCGTGCGACGGTTGGCTGTAAAAGCGTTTCAAGTGCTTGAGTGTTCCGGCATGGCCCGTGTTGATTTCTTCGTCACCAAAGATGGACGCGCGTTTGTCAACGAGATCAACACCATCCCCGGCTTCACGAAGATCAGCATGTATCCCAAGCTCTGGGAGGCAACCGACCTGTCTTACGCTGCACTGATTGACCGCCTGATTGTTTTGGCCATCGAGCGTCACGCGCAAGAAACACAACTCGAAACGTCTTTCCACCCGGCTTTGCCGGTTGACCAAGCCCTTCCGATTCGCGGCTCCGATTAATTACCGTCCAATCCGCTGGTGTTTTGACCACGGATTCCTCGGGTTGGCGACCGGATAAATCCATCCGTGCAACCCGCAGGCAAAAACCTAACCATCTCACCCCCGCCCATCCCGCCGTTCGCCGCTGACCAGAAACGGCTCCGCAAACGCCGCCAGCTTCCCATCGGGGCGCAACAGTGGCTCGGCGGAATACTGCGCCAGATAGACCCGGCGCCAGTTCGGCGAATGATTAAACCCGCTGCGGTGCAGCACCGTGCTGGAGAAACAGGCGATGCTCCCCGCCGGCGCGATCACCGGGTCGCCCGGATCGTCGCCAAGGTAGCCTTCAAGGTCGTTGGTCTCCGGGTTCTGCTGGTGCGGCACCACCTCGCGCGTGCCGTGCCGCGAATACGGCAGCAGATACACCGTGCCGTTCTCCTCGTTCACCTCGTCGAGTGTGATCCAGCAGGTCAGGTAAGGCCGGTGCGGCGTGCCGACATACGCCGAGTCCTGATGCCAGCTGAACTTCGCCCCTTTCTCCGGACCCTTCACCACATACTGCTCGTAAAACAGATACGCCGTGTCGCCCAGCGTCGCGCGACAGACCTCCGCCATCAGATCGCTGTAGATGAACTCGCCCAGCCGCGTCCCCTTGTGCCGCAGCCCGATAAAGTAGCGGTTGCCCTTGATGTTCAGGCCTTGCTGCGTCTCGCCCGCCGCATCCATCTCCGCATCGTAAGCCCGGATGAAATCGGCGCAGACCTCGCGCATCATGGCCACCTGCGCCGCGGGCACGACGCCCGGCAGGAGAAACCAGCCTTCGTCGCGAAACTGCTGCTTCTGTTGCTCGGAAATCAGGGATTGGGTGGCGGCACTCATGGGGTGAAGGGATATTGGCGGGTTATTGGCGGTAAAGGTAGGGCCCGATCTCCGGGTGGGCCGGAAGATCAGGGCAACCGCGGGTCGCCCCTACCCAATTGCCGTTAATACGATTGAAAGCGCCGCCATCCTGCCCGGTTTCCCCGCGGTTGTCTTCTCGCCCTGACCGGAAGAGTTGTCATTTTGTCCTGCCATGCTGGAGAAGCTCCATCTGCCCACCCCGCTTGACGGCTTGGTCTGGATGCACGCGATGCCGACCTCGTTGCACCCGCGCCACCACCACGCCGAGCTGGAGCTGAGCCTCGTCGTGGCCGGCACCGGCCGCTACCTGGTGGACGACCGCAGCTACGAGCTGAAGCCCGGCACCCTCATCTGGCTCTTCCCCCGGCAGAATCATATCCTCCTCGATATGTCGCCGGACTTCCGCATGTGGATCCTTGTCTTCCGACCGCGGCTCCTCCGCCGTATCTGCACCGACGGGCGCCGGCGCCCGCTGCGCGCCCTCGCCCCCACCGGCGATTTCTGCCGTCAGCTGACCTTGCCCCACGTGCGCCCGCTCGATCGCCAGTTCGCCACCCTGCTCACCCGGTGCGACGATGCCCTCCGCCTCAACACCGGACTCGCCGACGCCCTGCTGGAAAGCTGGGAGGCCTTTCTCACCGCCGATCAACCCGCCACCAGCGCCGATCTCCATCCCGCGGTGCAACGCGCCGCCCGGCTCCTGCATGAGACGCCGGATAACACCGACCTCGCCGCACTGGCCCGGCAGGCCGGACTGAGCCGCACCCGGTTGAGCGAGCTTTTCCATCAACAGACCGGCGTCGCGCTGGTGGATTACCGCAACCGTGCGCGGCTGGAACGCTTCATGAGCCTGCACGCCGCCACCCCGCCCGATCGCCGCAAACTTCTTTCCCTCGCCCTTGAGGCCGGCTTCGGCAGCTACCAGCAGTTCTACCGCGTCCATCGCCGCCACCTCGGCCGCAACCCCGCCGCCCTCCCCTGAAAGTGTCACGCACTACGTGACACTGGCTTTGTATAAAACTCCGTTGAGAGAAGCCTGCCGGAGCGGCGGCCAATCGGGTTGATTCGTGTGATTCGCGTCCGGCCCAGCCCGATCAGGCCGCGCTGGGCGCGGCCTCGTCGAACGGCTTGGTCGGCGGCTTCTCGCGCGCCAGTAGCAGCGCCTCGATGACCAGCCAGAGGGACATGATCAGCAGCAGCACCGCGACCCCGCTTTCGACGTGATGCACCAGCGCGGCACTGCCCGCGCGAAGCCGTTCGAGGTGCATCGTCACGGTAAGCCCCAGGCTCCAGACGGTCATGATCAGCATGAGAATCGTGGGCCCCAGCGTGGTCCACACCGACTTGCCGCGATGCCGCAGCCACACCGTCACCGCCAGCAGCGCGAGCGCCGCGAGCAGCTGGTTGGAGCTGCCGAAAAGATTCCAGAACACGCGCCAGATCGGCACCTGCTGGCCGCCGATCTCCGCCGGAGGCAAGGCCACCACGACGAAGGGCAGCAGGAGCGACAGACCCGTCGCCGCCACCGCGCCGAGCCGGCTGGTCCAGCCGGTGATCTCCATCAGCACGTAGCGCGCAAGACGCGTGCAGGCATCGAGCGTGTCGAACACAAAGGTCGCAAAGCACAACAGGCCGAACTGCCGCGCGATATCCACCGAGATCAGGCCGAAGGTCGCCTGATTCATGAACACCGCGATGCCGTCCGCATAAGTGAGGTCGGGGCGGCCGGTGGGCTTCGCCAGGATCATCACCGTCGCGAGGCTGATGCAGGCAAAAAACGCTTCCAGCAGCATGCCGCCGTAGGCCACGGGCTTGGCATCCGTCTCCCGGTCGAGCTGCTTCGAGGTCGTGCCGCTCGCCACGATGGAGTGGAAGCCGGAACACGCGCCACAGGCGATGGTGATGAACAGCACCGGCAGCAGCGGCGGGGTGCTCCCCTCGTATTTGAAGAGATCCGCCGAGCTCATCGCCGGGGCGACGATGTCCACCTGACCCGTGATGCCGCCGATGATGACACCGAGCACACCCACCACGATCACGACATAGAGGAAGTAACCGCCCAGAGCGCCACGCGGCTGCATGAGCAGCCACATCGGCGTCATCGCGGCAAAGAAACAGTAACCCAGCAGGATGAAATCCCACACCATCTGCGGCCGTGCCACGCCGGTGAGAGCCGCGAGATCCAGCGGAATCAACGGCCCGACGAGGATCGCCAGCACCACCAGCGGCATGAAGATGAGTTTCGCCCGCCCCTCACCCAGCTTCGTGTAGCGCAGGCACAGGCCCATGATGACCGCCAAGCCGAGATAGAGAATGGAGGAAGTCGCCACCGCCGGTCCGGGCGCCGCCGCCTCGTCGAGCGAAGCCCGTTGCACAAAGGTCCCCGCCGTCACGTCGGCAAAGGCTATGATCACATAAATCAGCGTGATCCAGATAAAGACCATGAACAGCATGTAGGAACGCCGGTTCATGTAGCGCCGCACCACCTCGGCGATGGATTTCGCCCCGTGGCGCACCGAGGCGACCAGCGTCATCAAATCGTGCACACCGCCCACCAGGATCGAGCCGACGATGATCCAGATCCAGGCCGGCAGCCAGCCGAAGTAGGTCGCCGCCAGGATCGGCCCCACCACCGGACCCGCCGCCGCGATGGCGGAGAAGTGCTGCGGCAATAGCCAGGACATGCGGGCCGGCTCATAGTCCAGCCCGTCGCGCTGCGTATGCGCCGGCGTGCGCCGGCCGTCGTTCAGCTCAAGGAACCGGGCGAGAAAGCGGCCATACCAGCGATACGCAACGGCAAGAATAAGGCCGGACACGGCCAGAAACAGAATCAGCGACATGGGGTTTGATTGAAGTGACGGCCCGCACGCTACACGTCACCCCCGCTCTGGCTAACCTAAAAACCGGCATAAATCAGCGCCCATCCGGCAAGGTTGCCTTTGCCGTCCCGTGACATCAGCCTGCGACCACCCCATGACCAAGTTTGATTACCTCTTCGGTCGGCTGAAAAACAAACTTTGGGTGCGGCCGACCATCCTCAGCCTGGTCGCCATCGGCTGGGTGAGTCTCGCCTACGGCCTGCAGTTTGTCGTCACCGGCGCCTGGCGCTTCGACATCGAGAAGGACACGCTCACCAATCTCTTCGCCATCCTCGCCTCCTCGATGCTCACCGTGGCGACCTTCGCGGTCTCCGCCCTGGTCGCCGCGTTCTCCGGCGTTTCCAGCAGCAGCACGCCACGGGCCCGCGTGCTTGTGATGGCCGATGGCACCGCCCAGACCGCGCTCGCCAGCTTTGTCGGCGCCTTCATCTACGCCGTGGTGGCGCTCGTCGCCCTCAGTGGTCTCAGCTACGGCCCGGTCGGGCGTTTCGGGCTGTTCATCGGGTTTGTCATCACCGTGGCCTTCGTCCTCATGTCTTTTCTGCGCTGGGTCGCGCTGGTTTCCAACCTCGGCGGACTCGACGATACCATTGACCGGGCCGAAACGGCGGCGCTGCGCGTGTTCCGGTCGGTTTCAACCCTTGGCGGTCTCGGCGGCCGCGAATACCGCGAGAATGAAGACGTTCCCACCGGAACCGGCATCGTCTCTCCACAAATCGGTTATCTCTGCCATGTGGACACCCCCACCCTTGCCGCCATCGCCTCGCGTTTGGAAATCGATATCTGGCTGCACGTGCGTCCGGGCACCTTTGTGGATACCGCCAGGAAACTGGCCACGGTTACCGGCGAAGCCACACTGTCCGACGAGGACCGCGACAAGCTGCAGAGCGCCTTCACGATCGCACCTGCGCGCGACCTGAGTGTCGATCCGCGCTTCGCCTTGATCGTGCTCTCCGAAATCGCCGACCGCTCGCTCTCGGCCTCGGCCAACGACACCGGCACCTCTATCCGCGTCATGGGCGTACAACTGCGTCTCTTTGCCCAGTGGGTGGAGACCCGCCGGGTCGTCGAGACCCAGGAAGTGGAGTTTCCCCGGATATATGTGCCGGCGCTCTCCATCCATGACCTCCTCAACGATGCCTTCATGCCCACCGTCCGCAGTGGCTCCGCCTACATCGAGGTAGCCTTGCGCCTGCAAAAAAGCTTCCGCGCGCTCGCCAATCTCGGTCGCGAGGACTTGCGACAGGCCTCCTATTTCACGCCCGCCTTGCCCGCGAACAGGCCATGGAAAAAATCACGGTCGGTTTTTACCGGGATCGGCTCGAAGCCGTGGCCTTAAAGGAGCCGTGATATTGCCGGGCCACACACGGCGCCCGGTCACCAATGCGGTTTGAAGCCGTGACCCAGCACCTCGCTCGAACTGGCGAGCACGAGAAACGCCGTCGGGTCGATCGAGGACACCCGGGCCTTGAGCCGCGGCACATCCTCGGGATGCATCACCACCATCAGCAGATCGCGCTCCACGCCGGTGTAGCCGCCGCGCGCGGGGATCACCGTCAGGCCAAGATCGAGATCCTTGAGCACCATCGCCTTCACCTGCGCCGGCTCGTTGGTGACGATCAGCGCGAACGTCGCGGTGTCGAACCCGGTCAGCACCGCCCGCGTGGTCCGACCGATGATCACCACCCCCACCAGTGAAGCCAGCACCGCATCCGCGGGGAAAAGCATCGCCGCCAGCAGCACCACACACCCGTCGAACACCCAAAGGACCCGGTCCACCGGCCACCCGCGCACCCGGTAGAGCATCATCGCCACCGTGCTGAATCCGCCCACCGAACCGTGGCCGCGAAACACCAGCCCCAGGCCGACGCCCGTGCCCGCCGCCCCACAGATCGCCGCCAGCAGCCGGTCCTCCGTCAGGGCCGGCCACTCCCGCGTCAGGGCGACAAACAGCGGCAACGCGATGCAGCCCAGGACACTTTGCAGCGCAAATTTCCGGCCCAGCCAGTGCCATGCCGCCAGCAGCAGCAACCCATTGGCCGCCGCCTGCACCAGCGCCGGCTCCCAGCCAAACCAACGCAGCATCAGCAACGAGAAACCCGGCAACCCGCCCGGCGTGACCCCATTCGGACGCAACAGGAGATTGAACGCCAGCGCCACCAGCAGCGCCCCGGCCAGCACCAGCAGCGTATCGAGCCAGGGCCGCGGCCGCCACACGCGATCCCGCTCCCGCGGTGCCGCCGGGTTCAGCTTCGAGACCAACTGCGCGAATCCACTCATGCTCAGTGCGCGTCGATGCGCGAATTCCCGGGAAAAGTGAATTGAAATCCCCCGCGCCCACCGCAGGCATTGACGCTCCGAACGCTCCCGGCTGGCCGTTCCCGCTCTCCCCGCCGAGACTCCCCCCAACCCGAACCCCTTCCATGTCCAAGCATCGCTTCGCCTTCGTCGGCACCGGTGGCCGCGCCATCAGCTTCATCGAACCGCTCGCCACCACCTGGCGGGAAACCAACGAACTCGTCGGCCTCTGCGACCTCAGCCCCGCGCGGCTCGCGTATTACAACCAGCGGCTCACGGCCGAGCTGAATCATCCTGCCGTGCCGGCCTATGGCGCCGACCGCTTCGAGGCCATGCTGCGCGAGACACGGCCCGCCACCGTCTTCGTCTGCTCCCAGGACTCCACCCATCACGATTACATCATTCGCTCCCTGCACGCCGGCTGCGATGTCATCACGGAAAAACCGATGACCACCGACGCGGAAAAGTGCCGCGCCATCCTCGCCGCGCAGCAGGCCACCGGCC
Organism: uncultured Opitutaceae bacterium; assembly: GCA_964429385.1. Classification (GTDB taxonomy): domain Bacteria; phylum Verrucomicrobiota; class Verrucomicrobiia; order Opitutales; family Opitutaceae; genus UBA2377. The sequence goes on from CAYSBR010000001.1 coordinate 80,693, forward strand.
GCCGCGTGCGCGTGGCCTTCAACTACCGCTGGGCGCCCTTCCGCACCAAGGTGAAGGAGCTCATCTCCTCCGGCGCCATCGGCCGCGTCCACTCCGTCAATCTGGAATACCTCCTCGATACCAGCCACGGCGCCGACTACTTCCGCCGCTGGCATGCCCACGCCGACGCCTCCGGCACCCTGCTCGTGCACAAGAGCACGCACCACTTCGACCTCGTCAACTGGTGGCTCGACGCCATCCCCGCCGAGGTCTTCGCCTACGGCGATCTTGTCTTCTACGGCCGGGCCAACGCGGAAAAACGCGGCGATGGTCACCTCACCCGTTACCCGCGCTACACCGGCCACCCCGAGGCCCAGGGCGACCCCTTTCGCCTCGACCTCGATGAGAGTGAGGCCTTCCGCCTGCTCTATCGCGCCGGCGAGGCGGACTCCGGCTACCTGCGCGACCGCAATGTCTTCCGCGACGACATTGATATCCACGACCAGATGTCGCTCAACGTCCGCTACCGCACCGGCGCGCTGCTCACCTACTCGCTCGTCTGCTACTCGCCGCGCGAAGGCATGCGCGTGACCTTCAACGGCGACCGCGGCCGCATCGAATACCACGAATTCATCGGCTCACACATGAACCGCGCCGTGCGGCCCGGCGAATTCAAGGTCGAGGAGCACTCCGAGGCCGAGGGCGAATGGATCCGCGTCTTCCCTCATTTCCAGCCGAGCTACCTTGTGCCCATGCCGCCCGCCACCGGCGCGCACGGCGGTGCGGATGAAATCCTCTGCCGCCATTTCTTCGCGCCCGACGCCCCCGCCACCGATCCCTGGGGCCGCTTCGCCGGCCACGAACAGGGCTCCGCCTCCATCCTCGTCGGCATCGCCGGCGTCGAATCAATCAAGCGCCACCAGCCCATCGCGCTCACCGACCTCGTGCCACTGCGCCCGGAGGCGCAGCGGCTCAGCGAGCTGATTTAAATCAGCGTTCACGCGAGCCTCGAAAAAGAGACTGCTTGATCTGGTCGTGACATAGCCCCCCGACCCTATCCGCAAACCCTCGGTCGAGTCGGCCCGGCTCCGGGTTCCACCTTTGACAGAAATCGGAGCAAGGACCGCCGGATCGCTCAGTCAAAGACCGGCCACTTGCCGTCGGGGGTGGGGCGCCAGAGGATGTCTTTGTCGATGCGCGGCTTTTTGTGCCGGTATTTCTGCATGAGGCGGATTTTTTCGCGGAGGAGTTCGGGCAGGTTCTCACCGTAGATGAAGGTGTTGTTGCCGGCGGCGGAGAGCACCATGACTTCGGTGCGGCCGCTTTCGAGCAGCGCGATCAGGTTGCGCGTGTTGGCGAGTTCCTCATCAATGGCGGCCTGCAGGCGCTTTTCGTGCTGCTTCTTTTCCGCTGCACTCTTCGCCTCAAGGTAGCCGTAAACGTGGGCGCACCAGGCGCAGACCATGCGGAGCGAACCGCACCAGATGCGGTAGGCGCGGGCGCGGTCGAGCAGGTCGGCGAACACGACCCGGGCGTTTTCGGAGCTTGAGGCGGCGAGTTTTTCGAGGCGGGCGATGAGCTTTTCGAGCCGGGGGAAGACGTTCTTGTCGAAGTAGCCGGCGGCCTTGGCGCCGTGCTCGCGCGTGACGAGGTCGAAGAGCACGTCTTTGCCAAGATCATTGATGCCGGGGTTGTTGTGCTGGAAGCAGCCGAAGCGCTCGTAGTAGGCGCGTTCCTTGGCGGGAATGGCCTCGATGTCGGGCACGTAGGGGCGGTCGAAAGTGCGCTGCCAGGTGAAGCCGAAGCCGCTGAAGAGCATGACCGGCGGTTGCCAGCTGATGGCGTCGTCAAAGGCATCCCAGCAGGCGACGAGCGCGGCGGCGTGGGGCTCGCCCACCAGGCGGCGGGCTTCGGCGTGGAGCACGTTGTCGATGGATTCATCGGGCGTGAACTGCACGGCGCGCAGCACGGCGGGGTGGGGCCAGTAGGGGGTTTGCGGTGTGTTGCCGAGGCCGCCGAGCGCGCTGATGCGCTGGAAGCCGAGTTCGCGCAGGGCGGTGAGTTTCTTGTGCAACTGCCGCGGATAAGGGATGCCGATGAGGGGCTCGAAGGCGGCGATGGAGCCGACGGAATACTGCATGGCGGGCTCGGCGCCACGGGCGCGGGAATCCTTGAGCACGGCGGCTTCACTGGCATCGATCTCCGTGTGCAGCGGGCTGCCGGCGACGCCGCCCATCTCGGGATAACGCGGGTGGTTGTAGGGCAGGGTGTAGCCGCGCACGAGGAGAGAGGGCGCCTCCCAGGTCACGTGATTGCCGAAGCCGGCCTTGATGTGGTCGTGTTCGAGTTTGAAGGGTTCGAGGCGCTGGATGACGTCGAAGTCGGGGTTCAGTTCACCGGCAGCCTGCTGGAGATTGCGCAGGTAGCGCACAATGCTTTCGCCAGCGGCCTGCGCGACCTTGTCGTGGTTGCGCCATTCGCGAATCATGTAGGGTCCGCCGTTGCGGCCGACGTAGAGCGAGCCGGTGTGCTCGAAGCCGGCGCCGCTGTCGTTGGTCCAGATGCTCAGGTAGCTGAGCTCGGGCGCGGCCTTGATGAGCGCCTGGATCGCGGCGCGGTAGTGCTGCTTGGTGACGGGGTGATCCTGCGCGAGGCAGTAGCGCGGGAGGCGGGAGCGGAAGGGATGATCCACCCGCGCGCCGCGAAGAGTCGGGTATTTCTGGAAGAAGCGCTCGGGCAGCGAGCGCGGCTCGAACATGCACACGCCGGGCTTGAGACCGTAGCGGCGGCCGAGACCGGCGAGTTTTTTGAGATTGGTCAGATTGGCCTCAAGGTAGTGGGTCGGCCAGATGCCGCGCGTGAGCGGCGTGTCCACGAAATGATTGAAGCCGGCGCAATAGGTGTAGAACTGCGGGTAATATTCGTGCGCGACGGTGTCCTCCATCGGCATGTGGGCCTGCAGGCCGTTGACCTCGACGTGGGTGAAGCCGGACTCGGCCAGCGTGGCGACATAGCGCTCGGGGTCGAACTTGCGGGCGCTGCGCCAGTATTGGGTGAGGCAGGCGTCCCAATGCGGGCGGTGCCAGGGGAAGGTGGCCTGGATGAAAAGGCCGGCGGCGAGCTTGCCGCGCAGTTCGTCGGTCAGGCCCTGGGCGAGCAATCTCACGGCCGCGTAAAGCAGCGCGCCGGTGTCGGCGAGGATCTCGCCGGTGCCGTTGTCTTCGAGCTTGAGCCACATCCAGCCGGGTTGGGCGGCCTTGGACTTGGGCAGAGACTTGGCCCAATCGCGTGGGGCAAGGGCGACATTGACACCCTTGCCGGGCTGCGTGGCTTTCGCGACACGGGCCCCGGTCAGGCGGGCGAGCTCCTGGGCCGCGGTCAGCTCGACCGGCTGGAACTTGGCGGGGAAATGGATGGAGCGCACATTGAGTGCGGCGAGGGGCGGGGTGATTTCGGTGTTCATTAAAGGTAAGCAACCCGATGCGATGCGCCCCGTTTACATTGGTGCAAGCTCCCTCACGGAACAGAGTGATTATTGACCAAATTTCCCCGTTGCAAACCAACCGCCGGCCCCCAAACCAGCGCCGCGACCCCACCGCCAAGTGTCACGCACCGCGTGACACTTTATCCGGCCGGCCGGGCAAATCCTGTAAAACGACCGGCCAGCGGTTTACGAGCCGGCCGGCTCCTGATTCAGGCTCCTTTCGTCCCGGTCCGGCGGCGGGGCGACTTGCGCGCGGCCTTGCCCGGCAGGGAGTGATACCCGCGTTTGTCCGGATCCTCGGCCAGCGCCGGAGTGATCTCGAAATTGAGCAGTTCCCAAGGTTCCAGGCCGAAGGCCTTGGCGATCTTGACGACAGTGGGAAGCTGGAGCTTGGGCTTACGTCCGGCTTCGACCGCCTGGTAATGCTTGTATTTCAAGCCCGCGCGCTCGGCGAACGCTTCCTGGCTGAGGCCATGCGCCTCCCGGAGTTCCCGTATCCGTGCCAACAGGCGGCTAACGAAGTCATTTACCACGCCGGAGCTTAGCCGCGCCCCAAAAGACCAAACACTCCCCTACCGGTGGTGAAGGCTTTACACCCCTCTATCGGTGGTGCGAAAGTTCGCGCCTCGTGTCTTCCGACGGCAGCCAACTCTTCATCGTCGATAACAGTGACGCCGACTGGAAGGTCCGGTCCTACCTGTCCGAGTGGTGTTCGCTTTCAAGTGCCATCGATATTGCCACAGGCTACTTCGAAATCGGCGCTTTATTGGCGCTCGACGGCAAGTGGCAGGCGGTTGATCAAATCCGCATCCTCATGGGCGACGAGGTGTCCCTGCGCACGAAGCAGGCCTTCATTGCAGGACTCGGCAAGATCGTCGGGCAACTCGACGACAGCCTCGAATCGGAGAAAGGGAAGAACGACTTCCTCGCGGGGGTGCCGGCCATCGTTGATGCCATCCGTGCCAAGCGGATCACCTGCAAGGTCTATCGAAAGGACAAGTTTCACGCCAAAGCCTACCTCACCCACGGCAGGGCCAAGGTCGTTGGCTCCTTCGCCCTCGTTGGGTCATCCAATTTTACGTTTCCCGGGCTCGTCGATAACATCGAGCTGAACGTCCAGATTCGCGGCCCGGAGGTCGGCTTGCTGCAGGAATGGTATGAGCGCTACTGGGCGGAGGCCGAGGACGTCACACCTGACATCCTGCGCACTCTGGAGCGGCATGTCCGGGCCTACACGCCATTCGAGGTATACGCCAAGGCGCTCCATCAGCTTTTCACGCGCCATGAGCTTACAGCCAATGAGTGGGAACAGAAGCATTCCGAGCTGCATCCGATCCTCGACCAATATCAGCGCGACGGCTACCGCTCGCTGATTCACATCGCCCGCCAGCATGGCGGCGCGCTGCTCTGCGACGGTGTCGGCTTGGGCAAGACCTTTGTCGGACTGATGCTCATCGAGCGCCTCGTGATGTTCGAGAAGAAGCGCGTGGTGCTGCTCGTGCCGAAGTCAGGCCGCGAAGCCGTTTGGGAGCGTAATATTCGTCGCTACCTCCCGCACCTGCTCAACGGCTTCCTCTCCTTCAAGGTCTTCAATCACACCGACCTGATGCGCGGGGTCAGCGCCGACGGCCGCGATTTCCCGGACGAATTCCACCAGCTCGGTAATCAGGCGGATGTCATCATCGTGGACGAGGCCCATCATTTCCGGAATCGCGGACTCCGCCCTGAGTCGGGTGGTTCGCGCTACTGGAACCTCTACGACCTGTGCGAGGGCAAGCAGGTCTTCCTGCTCACCGCCACGCCGGTCAATAACCATCTCACCGACTTTCAGCACCTCATCGAGCTGTTTTCCCGGGTGGATCGTCCGGCGGCTTTCGCCGGGGCGCCCCTCGGCATCCACTCGCTGCCGGGTCACTTCCGGGCGCTGGAGAAGGAACTCGCTACCATCGTCAGCGGGGCGGGCCTGGGCGAACTCTTCGACGCCAACCAGGTCGAGGCCGAGCAGGTTCTCTTCAACGACCGCCTCTTCCGCGAACTGGTCGTCCAGCGCAGCCGTGCCTTCGTCAAACAGAGCCAGTTGCAGCAGGGCGCCAGGGAGGCCCAGTTCCCGCACAAGGAGCCGCCGCGGGTCGCCGGGTATTCGGTGAAGAAAACCTACGGCCACCTCCTTGGTCGCGTGGAGGTCGCCTTCGCCAAGGAGAAGCCGCTCTTCGCCCTGGCTCCCTATTACCCGCTGGCCTACTTCAAGGGCGACCCTTCCACCATCGAGGGCTTCGAGGCCGGGCGGCAGCGTGGTCTCGTCCGCCTCATCCGGGTGCAGTTCCTGAAGCGGTTTGAGAGCTCTATCACCGCTTTCGAGCAGTCCTGCCAGAATCTGCTCCTGAAGTTGCTGGCCTTTGTAAAGGTCAACACGGAGACCCCGGGTGAACAGACCCGCTTCGAGAAATGGCAGACGCGCCACGCCGAACTGCTCCAGCACATCCGCGACCGCCGGCAGGAACTCAGCGCCGATGACGAAGCCGAGGAAAACGACGACGAGCTGGCCGACGAATTTGCCGATCACTTCACCCCGCTCATCCGCGACAACTACAAGCTGGATGAAATCTTCGCCGACACCTACGGCGACCTCGACACGCTCGTCCAGTTTCTGGAGGAGCTGAAGCAGTTCACCCCGGCGCAGGACGACAAGCTCCACGCCCTGATCAAGCTGCTCAAAAACGACCCGGAGCTGAAGGGCCGCAAGGTCCTCATTTTCTCCGAGTTCATGTCCACCGCGCGTTACCTGAAGCGCGAGTTGGCCAAGGCGGGTCTCGACGCGATCGACGAGGTGGACAGCGGCTCCAAGCGCGACCGTGCCGAGGTGCTCCAGCAGTTTTCGCCCTACTACAACGGCATCACCTCGGCCGAGCTCGCGGCCAAGGGTCTCAAAGAAACCCGCGTCCTCATCGCCACCGATGTGCTCGCCGAGGGCCTGAACCTCCAGGACGCCACCCGGCTCATCAATTACGACCTGCATTGGAATCCCGTGCGCCTCATGCAGCGCATCGGCCGCGTGGATCGCCGCCTGAATCCCGAGATCGAGGCCAGGCTCGTCAAGGATCACCCCAACGAAAAGTCCCGCCGCGGCCGGGTGGTGTATTGGAACTTCCTGCCTCCCGACGAACTCGACGATCTGCTCCGGCTCTTCGGCAAGGTCGCGCTGAAGACGCTCCGCATCTCCAAGGTCTTTGGCATCGAAGGCAGCAAGCTGCTCCGCCCCGAGGATGAATTCGACGCCCTGAAGGATTTCCTCAGCACCTTCGAGGGTTCGACCACGCAGACCGAGCAGATGCAGTTGGAGCTGGAGCGGTTGCTCGCGGCCGACCCGGAGCTGGCCGGTCGGCTCACGGCGCTGCCCGGCCGTGTCTTCAGCGGCAAGGCCCACCCGCAGCCCGGCACACAGGCCGTGTTTTTCTGTTACGCGCTGCCCGGTGAAAACCGCGACACCCAGCAGTGGGACGAGGTCTCCGGTCGCTCCGCGTGGTATCTCTGGCTTGTCGCCGACGGCCGCATCCTCGACCAGCCCGAGGAGATCCACGGCTTCATCCGCTGTGAGCCGCCCACGTCACGGCGGTGCGTGCTCGCCGCGCCCACCCTCCGCGACATCCGCCTGAGAATCGAGAAGCACATCACGCAGACCTACCTGAAAAAAGTGCAGGCCCCGGTCGGCGTGAAGCCCGTGCTCAAGTGCTGGATGGAGCTGAACTGATTATGTCGCCCGCCAATCTCGACCGCCTCCGCGGCATCAAAACCCTGCCCCAGCTCGTCGCCTATCTGCGCGACGTGCTCGACTGGCCCATCGAGTCCGACGACACCGACGACATCACCTTCGACTACGAGCCCGCCGAGCTGGGTCTCGACGACAAGGCCGCCGTCCGCATCAAGGCCATCAAGCAACTCCGCCCCCTCGCCAGCGGGCAGCCGTGGGGCATCTTCTTCATCAACTTCGAGAAGAAGCGCCTGCCCGTCGTCGCCATGCGTCGCATCCTCCGCGCGCTCGCGCTTCGCAAGCGCGCCTCGGCGAACAAAGCCGAGCGGCAGGCGTGGCAGACCGAGGATCTGCTCTTCATTTCCGCCTACGGCGAGGATTCCGACCGCGCGCTCACCTTCGCCCACTTCGTGGAGCGCGACGATCTCAACCTTTCCGAACTGCGCGTGCTCGGCTGGGACGACGACGACACCCCGCTCAAGCTCGACTACGTCGTCCGCACTCTCGCCGAAAAACTCCGCTGGTCGGATGATTTCGCCGTCAATCCCGCGCTCTGGCGCAAGCAGTGGTCCGAAGCTTTCCGCCTCCGCCACGGCCACGTCATCCGCACCTCCACCGAGCTGGCTGGCGCGCTCGCCGTGCTCGCCCGCCGCATCCGCGCCCGCGTGGCGAAGATTCTGGAGATGGAGGCCGGCACTGGCGAGATTCGCACCCTCCAGCGCGCCTTCCGTATCGGCCTCATCCACGACCTCGACGATGCCGCGTTCGCCGACATGTTCGCGCAGACCATCACCTACGGCCTGTTCTCGCTCGCCTGCCGCCGCACGCATCCCGGCGCGGGCACGGCCTTCGCGAAGGAAGACCTCGCGCACTATTTCACCAGCCCCTTCCTGAAGGAGATGCTCGGCGTCTTCCTCGGCATCAAGAGCCGCAAAGGGAAGATAGATTTCGACGAACTCGGAGTCAGCGACGTGACCGACCTCCTCACGAGCCCGGACACGCACATGGAGGCCATCCTCATTGAATTTGGTAACGAAGGACGAAATGAGGACCCGGTGATTCACTTCTACGAGGACTTTCTCACTGCCTACAACAAGCAGCTCAAGGTCCAGCGCGGCGTCTTCTACACCCCAAAATCCGTTGTCTCCTACATCGTCCGCAGCGTTCACGAACTCCTCCAAACCGAGTTCGGCCTCGCCGACGGTCTCGCCGACACCACGACTTGGGGCGAGATGCTGAAAAAGCACCCCGACCTGAAGCTCCCGCCGCTCACTGACGAGCCCGGCGAGACGCGCACCATCTCGCTCGACGAGCCCTTCGTCCAGATTCTCGATCCCGCCACCGGCACCGCGACCTTCCTCGTGGAGGTCATTGACGTGATCCACCGCACGCTCGTGGCGAAGTGGCAGAAACAGGGATTGAACGAAGCGAAGCAGCAGGCCGCGTGGAACGACTACGTGCCCAAGCACCTCTTGCCGCGCCTCCACGCCTTCGAGCTGATGATGGCTCCCTACGCCATCGCGCACATGAAGGTTGGCCTCAAGCTCGCCGAAACAGGCTACCGCTTCGCCGATGAAGAACGAGCACGCATCTACCTCACCAACGCCCTAGAACCGAAAGTCAGTCAGCTCCCCCAAATCGGCTTCGACGCCCTCGCCCGCGAAGCCGAAGAGGTGAACGAAATCAAATGGTATAAGCGGTTCACCGTTGTCGTCGGCAACCCGCCATATGCGGGCGTATCGTCGAACATGACCGAATATGCGCAACGCATTGTGGATGCCTACAAGTTCGTGGACGGCGGAGCGCTGAACGAGCGCAAGCTGTGGCTGCAAGACGACTACGTGAAGTTCATCCGCAAGGCGCAGACACTCATAGACAGCACAAAGGTCGGCGTCTTCGGCTACATCACGAACCACGGCTATCTCGACAACCCGACGTTTCGCGGGATGCGGCAGAGTCTCATGGAAACATTCCCGCAACTGCGCGTCCTCGACCTCCACGGCAATGCGAACAAGAAGGAGCAATCGCCCGATGGCTCCGAAGACAAGAACGTCTTCGATATCCGGCAAGGCGTCAGTGTCTGTCTAGCTATTTGCGGAAAACCCGAGTCTTCGGTCGAACATGCTGAACTTTGGGGAACTCGTGAGAGCAAGTATCGATGGCTCGCTACCCACACTGCTTCTCAAACTCATTTCGTCGCACTAACACCAGACTCGCCATATTACTTCTTCAAGCCGCACGGCATAGAAAGTCGTGCTGAGTATGACGAAGGTTGGCGCATCCCTGATATTTTTCCCCTCAACACCGTGGGATTTGTGACGGCACGAGACGCTCTTACAATCCATGATTCTGCGGATGAGGTCTGGGAGGTCGTGCAGCGTTTCGCCTCGCTAACCGAAGAGCGGGCGAGATCAGAGTTTGAACTTGGCAAGGACGCGCGCGATTGGCGTGTCACAACAGCTCAGAGCGACATCCGGAAGTCGGGGCCATCGAAGAGGCTCGTTCAGTGTATTCTATACCGGCCGTTCGATTTTCGCTTCACTTACTACACGGGCAATTCTCGCGGATTCTATGCATCGCCGTGCAGCAGCGTGATGAAGCACATGATTGCCGGAAAGAATTTGGCGCTTTGCTTTAACCGCCGCGAAGAGTTGGCGGTAAACTACTCCCACTTCTTGGCCACGCGGCTGATGACAGAGCATGGCCTGCTCTCCAGCAAGACAACGGACTCGCAGGCTCCGCTATACCTCATCGCAAAAGACGACGATAACGCTCATTTGTTTGGTGGCACCGGGTTGCGCCCAAATCTTGGCGCCCCATTCTTGATCGCCTTAGCGAAGAAGTTGGACCTTCGGCAGGCTGGTGAGTTTGGCCTGCCAGCCGGCCTGACGCCCGAAGACATCTTCCACTACGCCTACGCGGTATTTCACAGTCCCGGCTACCGGAGCCGCTACGCAGAGTTTCTGAAGATCGATTTCCCGCGCCTGCCGTTGACCGGGAGCTTGGATCTGTTCCGCGCGCTGGCCCGGCTCGGCGGCGAACTCACCGCCCTGCACCTGCTGGAATCACCCAAGCTCGCCAAACCCCTCACTGAATTCATCGGTGGCCGGAATCCCGAGGTCGAAAAAGTCTCGTGGTCAAAAAACACCGTGTGGGTGGACAAAGCGCAAACCGCCGGCTTCCACGGCGTGCACGAGGCCGTGTGGAACTTCCACATCGGCGGCTATCAGGTCTGCGAGAAATGGTTGAAAGACCGCAAAGGCCGCACGCTCACGAAGGACGACCTCGCCCACTACCACAAAATCGTCGTCGCCCTCTCCGAAACTATCCGCCTGATGGCCGAGATTGACCAAGTGATCGAAAAACACGGCGGCTGGCCCGGTGCGTTTGCATCCTCCGAAGCCTTGGCGAAGGAGGATGCGACCACCCAAGCGAAAGGCTCCTCCCCATCCCCCGCCGCCAAACCCGCGAAGCCCGCCCCCGACCTCGGCCTCCACACCGAAGACGAGCTGCCCCTCCGCTGACCCAAGCCCCAAGCAGTCCAAAATCAATCCATCGCTTGCCCGCCAGGTCGACGCGGTGGCTGGGCAGGTTGGGGCAATTGCTGTTTGATCAAAGCGACGCCGAGGTGATTCTCGATGGCCTTGAAGGCAGGAGTGTTCATGAAGATATGCATGTAGCAATGATGCACCGTGAGCACCAAGTCCTGTAATTCCGGGTCGCTCTCAATTTCCTTCACGGCCAGCCCGATGGCCTGGCATTCGTCGAGATGGATGTGCCGCTCGTGGGTCTTGTTGCCGGAGTAGTCGGTGAGCTTGCGCACCACCGCCCGGGCCTTCTTTCGGGCTTGGGGCTGACCGGCAAACATGATGGCCGTGAGCTGGTCTTCAACAAATTGATTCGACCACTTGATGGCGTTCTCGCAGCGGCCAAGGAAAGTAGGCCGGTATTGGCCGATGATCTGCTGCCAGATGGGGATTTTAGCGGGGTCTTTTTTGACCTCGCGGCACGCGCGCCGAAACTCACGGATGACACCGTAGGCTGGAATGGCATGGAGATGCGGATCGATGGGACCGAGGTTCGAGTGCTTCGCCATCCATATCTCGCGGCAAGAGCAGGCGATCATCGTGCCAGCGGACATGGCGATTTGCGGGACAATAGCGCGGATGTTCCCGTCGAACATCTGCTGGAGATAATGAACGATGGATTGCGTGGAGGCGATGCTGCCGCCGGGCGTATGCAGGATGAGGTCAAGGCCCTTGCGGCGGTCAAGATGGTGAACGGCCATCATGATGCCGTTCTTGTCCTCGTCGTTGATCTCGAGCTGGGCGATGCCGAACTTCGACAGGAAGCCGGAGTAGTAGGCAATGACGTTGCGCCCCGTATGCGTATGGAGTTTCTGAAGATACTCGCGCCGCACGACATCAAGGGCTGCGCCTTCGCCGTTCTGGAGACGTCTTTGAATTTCTAAAAGAACGTCGTTCCAATTCGGCATAGGCTCCGGCTTACCGAACGATCGGCGCTTCCGAAATCCCGTAGGTCGTCACGCTCGGCACGAACTTCACCGGGGCGGGCTGCTCGAGGGAATAGTCGGAATCTTCATCCACCCACAGCGGGGAAACCTGTTCGCGGAAAAGCTGCCGATAGGACTCTTCGAGAGGCTCTTCCGATTGAGCCGGCTTTACGGGGGGCATCCGTTTCACGGGCGATTTGTGTTCCTGTTGCATAAGCGGTGTCAATGACAACCAAGCATGGCTTAGGCACAATGCAAGCTGGAGTCCCGACCCAAACCGGGACTTGCGGGGGCTTGACGATACATACAAACTGTGCAGATTCGTCTGCATGAGAACGACGCTCAATCTGGACGCCGCCCTGCTGGCCGAGGCCAGTGATTATGCGGGGGTGAAGGAAAAAACCGCCCTGCTGCACGAAGGGCTGCGGGCGCTCATCCAGCGCGAGGCGGCCGCACGGCTGGCCGCACTGGGCGGCAAGGACCGCAAGGCCGCGGCCGCGGCCCGGCGCAAACCGGCCGCCGTTTCATGAGGGTGCTGGTCGATTCGTCGGTCTGGATTGATCACTTTCATCAGGCCAACCCCCGGTTGCAGGAAATTCTGCGAGCCGGGCAGACTTGGACGCATGCGGTGGTGATTGGCGAACTCGCCGCCGGGCGGTTGAAACACCGGGACGAAATCCTCCGGCATTTGCTGAAGCTGCCGCGCGCCGATGAGATCGACCTCGGCGAGGGTCTGCACCTGCTGGAAGCGCACGATCTGGCCGGGAGGGGCCTGTCGTGGGCGGATGTTCAGTTGCTCGCCGCCGCACAGATTGACCGGCTCACGATTTGGACGCGCGACCGCGCCCTCGCCAAGGCCGCGGTGGAGTTGGAGCTGGCTTACCCTGCGGATTGAAGGCCGCCGGGCAGCCGCAACGAAGGCCCGCAGATTTCGGCCGCGTTCACAGCTGCGACTCAATGGGCAGGAGGCCGACGATCCAGGCGAGAAGGCGGCGGCCGGGGCTGGCGCCGGGGTCGCGGGTGTGGGTGGTGCGTTGACCGTCCCGCTCGCCGTCCCAGCGCAGCCGGTTTTCGGGCGAGAGGGAGAGGCGGTAGCTCATGGTGGGGGCGGTTTCCTCGCGGAAGAGCGCGTTCATCTGCGCAACGAGGGCCGGGGCCTCGAAGAGGATGCCCATCTCGGTGTTGAGGGAGACGGAGCGGGGATCGAAATTGAGGGAGCCGATGAAGCCGATGCGGCCATCCACGGCGAAGGCCTTGGTGTGCAGGCTGGCGGCGCTGGAGCCGAAGAGCGACATTTCCGAGGCCTTCGCGTAGGGTTGCAGCTCGAAGAGGCGCACGCCGCCGGCCAGCAGGGGCGCCCGGTAGCGCGCATAGCCGCCATGCACCGCCGCCACATCGGTGGCCGCGAGCGAATTGGTCAGCACCGCCACATCCACCCCGGCGGCCGCCATGCCGGTCAGCCACTCCGTGCCGCCTGGACCGGGGACGAAATAAGGGGACGTGAGTTCCAGGGACTCGCGGGCAGAAGCGATGACGGGGGCCAGATGCACCATCACCCAGTCTTCCTGCCCGGCCCCGAGCGCCTTCTCCGGCGGATCGGAGATGATCTTCACCTGCTCGACCCAGTGGATCACATCGAGGGAGGCGACCGCCTTTACCCGGCCCATCCGGTCGGCCACGCTCTTGAGGTAGGGGCGCGCCGCTTCGCTGGCGGCCTGCTCTTCGAGGCGCGTCCGCAACTGCGCCACCGTCGCCTCTTTTTTGTCGGTCAGCGCATGGATGGGCAGGGCCACCGCGCTGTTCCAGTAGTCATCAAAAACTGTCTCCGTCTGCCGCACGGCTTCGCCAAAGACGAGGAGGTCGAGGTCGCGGAAATTGGAGGCTTCCGCCGCGTCGAAATATTCGTCGCCGACATTGCGGCCGCCCACCACGGCCAGTCGGCCGTCGGCGATCCAGGCTTTGTGATGCATCCGGCGGTTCATGCTGAACGCGCGCAGCGCCATCTCGGCCCCGCGTCGCAGTGCGCTGGTGCGGCTGCGGCTGGGGTTGAACAGGCGGATCGTGATGTTGGGGTGGCGGTCGAAGGCCAGGTAAACCGCATCGCGCCCGCGCGTGCTGATGTCGTCCAACAGCACGCGCACCCGCACGCCGCGGTCGGCGGCGGCCAGGATCTCGCGCGCCAGCAGACGGCCGGTCAGATCCGTGTTCCAGATGTAATACATCAGGTCGAGGCTGCGGCCGGCGCTGCGGGCCGCCTGCGCGCGCACGGCGAAGGCGTCGAGGTTGTTGGCCAGCAGGACGAGTCCGTTCGGAGCGGTCGCATGGCTCATGAGCAGCGAGATCTCCCGATCAAGCGCCGTGGCGTCCTCCGCCAAGGGCAGGGCATAGGCCGGCTCGCCCCGGGCCTGCCGAGCGAAGTGGCCGTAGGAGTAAACAGACACCAGCGAGGCGAGTGCGAAAAGCAGGAGGGCCGCGAGAATGAGGATCATCGGACGCATGGGGTGCGGGTGCCGCCAATCAAATCAGCATTCGCCGGGATGCGAACCGATTTCGCTCAGGACTCCTTGATCACATCCAACCCTCCGAGGCCAAAATGGAGCGCGGGTTGCGCAGCCCTCTACCCACCGTGCGCCTTGCGGCGGAATTCCGACGGGGTCAGTCCCATCACCTGTTTGAAGGCCTTCGAGAAATGAAACACGTCGCAGAACTCCAGTTCCTCGGCGAGTTCCTTGAAGCCGTGGCTACCTTGATAAATCGCGGCGCAGGCGCGGTCGATACGCTTGCGTTTCTGGAGCTGGCCCGGTGACACGCCCAGCCGCAGCGTGAACTGTTTGCGGAAGTTGTCGTAATTGAGCCCCACCTGCCGCGCGACCTGCTGCGGAGACAGCCAGCCGCGCGCGCCCGGATTGCCGAGCAACCGCTGGCTCTCCTCCAGCCACGCGTCGCGCTCCGGACTCAGCCGCGCCTCGGCATCGGCCGCCGCCATGTCGTTGATGAGGTGAAGGAACCGCCCCATCGCCCGCAGCGCGCCGGCCGCGGTGTCCCGGCCCTCGCCGGCCACCACTTCCTCCAACCGCCGGCTCCAGTAATCCACCGGCTCCAGATGCCAGACCGGCCGGCGCGGGTCCAGCAGCCCGCGCTCCCTCATGAAATCGAACTGCGGGCCGTTGAAAACGAAGTAGAGCTGGTTCCACGGCCGGTCCTGCTTCGGACCGTAGGCGTGCGCTAGCTCGGGAAAAATCACCACGAGATCGCCGGTCCGCAGGTCGGCCTTCAGACCCTGGCCGTCGCAATAATAGCCCTCCACCTCTAGCATGTAGATCAGCGAGTAGCTTCCCAAAACACGCATCGCCCTGGGGTCGAGCCCGGGCACATCCTGCAAAGCCCCAGCCAGTTGCAGCTCACCCAGACCGGTCCGCAGCGGACTTTCCAGCCAAGCCTGGCTCTGAAACGGCGACGGGGGAAAGGCGGTGTTCACAGGATTCCCAAAATCTACATGCCAAATCTCATTTCAACCATTTTGTCTTTTGGCCACGCCGTGTATGTTATCGCACTTAAAGCCCTCGCCCCGATCCCCACCCAGCCCTTTCCCTTAACGCTTCGCCGCCCATGAGCACCGCCACGACACCCCAGATCATTTCCTACGGTCACGCCCTCGACATGACCGACGCCAAATTCGGCCAGCTGCGCGATTCGGCCGACGCGTCCGACGACATGGAGGAGCTGCGCCGCCGCTTCGCCGAGGAGGGCTACATCCACATCAAGGGCTACCTCGACCGTGAGCTCGTGCTTAAGGCCCGCGAGGCGCTCACCGACCGCCTCGCCGAGGCCGGCGTGCTCGATCCCGCCTACCCGACTATCGAAGGCGTCGCCAAACCCGATGCCGGCTACATCTTCAAGCCCGAGATCGCCAACGGCTGCGCGCCCGTGCAGCAGCTCCTTTACTCCAACTCCGGCCGGCTCACCAATTTCTACCGCCAGTTCTACGGCGAGGAAATCCGCCACTACGATTATACGTGGCTGCGCGCCATCGGCCCCGGCAAGGGCACCAACCCGCACTGCGACCTGCCCTACATGGGCCGCGGCACGCACAAGCACATGACCTGCTGGATGCCCTACGGCGACATCTCCTACGAACTCGGCGGCCTCATGATCCTCGAAGGTTCGCACAAGCGCATGGATCTCCTCGAAAACTATGTCTATCGCGACGTGGACGGATTCTGCGAAAACAAGCCGCAGGACGTCGAGAAGGTCAAAGAGGGCAAGTGGACCTTTACCGGCACGCTCTCCCGCAACCCGCCCGCCGTGGTCAACAAGTTCGGCGGCCGCTGGCTCACCACCGAGTTCCAGGCCGGCGACCTGCTCACCTTCGGCATGTTCACCGTGCACGCCTCCCTCGACAACCAGACGACCAACCGTCTGCGCATCTCCAGCGACAGCCGTTATCAGCGCGCCTCCGAGCCCATCGACGAGCGTTGGATCGGCGTCAACCCGCCCGCCCACGGCCCCAACGGCAAACGCGGTCTCATCTGCTGAACAATCGTTCTCTAATCCTAATCCCAAGGTAGGGCCAATCTTCGGACGGGCCGCTCGGAGATCGGCCCCTACCTCAAAATCCCCCCTCATGGCTACCACGACCACCCCCGCCCCGACCACGACCTCCTCCGGCCGCATGGCCGCGGTCAATGAAATGACCCGCCTCCTCCGCCTGCTCTTCGAGGTTGAGCGCGAATTCCTCCGTACCGTCACCACCCTTGTCTATCGTGTCGGTGAGCCCGAGCTGAAGTACCTCGTCTGCCAGCACGCCTGGGAATCCGCCGGCCACGCCCGGTTCATCCGCGAACGCGGCCGCGAGCTGTCGGGTTTTGGCACCGGCGACGCCGTGCGCGACTCCGTGCGCCGCATCTTCGTCGAGGCCGTGGGTCACGCGAAGTCCGACCCGCTCGTCCTTACCGCCGGTTTCTACGAGGTGTTGAAGCCCGCGCTACTTGCGGCCTACAAGCACTATCTCAAAGTCACCGATCACCTCGCCGACTGGCCCTCGAAGAAACTCGTTGAGGAATTCATCGCCGACGAGGAGCGCCACCTCCGCGAAATCGCGCCTTACTTGAAGGGCGTGGACGCCCGCGAGTGGAAACTGCACCTCACGCAGGCGCTCGACGACCTCGGCGGCTGGCTCGGCCAGGAAACCCGCCTGCCCCTCGCCGCCGGCTACGTCTGGCAGCAGGAAAAGACGCCCTACGCGCATCCCGCCACCTGCAACCGCGGCAAGTATCCCATCTGCTCCGGAGTCTTCGGCTATGATCCCACCGAGGATCCCATCGTCCGCCCATGGCTGACCGACCCGAAGACCGACGCCCGCGTCATCCGCCTGATGGTTTACATATGGCTGATGATGGAAATGGACGCGATTGACTACCTCGCGACGGTTTTCATCGAAACCCCCAACGCCCCCTTCGATCTCCACCACGACCTCACCCGTCACCTCTGGGACGAATCGCGGCACAGCCAGTTCGGTTTCCGCCAGCTGCCCAAGCTCGGGGTGGACCTGATGACGGTCGAGCACTCGCTCGATCTCTACAACATCCTCATCCAGATGCCGCCCCATGAGCGTTATGCGATGATGACGATGGAATTCGAGGCCGGCAGCTTCCCGACCAAGGCCCATGTGATGGACCGCGTGCGCGAGTTGAGCGACTTCGAAGCCGACACCCTCCTCGCCTTCGACCGCAACGATGAGCAAAACCATGTGCGGTTCGGCCATCGTTGGCTGCCCGAGATCATGGCCCAGTTCGGCGAGACCCGGCCCGTTGAGGAGTTCGTGAAGGCCACCCAGGAGAAGTTCAAGCAGTGCGCCGAAATCCACGGCGGCAAGGTCCCGCACTCCCTCCCGAAGGAAACGCGTCTCACCGGCGAAAAGATTCTGAAGATCGCGGCGAACAACTGAGCAAGCTTCCGCAGGGCGCCTCGGCCCGCGCGAAACGGGCCCAGCCTTGATTAAGGCCTTTGCGGCCGATCAGCCGAAATTTCACGCCGCCCTTCATCTGGTTTGAAGGGCGGCTTTTTCGCGCCAAAAGCATGCAACGCTTCCAAGCAATTCAGGCGTGGGCGCGCCGGATTTTACGTGCACTCAGCCGGGCCGTTTTCAGGCTTCGCATAGTCCTATTAACTGATTTGCCCCGCTGTATTGAATGAATATTCGTGAAATATTCCTTGAATACCTTTCACCCCTAAACTGAATTCGCTGCCCCATGCCCAAAACCCTACGGCGCTTAGGTGCCCTTTTGTTTTCCGTCTTTGCTTTTGCAGTGTGCGCCCACGCAGCGCGGGAAAACCTGACCTCGCTCAAGGCCGATTCGCTGACAGAAAGCGAATTCACCCAGCAGACGCTGGTCCCGCCCGCCCCCGAATTGCCGGCGCTCACGGGCCCGGTGGCCGATCTTGAGCTCAGCCAGCCCGTCACCCTGAACCACGACGACGCCCTCTGGGTGCTGGCCAAGGAGGCCGACGGTGCGACGGTCTGGCTCCGGCATACCGCGGTGGATGGCTGGCAGCGCCGCACGCCGCCCCTCGCCCCCATCGTGCCCGTGCTCAACCCCGGTGGCCAGGCCCACATCCTGACCGCCTCCCTCTCCCAGGACGACGGCCAGAGCATGCTCACCGTCTTTGCTTACCACAGCATCACCGACACCTGGGCGACCACCGGACAGGTCTCCCTGAACGGATCGGTTGACGAAGTGCGTGCGGCCAAAAGCGGGTTTGTCGTCAGCACCCGCGACGCTGAAGGCGCCCCGCACTACACCAAGGTTTCCATCACCCTGACCAAACGCCTGCTGACCTGGATCGACTGGGTCATCATCGTCGTCTATCTGGTGGCCAGCGCGGCCACCGGTCTGTATTTCTACTTCAAGGACAAGCGGCAGAGCAACGCCGACTTCTTCCTCGCCGGGCGCAACATTCCCTGGTGGGCGGCCGGCATCAGTCTGTATGCCACCGGCACGAGCGCCATCAGCTACATCGCCATCCCGGCGAAATCGTTCGCCACCAACTGGCTTTATCTCGCAGCCAATGTCGTGGGGCTCTTCGGCATGATCTTCACCGCGATCTGGGTCGTACCGCTCATCCGCCGGCTCAACCTGATGTCGGTCTATCACTATCTGGAGATGCGGTTCCACCCCAAGATCCGCGCGCTCTCCAGCGCTATCGCCATCGCCCTCCAGCTCGGTGGCCGCATGAGCATTGTGCTCTTCCTGCCCTCGCTCGCCATCTCCGCGGTGACTGGGATCAACGTGATCCACAGCATCCTCGTCATGGGCATCGTCACCATTATCTACACCGTCTTGGGCGGGATGAAAGCGGTGATCTGGACGGATGTGGTCCAGCTGATCGCCATGATGGGCGGAGCGCTTTTCGCCATCGGCTACGTCTTCGCCTACACCGACGGCGGCCTCAGCGGCTTCTTCCAGACGGCGATCGCCGACGACAAGTTCCGCACCTTCGACTGGAGCTTCGATCTCACCAAAGCAACGGTCTGGGGCTTCCTCCTCGTGGTGGCACTCGGGGTGCTCACCTACCCGCAGGACCAGGTGATGATGCAACGCGTGCTCTCCACCAAGTCGGACAAGGAAGCCGGCTGGTCCGTATGGACGCTCGCTGCCATCGTAGTACCGGGCAGTCTCACTTTCTTCTCCATCGGCACCGCTCTCTACGTCTTTTACAAGCAGCATCCGGAGCGCTTGAACCCGCTGCTCGGCACCGACTCGACCTTCCCGCAGTTCATCGCCGCTGAATTGCCCGTCGGCATCACCGGCCTCGTCATCGCCGGCATCTTCGCCGCCTCGATGTCCACACTCTCCAGCTGTATCAACAGCGTGGCCACTCTTGTCTCCGTGGACTTCTACGAGCGCTACGCCAAGAAGCCCGACCCCGCCAAGAGCGTGAAAATCGCCGAATGGATGACCTTCGTCGCGGGCGTAATCGGAGTCGGCACCGCCATCCTTCTGGCCATGGTGGATATCAAATCCGCCCTCGACAAATCGTTCGAACTGACGGCGCTGCTCGGCGGCGGTTTCGCCGGCTGCTACGGCCTTGGCATGTTCACCAAGCGCACCAACTGGCAGGGCGCCTTCATCGGTGTGGGCAGCAGCCTGATCATCACCTTCGTCGCCTGGATCTTCAAGCTCGTGCACCCCTACTTCTACATCGTGATCGCCATTTCCAGCTGCATGATCATCGGCTACATCACCAGCTACCTCTTCCCGCCCCCGCAGCAGTCGTTGCTCGGCCTGACGGTCTTCACCCCGCACAAAAAGCCGGTGGTCATCACCAAGTAAGCCCCTCACGCCCGCTCCTTTCATGAAAACCTACCGCGCTGTACTCGTCGGCACCGGTGGCATCGGCGACGCCCATGTCAATGCCGTCATTGCCACCCAAGGCCGTGTGCAACTCGTCGCCGCGTGCGACATTGACGCCACCCGCGCCCGCACCTTCTGCGATCGCCACAAGATCCCCACGGCCCACACCGACTACGCCACGATGTTGCGCGAGGAAAAGCCCGACATCGTCCTGGTCGCCGCGCCTCCCGGGCTACATGCCGACATGAGCATCGCCGCGATGGAAGCAGGCGCGTGGGTGCTTTGCGAAAAGCCGCTCTGCGCCTCGCTGGCCGAATTCGACCGGATCGCGGAAGCCGAGCAGCGCACCGGGCGCCGCACCGCCTGCGTGTTCCAGATGCGGTTCGCTTCCTCCAACGTCCACATCCGCTCCCTCCTCCAGCAGGGGATCTTCGGCCGGCCGCTGGTCGCCATCTGCCACACCCTCTGGTACCGTGACGCCGCCTACTATGCCGTGCCATGGCGCGGCCGCTGGAACACCGAGCTCGGCGGGCCCACCATGAGCCAGGGCATCCACACCGTGGATCACCTGCTCCATCTGTTCGGCGAATGGACGGAAGTCCGCGCCGTGGCCGACACCCTTTATCACGGGATCGAGGTCGAGGACCTTTCGATGGCCCACGTGAAGTTCGCCAACGGCGCCCGTGCCTCCATCATCAACAGCACGCTCTGCCCCCGGCAGGAAACCTACCTGCGCCTCGACTGCGAGCACGCCACCATCGAGCTCACCCATCTCTACGCCTACAACAAGGACAACTGGAAGCTCACCCCGGCCAACCCCGGCGCCGCCGAGACCATGCAGACCGCGTGGGATGCGTTCCCCCCCGACGTCGGCTCCACCCACGGCGCCCAGCTGAACGCTATGCTCAGCGACATGGAAACCGGCTCCGTCCCGCTCACCAGCGGGGCCGAGGCGAAACGGACCCTGGAATTCCTGACCGCGCTCTACAAATCCGCCTTCACCGGCGCCACCGTGGCGCGCGGCAGCATCCAACCCGGCGATCCGTTCTACAACGTCATGCACGGTGGCATGGCGCCCAAACGCGAAAAAAAGTGACCCTGTGAACACACGCCGCGCCACCCCGCGGCGTGTGGCTTGTCCGGCCCTCTCCCTGTCATGGCCGCTCCCGGCAATCCCCTCGATCAACCCGGCTTGATCTCCTACCTCTGGGCCGCCCGCCAACGGTTCCGCGGCGGGGTTGTTCTCGCGCTCCTGCGCAGTCTCGCGGCGGCCCCCTGCACATTTCTCATCCAACGGATCGTGGACAAGCCGCTGCAGGAAGGAAACGTCGAAGGCGTTCTGCACTACAGCCTGTGGTTTGTGCTCTGCCTTCTTGTGCACTTCGCGTTCTCCGTCTGGGGCGCCAGTTCCATCGCCAAGACCATGGCCGGTCTGATGGTCGAGATGCGCAGCCGCATCTTCTTCCGGATGCAGTTTCTGAGCTTCAGCTACCTCGACGGCCAGAAAACCGGCCGGCTGCTCTCCAAATACGCCTTCGATACCCAGAAGATCGAGAGCCTCCTCTACGCCGTCCTCAACCAGCTCCTGCCCAATCTCCTCATGGGCGTGTGCATCCTCGCCATTCTGGCCTGGATGAACTGGATCCTCCTCCTCGTGCTGGTGCTCGCCATCCCGGTTTACGCCTCGGCGAAATGGTTTTTCTTCAACCGCATCCAAAAAGCGAACAACGAGAACCGGCTCGCCCAGGAGCGGCTCACCGGCACCGCCTCCGAATACATGTCGGCCCTCCGGCTCGTGCGCAGCTTCGGCGAGGAAGACCAGGCCGAACGCGAACTCGACCGCAGCAGCGAGACCTTTGCCCGCAGCCGGATCACCCAGTCCTACGTCAACGCCCTCTTCGGCACCTACGTGCACGTCGGCATGCAGTTCCTCTCCCTCATCATCATCGCCGGCGGCGCGATCATGGCCATCAAGGGCGGGATTTCCATCGGCACCCTCTTCGCCTTCATGGCCGGCTTCGGCTACATCCTCGGCCCTGTCCACATGTTCATCGGCCTCAGCGAGCCCTACTTCGCCGCCAAGGAAGGCTACATCAGCATCAAGGAGCTCATTGATTCCCGTTATGTGGAGACCTGGCACGGCACGCGCCGCGAGGACCGCCTGCGCGGAGACCTCGTCTATGACAACGTCTCCTTCCACTACCCGTCCGACCCGGGAAAAACGGTCATCAAGAACCTCAACCTCGCCATCCGCCCCGGCGAACACGTCGCCTTTGTCGGCCCCTCCGGCTCGGGCAAGAGCACCCTCGCCAACCTGTTGCTCGGCCTCTACGCCCCGACAGAAGGCCGCATCCTGATCGACGGCGTGCCCCAGTCGGAATGGAACATGCGCTGGATCCGCCGGCAACTGGCCGTCGTCATGCAGGACAGCATTCTCCTCTCCGGCACCATCGGCGACAACATCCGCTTCGCCAAACCCGACGCCACCCAGGCCGAGGTGCAGGAGGCCGCCCGGCTCGCCAATGCCGAGGAATTCATCCTGCGCATGGCCGAGGGCTACCAGACCACCGTTGGCGAACGCGGGGTCGCCCTTTCCGGCGGCCAGCGCCAGCGCATCGCCATCGCCCGCGCCATCCTGCGCAATCCGCCCGTCCTCATCCTCGATGAAGCCACCTCCGCCCTCGACTACGAAAGTGAACGGCTCATCCAGGAAGCGCTCGACCGCCTCTCCGAAGGCCGCACGGTCATCACCATCGCCCACCGCCTCAGCACCATCAAGAACGCCGACCGCATCGTCGTGCTACGCTCGGGTGTCATTGTCGAACAGGGTAATTTCCGGGAACTCAACGCCCTCGGCGGCGTCTTCGCAGGCTTGATCGCCGCACAGTCCGCCGGCGCCGAGTTCCTCGAAGCCTGAGTCGCGACTTGCGCTCCGGTTCCCTCACCCCACCCTTGTTCCCCAACCTCTGCTTACCATGAAACGGCTCCTCCTTGCTTTCCTCCTCACCGGCGCGACCGCCTGCGCCAGCACCGCTTTTCCCGGCATCAAGGCCATCATGTCTCCGGAAGAACAGCGCGAGGCCGGCCTCGTCGAGCTCACCGCCGACCAGCTCGCGCTCATTGACATCGCCATCGCCCGTCACTTCGCCACGGCCGTGCGCACCGAAATCAATCATCAGGCCGCCCAGATCGCGCAACAAATGCGTGAGGAAGATCGCAAGAGCCTGCTCGAACGTTTTGGTCTGCCCGACCTCTCTTTCTCTCAGGACTGGAAAGAACTGCCCGGCATTTCGGGACGCGTCACCGGCTGGGTCGGCGGCAACAGCTTCCGGCTGGAAAACGGCCAAGTCTGGCAGGGCGCCGAGCCCATTCCCTTTGAGCTCGTCAACCGGCAGGTTGAAATCCAGCCCCGGCCGGGCGGCCACTTCGCTCTCGTGGTGGAAGGCCGCAACACCACGATCCGCGTCGTCCGCGTGAAGTAAGCGGGCTCCGGACAAACAATCCTGCCGGGTACCCAAGCCAGCGGCTTCCGTTTTCTCCGCGTGTTCTCCCTCACCAGCGAAACCCTGCGCGCCGACATCCTCGACCCGCGCGAGGCCGCCGACCGCGCCCGCCTTGGCACCCGTTATTGCTGGGGCGGCTATATCTGGCAGGTGCGGGATCATCAAGCCGGCCCACTGCTGACGGGCCCCGAGTGGCCGCTGGAAGCCCCCCTGCCTTTCAACGGTCAGGGCCTGCCCGAGTCTTTCCGTCACGCCGTCTTCGGCACCAATCAGCCGCTGATCCTTGAAGATCGCCGCGGCTTCATCATCGGCATTGGCGAAGTCGCACCCAACCCCGAAGGCGAACTCACCGTCACTCACCCCTGCGTGTGGACCATCACGCCCGCACAGGATGCCGTGGAGTTTCACACGACCCAGTCCGGCAACGGTTACGCCTGCCGCCTCACCCGCAGCGTGGCCCTGGCCGGGTGCAACCTCGCCTCCTCCACGCGCATCACCAACACCGGCGACCGCCCGCTGCCGCTGCACTGGTTCGCCCATCCCTTCTTCGCGCTCACCGACCGGTTGCTGACCTGCAAGCTGCCCTCCGACTGGAGCATGGCGGAGAACATCGGCTATGCCCTCGACGCGCAAAACCGCCTCAGTTTCAAGCGGCGCTTCCTTCACCGCGACGACGGCCACTTCGAGCAACTGCGGATCGGCGCCTCTCCCCTCCGCTGCACGGTCTCCCATCCGCAACTGACCGGGATCGTGTTCTCAACGGATTTCACGCCCGACATGTGCCCCGTCTGGGGCAACAGCAACACCTGGTCGATCGAGCCCTACATCCAGTCCGAGCTCGCCCCCGGCGCCACCCGCGCCTGGACGCTCGCGTACGAGTTTGGCCCGCTCAACGCCTGAGCAGCACGGCCGAGCCCGCCCATTCGCCGGCGGGCGTCCAGCGCAATTCACCCGCCGCCAGGGTCACGCCCTTGCGTTCGGAGTGCAGTTCCCCGACCACCCGCCACTTGCCCGGCGGCAGCGGCACGCGCACGGTTTTGACCCCGGGTCGGGCAAACGTGTGACTGACGATCAAGACCTGCCGCCGGTCCTCCCTCACCCGCACGACCGACTGCCAGCCCGTGGCATGGCGGTAGGCCTTCACCTCGGGGCCGTATCTGCGCGATACCCCGCGCCGGATCACCGGAACCGCCTCGGCATAAAACGCGATCGCCCGATCCACCCGGTCGCGCTGCCCGGGGTTCAACGCGACAAAATCACCCGAGAGACACAACCGGCCGAGGAACCCCGCCGTCAGCAGATAGATCAGGCGACGTTCATCGGCATCCTTCCGCAACACCGCCCAGATCTGGCTTTGCTGCGGCAAAAGCACCCGCTGGAGATTGGCGGCGATCACGGGGATCTCCGGGCATTCATGCGCATCGGAGAAGCTGCTCATCGCCGTGAGCCCGGCGAAAGAGGGCTCGATGCGATGGCCGCCTGAGGAGCAATTCTCAATCACCAGGTCGGGCAGCTCCGCCCGGATCCGGCGGAAGAATTGCTGCACCGCCGCCAAGTGCTGCCGCAGTCCTTCGCCCAGCGATTCCGCACCATCAACGCCGATGCCGATGTTCTCGTTATAATCCACCTTCAGGTAGCCGAAGCCGTTCGCCTTGAGCAGGCCGATGACCCGCTCCGCCAGATAGGCCACCACCTCGGGCTTGCGCAGATCGAGGAACCGCCGCGTCCCGGCCGTGATCGGCCGCCCATCGCGCTGCAGCAACCATTCCGTCCGTTGAAACAACGGCGACGTGGTGCCCACAACCTCCATCTCGAACCAGATGCCAGGAACCAGCCCGGCGGCGCGAATGGCATCCGCCGTCGCCCGCAACCCCTGCGGATACATCGTGCGACTCGGGATCCACTCGCCCTGCGCATCGCCCCATGAGCCTTCCTCCGGCTTATACCACCCGGCATCCATCACCAAGTATCTCACGCCGCTGCCGCGCAACGACTCCGCCAGCGCAACCATGTTGTCATGGCTGGGATCACCCCAGCTGGTGCCCCATTCGTTGAAGACAACCGGAAGCCCCGCCTCGCTCTTCGGCAACGCGCGCAAGGGCCGGGCCTGGGCCGCCGTCAGCGCCGCGCACAGATCATCGAGATCACCGGCCACGCACGCGAGTGTCGCCACCGGTGAAGTGAACTCTCCGCCCGGCGGAATCGTTTTCATCCAATGCCCCGCCTCACGATCCGCGATGCCGCCGGAAATCGCGCCCAGGTCGTCGCGCCGGTAAACCTCCATCTGCCATGAACCCGGATGCGCCAGCTGCGCGCCCCACAGGACACCGGACCCGGTGTCCTCGACCGCCACAAACGGAAAATAGCCATTGGCAGGCAGGCCGCCGATCGAGCCGAAGCGTTCGCTGCGCACGCCATAGCCGGACCACGCCGGCTCCAGCTGGATGTCCTCGAACGGCCGCGTCTCCAGGCGTCCCTCCATGCTCCACACCGCCCGCAGCCGGTGCAGTTGCAGGCGCCCCGGCGCATCATCCCGCGCGAACGCCGCCAGCCCTCCGATCGAAAAACTCGCGAGCATTTCCAGCGTCACCGGGTCCTTTGTCGGATTGAGGATGGTCGTGCTGCTTTCCAGCCAGCGCGTCCCCCGCCGCCATACCAGATCGTGCTGCGCCCGCCACCCTGCCGCCTCATGTGTGAAGCTCGTGCGGATACGCGTCACTCCGCCACTGCGCGTCACCTGCTGCGCGGTGAACTTGAGCCGGTCCACCGTCACGCTGTTGCGCAGCGTATGCCCCTGTGAGAAACCCGCCGGGTAGTCGTCGCCCAGCGCCTTCACCTGCAACAACGACTCAATGTTATACGCCCGCAACGTGGTGCCCATCGTGGCGTTGATACCATCCACCTCGACCCCGCCCAGGAGTTCGCGACGTTTCGCGATCGCACGCCGTCTGGCCGTGGGGACAAGCCAGAGACCGAGCCGGCCGGTCTTGGCATCGCTCACATACAACACAGTGATTTCACCACAGCGCACTTCACGCTGGATCTTGGGGAGGGCGGGTTTCATGGGGATGAGCCCATCTCCATCCCAGCGCCCGGGGAAATTCAATCCCAAGCCGGCCGCTTCTTTTTCTTCCTGTAGGGTGGGCGGGGCGCTCAAACCAATGCCAACCCGGCTTCCGTTTCACGCACCGGCAGCAGCCGCACCCGTTCCAGACCCGGGCGGTTGGGCGCGTGCAGAACCAGCATCAGCCGGCCATCAATGGTACGAAACAGCATCCCATGCCCGCCATCGCCCGCATAAAGCGGCTCCGGTGTTTGCACCCACGGCCCGGTGATGGCGCCGCTGGCGCTCCGCGCCACTCCGGTCAGGTAGCCACCACGGCCAAAGCTCGACCACAGCATGAGCAGCACGCCCGATGCCGTGCGATGCAACCAAGGTCCATCTGTCACCCGGTACCCGTCGCCGTATTCACTCTGCTGCGCCAGACTCCACGGGGCTTCACTCGCACGAAAAAGCAATCGGGGCGGACCCGCCGGATGGCTGAGATCGTCACTCAGCGGCAGGGCATGCATCTCGCCATCCATCGTCTGCGTCCATTCACGCACAAAGATCAGCCAGGGCCGCCCGGCCTCATCCAGATGCAACGTACCGTCAATGCACCGCCAGTCCGCTGGCGTCAGCGGAGAGGGCGCATGCCGGACGAAAGGACCGTCAGGCGTATCCGCCACATAAACGGTCGTATGGTGAGACTCGGGCCTGAGCAAATCCTGCCCCACCCCAAAGGAACCGAAGAGATACCAACGCCCCTTGTAGGCATGCACCTCGGGCGCCCAATAGTAGTCGGCTGCCGGTGGCCCTGATCGGCACGGCAGTACGGAGTGCTGCTCACCCCAGTTCACGAGATCGCGGCTGGTGCGGACCACAAACCCATCCGGGGCCTCCTCCCGGCCACCCATCGCCGTCGTGCCGTAGAGGCGATAGACCCCGGAGACGGCATCCGGCACAATGAAAGGATCACGCAACTGGATGTCGGCAAGGAAGGGCATGGTTTGGTTCAGGTAAGATCAGGCCTTCGGACCAGCGGTGGCTCCAACTCCAGCCCGGCTTCCGTTTCACGCACCGGCAGCAGCCGCACCCGTTCCTTCCCTTCAAAGTTGGGCGAATGCAGCACCATGAGCAGGCGTCGGTCAAAATCGCGGAACAGCATCGCGTGACCGCCATCGCTGGCATAAAGCGGTTCGGGCGCCTGTACCCACGGTCCCGTGATGGCACCGCTGGTGCTCCGCGCCACTCCGGTGAGGTAGCCTCCCCGGCCGAAACTCGACCACAGCATGAGCAGCACGCCTGATGCCGTACGGTGCAGCCAGGGTCCGTCCGTCACCCGGTAGCCCTGACCATATTCCGTGTAGAGCGCATCGCTCCAAGGAGCGGCACTCGCCCGGAACAACAGCTGGGGTTGCCCTGCCGGCCGGCGCAGATCCGCGCTCAGCGGCAGAGCGTGCATTTCACCGTCCACCATCTGGGTCCACTCACGCACAAAGACCAGCCAGGGCCGTCCGGCCTCATCCACATGCAAGGTGCCGCCGATGCCGCGCCAGCCCAGCGGCGTCACCGGGCCCTGCGAATGCCGCACAAAGGGCCCGTCGGGGGAACCTGCCGTGTAGATGGCGGTGTAGTGGGCGTGTGGCCGCACGATGTGCATGCCCACGCCAAAGTTGCCGAACAGATACCAACGCCCCAGATAGGCGTGTATTTCCGGAGCCCAGTAAAGATCCCGGTGGGTCGGCTCGCCCACCCGGCTCAACACCGTGCGCGGTTCGCTCCAGTTGATCAGATCGCGGCTGGTGCGAACCCTGAATCCATCGGGGGCGTCCATCGGTCCGCCCATGCCGGTCGTGCCGTAGAGGCGGTAAAGCCCCGCGGCCACATCCGGGAGGATGAAAGGATCCCTGAGCTGGAATTCAGCAAGCCTAGGCACGGGAGCGGACCAGGGACGAGAGTTCGCCCACCTCGCCCGACGCAAGCTCGCGGCTGTCACTGCCCTGATAAAGGAAGGCCGGCCGCACGGGAATATCCACCCGGCCGGCATGCACCCGCGCCACGGCCGCATTGCCGAGACCCAGCACGGTTTCGCCGGGATTCGCCCGCAAATAATTGCGAATCTTGTATGCCCGCCCGGCATATTCTGCCTCATCCGCCCGTGGATGATGTGGATTGATAACCGCCGGAAAGACTCCGAGCGCCGCGCGCGAAGGCACATCCACAATCGGAAAATCGTTGGTACAGCCGATGTAGGGGCCCGCGATATTGGCCCCGGCGCTGGTGCCATGCACCGGGGTTCCCCCGAGAATCGCCTCGCGCAACGGCCGGAGCTGCCGCGTTTCCAGCAATGTCCGCAACAGCAGGAAGGTTTCACCTCCGCCGATGAAAATCGCCTCCGCCGTCTCGATGCGGCGCCGGGCGTTCGCCCCTTCCAGATGATGCAGCGAGTAGGCCTCAAACCCGTCGGCCGCGAACATCTTCTGCAAACGCTGCTCCATGCCGTTGCGGTCCGCCGGCAACGAAGCGTGCAGGATGAGCAGGACGCGGCGGCGGCCGGCATAGTGCTGGCGCTGGACTTCCGCCACCTCCGGCACGAATGCGCCATCCCGGGTGATGCTGCCGCCGCTGATCATCACACTCGCCCCGGGCGAGGTGTAAAAATTGGGGCGGGCGGGGAAGAGTCCGTCGGCCACGGTCGGAGCCGCGCCCAAGGCCGGCGCGGCGGCCACCAGGCCGGCGGCGGCGCCGGTTTTCAAAAAAGTGCGGCGGGTGAGGGCCATGGAATGATTACTGTTGGGCTTCGTCATAGGGCCAGAGACCCGCGCCACGCATGCGGGTTTCAAGTCCCGCCTTGGTGAAGAGCGCTTTTGTCTCCTCCGCATTGTAGCGGCGCACGGGCAGTTCCTCAAGGTTGGCCAGGTGATAGATCAGCGTGCTGATGATCGCGGTGGATTCCGGCAGCATGCGCGGATCGATCTTGTCCATCGTATCGGCCAGATCGTGGTAGTAACGCACGCGGTCCGGCTCGATGTGCGCGCCAAAGGTGATCGAAGGGATGCCCTCAAGCTGGTAGGCGGTGTGGTCGCTGCCGAACCAGTTGACGTTGGCCACGCCCTGCTTGAGCCGGCGTTCACCAAGCGAAGCGTCGAAACTTTCGAGCACAGGCACCAAGGCATCAAAGCCGAGGGCGTTGAGCGACAGGGGAAAGCCGACCATGTCGAGGTTCAGCATCGCGGCGACCGGACGCTCCCGGAGCGTCGGCGCATGGATCCGCGAACCCCAGAGACCCTGCTCCTCGCCGTTGAACCACACGAGCTTCACCGTGCGCCGGTTTTTCGGCGCATGCGTCTTGAGATGTTTCGCAAGCGCGTAGAGCTGCGCCGTGCCGAGACCGTTGTCGATGGCGCCCTGCCCCAGATCCCATGAATCGAAGTGCGCTCCCGCAACGACGATGTCCTCGGTCTGGCCGGGGAAGGTCGCCACGATGTTGGCGGTCTCGATCTCCCGACTGTAGGAACGGGTGTGCATGCGCACGCGCACCGTCTCGCCGCGCTGGACCAGGCGGAGCAGCCAGTTGCCCTCCTCCTGCGTCACATTGTAAATCGGTATGCGCAGCGGCTCGCCATTGAAGGAGCCGGTGCGGGCCAGCAACTGGCCTCCGTCAACCCGGTTGATCCAGAGGATGCCCTTCATGCCGCGACGCAGCGCCGCGGCCTCATACTGGCCGCGCGGCACACTCGTGTGCGGCGCCAGCAGCCCGATCTTGCCCTCAGGCGACGCGATCTTGTCCAGGTCCTCCTCGCGCCCCTGGCCGATGTCCACGACCTCGGCCTCGAAAGGATCATGCGGCTGGGTGTAGCTGAGCGCCACCACCCGCAGCGGGCGCGCAAACGGCGCCAGCACGCTGACCTCGTCCACTCCGCGCACCCAGCCGGGCATCTTGAAGCGCTCCAATCGCGCGTCCACTCCGAGGGCCTTCAGCTCCTCGATCACACGCTGGAGCGCGCCCTCATTGGCGGGCGAGCCGGTGAGCCGGCCACCGAAGTCGTCGCACAGGCGGGTGAGAAACTCATGCGCCGCATTGTCGCCCAATGCGTCCGCCAGGATGGCATCCTGCACCGCCTGGTCCGGCTGGGCCGCCAGCGGCGCCGCCAGCATGACTCCCGCGGCCAGGCAACCCAGCAGGTTGCTTTGCATGCGGTGCCACAAACCGGCAGTCGAGGGAGTGGAGCAACCGATAGGGTTACTTTGGAGTGGGAGCATTGCTTTCATGATTCGCGAATCCAGACCCGCATTTCGCCTTCACCGCGGTTGGCCCACAAGCCGTAGGGCACGGCGCGCAACGCCACAGGAGACGGCGCCGGCGGTTCGGTCTGGTAAAGTGAAGCCGCCTGCGGATCGCGGGCACCCTCGCCCTCGATGATCACGCACCCCCCGAGCAGTTCAGGCTCGGGCCGGGCCGTGAGAGTGGCGCGGCGCGGCAACGCAAGGGCGGCGAGGTTTGTTCCGTTGTCCACCTCTTCGAAGCAGTAAACCACGGGACCACGCTGCAGCGCCACCCGCCCGGCCACCTGCGCCACCCGCGGATCGGCGTGCACCCGCTCAACCGGCATCGGCAGCGTGAGATCGATCTTGTCGCCCGGCTGCCAGGTGCGATGCAGCGCCATATAACCGTTGACCGGCGAGAGCGGCAGAGTCTCCCCGTTGACGGCAAGCCGGGCCTGCCGGCACCAGCCGGGAATACGCAGATGCAGAGTGAAAGCGGCGGGCGCGGAGGGCCGCACTTCAATGGCGACCTTTTCATCCCACGGATAGTCGGTGCGCACGGCCAGCCGCACTTCGCCTCCGGCGGCGTTGAAACGCAAGTCGCTGTCCGCATACAGGTGCAGCGCCAGCCCATCCGCCCGCTGCGAAGCGAGGTATTCGCCCAACGAAGCGAAGAGCCGGGCGACATTGGGCGGACAGCAGGCGCAGCCGAACCAGCCGACGCGCTGCGTCTTGAAAAGATGGCATTCGTAGCGCCGCTTGGTGACGGCGGGAATGACCTCCAGCGGGTTGACGTAGAAAAACTTCGTGCCGTCCACCGACATGCCGCTCTG
Organism: uncultured Opitutaceae bacterium; assembly: GCA_964429385.1. Lineage (GTDB taxonomy): Bacteria > Verrucomicrobiota > Verrucomicrobiia > Opitutales > Opitutaceae > UBA2377. The sequence continues at coordinate 112,416 of CAYSBR010000001.1, forward strand.
CACGTTGTTGTAGAGGGCCCGCTCCATCACATCGGCATACTCGCCGCGCAGCTCGATATCGAGCAGCCGGCGCGCAAAGAAGATCACGGCGATGGCGGCGCAGGTCTCGGAATAGGCGCGGTCCGGCGGCAGGTCGAAGGGCTCGGCGAACTTCTCCCCGTAGGGCTCGCTGCCCACGCCACCGGTGATGTAAAGGTGCCGGCGCACGATGCTGTCCCACAGGGTGCGGCTGGATTGCAGCAGCGTCTCATCCTTGGTCTCGACCGCGAGATCGGCCATCGCGGCGAGCATATACATCTGGCGCACGGCGTGGCCGACAGGCTCGGTGAGTTCCCGCACCGGCCTGGCCGCCTGCAAAGTGCCGATGCCGTCGAAATGCATGTGCCACGGCAGCGTCTCCCCGCGGCGCTTCAGCTCTTCGAGAAAATAGTTCGGCTCCTGCCCGCGCTGGTTGATGAAATACGCCGCCAGCCTGGTGTAGCGCGCTTCGCCCGTCGCCCGCGCGAGTTTTACCAGGGCCAGCTCGATCTCCTGGTGGCCGCAGTAGCCCGGGATCTGTCCCTCCCCGAGGCCGAAGGTGCGGTCAATCATGTCGGCCAGCTTGCACATCACATCGAGCAAGGTGCGTTTGCCCGTGGCATGGAAATGCGCGACGCCGGCCTCGATCATATGGCCGGCCACGTAAAGCTCGTGGCAGTCGCGGAGATTGGCCCAGCGGTTCTGCGGCTCGACGAGCTGGAAGTACGTGTTGAGATAACCGTCTTCCGCCTGCGCCTTGGCGATGGTGGCGATCAGCCGGTCGAGCTCGGCCTCCACGGCCGCGTCCGGATGCGTGGCCAGCCGGTAGCTGGCGGCCTCGATCCACTTGGCCAGATCGGAGTCCTGCCAGAAAAGCCCATAGAACTTCCCCTCCTTCTCGCCGGCGGCGACCTTGAAGTTGTGCACGCACCCGCTGGGCTCGGCGCCGGGCACACGGTCGTTGAGCGCCTCCCACTGATAGGGGATCACGACCTCGCGCACCAGACGGGTGCGCGAAGCCAGAAAGCCACGGTGAAAGCGGACGTGATCCAGGGGCAGGGCCGTGAGGTAGTTCATGCGAAGGAAAGAGCCGCGACCGAACCCGGGGGGAGTGTGACCAGTATCTTGTCCCCGGCGGTCCGCGCTTCAAGCGGACGGGGAGCAATGGCGCGAGGCTGGTCAAAGGTGTTGCATGCCGTCAGCACCGGCGAAGCGATCACGCGGGCTTCGCGGACTGCGGCCTCGCGCCCCGTCAGCGTCAGTTCGACCTCGGCCGGGGTCGTGGAGTCGGTGTTGCAAAGCGTGACCGCAATTGATCCGTCCGCCGCCAGCGACGCGGTGGTGGACACCGCCGGATACGCCAGCCCGTCATGCTGCCGCTGTTCGACTTCGCTGTGCACGGGGAGACGGCGGGCGCCCTGATGCGGAAGGTAGAGCGCAAAGACATCGAAGGTCGGCGTGAGCACGAGCCGGCCGCCGCCCTCCTCCGTCAGCGCGATCGCCTGGAGCACGTTCACCGCCTGCGCGAGGTTAGCCAGGCGCACGCGCTCACAGTGATTGATGAAGACGTTCAACGTGAGCGCGGCGAGCACCGCATCACGCACGGTCTGCTGCTGGTAGAGAAACCCGGGGTTGGTGCCCGGTTCGACTTCATACCACGCGCCCCACTCGTCCACGACCAGCGCCACGCTGCCGGATGGATCGTAACGGTCCATGACCGCACGGTGGCCGCGGATAATCGCATCCATCTTCCAGCCGAGGGCCATCACGTTGTTCCACCCGGCTTCATCGAACGGGGTGGCGGGATGTTTTTTCGCCCAGGTCCCGGGCAGGGTGTAATAGTGCAGCGAGAGTCCCTGGATCAGCGGCGCGCCGAAGGGTCCGCGGAACCCGTCGCGCATGACCACATCGGTCCAGCGGAAATCGTCGCCATTGGCTCCGCAGCCCACGCGGAGCAGCGGCGCCTCGGGGAAGTCGCGGGTGTAGGTGGAGAAACGGCGCAGCTCGAGGGAGTATTGCTCCGCCGTCATGTTGCCGCCGCAGCCCCAGTTCTCGTTGCCAATGCCCCAGAGACGCACCTTCCACGGTTCACGCCGGCCGTTGGCCGCGCGCTCTTCCGCCAGTGTGCCGGCGGGCGCGTTGCAATACTCGACCCACTCGCGCAATTCCCGCGGAGAGCCGCTGCCGACATTCCCGGCCAGGTAGGGCTCGCAGCCCAGCTGCTCGCACAGGTCGAGAAACTCGTGCGTGCCGACGGCATTGGATTCGATGACGCCACCCCAATACGCATTGATGCGGCGCGGCCGTTTTTCCCGCGGCCCGATGCCTTCGCGCCAGTGATAATCGTCGGCAAAGCAGCCTCCCGGCCAGCGGAGATTCGGAATGCGGATCCGCTTCAGCGCGGCGACCAGATCGCTGCGCCAGCCGCGCACGTTGGGCACTTTGGAATCCTCACCGACCCAGAGGCCGTCGTAGATGCAGCGTCCGAGATGTTCGGCAAAGTGACCGAAGATATGGGGATCAATCACGGGGCCGGGTTCGGCCGCGTGGATGGTGAAACGGGGTGTGGCCATGATGGGGTAAAGGCCCGGCAAGGGCGGGGGAAACGGATTCCCCCGCCCTCCAAGTCATTCAAGGACTTTGTCTTTGATCGTCAGCGTATTGAAATCGAGCACACGCTGCAGCTGGCCGTGAGTGATGGTCAGCTTGCGACCGCCGACTTCGGCGTTGAGGTAGGGACCTTCGAAGAGTTTCCACTTCGAGTAGTCCAACGGCGTGCCATCCACGACCGGGGTCTTGCCGTAGGTGAAGCTGACCTTCTTGCCGCGCAGGGTGGTGAACTTGACCGCGGGCACCGGATCGAGGCCGAACTCCAGCGGCAGGGCGCGCATCGCGGCCTTGAACGCATCGAAGCTCTCAAACTCAGCCGCGCCCGCCGCCTGCACGATGGTGCCGTTCTTCAGGTGCGGGCTGGTGAGCACACGGCCACCGAGATCCTGACGGACCTTGGCCCAGCCGCCGTCATAATGCAGGTAGGGAATCCAATGGTAGGGCGCGAGCGGACGGTAGGCGAGATAGGCATCGCCACCACGCGCAAAGATCCAGCCCGAGTCATCCTCGGTCACATCCTTCAGATCCTTGGAGAAGAAGCCGTTGACTTGCTCGAAGCGCTCGCCGGGGGCGATGTTGTAGAGCGCGATCACAGTATCGAGATCCTGGAACACCTGCTCGTAGGGCGAGCCGCCGAGCACCTTGTCCGCGGAATCATAGGAGGGTTTGCCCTCGAAGGGCACCGCGATCGGCATGGGCTCCGGGAAGGTCGAGAACTGCGCCTGCATCATGCGGCCCGAGGAGTGGGGGTGCAGCGAGAACATCGTGGGATGCTTGCCGCGCGGATCGTCTTCACGCCAGGTGACATCCCAGATGTGCGCCTGGATCACGTCGTTCACGATGCCCTGGGTGGAGCCGACGGCATAGTCGCGGCGCAGGTAGTTCGTCTTGTAAACGGCGGGCGAGAGCTCGTCGCTGTAGCGCCAGTAGCGGCGGGTGCGGGCGCGATCCCGTTGCACGTAATCGCCCTCACGCTCGATCGCGACGCGGTGGATCACCTCCGGCAGGAAGTAGTTCTTGGCCACGGGGGCGAAATAAAGACCCCAGCCACCGAAGCCGCGGGGCGACGGGGTATTGCCGAAGTGCAGCCAGCTGAAATAACTGGCCAGCGCGTTCCAGCGCTCGATGACCGAGCCTTCGTCCGAGCGGGAGTTGGGGCCGCGCAGCACGCCGTTCAGCGTGACGGAGGCCAGCTCGGCAAAGATCCAGTCGAGCATCATGCGCCCGCGCTGCTTCATCGCGGGATCCTCCGCCCAGGAGGCGAGGAACAGCATGGGGATGGCATATTCGCCGATGTAGTGGGTGGTGTTGAATTCGCCCTGACCCACCGTGGTCGTGGTGTCCATCCAGTGGATCAACCATTCGCGGGCCTCGGCGAGATTCTCCTCCGAGCTACGGCCGGAATACCACATCTCGGCCGGCTCGTTCGGGTAGAGTTCGGACATCAGGTAGAGCGACGCGTAATACATCACCCAATGGTTCTCGGTGTCGCCGCGCAGCTGACGGGTCGTGCGCCAGGCATCACGGATGGAGGCGCGGGCCTCGGGCGAAAGCAGGTCGCGACCGGTGAAAGCCACGCACACGGCGGGGAACATCCAGAACGGGCCGGTGCCGGGCGTGGCCATCATCTCGATCACCCGCTGGTTGCAGGCCTCGATGTGCTGGCCGCGCGAAAGCAGGATGGAGATGGCGGCCATGTCCATGGTGCCGGAGATATTGTCGAAGTCCACGCGGCTGACGCGCCAGTCCATCACCTCGTCCACGCGGGCATGGTAGGCGGCGAGACGCTGGTCGGCGGCGGGGACGCGATCCACCACCGGCGCGGGGCCTTCATAGGAAGGCTGGGCCAGGGCGGTCGTTGCCACAGCAAGGGCAAGAGCGGAACAAATCAGGGATTTCATGACGGGGAATCGTTGGGGGTTAGCGGGCGACCTTGGGCAGGGCGACGAAGTAGTTGACGAGCGAACCGGCCAGCTCATCGGGGTGCCACGTGCGGCCAAAGTCATCGGAGTAATACAGGGTTTCACCAAAAACGCTGGAGTAGAGGCGGCCGGACGGATCAACCCCGACGCGCCAGACACGCGGGTTTTCCGGCAGACCGGCGTTGCGGTTGACCCAGGTCTTCCCACCGTCCTCGGTCGTCAGCACCCCATGGGCCCAGCTGCCCACGGCGAGGCGCTGCGGGTTCGAAAGATCAAAGGTGATGTTGTAGAGCGCGCGATCGGTCGGCACGCCGGCAAACCGCTTCCAGGTCAGGCCGCCATCCTGTGATTGCCAGGCGCCGGCGCTCTGCGTCGCCGCGATCCAGACCTTGGGGTCGTGCGGGGACTGCTGGACATCGTTGACGGTCTCCTCCGTGGGCAGCACTTGACGCCAGTTCTTCGCCGCATCCTCGGTGAGGTAGATGCCACTCGCCGTGGCGGCGAACACGCGACCCGCGCGGGTGCGGTCCACCTTGATGGCCTGCGTGTATTTGCCGCGCTCAGGCAGCCCGTTCTCACGGCGCTCAAGCGTCTGGGCCCGGTCGGTCGAGACGGCCACGCCATCAGGCAGCGCCAGATAAACGTGATCCGGCGCATTGGGGTCCACCACAACATCGCGGCCCTCGGTCATGTCCCAGCTGTTGCAGAGGCGCCAGTGCTTGCCGCCATCGAGACTGCGCCAGAGACCGTTGAGCGCCGCGGTATAAATGACGTTCCGATCGCGGGGATCGAAAGCAACGGCGGTGATGCCGGTATCGTTGTAGCCGATGTGCTGCCATTCCCCCGCATCCGCGCGCTGGAAGACCCCATTGGTCGTGACGATGACCGACCCTATGACGTAGTTGCGATTGATGTTCGCGCAGATGTAGAAGTCATACTGCGCGGCGGCGCTCCCGAAGGCAGCGCTGGCCGAGATAATCAGGGCGAGACAGGTTTTTATCAGTTTCATGGGGTGATGTGGTCGGTGACGGTGAAAGTATCCAAACCAGTTGCAGGCCGGCGGACGTGAAAAACCCTGCGGGTGGTGCGGCGTCCGGCGTTGCCAGCCAGCGAAAGAACCTTATGCAAGACTCCATGAAGCTCGCCGCCTTTTCCGCCCTGCCAAGATTGTTTTTGCTTTGTTTTGCCTTCGGCTTGCCCGGCCTGGCGCACGCCACCACGCCCGAGGCGAGACTGGCGGAGCTGGGTATCGAGCTGCCCGATGTCCCTGCGGCCATCGCCAATTACGTACCCGCCGTGCGCAGCGGCAGCCTTGTTTTTCTCGCCGGGCAGATCCCGAAGGGACCCGATGGCAAATTTCTCACCGGCAAGGTCGGCGCCGATCTTACCGTCGAGCAGGGCGCCGAGGCCGCGCGCCTCTGCGCGATCCAGCTCATCGCCGTCCTGAAGGCCGAAATCGGCGATCTTTCCAAAGTGAAGCGCATCGTGCGGGTCGGCGGCTTCGTGAACTGCACGGATGACTTCACCGCTCAGCCGCGGGTGATCAACGGGGCTTCGGATCTGCTCGTCGCCGTCTTCGGTGATGCCGGCCGCCATGCGCGCGCCGCCGTCGGCGTCAATGCCCTGCCCGCCGGCGTGCCCGTGGAAATCGAGCTCGTGGCGGAAGTGGCGGATTGAGCGGACGGACATCGTTCAGAGATCCCGGACGGAGGACTGCACCGCCGCGATGATGCGTTCGCACTCCGCCGGTGAATTGAAGAGATGGGTCGAAATGCGCAGGGCCTCGAGTCCCTGCTCGGTGACCACACGGCACCGCAGCCCTTTCTCGCCCATATAGGCGGAGAACTGCGCGCTGTTGGCCCGGGGGTGGCGAATCGTGGTCATGGAACCGCGCATCTCCGCGGCCCGGGGAGTAAGAATCGTGATTCCTTCGATCTTCGCGAAGCCTTCCAGCAGCATCTCGGCCAGAGCCTTGCCGCGCGCGCCGATGCGCCCGGGTCCGATGCTCTCCTGAAAACGCACGGCCTCGGCGAGGGCGATCACCTGCGCGGCATTGCGCGTGCCATACTCGTGCCGGGACGCTGCGGCGGAAAGCTTCATCGGCTCGGCAAAGTCGGGCCATTCCCCCGAGTAGGCGCCGATGCCGGTGGGAGCGATGACCTCAAGCTGATCCCGGCGGATATACAGGCCGCCCGATTCGTGCGGGCCGCCCAGCCACTTGTGCCCGCAGAAAGCGTAGGAATCGCACCCGATCGCGCCGATATCCACCGGCATCATGCCGATCGTCTGCGCCCCATCAATATGGAACCAGATCCCGCGCTCACGCGCGAACTCCGCAATCTCACGCGCCGGAAAAATCAGGCCGGTCGTGCAGGTGGCGTGGCTGATCTGGATGACCTTCGTGCGTGGCGTGACGAGTTCGCGGATCCGCTCCAGGTTGCCTTCGGCGCTGTCGTGGTCGGGCTCGAAGATGAGCACCTTCACACCGCGTTGCCGGGCCTGATTGGCCCAGGGAAAGGAGCCGCCGGGATGCGCGTGGGATTCGAAAATGACCTCGTCGCCTGCGGCCAGCGGCAACCCGGCGGCGATGATGGAATTGCCCTCGGTCGTGTTGCGGGTGAAGCACACTTCATCCGACGTAATCCCGAGGAAACGCGCGAGCGCTTCCCGGGACTGTGAAAACGAAGGCTCATGCTCATGCTCGGAGCGCTCCTGCAGCCGGAGCGTCGTGTCCACCAGCACATCAAGCACGGGCTGGGACGCCGGCCCGAGGCCGCCGGTGTTGAGATAAACCGGATCGTGCCGCAGGCGATACTGCGCGCGGACGGCGCGCCAGAACGCCTCCGTGTCCACGCTGCCGAAAGCCGGCACCGGCGCGGGGCGGGCCGCCGCCGTATGCGTGCACCCGGCCAGGGTGGCCAGGGCGCCCGCGCCCAGGCCCTGCAAAAAACTGCGACGATCGAAAAGACTCATGAGACGGAAGTGAAAGTAATCGAATGATCGAAATCCAGGGTGCCGCCGGGCGGCACTTCCAGATTCTGATCGGACTGTATCGGAAACGCCGCGAGCGGATAATTGCGGCGCACAAACCAGACCAGAGGCCCGGTGTGGTTTTCGAAACGGATGATAACACGGTTCAGCGTGCCATCAAGCTGGCCATGCCATTCCATCCAGCGAGCGGAGGCGCCATGCACCGCCGGCACGCCCTCCAGCCCGCCCTCGGCCACGATCTTGATCGTGGGATCAAGGTGATCGTCGAGCAGTTCGCGGGCGCCGCGGAATTGCAGGCCGGTGTAGTGCGAGCCGGCGAGACCGCCGTTGGAATGGGGATTGCCAAGCGACAGGGCGCGGCCCGTCGCGTTGTCGAGCCGGCTGCGCCAGCGCAGGCTCCAGGAACGGGCGGCCTCATCCACAGTGATCTCAATGTTCCGCGCCTCGCGGAAGATGACTTCGCCGAGCCGGCGCCATTCGAGCGTGTGCGCCAAAGTCGCGGTCGTCCCCGTCGCCTCCAGCTTTGACCACGCCAGATGGTGCTGCGCCCCGTGATCGTCGCGCCATTTGTAACCATCGGGCTTCAGGCAGGTGGGCCCGCCCCAGAAATTCGCACCCGACACGTTGTTCAGGGTGAAGCTCAGCGCATGGTGCCAGGGGTGATCGTTGGGCCGGAAGTTCGTGAGCGTGTCGCCCGCGAGCGAGTTGACCGGATGGAAGTAGGGCTTCGGCGATTCCTTGGCCTCGATTTCCGGCCCATAAACATAGCGGCACAGCAGGCCGGCATCGTTGAAAAGCGCGACGGCGCTGCCGAGGTCGTGTTGCAGTCGGAGGGTGCTCATGAAAGGGAGAAGGTTTCCTCGAAGCGGGTGCCGGTGAACTCGCGCACCGTGCCGTCGGGCGCGGTGATGGTGGCTTCGATCCCGGCCGGCTTGGTCGCGGTGAGATGGAATCGGCCGTCCGCCTCGCGCCAGGCCACCTTGACCAGGCCCCGCGGAGTGCAGACGCTGCCCTGCGCATGGGCGAGGCCGCAACGATTGGGTGCGATGGCGATGCGGGCGAAGCCCGGCTCGACCGGCGTCACGCCCAGGATCCGCTGCTGGAACTCCAGCACCGGATGCGCGGACCACGCGTGGCAGAGCGAACGCCAGTAGCTGTTTTCCTCGATGAAGGTGGAGAGACCGTAGCCGATCGATTCGTGCCAGGGGCCGAGATGCTGGCGCATTTCCTCATAACGGCCGCTCATCGCCAGCGCCTTGAAGCCGGTGTGCATCCAGAAGAAGGAACCGGGCGCGAGCTTCTCGTCGTTCGGAAAGCGGCGCATGATGATCTCACGCTCCCGCTTGCCGGCGAGACCGGCGACAATCGCCCAGGCATTGCCATACTGGCTGACCTCCGGACCGCCGGGCCGGTCAAAATACAACCCTTCATCCTCGGACCAGAAGCGCGCGTGCGCCTTCTTGCGCAAGGCATCGGCCTCGCGGGTGAGCGCGGCCGCTTCATCTTTGCCGCCGAAGTAGCCGAGCAGCCACGCCACTTCGTCGAGGGCGTTGATGTATTGGGCGGCATGAATGCAGGTCGGGCCGACGTCGGCGCCGGGCACCACGCCCCGCGGCCACCACGGACACCAGTCGGTGATATTCCAGTAGGGCATCTTCGCCGGGAGGCCGTCCTCATCGGTGTGGCGGCGATACCAGTCCATCACGGCGCGAATACCGGGCAACAGGTCGCGCACCGTCGCCTGATCCCCCGTGCAGAGAAAGTAGTCCCTGATGTTGGTGATCCAGTGGATGCTCCAGGCCGGGATGACCTGCACCAGCCGCGACGGAAAACGCGCCTGCGTGAGTCCGTCGGACAACCGTGACCAGTCGAAGTGGTAGAGCGCCTGCCGGCTCAGCCGGTAATCACCGGTGGTGAACATCGCCAGCTTCGAGGTGATCATCGTATCACCGGCATACTGCATCTGCTCGTAGTGGGGGCAGTCCTCGAAGGTCTCGTGCGAACACATCCGCATCGTGTGCAGGCCGACCTGCCAGATCTTGTCCAGCGCGGGATCCGACGACTTGAACCGGGCCTTGATCTGATAGGGATAGGCGGAGAAACGCTGCTTCACAGCACGCAGGGTGAGCGGCTTTTTGCCCACCTTGATCTGGAGACCGACATAGCGGAAGGCGCGCCAGTGCAGCGGCTCGAAGATCTCATCGCCACCGGAAGGCTCCCAGACATCGCACCAACCGGTGACCTTGCCACGGCGGTCGAAAGTCCAGCCCGTGCTTTCATCGGCAAAGTGCGAAGCCAGGTTGGCGAGCGATTGCTGCCGGCCCATGAGCGTGGCTCCGGGCGTGCCCCACGGCAGGCGCAGCGCCTCGGCATAGGCAAGGCGCACGGTGCTGCCCGCCCCGCCTTTGACCGAAAGGTGGGGAAACGCCGTCGTGAGCGCCCCCATGTCGAGCACGAGGTCCACCTTGGCGCCGGGCTTGAGCGTGAGCGAGCGGCCGGCGGTGAGCAGCTTCCGCCACTCCGGCGACACCGGGGCGCCTCCTTTTTCGAAGGCATCGGGAAAGGGCTCCGCCTCCCCTTCCTCCAACATGGGAATCATGCGCGGAATGAGTCCGTAAGGGCTCGCAGGGTCGCGGCGGTTTTCCAGCAGCTCGGCCTTGAAGAGCACATGCGCCGGCTGCCAGCCGGCATCATCGAATTTCGGCAGATTCCACCCCGCCGGCACGAGCGCGGACACGCGGTGCTCGAAGTAGCCGAGGTAACCCTCAAAGGTCGTGTTCTCGTTCTGGAAACGGTGGGCCTTGTCCACGGCCACGCGCCATTGCGCGTCGGTCCGCAGGTCTTCGACTACCTTGCCACGCGCGGTCAATGCGCCTTCCAGCACGAAACCGCCGGTGTAGGTCATCACCGAGCACGGCGGCCCGAGCAGCGCGGGCCGGTGGGCGACCCGCGACATGTCGAGCACGAGCGCCGCGAGGACATTGCGGCCCTTGCGGAGGTGCGGCGTGAGATTGAACGAATCGTAGAAGTGGTGATTGATGTCACCCTTCGCCGGACCTCGGCCGATGAAGACGCCGTTGCAGTAAAACAGGTAGCGGCTGTCCGCGGAGAGTTCCACGGCAAGCTTGGCCTGCGCGGGATCCGCCACGTTGAACGTGCGGCGGAAATAGCGCACCTGATAGTGCGACGGCGAGGCGTCTTTCGGCGCCGGCGCGCTGTGGGAACCCTCGGCGGACCAGATCCACGAGGCGGAGTTGACGAAGGGTTTTACAGGCACGGGATGAAAATGGAAAACAAGAGGGAGGAAGAAGGTGGGCCACTGATAGCACAGATGGGCACGGATAAATCAGCGGATGATCCGTTTCCAGCGGAGTTTGGCTTCCTTGAAATTGAACAGGAGCGCAAGCCGAAGACCGGTGATCGCCAGATAACCGATCATCTGAGCGTAATGGGTCTCGTTGAATTCAGTAACACATTTCGGATCCACGATCACTTTTTCATCAATGATCAGATCCGGAACCAGTGTATCAACGACCACACCATCGTAGAAAACATCGAAGGAGCGCTGCTGTTCGACACGATGCCCGCGCTTTTGCAATTCAACGACCAGCGCGTTTTCATATGCTTTTTCCTTCAGACCCGGCCGGAGTTTGTTGAGCACGACCATCGCAGCCCCGACAATATCCTCGGTCAGTTCCTTGTGGATATACTCATCTGTGCCCATCTGTGACATCTGTGGCTGGCAGGTCAGCGCTACCTCCTCAGCGTTGCGCCGGGACAAAAACGTAATCGAAGCCGTAGGCGCCATAGAGCCCGCCCTCCTGCCAGGTGGCGCCCAGATCATCGGAAAAGAACGAACCTTCCTCAAAGGTGGACACCCACAGGCGGCCTTTCACGTCGGGGTCAAAGGCCAGCACGAAAACATGCTTCACCGGCAGACCGGCGGTGCGATCCGCCCAGGTCTCGCCGCCATCGGTGGAAAGACGCACCCCCGTATCCCAGCCGCCGATGGCCATCACCGCCGCGTCGCGCGGGTTGAGCGCCACGGCATAGAGATTGGCGGTGGCGGAACCGGCATCGGCCTGCTTCCAGGTGTTGCCGCCATCGCGGGACAGCCAAGCACCGCGATGCTGCGCGCCAGCCAGCAGCAGTTGCGCATCCGCTCCGCTTTGGGCAATCCGCAGGATGGTCGTGTCCGGTGAAGAGGCGACCCGGCGCCACGAACGCGCCGCATCATTGGAAACATAGATGCCGTCCTCCGCCCCGATCAGCACACGTCCGGACCGGGTACGGTCCGCCACCACCGTCTGCGTATAGAGTTTGGCCAGTCCCTGCTGGGCAAGTTGCCAGGTGGCCCCGGCGTCAGCCGAGCGGAGCGGCCCCCACTGCGTGGCCGCGTAAACCTGGCGCAGGTTCAGCGGATCAAAGACGATGGACCGCACGTCGGCCACTTCCCAACCCGTGACCTTGCGCCAGTGCGCGCCGCCATCGGTGCTGCGCACAATCCCGTCGGCACTGGCGATGAGCAGGTGGTCGGGTTTGCCGGGCTCGGCCGTGATGCTGCCGATCCCGAGGATGCGCGGGCCGAAATGCGTCCATTCGCCGGACGCCTGCCGGTAATAGACGCCGGAATCCGTCGGCACCGAGGAATTCTGCTGCGCCTTGGTCATGGCCACGGCCGCGTAAAAGCGCGCCGGCTCGGTGGCGCACCCCGTCACGGCAAGCAGGGAAAAAACAGCAAACAAGCGCGGGATCATGGCTGGTCGAAGGAATGCGTGAGAGTGTTATGTTCGAGATCGAGAAGGTAGCGCTCGGCCCCATGGCGGATTTCCAGCCGCTGGCTGCCGCGAGCCGCCGACCCGAACGGACTTTCGAAGAGCGGCCACCCGGTGTAATCGAGCGGCTCACCGTTGACCGACGGGGTTGCCCCATACTGCGCCCGCAACACGCTGCCATCGAGCGCCGTGAAGGTCACCTCGGCCTTCCCTTGAGTGGAAAAGGTCAAAGGCAGGGCGCGCACGGCTTTCTGAAATTCCTCGTAGGAGGCAAAATTGCGCACCGGCGCCACCTGCACGACATAACCATTGTGAGGAGCGGCGCTGACGTAACAGCGATGCCCCGTCCCCCACTCCCGGAAGCCCGTGCTGATCCAGCCCCCGGCGCCACCGCCCAGAAGGCCCGTCCAGTCGTTGGGCTTCCACTCACCCGGCACAAGCGGACGGCAGGCAAAATACACCGGCCCGCCCCGGGCGAAGATCCACCCCGATTCATCCTCGACCAGATCTTCCGTATCGCGGGAGAAGAGCAGCGTGATGTGCGGGAAACGGGTGTCCTCCGGAATATCGTAAAGCCCGATGAGCGCAGGACCGTGTTGGAAGACCTGCTCATGCGGCGAACCGCTCGCGAGCTTGTCGGGTGAATCGTAGTCGATCTTCGAACGCGCGATCAGATCGGTCACAGTGTCCCAATCCGGCCCGAAATACATCGTGCCCTCGAACGGGGAGGAATAGGGGTGCACCGCAAAAAAGGTATTGGAAGCGTTCAGCGGCTCGTCCACGCGCCAGCGCAGATTCCAGGTCTGCTGCTGGATCGGCTGGAGCAGCCCGCCTTGGGAGGAGCCCAGCACGAAATCCCGATCCACGTAGCTGTATTTGTAAACCGGCAGGGTGCGCTTGTCGCCGACCGTGATGGAATCCTCCCCGGCGTTGCGCATCCGCCAGCGCGTGCGCTTGAACTCCCGGTTGACGTAGGGGCGGGCCGCCTCATCCCGGGCGATGCGCTCCAGAATCGGCGGCGGAGTGTAGCCGCTCAGGGCCAGGAGGAGGGACTGGCCGTTTTGCTGGTATTCCCCCAGCCCGAAAAGCATCCAGCCCAGGGCCGAGGCCGTCACCCGCGCCGGCTGCAGCAGCTGCCGCGGATATACGCGGCTGTGCGCCCCGGCATACTGGCCGTTGAGCTGCTCCACCACGTAATCAAAGAAAATGTAATCGAGCATCATGCGCGCCTTCTGCCGGAAGGCCGGATCCTCCGCCCAGCCGGCCAGCAGCACGAGCGGCACCACGTATTCGCCGATGTAGCCCGGCGAATCGTATTCGCCCTGCCCCACCGTGGTCGCGACCTTCATCCAGTGCTCCAGCCAGCCGCGCGACTCCGCCATGTTTTCCACCGCGGACTGGCCGTTGAACCAGTGCTCCGGCCCCGTGCCGGCATAGTGCTGCGCCACCAGATACAGGCTGGCATAATACATCACCCAATGGTTCTCCGTGTCACCCCGGCTCGGCCAGTAGGTCCGCCACAATTCGGCGAAACGCTCGCGATTGGCCTCGTCGAGCTGCGCATCCCCCGCCAGCAGCACCGCCGCGACCGGAAACATCCAGAACATGTTGCCCGTGGGCCTCGGCTCGTTAAGCACGGTCAGCCGGGCCAAGGCGGCTTCCCGGCGCTCGCCCCGTTGCAGCGCAGCCGCCACATCCAGAAACGAGCCCTTGGCGGTATCCGCCGGGTCCAGCGTGGCAATGGCCGTGCGGATCATGCGCTCACGTCGTTCGTTGAACTGGCGGGCAATCTCTGCGTCCGATCGGACCTCCGGGGAGGCCGACAACCCGTGCGCTATCAGGGCGAGCATCGCGACCAAGGCTGCACGGAGGGGGGCAGGCTTATAAATCATAACAATGGGGTGTTTGATGACGGAAAGGGGAAACATGAAACAGCTCGAATTGGCATTTCAACCTGCATCTGACTGAAAAATCAATTTTATGACCGCCGAGTTGGATTTGGCAAACGGGTTACCCGTGAGCCAAGCCGCAAGCAGCCCAACAACATTATATTTAAATAATTATAAATAAATGATTTACGACCTCTTCATCTCCCCGCGTTTACTCAAACTAAAATCCGTCGCGTCCCTGCGCGCCGCCCTCGGCATTCAGCCTTTTCGCCGGAGCTCTTGCCGGTGAATGCCCTTGACCCGATCACGTGCTTTTCATCTTTGGTTTCAGAAATATTCACGGCTACCCCACCCCATGCTCATTGCTGAAATCGCCCGGAAGGCCAAGGTCTCGGCCGCAACCGTCTCCCGCGTCATCAATCAACCCCATCTGGTCGCCCCCGATCGCCTCGCCCGCGTGCAAGCCGTGATGGCGGCCGTCAATTACAAGCCCACCCCCCTGCATCGCCGCCGCGGCCCCAAATCCCGGCTGACGCCGCCAAAGCAGATCGCCGTCTGGTTTGTCGGCGCACGCAAGAACCCGAGTCTCAGCTGGTTCCAAGATCAGTTACTGCAAATCCAGTCCACCAGCGACCGCGAACGCCAGCGTATAGAACTCACTGTACTCTACTCCGAGTCACCCGACGAACTGCCCCGCGCCTTGGTCGAGCGGCAGGCCGACGGCGTGGTCATCCAAGGCATGGAGCCATCGCCCGCGTGCCTGCAAAAACTGGCCGACCTGCCTCACGTCTGGTTCATGACCCGTCGCACCGCCAGCTACCCGGGCGACTACGTGGAGCCGGACAATGAGCTCAACGGCCGCATGGCTGCCGATTACCTGCACCACCGCGGGCACAAGCACGTCGCGGCCATTTCCACCGATCCTTCCTACAGTGCCATCGCCTGGCGGGTCCGCGCCTTCGAGGAGCGCGCCCGGGAACTAGGCCTCACCCCCCAGCTGATCCTGGGCAAATCCCACCCCGGCACCAGCTACCTGACCCACACTCCCACCCACGAGGAAAGCGACCAACTGGTGCGGCGCCTCCAGCAGATCTCACCCCGCCCCACCGGGCTCTATATACCGGTGGACCACTTCTGTGGTTCCTTCTTCCGCGTCATGCGCACGGTCGGGCTCAAGCCCGAGCGCGACTACGAGGCCATTCTGGGGAACTACAACCCCATCATCTACCACAACCTCGACTACCAGCCCGCCGCCCTCGACATCAACCTGCCCTCCTTGGTCCGCAAAGTGGTGGATCACCTGGTATGGCGCTGCGACAACCCTCAGGCCACCGGCCGGGTCGGCGTCAGCATCGCCCCTTCCTTGATTTCTGTTCCGAACACCCCCTCGCCATTTGCATGAATATACAAAAATTCTAAGGCTTGCTTTCATTCGTAACCTTTCTTTTACCTTGCCGCATCTCAAAGCCGGATGCATTTCCGTCTGCGACTACCGACTACAACCCCCAAGCCCCTGATGTTACCAATCGCATTCCCCACAGCGTCGCCGCTACCGGTCGTGTCGGGATCGTTTTTCGCCTTTTAGGCCCCCTTTTCACCCCTTTTCCTAGAGTCTCCTCTCCATTTTGAGGTGCGAGTTCTACGTTCTTTCGTCTGCACAGATTTTTGAGCCCCCTCCTCTGGAGGAGGCTCGAAATACCCCGGCCTCAAAACCGGGAACTACAAACCACCCCCCAACATAAACATAATGAAATCAGAAACCAGCTACCCAGCTCCGGTGACCAAGCGCAGCTTGGCCGCCTGTTTGGCTGCGTTGGTCGCGATGTCCGGCGCTCCTCTGTGGGCCCAGGCCGTCGCCTCCGACCAAGCCGACGATGATATTGTGCGGCTCACGCCGTTCACTGTCCAGGAAGACAAGGACTACGGCTACCTCAAGACCAACTCCTCGACGGCCACCCGTATCAACATGGCCATCCAGAAGATTCCTCTGAGCGTATCCGTCGTCTCCGAGGACTTCATCAAGGATACCGGCATGCGGGATATCTCGGATATCCTCCGTTATCAGGCCTCCGCCGCGGGTGACAACCGTATGGGTGTCCTCCAACCGGCCACCTCGTTCACGCCCTCAGGCAACATCTCCTTGCGCGGCTTCCCGGTCAACGCCCGTCTGCGCAACGGCCTCCTCCGGTATAACAACTACAACCTCGACGCCGTCGAGCGCGTGGAAGTTATCAAAGGTCCCGCCGCCATCTTCTTCGGCATGGCCTTCCCCGGTGGTGTTATCAACTACGTCACCAAGAAGCCCCAGTTCCACAAGGTCCCCACGACCCTCTCCCTCTCCTATGGTGGCGAAGGCGATCGTATGGGCTCGACCCGTGTAACCCTCGATCACAATGCCGCCCTCTCCAAGAAGGCCGCCTTCCGTATCGTCGGAGCTTGGGACAAGCTGATCGGTGACCAGCGCTTCGAGTATCAGAAGGGCTTCTCCATCTCGCCCTCCCTGACCCTCGTCCCGCTCGACAGCGGTAAGCTGCAGGTCACGTTTGAAGGCGAATACGTCAAGCGTGAGCGCAATATCAGCGACGAGTCGTGGCGCTGGGATGAGCGTTGGTTCCAAGCCTACGCCAACCCGACTCCTGAGTTGATCGCAGCCGCTGGTCTCTCCGGCAACGCTGATCCGGTCGCGGCCTACCGCAACCGCATCCGCACCAACATCGGCAATTGGATCGCCGATTATCGTATCGCTAATAACGATCCGACCGCCGCTCTCTGGCGCACGCTGGAGCGCGGAGCCTATATCACCGACGCCAACGGTAATCGCGTACATGACAAGAAGTTCAACTACTACGGTTCGGGTTCCTTCTCCGACGAGGAGAGCTCCACGTTCAATGTCACGACCGACCTCGCCGCCTTCGAGTGGCTGGATATCCGTCACAGCTTCACGATGGAAAAGACCATCTATCACGAGACCAAGTCCTTCGCCCAGCCCAATGCCGATGGCATCACCTGGAATGCGTTGAACGGCCTCGTCAAGCGCGACTACATCCCCGACATCAACACCCACCAGCTGGACCTCGTGTTCAAGGCCGACTTCGCCGGCATCAAGAACAAGCTGCTCGTCGGCGCCGTGGACCGCTACCTGTATGTCCGCTATACCGGCAACAACGGCCACGCGAACCTCAATCCGTTCTACGGCTACCTGCCTGGCACCTTCGACAAGCCCGATGAAGGCTATGTCTCCCCCATCCCCCCGGAGTTCCGTCCGCCCTCCACCGTCGCGGCCGGCTGGGGTTACACCACCCAGTTCGTGCGCAACCGCAACGGCCAGATCATCACCCCGCAGCAGATCTTCTCCCATTATGATCCCGGCGTTCATCCCTTCCCGGATGTCCGTCGCATCATGGAAGTCTCCCGCGGTCTCGTGGACCGTGGCCGTCAGTGGCGCGATGAATGGTATGTAAACTACCAGGGTTCTGCTCTGGATGACCGCCTCAACGTCCTCCTCGGCTACCGCAAGGAGAAGTACAAGAGCAGCGGTCAGGTGCTGGCGGCCAATGCCCCCTGGTTCGAAGTCTCCCACACCCCCTACTCCATTCCGGAGTCCCAGTGGACAACCTGGGGTCTGAGCAACTTCTCGCTCCCCAGCGCCTACGAGGGTGACTCCCGCATGGCCGGTGCCTCCTTCGAGGTTGCCAAGGACATCACCGTCTACGCCAGCTACTCGGAGACCTACCTGCCCACCACCGTGACCAACCTCGGTGGCGGTTACAACCCGGTGCAAATCGCCCAGCGCGCGGCCGATCTCGGCCTCAATCCCGCTACCGAGCAGGCCCGTCTGACCGCCCAGGGCGCGGACATCACGCCGAAGCATGAAACCGGCAAGAACTCGGAAATCGGTGTGAAGTTCAACCTGAACGATGGCAAGATCGTCTCCACGGTGTCCCTCTACCGTCTCGATCGCGCCAACCGTATGTTGGACGACAGCGCCCGCCAGACCAACGAGCCTCTCAACTGGACTGGCCCCGGCAACACTGGTACCTATAACCGCCTCGTTCGCTGGTATAGCAATGACGCGAGCTACCGCAGCGAAGGTCTCGAAATCGAGACCATCTGGACCCCCATCCGTAACTACCAGGCCTATATCTCGGCCTCGTGGATGTGGAAGGCCGGCGTCTTGGATGATGCCTCGATCAACCCGACCAGCGCCATCGCTCCGATCTACTTCGGTGAGCGTATGCCGAATGCGCCCAAGTATCGTCTGAACATCCAGCAGAAATACACGTTCAGCGATGGTGCCATCCGCGGCCTGTCCTTGGGCCTGGGCATGCGTTACTCGAGCAAGATCAACGTCTCGACCTCGGATATGAACTTCAACCCGCGTAACGGTGGCCTCACGGCTGGCGACTACGTGGTGTTTGACGGCTCGATCTCCTATCCGTTCGAGTTGCTCGGCTACCAGCTGCGGGCCAACCTCCGCGGCACCAACCTGCTCGACAAGGACTACATCGAAGGCAGCTACAACCTTGCTCCCCAGCGGGCCTGGTGGCTGTCCTTGGACATGACGTTCTGATCGCCGGTCCTTAGCTAAACATTGCGAAGCGGCAGAGGGTTTCCCTCTGCCGCTTTTTTGTGCCCTCTCTCAACCCATTGTCATTTAATAGATGACATTCATCCCTAACTCCACCGACCTCCTCCCCACCGATGAGGGCTCGCCAAAAGCCCGCCATTTTGTCATCTATTAAATGACAACCCCGCCTGTATCATGACTTCTTTTCCTTCGCCCATTCCGCCCTCGCTGCAAGCGCCCGCAAATATGATTCTGTTGCTTTGGGATGCCGCGATGCAGGCGGCACAGAAGGCGGCACAGGCCAAACAGCGACGCCGGCCCGTGCAACACCGATGTGGGCAAACCCTGTCACCGGGCACAAACACACCTCTGTGGAACGAACTGACGGCACAAGCCCTTCCGTTGCTGCGTCAACGAGGCAGCCAGGCGCACTTGGCCCGCCTGCTTGGAGTCCCCCGCCAGCGCATACATCAATGCCTGAAAGCCCGGAAGGCCTGCCTCGATGCCGAACGCACACTGCTGCTGCTCTGCTGGATCACCGCCCGCCAGCAGGGGCAGGACCTCTTCGCCTGAGCCTCAATCATTTGTCATTTAATAGATGACAAAATAGCCTGAAGGGTCCCCGCCCATTCGAGACCGTCACCGTTTTACGATTGCGGGGCCAGCGTGGCGGCGACCGGGACACGATAGGCTTTGATGGCCGGGACCATGCCCCCGAGGGCGCAAAGCAGGATCAGGCCGAGCGGCGCCTGCCACAGGATGGCATGCCAGTGCATCAGATTCAGCACCACGCCGGTCTGCGCCCGGATAATCTCCGCCACACTGGCGAAAAGCACTCCATACACCCCATAGCCTGCCAGGACGCCCAGAAGCCCGATGGCCGCCGCCTCCCCGACGATGGCGCCAAAGAGCGTTCGGCGCCGGGCCCCGAGCGCCCGCAGGATGGCGAGGTCACGGCGGCGCGCACTCATCGAATTATACACACTCGCCAGCACGCTGGCAGCCGCCACCAAGGCCACCAGATAGGCCACCAGCTCCAGCACGCGGTCGAACCATGAGATCTTGTTGAAAAGCTCGGCCATGATTGCGCCCACCGGATAGGCGAAAGTCAGCCGGTTGCCCTGCCGGTTATACATCATGTCGAGCATGAAGCCCGCCGTCGGTGCCCGCAGTTGCACCAGCACCGCGCTCACGTCAGTCGCCGCGCGCGGGTCATGCCCGCTCATGGTCTGCACCCCGCTCAATGGAATCCAAAGGACGCGATCCGCTGGCGTGTTGGTCGGCGCCAGGATGCCCGTCACCGTGTAAACCTCCTCATGCAACGCGGCGGGATCGAAATTGAGTCCATGGTAGGGCTGGAAGGTATCGCCCACCTTGAGCCCGAGTCGGCGGGCGGCGAAACTGCCGACGACCGCCTCCCGCGCACCGTCGGCAAAGAGCCGTCCACCGGGCTGCACCGCAAACGCCCGGCCCGGCACATATTCCACCGCGAAAAATTCCGGGAGTGTGCCGACGATGCGATACCCGCGCAGGTTGTCGCCCACGGCGACCGGGATGGCCGCCTTCACCGCCGGATGCCGCTTGATCGCCTCGTAGTCGGCCGCGGCGAGATTGCCCGGCGAGGCCTCCAGATGGAAAACCGCATTGAGCACGAGCTGGAGCTTCGAGCCACGCGCGCCGAGCACGGCATCAAACCCCGTATGGGCGGAAGTAAACGCGGCCTGGGCCTGCGTTTTCACCATCCACACGCAGAGCAAAAGGCCGGCGGCCAGCGCGATGCCGCCCGCCGTGATGAGGGTGGCCAGCGCATGCTGGCGTAAAGACCGGCGGATGATCAGCCAGAGCGTCATGACCGCCCTCCGGTCGCGTGGTTGATAACGGCCAGATCGATGACTTCATCAAATTGCGCCAGCACCTGCTCATCGTGGCTCACCAGCAGCAAGGCCGCACCGTTTTCACGGCAGATCTCGCGAATAAGTGCCAGGGCCTCCGTCGCATGATGCCGGTCGAGATTGCCCGTGGGTTCGTCGGCCAGCACCAGCGCCGGCCGGTGCGCCAGAGCCCGCGCCACCGCCACACGCTGCTGTTGCCCAGTGGAGAGCTGCCGGGGGAAATGATCGAGGCGATGAGACAGCCCCACCCGCTTCAGCAAGCTGCGCGCCTGCGCCCGGTCGGCGCCACGCGGGCCAAAGCTCATGCCGAGCAGCACGTTTTCCAGCACCGTATAACCCTGCAGCAGGTTGAAGGTCTGGAAAATGTAGCCCAGTTTTTCCGCACGCAACCGGTCGCGCTTCGCCTCGGACAACGCGGTCATCTCGCTGCCCCCGACCACCACCCGGCCGCTGTCCGCCGCGAGGATGCCGGCGATGAGATGGAGCAGCGTGGTCTTGCCCGAACCGCTCTCGCCCTTCAGCGCCGCCTGCGCCCCGGCGGCCAGGGTGAAATGCGCCACATCCACCACCGCCGCCTCCCGGCCTTCCGGCGTGCGAAATGATTTCTTCAGCTGGGTGATCTCAAGCATGGCGGCGCACGCTGCCCAGCATGCACAAATCCCCGTCAAAACAACCCCGGCTTTTCGCCCGGATTCATTATACTGCACACGCAGGGGGTGCCCGCCGTTTCCTGATTTGCCTCGGGCCCGGGCAATCGCTTCGGTGCTCGGCAAATGCAACGCACTCCCGTCAAAACCGCCCTGGCCTCCTCCGCCCCGGTGGACGCCATCCTGCTGCAAGGCTGGGTCCGCACCCGGCGCGACGCCAAGGCTTTCTCCTTCGTCGAGCTCAACGACGGCTCATGCCTCAAGGGCATCCAGATCATCGTGGACGCCACCCTCCCCGATTACACCCAAGTCGCCGAGGCCCACACCGGCGCCTCCATCGAAGTCCATGGGCGGCTCGTCGCCTCCAAGGGATCCGGGCAACAATGGGAAGTCGTCGCCGAGAAATTCACCGTGCTCGGTGAAGCCGATTCCTCCTACCCGCTTCAGAAGAAGGGCCACTCGCTTGAGTTCCTTCGCGAAATTGCCCACCTGCGGCCGCGCTCCAATCTCTTCGGCGCCGTATTTCGCGTGCGCAGCCGGCTCGCCTACGCCGTCCATCAGTTTTTCCAGGAGCGCGGCTTCCACTACGTGCACGCTCCCATCATCACGGCCAGCGACGCCGAGGGCGCGGGCGAGATGTTCCGCGTGACAACGCTCGATGTCGGTAATCCGCCCCGGGACACCGAAGGCCAGGTGGACGCCAGCCAGGATTTTTTCGGCAAAAAGACCTTCCTCACCGTCAGCGGCCAACTGGAGGCCGAGATCTTCGCGTGCGCCCTGAGCAATGTCTATACTTTCGGCCCCACCTTCCGTGCCGAAAACTCCAACACATCGCGCCACGCCGCCGAGTTCTGGATGATCGAGCCGGAAATCGCCTTCTGCGACCTGCAGGGGGATATGGATCTCGCCGAGGAATTCGTGAAATACCTCATCCGCGACATCCGCGGCCAGTGCACCGAGGACCTGGAGTTCTTCGCCAAGTTTGTGGACAAGGACCTGCTCACCCGTCTCGACTTTGTCCTCGAGAAACCCTTCGTGCGCTGCACTTACACCGAAGCGGTCGAGATCCTCGAAAAGTCCGGCAAAAACTGGGAGCATCCCGTCACCTGGGGCGCCAATCTGCAAGCCGAGCATGAGCGTTACCTCACCGAGGAGCACTTCAAATGCCCGGTGACGGTTTACAACTATCCGCGCGCGATCAAGGCGTTCTACATGCGCAAGACCGATGGCTGCACCCCCGAGCGGCAGACCGTGGCAGCCATGGACCTGCTCGTGCCGGGCATCGGTGAAATCATCGGTGGCAGCCAGCGCGAAGAGCGGCTCGATGTGCTCCGCGAAGGCATGGCCCTGCATCAGCTCGACGAGAAGGCCTACTGGTGGTATCTCGACCTGCGGCGCTACGGTTCAGTGCCGCACGCCGGATTCGGCCTCGGCTTCGAACGCATGTTGATGTTCGTCACCGGCGTGGCCAACATCCGCGACGTCATTCCCTTCGCCCGCACGCCGGGATCGGCGGATTTTTAAACCGACTGCGAAGGGGGAATCGCCGCCTTCGCAGAGTGACTTCGACACAGGGCCGGCAGAAATGCCGGCCCACCGGCCCACTTATTCCTGCGCCGGTTTCTTCGTCGTCCGGCGCTTGGGTTTTTCCGCCTGCTCGCTTTCGGCAGGAAACTTGGAGGCTTTCGCGTTGAGCCAGAGCTGGCCCTTGGCGTTCCGGTTGAACCAGAAGATGTCGCCGGCATGCTCGACAAACACGGGCTTCTCCCGCGCTTTCTCCGGCACTTTGAGACCAAGGCCAACCAACGTCGCGACAAAGGTTTCCTCCGGGCGGGCCAGTTCACCGGCGAGCTGGCCGACTTCGCCCGCCACGCCGCCTGTCCGGGTGGGCTTGAGCAAGAGCTTCACCGCGGGGAACACGGCTGCGGGGCTCTGGGCCGCCGCCATCTGCTCCGCCGACGCAACGGTTTCGCTCGCAGGCGACTCAGCGGAAGCCGCCGGTTCCGGTGCAACCACCGACTCCGCCTCCTCCTTGCCGGCTTTTTTATCGCGGCCATTGATCCACACACCACCGCGCTGATCCTTGTTCAGCCACCAAGCCTGGTCGCCAAATTCGACATAAACCGGAGCATCGCCCGCTTTTTCCGGCACCACCAGACCGAGCTCGCCAAAGGACGACAGCAATTCGGCCTCATTTGTCCGCAGCGCACGGGCGAGAAAGCTCACGCTGCCCGAGCCCCCGGGGCCACGACGATTTCGGCGCATGTGGGGCCGCAGCTTGTCCAGCAACTCCGCGCCCGCCGGCAACGGCGCGGGCGGCGTCTGGGCCTTTTCCGGCTTGGCCGCCTGCTTGGGGGATTGTTTGGGAGCCTGCGGAGCGGCGGCCGGGGCCGCTGTTTCCGGGCGGGTTTCCTGCTCGGGCTGCTCCGCCGGTTCCTCTGCCGCCACCTTGGTGCCTTGCACGACCCGGAAGACCGGACGCGGCTTCTCGCGGGTGTTGATCCAGACCTCACCGCGGCGGTTGATGTTCACCCAGTAGAGATCGCCATCGTATTCGATATAAACCGGCTTCGCATTCTCATCCGCAGGAATCTGAAAACCGCACTCGACCAAGGCGCCCTTGATGTCCTCCTCGGTGAGACCCCACTTCTTGGCGAGATAATCCACCCCGGCCGAAGTGCCGGGCCCGCGCTGGTTGCGGCGCATGTGCGGCTTGAGCGCGTCGAAGAACGTCGGCAGCTCATCTTCACTCGTCAGCTTGTCCCATTCGTCCTCATCGTCCGCCGCATCAGGATCGGCATCACGCGAGGTGTCCACCGGACGGCGGTAGCCGTCATCCGGCGCGGCCTTTTCCTCCAGGTAGCCCAATGCCGGCTCCTCGGTCGGCGCGCCCACGGTCGCCGCCTTGAATTTGGCCTCGAACTCGGCCCGCACCTTGTCGGCTTCCGCCTTGGCGGCCGCAGCAGCAGCATCCTGCAGGGACCAGTCGCGCTGGGTTGAGCGACGCGCCAGCCCGGTGAAGGAGAGCGAATTGTCGGACTGCGTTTGAAAATGGATGATCTCCCACTCCTCGCGGCCGAGGTCGTTGAGGAACTTTTCCATCAGGGCCGGGGTGGCGAAACCGCCTTTGCCGCTGGTGATGACCTTATATTCCCAAAGTGACATGGATTGCAGGTAAGTAAAAAGTGATGGGCTTCAGCCATCCCAGATGCGCCGCCGGCTGCCGAGCCTTTTCTCTGGCCGAGTTTTACCGGGTGACCGCCGCCAGAAAATGGGCCACCGCCCGGGTTGTCAGCCGGCCGCCCGGCCCCCAGCGGGTGTATTCGCAGGCATGGACGCCCCACGGCAGCTCCAGGAACAGATGGGCAATCCCCGCCTCCCGCAACCGGGCGGCCAGCCGCTGGCTGTGCCGCACCCAGACCAGACCGTCGAGGGTGCCATGCACCAGCAACGTAGGCGGGGTAGTTTGCGGAGAAACCCGCAGCTGGCCGCTGGCCGTATCGTAAATTTCCTCCCGCCCCTCGGGCGGGCCGCCGAGAAACTGGCGCATAAGGTTGAGGGAATTGAGCGCGTCGTCCTCGCGCGATACCGACCAGGCAAACCGCATGTCATGCGGTGCATAGAAGGCAATCACCCCTCGCACCGCGGGATCTCCAGCGTAACCCACCGCCGTGGCAATCTGCCCGCCGGCGGATCGGCCCATCAGCACAAACTTTCCCGGATCAATCCCCAGCTGGCCGGCGGCCCCCTTGAGCCAGGCCAGCGCGGCGAGCGTATCTTCTCCCTGCGCCGGCCAGCGGTTCACAGGGGCCAACCGGTAGGAAATCGCCGCGACCGCATAACCCATCCGCGCCAGCCGGTGATTGAAATGCCCCAGCTGCGCACGGTCGCCGCCATCCCACCCGCCGCCATGCAACATCACGATGCAG
The DNA here is from genome assembly GCA_964429385.1 of uncultured Opitutaceae bacterium. Taxonomy (GTDB): domain Bacteria; phylum Verrucomicrobiota; class Verrucomicrobiia; order Opitutales; family Opitutaceae; genus UBA2377. The sequence continues at coordinate 137,656 of CAYSBR010000001.1, forward strand.
GGGACGGGCCGGCCATCGGCCCGGCTCACGGGATAAAAATCCAGCGCCAGACCCGGCGCAAACCCATGGGTTGTCACCCCTCGGTTTTTCACCGCTTCCCCTTCCGCCCCGGGCCCGAAAGCCCGCACCAGCCGGGCCTCCAGTCGCCGCCCCGCCCACCAGCCGCGAAGGACGGGCGACATCAGCAATAGGACCGCCGGAAGAGCCGCCGCCAAAGTCACGCCCGCCAGCACAGGAGCGACTGCCCGCTGATTCCAAGCCAGCCAGCCCAGCAGCAGAGGAGCCCCTGCGATCAGCCAGCCCAACTCCCCTGCCAGCAACGCCAGCCGCCAATTTATCCGCGCAGGCGCGCGCACCACGGTCAGCAATCCCAGGGCGCAACAGCCACACGCCAGCACTGGCGGCAAAAGTTTCCACAGCATGCCACTGCCTAGGCCCCCGCCCGCCCCGGGGACAAAACATTTTCGGCGTGTGGCCGGCCGTCATCATGGTTTGCTGCCGGGATGCGCCGGCTCGACCAACTCCTCGCCAATCTCGGCTATTGCAGCCGCCGTGAAGCCCGTGACTGGGTGAATGCCGGCCGGGTCAGCCTCAAGGGAGTCCCTGCGCGCGACTCCGCGCAGAAGGCCGATCCCGCCACCGTGCAGGTGGACGGAGAGCCGCTCGATCACCCCGAGGGCCTGCTGCTGTTGTTGCACAAACCCGCCGGCCTCGTCTGCTCCCACGACGAGCGGGAAGGCCCCAATGTCTATGCCCTCCTGCCCCCGCGCTGGCGGCAGCGCAACCCGCTGGTGACGAGCATCGGCCGCCTCGACAAGGAGACCACCGGCCTGCTGCTGCTGACCGACCAGAGCCCGCTCGTCCACCGGCTGACCTCGCCCAAGCACAAGGTGCCGAAACTCTATCGCGCCACCGTGGACCGCGACCTCACGCCGGACCTCATCGCCCTCTTCGCCGCCGGCACGTTGCAACTCGACGGGGAAAAGGAACCCTGCCGTCCGGCGGAGCTGAAAATCCTGGCACCGCGCGAGGCGGAGCTGATCCTGACCGAGGGCAAATATCATCAGGTGCGCCGTATGTTCGCCACCACCGGTCGCACCGTGCTCACCCTGCACCGCGCCTCCTTTGGCGCCCTCGATCTCGGAAATCTGCCCGCCGGGCAGTGGCGCGAATTGCCGTTGGACACATTCCCTTCCGCGTAAGAAACGCGCACCCCAAGCCGGATTTCTACTCGCTACCCACTCTTCACTCCCCGCTACTCACTCCCCATGTACGATCTTCCTCTCACCGGCGCCCAGCGGACTTATCTGCGCGGTCTCGGCCAGACCCTCGACCCGGCCTTGAAGCTGGGCAAAGGCGGCCTGACCCCGGCCTTCTTCGCCGAGCTGCAAAAGCTGCTCCGCAGTCACGAGCTGGTGAAACTGCGCTTCCTCGGCGCGGATCGCGATGAGCGCGCCGCCGCGTGTGAACGCATCGCCGATGAGGGGCGCTGCCTCTGCGTCGGCGCCGTCGGGCACACCGCCCTCTTTTACCGCCAGCACCCCGATCCGGCCGCCCGCCAGATCACGCTGAAGTAAAAGTCCGCCAAACAAACAGGCCAGCGGCCCCGGAGTCGCCTCCGCGCGCTGGCCTGTCGTTGGCCTGACCGGACCGGGTCGATACGCCCGCTCAGAATTCGTAGGCTTCGATCTGGCCGCGACCCTTGAAGTAGAAGATGCGGCCAGCCTCCTCATCGGCGATGTAGTGGGGTTCACGGGCATCCAGTGCCAGTTCGCGGTCGGTCTCCCCGCTGGCGAGGTTCACGCCCACGAGGCCGAGGCCTCGACCTTTGCCCTCCAGCCGGGTGACGATGTAGGTGTAGTGGCCGGCATTCCTGGAGCCGCCGATCTTCCGGGCCCGCGCCTCGGTGTAGCGGTTGTAGTTGTCGAGCGCACCCTGGATATTCTGCATGCCCTGCTGTCCGCCGGAGGACAGGACTCCACCGTGCTGCGCGACCTGGGCGTTACCTTGGACGGAGGCGGCCAGGGTCACGGCGAACATGGCCATGGTGGCGAAGGCGTCGCTCGGCGCCGCGTAATAGAGGGACCACTTCTGGTCCTGACCGATCGGGTCAAAGCCCAGCAGGTGCTGCTTGCCCTGCACGACGATGTGCCCGTCCTGCCGCGTGATGGCCACCGGCACGTCGAGACGCGCCCGACTGGAGGAGCGCATGGCCTTCACGGTGCCCATGACGCCGCCGGTGAGGCCGATGCCAATCTTGGCGATGTCGCCGCCACCCATGCGGCGCTTGAATTCGATCGGCACCCGGAATGTCTCCGTAACCGTCGCCCCCGTGCTCAGGCCGACGAGTTCCTTGCCGTCGGCAAACATCACCGCGCCGGCCTCCGGCAGGGGCATCAGGTTGGTGAGACCGCCCTCGATTTTTTTGTCCTGATAGAGGGGCTTGCCATCGGCGGCGGAGACCACGACCACGCCCAGCGGCTCCTTGAGGACGACGGTCTTTCCATTGGAGAAATTGCCGCCGTAGCGGGCGAAGATCTTGTCACCGATGACCTCGATCTGGGTGACGACCGCATTGTCGCGGGCCCGGAAGAGACCGGCGTATTCGGAGATGCGATCGCTTTTCCAGAGTGAGGCGCCGGTGTGCTTGTTGATGGCCATGATGCTGCCGCCGCCCGCGCCATACAGGGTGTCGCCCACGATGCGCAACGGGGCATAGGTGCGCTTCAGATTCTTGTCGCCCGGAGGAAACTCCGCGCTCCACTTGATGGCGCCGGTGTTGAGGTCGATCGCCTGCACGCCGAGATAGCCGAGGTAGAGCGTGTCGCCATCGAGCACCGGATCATGGTAACCGGAAAGGTCCATGCGCGGCACAAACTTGCCGGAGTTGTCGGCCATGTGCAGCGGAATGCCGTTGGCCTTGGCGATCTGGGAGGCCCACTTGCGCTCGCCGGTGGCGAGGTCGTGCGCAAAGAGGAAGGTGCCGTTCTCCTGCCCCTTGCCATCTTTCCACGTGGTCATCACGAGAATGGCCAGGCCCTTCTCCGGCACCGGAATCGTGCCGAGATACTGCCCGGTGGCCTCCGGAGCGGTCCACTCCACCTCGCCCGTGAGATAGTCGATGAGCGTAAACGTGGACTTGGAACTGGCCATGCCGGAAAACTGGTTGCAGAGCAGAAACGGCGTGCCGGGGATCTCGCGCGCGTTCATCGCCGTGCTCTTTTTGAAATTCGTGTTCTTCCAAAGCTCCATGCCCGTCTCCGGGTCGAGGCAGTGGATGGCAGAATCGGTGCCGACCAGCAGCAGGCCGAGCGCAGTGAGGTTCTCCCACTGGATTTTCTCACCGACCGAGGCGGTCCAGACCGGCTTGGTCGGGGAAGCGTGTGCCGTGACGGCAAGGGAAAGCAGCAGGCCGAAAAGCAGGCTGCGGGGGAAGCGAAGCAGGATGGCAGGCATGGTCGCCGATTCTATCGCAGCACCCACCCACCGACCAATACGCAATCATACGTAGTACCGCTATATGCCAATGGGGAGGAGGATTGACGCTTACCGGACGACACCTATTTCTGGCGTCACTATGTTCATCATAATCGGCGGCGACGGCAAAGAATACGGCCCGGTATCTACCGAGCAGGTGCAGGCATGGATCGCAGGCGGACGCGCCAACCTCGAAACACAGGCCAAGCGCGTTGGAGAAGAGCAATGGCAGCGGTTGGGCGATTTCCCCGAATTCAAAGCGGCGGCCGCCCCCGGCCCCGTGGCCGTCGTACCTGCGGTGGGTCACACCGGTGCGCCCGAGACAGGCTTCGTCAATGTTGACCCCAAAGCCTACGCCGACGATCTCATCGCCCGCGCCGCGCCGCTGGGGATCGGCAGCTGCATCGGGCGTGGCTGGGAGCTGTTGAAAGCCCACTTCTGGCCGCTGGTCGGCGCGACCTTTGTCATCGTGGTCGTCATGGTGATCGCCCAGTCCATTCCGTTGATCGGTATGCTGGCCAGCCTGCTGCTGCCCGGCGTTTTCTACGGCGGTCTTTATTTATACTATTTGAAGAAAGTCCGCGGCCAGCCGGCCGAGCTGGGTGACGCCTTCAGCGGGTTCAGCCTCGCCTTTCTCCCCCTGATGCTGGCGACGCTCGTCTCCACCCTGCTCACGATGGTCGGCTTCATCCTGCTGATCCTCCCCGGCATCTACCTCGCGGTGAGCTATGCCTTCGCCTACCTGCTGGTCATAGACAAACGCCTCGAATTCTGGGCGGCCATGGAAGTCAGCCGGCGCGTGATCAGTGCCCAATGGTTCCGCATGTTCGGGTTGCTGTTCCTCGGCTGCCTCATCGCCATGCTCGGCATCTTCGGTCTGTTCATCGGCGTCTTCATCACGATGCCCATCCTCATCGGCGCTCTCGTTTACGCCTACGAGGATCTCTGCAACCCGCCCCCGCGGGCGTAAGCACCTTCACTCCGCAGCAATCAAAAAGGCCGCCGGTATCCGGCGGCCTTTTTTGCGTCTGCGCAGAACCCTTCCGTTCTCAAATGATGCGGTCCGTCAAAGCCGTCCCGCCTTGGGCGAATACGGCCAGATTCGCGAGGAAGTGCCGCACCAGCGCCTCGTCCTGATCGTGCCGGCCCCCGGCCGTGTGCGGGGTCACATAGCAGTTGGGCGCCGTCCAGAAGGCATGCCCCGGATCCAGCGGTTCAGGTTGGAAAACATCCAGATAAGCCGCACCCAGGCGGCCGGATTGCAGCGCTTCCAGCAGAGCGTGATCATCCACGGTGGTGCCGCGGCCCACGTTGTAAAAACGGGCGCCGGGCTTGAAGCAGGAAAGCCGGCGGGCATTCACATAGCCGCGGGTGGATGCGTTGTCCGGCAGGATGTTGACCACATGGTCCGCCAGCGGCAGCACGCTGCTGAGATTCTCCTCCGGGACCACGCGCACGCCCAGTTCGCTTCGCGTCTGGCGGCGCACCGCATACACCGTCACCCCGAAAGGCGCGAGCAAGTGCGCCAACCGGCGGCCGATGGCGCCATACCCCAGCAGCAGAACAGTCTGCCCTGTGAGCAGTCGCGAGCCGTAACGGCGCTTTTCATAGTCCCAGCCATGATTCGTCAACTGGTCGTGGTAGGAAGGCAGCAGGTTTCGACCCAGCGCCAGCATCATGGCCAGGACATGCTGGGCGCAGGGATCGGCAAAGACCTCGGAAGCATTGGAAAAGATCGCACCCCGGGACTGAAAATTCTCCCTGAATTCCGGGGTGTCGTAGCGGGTGTAGCCCGCGGTGCTCACCTCGACCCAGCGCAGATTCTTATTGCCCAGGCAGTCCTCCGGCAGCGGCTGCCCAAAGGCCACATCCGCCGTTGCCAGTGCGGGATCAGACACGCCCGCTTGCAGCACATTGCTCGAAGTGGTTCCCGCCCAGACCAGCCGGTGGGGGCGCGTACCCTCGACCAGCATCGCGGTCACCTCGGAGTTGAACTTCGTGTTGCACCAGATGGTCAGGCTCATGATAGCAGTCAGACCGGCCCACGGCCTGGCCCGCCGCAAGCAAAACCTCCGGCATAAACTCCGGCGTCAGGGTGCCAGCTCCAGCCAGATCTCGTGCGGCCGGGAAACTGACTCCGGCGTGACCGGGTGCGGCTTCTCCGCATAAAAACGCGGCCGGCCCGCCAGATCAATGCGCGCCTCGATCACGATGCTTCGCCCCGCCCGCATATCCCCCGGCAAATAAGAAAGCTCAAAGGGGATCGGCGGGTTGCCCGGGTTGGAAATGCTCTTCTCCGCCAATACGAGGGCCGGCGCATCCGGGCGCGTGACATCGAGCAAGCGCAACGTCAGCACCGCATCCGGCGGCAGCGCGATCCGGGCCCGGTAATTCACCGTGCCGCTGACAACCGGCCCCTGATCGGAGCCCCCCGCGGTCCGGGAAGCACAGCCGGCGACCGCCAGCAGCGCCATTCCCGCCATCAGAAATGAGATGAGCGTCTTCATACAGGTTCCTCCATGATGACTGCGGCCATGCTGCGCAGTTCCTCCACCCGGTCGTTGGTGGCTGTCAACAATTCCGTGTGCTCGCGGGCCTCGACTTCGTTGGCATGCACCAATCCGCCGCCAAACGGAGGCTGTTCCCCCGGACGATCCCGCCACTGGCTCCACGCATAACCGATCACCGAGGGATGCGCCACCACCCGGGCCAGCGCCAGCCGGCCCCGCCGGAGCATCCGCTCGACCGTCGTCAGACTGCGAATCCGGCGGCCGGGCGCCTCGCGCCAAAATTCCGGCCGGGCCCAGCAAAAATCCGCCAGCAACACCGGGCGCGCAACGACCGCCGGCTCGTCGGCCAGCTCCGCATAGTCCAGCACCCGCGCGGCCACCGCCGGGGCCATCGTGCTCGCCCGCATCGCCGCCGTCGCGGGTCCGCCCCAGCGGCAGCCCAGCACCAGATGATTGGGGGCCTGCGCCCGGATCGCCGCCGTCGTCACCGTGAAATACCGCCGGGCAAACTCCTGCATCCACTGCGCCTCATCGCGCAAATAACCCCGGCTCACCACACCCTCGTCATTGCGGGTCCGTTCACGCAACGCCTCCTTGTTGGCCAAGGTCACCCCCCACGCCCGCGTCAGCGCCGCCCATGAGCCGCCATGCAGTGCGAGCACAAATTCCCACGCCGCATGGTAGGCGGCATGGGCCGGCTCCAGACTGAGGCAGGCCTGCAACAAACCGGGTCGGTCGGCCGCCGCCGACCACGCCCAGGCGGGATGCTCATCACTGAACCAGCCCAGCAGATCGCGCTCCCCCGCCAGCGGGGCGCAGACCTCCGCCACCCTTTGCCCCGCCCGCTGCGGCCAGGCCGGGTCAAAGACATCCGGCGCCGGCCCCTTCCCCAGCGGAAGACTCCCTTCGGAACGCCCAAAATCAACCACCGGCATGAAGGCCAGCCCCTCCTCCAGATACAGCCGGTCGCTGCCACAGCCCAGGGTATTGAACCCCCAGGCCCGCAGGCGCGCCGCCGGATCGTGCAAGGACTCCGCCTCGGCCCGCACCCCATGCACCGCCCGCGCGAAAAAAGGCCGGTCGGCCGGATCAATCAACCACCACTGGCCGCCGTGGGTCTGGCCGACGCGATAATAACCCGGCGTCCCACGCAGGGTGCCCGGCTTGAAATCGGTCAAGGCGTCGCTGGAGTGCGCCATGTTCCGCAAGCGTGAACCGCGCGCATAAAAATGCAAAGCACGATTGCCGCGCTTCCGCCGATGCGTTTGCGTCATCCTTTCATGACCCCGGACCGGTTCGAACCCCTTGCGACCGCCTTCACCCGACTGCGCGTCGGCATCATCGGAGATTTCTCGCTCGATCGTTATTTCGATATCGATCCCGCGCGGGCAGAAACCTCGATCGAAACCGGGCTGCCGGTCCACAACATCACCCGCATCCGCTGCCAACCCGGCGCCGCCGGCAACATCGCGCAAAATCTGGCCGCGCTCGGCGCCGCCATCCACCCGATCGGCGGTTGCGGCGACGACGGGGAAGGCTTCGAGCTGCGCCGCGCCCTGCAACGGCTGCCGGGCGCCCGGCTGGAGCATTTCCAAACTTCGCCGGAACTCCTCACCTTCACCTACTCCAAACCCCTGCTCCATCATCCCGGCCGCCCGCCGGAAGAGCTCTCCCGGCTCGACCTCAAGAGCTGGACGCCCCTCCCGCCCGCGGTCGAAGCGGCGCTCATAGCCTCGTTGCGCACCCTCGTCCCCCGGCTCGATGCCCTGATCGTCATGGATCAGGCCGGCCAGCGTGGCATGGGGATCATCAGCCCCGGGGTGCTCGCCGCCCTGGCGGAACTCGCCCGCGCCCACCCGCAGCGCGTATTCCTGGCCGACAGCCGGCACGGCCTCGATGGCTTTCCCCCGCTCACGTTCAAGATGAACGCCGCGGAACTCGCCCTGCTCACCGGCCAGCCCGGCCGGCAGTTCCATGCCGTGGGCGAGATCGCCGCGGAAGCGGAGCGTCTGGCGGAACGCAACGGCCGCCCGGTCTTCATCACCCTGGCCGAACGCGGCATCATCGGCGTGCTCCCCGGCGCTCCCGCCGAGCATGTGCCGGCACTGCCCTTGCGCGGCCCCATCGACATCGTCGGAGCGGGCGACACCGTCACCGCCATGCTCACCCTCGCCCTCGCCGCCGGCGCCACCCTGCGCGAGGCCCTGGAGCTGGCCCAGGCCGCCGCTTCGGTCACCATCCACCAACTGGGGACCACTGGCACGGCCCCGGTTGCCACCCTGCGCCCTCTGCTTTTCCCATGAGCACCGCCTCGCTGCCCGAAATCACCGAGCCAGCCGCACGCCCCCTGCGCACCCGGGCCAAGCCCGCGCTGCTGGTGGCCGAGCTCCGTGGCATGGGTGACATCGCCATCCTGATTCCCTTTCTCCAGGCGGCCGTGCGCCGCTACGATGTCACCCTGCTCGCCGTGCCCAACGCCGCCGGGCTGCTTCGCCGGTTCGCGCCGGAAGTGGAACTCATCCCCTGCGTCGCACCCTGGGCGCTGTTCTCCGGCGGCTGGGATCTCCCGCGCTGGCCCTGGCGGCGGCTCATCGGCGTCGTGCGGGCGCTGCGCGCCCGACGGTTTGCCGCCGCCGTCTCGGTATGGCCGTTGCTGAGCGACCATCTGTTTCTTCGTCTGACCGGTCCGCAAAAACTCATCAGCTTCGGCCAGCGTGGCGCGGGCTGGCTGCTCGACCGCAACCTGCGGCGCGAGGAATACACGCACCGCCCCGAAGCCTGGCGGCGACTCGCCCTGGCGCTCGGTCTGCCTCCGCCAGCACCAAACCGCCCCCGCCTGAGCCCCGCCGTTCCGCGGCGAATTGTCCTGCATAGCGGCGCCTCCCAACGCCTGCGCGTATGGCCGCTTGCCCGTTACGCCGCCTTGCTTGCCCAACTGCGGACCCACGGCTGGGAGCCCGTCCTGCTTTGCGATGGCTGGCAGCTGCCCCTGTGGCAGGCCCTCGGCGAGACCGGCGCCCGCCAGGCGGCGGACATGCCCGAGTTGATCGCCACCATCGCAAGTGGCGCCGCCTTTCTCGGCAACGACTCCGGCCCCGGCCACCTCGCCGCGCTCTGCGGCGTGCCCACCTTCACGCTCTTCGGTCCGCAGGTGCCGGAACTGTTCGCCCCCGGCCACCCCCAGGCCGGCTGGGTGGAAGGCGGACCCTGCCCGCACAAACCCTGCTTCGACCGCTGCCGCTTCGCCGAACCCCATTGCCTGACCGGCTTCACCAGCGAAGCCGTCTGGCCCAAGCTCGCGGCCTGGCTCCGCCAGCGGGAAGCCGATCCCGCCGCGGAGTGACCGGGTCGGCCTGGCCGCCTCTCGCGCGGGTCGGCCATGTATTCGTGAAGCTTACCAGATCTTCACGCGCTGCTCCGGCGCGCGCCACATCGGGTCGCCTTCCTTGATGCCGAAGGCTTCAAAGAATTCCGGCTGGTTCACCAGCGGGCCGGCCGCGCGGAACTGGCCGGGCGCGTGCGGACCGACCATCACCTGACGGCGCAGGGCATCGTCGCGGTAGGCCGTGCGCCAGCCTTGCGCCCAGGCGATGAAGAAACGCTGCTCCGCGGTGAAACCATCGATTTTCTCCGGCACGGGCTTGCCCGCCAGCGAGCGTTGGAAGGCCTCGAACGCGATGGAAACCCCGCCGAGGTCGGCGATGTTCTCGCCGAGCGCCAGCGCCCCGTTGACGAAAAGACCGGGCAGCGCCTCGTAGCCGTTGAACTGCTCGATGAGCTTCTGCGCGCGCGCCTGGAACTGCGCCGCGTCCTCCTCCGTCCACCAGTCGGTCAGGTTGCCGTCGGCGTCGTAGCGGCGCCCCTGGTCATCAAACCCGTGTGTGATTTCATGGCCGATGACGCCGCCGATCAGGCCGTAGTTCACCGCGTCGTCCATCGTGAAGTCGAAGAACGGCGGCTGCAGAATGCCGGCGGGGAACACGATCTGGTTGGCCGTGGGCTGGAAATAGGCGTTCACCGTCGGCGGCGTCATGGACCACTCGTCCTTGTCCACGGGCTGGCCGAGCTTGGCGTAGTTGCGCTGAACCTCATACCGGGTGGCTTCGCGCAGATTGCCAAAGTAGGAATCCCGCGTGATGCGGATCGCGGAATAATCCCGCCATTTCTCCGGATGGCCGATCCGCGCGACAAACCGGTCGAACTTCGCCAGCGCCTTCTCGCGCGTGGCCGGGCCCATCCACTCCAGAGTGGCGAGGCGGTCCCTCATGACCGCCTTGATGTTGCCGATCATCTCATCCATCCGCGCCTTGGCCTCGGGCGGATAGTGGCGGGCGACGTAGAGCTGGCCCAACGCCTCGCCCAGCGTGCCATCGGTGGCGCGCACCGCCCGCTGCCGGCGGGGCTCCATCTCGGGCGTGCCGCGGAGCACGGTGGCGTAAAAGCGAAACTGCTCCTCGTCAAACGGCCGGGCCAGCGACGGCGCCGCCGCGATCAGGACACGGTAGCGCAGATAGGTCTTCCACTCCTCGATCGAACGCGCGGTCAGCAGCGTGTTCAGCCCTTCGAGAAACCTCGGCTGGCCCACCACCACGTAATCGGTGGCGGCGAGATCGATGCCCGACTCACGCAGGATATCCAGCACGGGCAGCGCCGGGAGCAACGCCGCGAGCCCGGCGTGGGACAGCCGGTTGTAGTTGGCGAGACGGTCCCGCAGCTCGAGCGGCGTGCGGGCGTTTTCCGCCAACGCGGTCTCCAACGACAGCAGCGCTTCCGCGCCGGCCGCAGCCGCCTCCGGTGTGTCGCCCGCAAGGACCAGCATCTTGGCCACGTGACCGACAAACTCCTCCCGCACCCCGGCAAACTGCTCCGCGAAATAATAGTCGCGGCTCGGCAGGCTCATGCCACCTTGGTAAAGATAAAGCGCGTTGAGATCGCTCTGCTTCTGGTCGGCCATGACAAACTGCGAGAAGAGCCCGCCGGTGCCAACCCGGCGCAACTGCGGGAGCACCGCGGCCAGATCATCCAGAGTCTCGATGCCCGCGATCAGGGTCAGCTCCGGCTCGATGGGGGCCAGCCCGGCCGCATCAATCGCCGCCGTATCCATGGCCGTGGCAAAAAAATCGCCGACCTTCTGTTCGATGCTCCCCTCGGGATGGGTCTGCGCCGAAACCTCCTCCAGGAGGCTCCGGAGATGGGCGAGGTTGTTTTCGCTCAACAGATCGAAGGCGCCGAAACGCGCCTTGTCCGCCGGCATCTCGAATTCGCGATACCAGCCCCCGGCGGCAAACCCGGCGAAGTCCACCCGCGGATCCACGGTGAGATCCATGTGGCGAAGGGAAAACCCGGCAGGCTGGGTGGCGGCAGACAGGCTGCAAACCGCCAGCAGGATTCCGGTGGGAACAAGACGGGACGTAATCATGCGCCCACACTGGGCCCATCCGCGGATTCAGGCAATTGAAGAACCGCAAACGGCCGCCGGCGGGAGGAACGGCCGGGCGGCGGACGCACCCGGCCTCAGTCCGGTCGCTGGAGAGAGAAAACCTCGCGCGTAGTCACGTAATCCTCGCCGCCGAGCCGGCCGATAAGATCCAGTTTGCCCGACTCGGGCCGGCCATCGCTTCCCAGGACTTCGTCGCGGACATGGGCCAGCTGGATGCGGCCGAAGATGACATTGGCCGCCAGCGGCCCCTCCCCGATCGTCACGATGCGATCGAGCGTGCATTCAAACGCCACGGGAGCCGCGGCCACCCGCGGCGGGCGGACCCTGGTCGAAGGTGCGGTCGCCACGCCGAATTTCTCGAATTCGCTTTCTCCGTAAGGCAGCAGGGCGGCGGTCCGGTTCATCTGCCCGGCCAGCTCATGGGAAACCAGGTTCACCACAAACTCCGGCACCGCCTCGATGTTGCGCACCGTGTCCTTCTTTCCGCCCTCCCGGTTGTTCACCGGCACAAACATGAGCGTGGGCGGACTGGCCGTGACTCCCTGAAAAAACGAAAACGGCGCGAGGTTCGCCACGCCTTGGGCGGAAACCGTCGAGACCCACGCGATGGGCCGCGGCAGGATCGTCGAAATCATCCACTGGTAGGCGGAACGGGCATCGAGCGAGGGAAAATCGAGCGTCATGGCCGGCACCCTGCCACGCCACCCTCGCGGCGACAAGCCCCCCGGAAACGCCGGCCGACCGGCGCTCACCGCTCACTCCGGCGCCACGTAGCCCTTCGGCCCGCCCAGGGCCATGAAGTTGCGATAGACCACCAGCGCGGTCAGCAACGCGGCCAGGGCAATGATACTGCCGACCGCAAAGGTGTAGCGATAGTCCCGGCCCAGCGCATCGAGCAGCAGCCCCATCAACGGACCGAAGACCACACCGCAAACCGCGCCCATCAGACCGGCCGCCGAGGCAAACTGCGCGAACTTCAGCTTCGGGAACAGCATCTGGCCCAGCGCCGCCGCCCCGGTGAAATAGCAACCGGAAATCACCCCATGGATGAGAAAGATCACGCCAAAGCTCACCGGCCCGTCGATCCAGAGGTAGCCGGCCAGCATGATCAGCACATAGGCCGCCAGCGTGCCGACCGCCATGCGCGTCGCGTGAAACCGGTCGGCCATCCAGCCCAGCGGATAGGCCAGCGTCAGGGAAAAGGCATACATCGCCACGACAAATTTTCCGTAGTGCTCCATCGTCATCCCAAAGCTCTCCGCCGCATAGACGCTGAACAGGTTGACCGGCACGAACGACAGCAGCGCGAGCGCCATGGAGGCGAAAACCCACAGGTAGTAGGGCTTGGAAAAACAATCACGCCCGTAGGACTTCACCGCGGCGACGAACCCTTTCAATCCGCCCGGCCCCGCCGGGCCCGGCTCGGGATACTCGCCCTCCTTCACCATGAAGCACATCAGCATCACGCCGCCACCATAGAGCGCGCCGATGCCCACCAGGATCGGCAGGTAATACTCCTTCGCCTGCCCGATGAGATAGAAATTGAAGAACATGCCCGCGATCAGGCTCACCGCGCGAAAGATGCCGAAGAAACGACCGATCACCTCGCGCGGCACCACATCGTTGATCAGCCCGCCGAACACCGCGTTGGCCGCCACGGTCGCGAACTCGAACACCGTCCACGACAACCCGAGCACCACGATGATCGTCAGATTCAACCGGTCCGGCGCCCAGCCCATCTGGCCGTGCAGCCACGTCCCGATCATCGGACTGAAGGCCAGCCCGAACATGCCCAGAGTGGCGATCGGCGAAGTCACCAGCAGATAAGGGATGCGCCGGCCCCAGCGCCCGCGATGACGGTCGCTGCGGTAACTGATGATCGGCCCGAGCACCACCCCGATGGCCGCCGGCAGCGAAAGCAGAAAGAAGCCCGTCAGAAAATCCGACGCCTCGAACATGCGCAGCATGATCTGCACGACCGGCGGCGACGCCCGCTCCTTCAGCTGCCACGCGAAATCCCCCCATAGCATCCAGCAGAACAACACGACGAGACCGCCGGAAGTGTAGGTAAGCGTACCCGCTTGCCAGCGTTTGGGGGAGGAGGGGGAGGCCGGACGACCGGCCGGGGAGGCCTTCATGAGTGAGATAGACTCTATGTGAAATCATCCCTCCGTCAGTCGGGCAAGATTTGATGATATTATGCCACGGTTACATAAGATTATTTCATGCAATAGGGCATGCGCCCGCCAAGCCCCACGGCGGTCGGTGCCGGTCAGCCGTGCTGCGTTTCCAGGCCTTGCTTTATAATTTCTCCGGCAGGGCCTCGCCCGCCAACGCCAGGCATTGCATGGCCGCCAGACCCCACTGTGCCGTGGCATTGGTGGAGACATACAGGGCTTCATCCACCGGACGCAGCACAGCCGGCCCCTCGACCCGCGTGGCGCCGACGAGCCGCTGCTGCCGCTCCCACTCCGGCCCGCCGGCAAATTCCTGCCAGGCCCGGCGCGCCAGCGCCGGATCGGCCTTGAGCCGCGCCGCATACGCCGTGAGGCGGGCATGACCCTGACGCAGGTTGTTGTTGCGCGAAGGCGCGCCAAGTCGCCGCGTCTGCTCCTCCGCCGGAGCGTTGTATAACTCGCAATAATCGAGCCACGCCTGCTTGAACTCCGGCACATCGAGCAACTCGATCAATTCCGCGCACACCTCGGGCAGGCCGAAGACCGCGCTCAGGTGCGAAACCGAAATCCGGTCCGAGGCATTGATTTCAAATTTGCCTGAATCGAGATGCATCGGCGCCCCGCCGGAGAAAAACCCGCGTGGCTGCGCGCCGATCGTGCGCATGCCGTTCAACAGGCGATCCTTCATCCGCGGATCGCCCGTGCGCTCCCACTCCGTAAGCCAGGCCCCGGCCACCGAGCCCCAGTCCGTGCCGAAACCGAGCCCCGCCTTATCCGGGTCCACCGGCGCCTCGCGGGTCAGGTCGCCCTGCACCGTCGCCGAAGCCAGTTTCCGGCCCGGCGGGATGCGCACCAGCGCCCGCGCCGCCTCAAGCTGCTCACGCATCAGATCGCCCACGCGCTCGTCGCCGGTGAGGTAGTAATAGTAGCGCCGGTTGACCGCCGTGCTGATGCGCAGCTGCTTCGCACTGCAGCCCCAGTGCAGCACATTGTGCCGCGAGCCGAGCGGGGCGAAGCGCCCGAGGTGATGCACATCCACCTCTCCGGTATGGCGCGTCATTGCCTCGGCGAACCGGAAGACATCCGCCCGCCCGCTCCGCAGGAAATAAAGCCACAGCCAGATGTCGGTGGCCAACTCCGAGTTGTCCCACGCATAGCCGCCCACGTCGTAGCGCCATTCATGGCGGTCGCCGTCATAGGTGTGCATGACGTCGCCATAATTCCAGAAACCATACCAGCGGCGCTGCTCCTGCTGCCCGCGATAGAAATCAAACAACCACGCCAGCCGCCGCTCAATCGGCACCGCCGCCTCGGGGTCCGCCCGCACCGGGTTCCACAGGCCGCCGAACACCCCGCAATGGTGCAGGTATTCCGGCGTCGTCATCGCCACCGGTGGCTGCCGCACCGCCTGCGCCATGGCTGCCAGCTGCGCCCGTGCCGGCGTGGCCGGCGTCGCCCAGAGCAGGATCTCGCTCGTGCGCGCCACCCCTTCAGGGGTGTCAAACCCCGGCTCGTAGTCCTCGTAGGTGATTTCGAGTCCGCCGTTGTATTGCTTGTCGTAGGTGTCCTGCCCCAGACCGTCGTGGTAGGAACGCAGGTCCATCGCCGCGGCATCGGGCGCCCACATCCACACCGTGATCTCGGCCAGCTCGCCCGCCGCTCCGCGAATGTCGAGCTGCGCGGGATGGCTCTGCCAGAAGTTGCGCAACCCGAAGGCCACGCCGCCCTCGGGCGTGCCGACATAACCCAGCCCGCCCGCCCGCTGCCCCTGGGCCGCCGTCAACCACGTGTAACCCGCGCGCGTGCGCTTGCGGATTTCAAAGCCGTCCGCATTCGCCTGGAAAAGGGTCCAATCGTCGTAAGCGGGGATGTAGTCGAGCCGGTCGCTGACGCGCCGGTCCCACGTCTCCAGCGGCGGCGTGGCTTCCCCGGCCACCTGCGCCGCCCGCACCGCCGCCCCGGGATCGCGCCGCAGCCCCGTGATCCCGCGCACCGCCTCGCCAAACAAGCCGTCTTCCGGCCCGGAAAACCGCACATGCCGGTCGTGCAGCGCGCCGCGCAGCGGCACCTGGAGTCGCACGCCGAGGCCGCGCACAAAGTCCACCCGTTCATCGCCATCGTAGAGGAGGGTGTGCATCAACCGCACCGCCTCGCTGCCGGCGTAAAAATACAACCGCACGACAAACGGCAGCCAGCCGCGCGCGCCGGCCTCGTGCCGGCCCTCAAATTTAACCACCGCCCGCACCGGGCCCGATTGCTCCACCTGCACCTTTTCAATTTTGCCGGTGAACGGCTCCGTGCGCGGTGCTTCCGGCGTCGCACGATCCTCGCGCAGGCAGACCAGCCGGCCCTCCCGCGCAATCTCGCGGCCCTCGCGCGTGATGCGCCGGATGAGTCCGGCACCGGTCCGCCCGAGCTGCACCTGCATCACGCCTGTATCAATCTCGATGCTTTCCGCCGATTCCGTCACCGTCAGCGGATGCTTTGCGGCCGCCGGCTGGCCCGGCGTAAGCGTATAATGCGCGGACGCCATCGCATCGCCCGGGATCGCATGCGCCGTCCATTTCAACGAACCATCCGGCCAGAAGGCCAGCGGCCAGGTCTGCACAGGCACGGAGGCTCCCTCCGCCGTCAGCAAGGCGAACGTCGTCGCCCTGGCCTGCTCTCCCCGCGGCCACGGCACGCCCCAGGTGACACCGGGCTGCACCGCCGGCACCACCCCATCGAGCCAGCGCACCGGCGCGGTGCCGGGCTGCCACGGCGGGGTCGCCGCGGAACGCCCGACCGGGGCGGCCGGCAGCGGCGTGAGAAGAGAAGTGGCCGCCGTGGCAAGGGCGGTTCTGCGGACAAATTCGCGGCGGGTGAGCGGAGTCATGGGGTTTGAGGTTTTAGGGCAGGATTCCAAATCCCGCCATGGGTTGACAGGGGGGATCGGCATCCCCGCCCTACAGGTTTAATCGAGGTGAAAAACTTCCTTCAGGTCCGAAGACACCGGGCTGTGATCAGAATTCGCCGGCATGAGGTCGCTCATGAATTTCCACCAACGCTGACACTCGGACGTCCGGGCGATGGCCGCCCAGCGCGCTTCGTCCTCGATCTCGGCATAGCCAAAAAGCTGGCGCGTCGCCGGATGCAGGAAGATCGAGTAGTTGTGCACGCCGTGCGCCTTGAGCACCGCCTCCAGCTCCGCCCAGATCGGGCGGTGGCGCGCTTCGTATTCGGCCTCCCGGCCGGCCTGGACGGACATGAGAAAGGCTTTGCGGATCATGGGGAATAATCGGGGTTGCGGCAGCAAGCGGAACACGCATCCGGCCACCGGCAAACACTTATACACCGAAACCCTCGCCTGGCTTGGTGAAATGAATTCGGACCGTCCGGAATTAGCGTTGAATCCACCTCCCAAAGATGGCTTCTAAAATCACCCCACCATGTCCGCCCCCACCCTGCGTTCCCTTGCCCGCGAACTCGGCCTTTCCCGCACGACCCTGTCCGATGCCCTCCGCGGCTCCCCGCGGGTGAAAGCCGAGACCGTGGCCCGCGTCCGCGCCGCCGCCAAGGCCGCCGGCTACGAGCGCAACCCGCTCACCGGCGCGGTGATGTCGCAGCTGCGCCGCTCGCGCGGGCAGCAATTCCGCGGCGTGCTCGCCGTGGTGGAGATCATCGCCGAGGATCACTCGCCCCTGGCCGTGCGCTACAACGACGCCCTGATGTCCGGCATCTCCGCCCGCGCCGATGCCCTCGGCTTCAAGGTCGAACGCTTCGTGGTCGGCCCGCAGGGGCTCACGCTCCAGCGGCTCGACACGATCCTGCATACGCGCGGCATCCAGGGTCTGATTCTGCTGCCGGCCGTGGGTTTCCCCGATCTCTCGGCGCTCAGCTGGAGCCGCTACACCGCGGTGTATGCGGACTACTTCATTGATCATCCGCCGCTGCATTGCGTGTGCTGCGACCACTACCGTTCAATGACCGCACTGCTGCAGGAACTACACGCCCGCGGTTACCGCCGCCCCGGGATGTTCATCGAGATCGCGCTGGATGAACGGCTGCAATACCGCTGGGAAGGCGCGTTTCTCGCCCAGCAGAAATACCTGCCCGACCTCACCCACGTCCCCGCCCTGCAATTCCGCGAGGTGAACCGGGCGGAGTTCGAGACTTGGTTCCGCCGTTACAACCCCGACGTCGTGCTCGGCCACTGCCCCGAGGTGATGGACTGGATGAAGGCCTGCGGCGCCAAACTGCCCAAGACCCACGCCTTCGTGTGCCTCAACTCCCTGCGCACCTCCGGCGATTGCGCGGCGGTGGATTTCCAGGTGCCCCTGCTCGGCAGCCGGGCCTGCGAACTCGTGATCGGCCAGCTCCTGCACAACGAATTCGGCGTCCCCAGCCAGCCCTCGCTGACCACTATGCTCGGCCGGCTGATCGAAGGCCCCACCCTGCGTCCGGGGCACGAGCCCAAAAAGCAGCCCAAACCCGCGGCCCGCCGCACCACCCGTTAACCGCCTTCACCGCGACGGCCAGCCCGGCAGCGCGCGCAACGCCTCCGCCACGATCGCGGCGTTCAACTCCGCCCCGGCCCGACTCGTGTGCGTATGCGCATCGGCAAACAGCGCGTCCACCGCCGCCTCCCCGAGCGCTTCGTAGCGCCGGGCAATCTCCTCGTGGAGATCAATGAAAGGCACCCCCTCTTCCTCGGCGATCGTTCGCGCCCATTGCGGATAAGTCTCGCTGCGCACGACCTTCCCCCCGCGCCACTGCTTCCGTGGCACGGGTGAGCAGAGCACCGGCCGCACCCCCACCGCGCGCGCCTCGCGGAGATAGTGCCGCAGATACCAACCGTAGGTGTGCACCGTCTCCGGCTGACCCGTCAGGAGATTATCAATGTCCTCGGTCTCGTCGCCCGTGCCCTTGATCGTGCCGCGGGCGCGCGAGTCGTCGTTGATCGGTCCGGCGTCGTTGTGTCCAAACTGGATCACCAGCCAGTCGCCGGGCTTCAGCAACGTCAGCGCCCGTTCCCAGTGTCCCTGCGTGCGAAAGGTGCGACTGCTCAATCCACCGATGGCGCGATTGACGACATTGAGCGGCGCCGCGTCGAAATGATCCGCCAGCGGCTCGCCCCAACCCCATTCGCCGCCGGCCCCGTCCCCCCGCCCGTTGCGCACCGTGGAATCGCCGATGAGCAGCAGGGTCGGTCGCGCGGGGTTCGCCGGTTCAGGCAGGTTCAGCCAGCCGATGGCATCGGCCGGCACCGCCTGACCCCGGGACGAAAGCCAATCCTCCACCGGCGAAGGCCGCAGGCCGCGCAATCCCGCCACGACCCACTCCGCGTTAAGCTCCGCCCCGGCGGCATTGGTATGCGTGTGATCGCGGGGGAAAAACGCCCGCACCGCCTCCGCGCCGCGCCGCTGGTATTCGTCGGCGACGATCCGGCTCAAGTCCACCAACGGCACTCCGGCCGCGCGCGCGGTTTCGCGGCTCCACTCCCGGTGGCGACCCGGGCCGCGCTCCACTTTGCCCTCCGGCCAAAGATTGCGCACGGTGGGCGAAAGCACAATCGGCGTCGCCTCCTTCGCCTTCACTTCCGCGATCATCCGGCGCAGATACCAGCCAAAAGTGCGCACCGTTTCCGGCTGCCCGGTGAGCGCATTGACGATATCCTGCGCTTCGTCACCCAGCCCCGGCAGGGAACCGCGCGCCCGCAACGGCCGCTCCGAGCCCGGTGGCTCCTCGTTGATCGCACCGCCATCGTTGTGGCCGAACTGGATCAGCACCAGATCCCCCGCCCGCACCGCCGCCAGCAGCGTGTCCCAATACCCCTCTGTGATGAACGTGCGGCTGCTGCGCCCGCCCCGGGCGTGGTTGGCCACAGCCACTTTGGCCGGATCAAAATAGCCCGCCAACGCCCCGCCCCAGCCCCGCTGCTCCTCGCCCGCGCCGGGGGCGGCGGTCGAATCCCCGGCGATGAAAATCGTCGGCCGCTCCCCATCGGCCAGCAACTGACCCCACCCAAAGCAAAGGACAAAAAGAAAACGCCACCCCATGGCCGGCATCCCAGCGTCAACCACGCCGAGCGCAAAACCAAACCTCGCGGACCGTTCGACAACCATGCCTGTCGCCCTAGGTTCATCCCCGCACCGGAATACCCTCATGCCCCTCCTCCGACTTTTCTTCATCACTTTACTTTCGCTCCAGCTGATTCCGCCGGTTCCCGCCACGCCGCGGCATCAGGACGACTTCAGCGGGGAATTGGAAAACTGGATCGTCGAACAGCAACCGGGCGGCACCGTGCGCATCAAGGAGGGCCGGCTGATCATCGCCGATGCCGGCGGCTGCACCGTATGGTTTCGCCACCGCCTGGAAGCCCCGGTGGTCATCACCTACACGGTGCGCATGTCTTCCGCTAGCCGCGTATCGGACCTCAATTGTTTCTGGATGGCGAGTGACCCGGCGCGGCCGGATGACTTGTTCGCGGCGGGGCACGGGCGCGACGGCCGGTTCGCTACCTACGATACCCTGCGCACCTACTACGTGGGTTACGGCGGCAACGCCAACACGACCACCCGCTTCCGCCGCTACGACGGCACCGGCGCACGCCCCCTGGCCCCGGAGCACGATATCGGCGCGCCGGAATACCTGCTGCGGCCCGACGCCATCTATCACATCACCCTCACCGTCACAGCCGAAGGCCGCGTGCAGTTCATCCGCAACGGCGAGGTTGTCTTTGACCTGCTCGACCCCGAGCCGCTCACCCGCGGCTGGTTCGGCTTCCGTACCGTCCACAGCCGGATGGAGATCCAGGATTTTCGCGTCAGCCGGCCGGCAGAATAACACAGCACCCGGCTGTCCGCAGCCCCGGATGCAAGCGAACGGGAAACCCGGCCGGCACAGCGGTCTCGCCGCGCCTGCAACGGTTACCAAAGCGGGCTATTGTTTCCTGCCCTGAAAGCGGGATGTTCGCCTGCATGAATCCCATACCCCGCTTATTTGCCGCCTTCATCCTGCTTTCGCTCTCTGCACTCCCTGCCGGCGCCTCACCAGATGGCCCAGACGTGTTCGCCTCCCTCATCAAGGCAAACGATACGCTGGCCAGAAACGCCTTGACCGAGCCGGGCCTGAATACGCGCGGGGCACGCGGCCTGGGTGAGCAGATCATGATCTTTGCCGCGGCGTTTACGAATCAGCAATCGCAGCTCCACCATGACCAGCGGTTGATCGCAGCACTGGATGAGCACTGCGTCGCCTTGCGCGCGATACAACGCGACGACGGGCTCTTCGACATGGGCAACCTCGACTCGCCCCCCGACTCCGCTTTCGTCCTCAAGACCCTGGCGCGGGCACAATTCTTTCTTGTCCGGAATGCGACACCCGAGACCGAGCCAGTCCGGAAAAGACTCAAGGAACTGATCTTAACAACAGCTGAAGGCGTCCGACTCGGCGGCGTACATACACCCAATCATCGCTGGGCCATTTGCTCGGCACTGGCGCAGGTCCATCAGTTGTATCCCGATCCGGCCTACGTCGCACGGATTGACGAGTGGCTGGCGGAAGGCCTCGACATCAACGCCGATGGCGAATGGAGCGAGCGCAGCCCAAACTACAACGGCCATGTCAACAATCCGAGCACCCTGGAAACCAGCGCAATCCTGCAATACCCCGCCCTCATGGAGGCCGTCCGCCGCAATCTTGAAATGAGTCTTTACTATACGGAGCCCAACGGGGAACTCGAAACCCTGGCTTCGCGAAGGCAGGATCAGGATCCACGCCTCCGTAAATACTTATGGGAATACTATGTGCCCTATCGTTATCTTGCCGTGGCCGATCAGAACCCACGCTTCGCCGCCGCGGCCCGGCGCATCGAAAGGGATTTCCTGACCGAGCTTGGAAAGGATGCGGGCAACATGAGTTCAGCCCTGGTTTCCATGCTGCAGTTCCCCGAAATGCTGGAGGCGATGCCGGCCGACACCGGCCTCTCCGATGAATATGCAAAGGTATTTGGACTTTCGGGACTCGCCCGTATCCGGCGTGGCGATGTGACCGCCACGATCTTCGGAGGCAACGACTGGCATCTCGGACTCGGCGCGGGCTCCGGTCTTTCAACCAACCCCACCTTCTTCAAAATGCGCAAGGGCGCAGCGATATTGGAATCCATCCGCCTCACGCCGATATTTTTCAACACCGGCTTCTTTTATCCAGAAGGGCTGAAAGTCGTCGGAGAAAACACCTACGAACTGACGCAGACCGTGGCCGTCCCTTACCATCAGCCACTGCCGGCGGAACGCCGAAGCCCTGACGGAGATTACCCGCTGACGCCGGATGGGCGCATCTTCTTCAAGCTCGATTTCCCGGCGCGCCAGCAGGATTGGAAAACCATCACGATCAAGGTCGTAATCCGCGAAAACGCCGGGGCATTTGACCTCGATTTTGACATCCAGGGACTGTCGGATGTGCCCGTGGCGCTGGAGTTGTGTTTCCGCGAGGGCGGTACACTGGTCGGAGTGGAAAAAAACTCCGTCGCCACCTTCGGGGACGCAAAGGACAGCTTTTTCCTCAAAGAGGGCCATGGCAGCTACACCGTCGGCGACGACCGCATTACCTTCGGTCCCGGCGGATTCGCGGCCACCCGCATCCGCATGGAAGGACTGGAATACGCCAACTACAACGGCCGCCTCCGTGCGGAGGGTCAGCGTGTTTATATCACCGGCAAAACCCCGTTTCGCTACACCTTGTCTCTTGAATAGGACCAAGTTGAAGGTGACCGCCTGGGTTGGCCCGATTGAGAAACTTGGTGGCTGTCAGGATTGTTCGTGTAACTGACAGCCGCGGCCCGGGATATTCGCCCATCCAGCCATATGCCAGCCAAGCTGCTTCTCATCCAAGCTGAGCCCCGCGGGAATACGCCGGGGCCATGACGGACAGGTGAACGTGCGCTCACCCCGCCAGCGCGCGGAGGAGCAGCCAGAAGGCGGCGAGGATGGTGAAGGAGACGCCGAGGCAGATGATGAAGCCGACCGCATCCACCTTTGTCCACCGGGCGAACTCCCAGTTGGAGTCGGGACCGAAGAGTTTGGTGTGATTGAAACGGCCGGGGTTGCGGCGGGTCTCCGTCATCGCCGCGACATCGGCGGCCGGATCGGCCTCCACCACGGTCTTCATCTTGCCGAAGAACAGGTCGGTGCGCCGCCGGTCGGGGGGACGCGTAAACCAGCTCACCAGGATCAGCATCGCGAAGGGGAAGAGTCCGGCGTAGATGAAGCGCGCGGCATTGCGCCCGCTGGGCGTGAGCGCGGCGACGTCGAGTCCCGCCTTGTCCAGCAGCCAGAGTTCGAAGTGGAAACGCTTGGTGCCGATCAGCGGGCTGGCGGAGTCGGCCGGATTTTCGCGGATGACGGTCTGAAAATAGACCGGGGACCACTGGCCGGCCTGCTCCACCCGCTGGGTGAGCGCGGGGCTCCGCGTGATCGCCTCCACCTTCGGCGCGATGAACGAGGGGAAGAGGATGTTGAGCAGGGCGGAGACGATAACCGCGGTCCAGACCGCCGGCGCGGTGAGCCGGCGCCAGAAGAAGATGAGCATCACGGCGGCGCCGAAAGGCACGTTCACCGTGAGCAGCAGCTGGATGATCTCATAGACATCGTCCATGCCCACCGCCGCATAGACGCCGGCGGCGAGGATGACGACGATGGCCCAGCGGCCGGCCGCAACCATGCCGGCTTCGTCGGTGGCGGGCCGGAAATATTGGTAGAGGTTGCGAACAAAGAGCGCCGAGACCGCCATCGTCTGCGCGGCGATGGTGGACATCTGCGCCGCGAGCAGGCCGGCGATCATCAGGCCGAGGAACCCGGGCTTGAGCAGATGCAGCGCCATGGAGCCCCACACAGAATCGGGGTTGGACAGCGTATCCGCTCCCTGGAAGAGCGCGATGGCGATGAGGCCGCAGAGCGCCCACAGGATGATCATGACGCGCTTGGCGTAGGTGCCGGAGACGGCGCCAAAACGAGCGGCAAACTCGGTGCGTGCCGAGCCGGCCACCGTCATGTTGCCAATGATGCCGTGGATCTGGACGATCGAGATGAGAAAGATACCCGCCAGCTCCCAGCCGCCGATGCCCCCCGCCCCTCCTCCCAGCAGGTTGAACATCTCGGTCGGGACTTTTTCGGAGAGCTGCCCCCAACCGCCGATGGCCGAGATCCCAAAGGGGATGAGCATGACCGAGAACACCACGATGAGCACGCCTTGGAAGGCTTCGTTGACCGCCGTGGCCGCGAGTCCGCCCATCACGATGTAGGCGCCGACGATGAGCGTGTAGATAAGGTAGTAGGTCCACTTGCCGGCGGAGCTGTCCAACCACGAGATGTAGCTGCGCAGCTCGCCGCGCTGGTGCTGCTCGCGCAGCATCTCCAGTCGCGATTGCTCCGCGGCAACCAGCGGGCCCGCCTGCTGGGCCGCTTCGAGCGCCCGGAATTCGAGATAGCCTTCAACCGAGAAGCGTTCCGCCGCCGTCCACTGCGCCTCGGGCTTCACGAGGAGCGAGGCGGTGACCTTGTAGCCGATGAAATTGCCGAAGCCGATGACGACGACGACGGTGGCCACGATCTGGAAGGTCGCATAGAAGCGCGCGAGCGCGCGGCTGCCGAAACGATCCTCAAACAGGTCGGCCACGGTGACGAGGCGCACGCGGCGAAACCACGCGTTCATGAACCAGTAGTAGGGGTTCATGAACAGGGTCTGGAGCGAGAGCCACACGCCCGACGCGCCTTTCTGATAGACGAGGCTGGCGGTGCTGACCGCGCCGTTGGCATCGGTGGCGTTGCCGAAATTGAGGAAGAACTGGTAGAGTTTGCCGAGTTTGCGGCCCGCAAGAAAGAAGCCTTCCTCGCTCGCGGCGGCGGCGGCGGCGCGCCGGCCGATGTAAACGACGATGAACAGATAGGCCGCGATGATGACCAGATCAATGACGTGGAGACTGCCCAGGCTCATGAGGGGAAACGGGGTTGAAGGGGAAGGTGGCAGACCGGAGCCCGCCGGGGTTGGGGTGAGCTTTGCGCGCGGGTGGACGAAGCGGCAAGACCAAGCCGGAGGCCGACTCAGCGGCGGCAGCGTGACGCGCCTCCGGACCGCGGCAAAGACAGCAAGGTTCTGACAGTTCGCGAACCGGATGGAGACGGTCAGCCCTGTGCGGCTGCGGCAAAAAGCCCCCCGGCGTCGCCGCCGGGGGGCTCAATACTGCACCACCACCAAATGAAGTGCCGATGACTCAGAAGTCGAACTTCGTGCTCAGCACAAATTGCCGTGAGTCGATGATGCGGTAGGCATTGGGCGAACCGTCATAATTGACGCCCACGACGCGCAGGCCGCCGCTCTCGAACACGTTGCCGACGTTGAGCTGGATCTTCATGTTGACACGATCGTTGAGGATCCGGCGGCTGTAGCTCACCCAGAGGTCGGTGTAATAGTTGGCGCTGTCGTAGATCGGACGGGTGGTGTCGGACAGCGTCAGGTCGGTCGAGCCGGAGCCCGGGTTGACTTTGCCGTGGTAACCGATGACCGCCTTGTCCTCCCAGCGCAGGTTGCCGCCGACGGAGACGCCCCTGAGGCGGCCTTCATCGAAGCTGTAGTTGCTGAGGAAGGACCAGCGATATTTGCGCTGACCGGGCGCCGCCTGACCATTGAGGTCGCGGGCAATGGCATACTGCGGGGTCACCACGCCGTCATAGTAGAGCTGCTGGTTCTCGTAACCATTCGCCTCGCCGATGAAGGCCTGCGAGGTGTAGCCGTAGCTGGACCAGAAGTCCGTCAGGTTGACTTCGCGACCGTTGTCACGGGTGTAGCTGGCGAAGTGCTGATACTGCGGCAGCAA
This sequence comes from uncultured Opitutaceae bacterium, assembly GCA_964429385.1. Lineage (GTDB taxonomy): Bacteria > Verrucomicrobiota > Verrucomicrobiia > Opitutales > Opitutaceae > UBA2377. The sequence goes on from CAYSBR010000001.1 coordinate 163,114, forward strand.
GTGGTTGGCCGCCCGGGCCGCGGACCAGACCGAATTGCGCTCGGCATACCAGGCGTCGAACTCCTTGAGGACGTTCGTGTATTTGGTCTCCTGCTGGCCGGCGGTGAACTTCATCGTCCAGTTGCGCGTCGGGTTGTAGGTGATCTGCACTTCGACACCCTCGGCCTCGGCATCGCGCGTGGCGTAGATCGAGCCGATGTCCTGATAGTAGGTGTAGGGGAGGCCCCAGATCTGGGCCGAGGCATCCTGCACGGCCTGCTCCTCGGCCTGCGTGAGGCCCACGCCGAAGTCATTCAGGCGCGGGTCATGGCCCATGTTGATGAGCGTGATCGTGCGCGCCCAGTTGCGGAACTGCTGGGTGTCCACGTTATCCCACAGGCGGCTGATGGAGGTGCCGGGGTTGGTGCGCTCATTCTCATTGGTGGACTTGAACCAGTTCACCCGGGCGAAGAGCTTGTTGTCCAGGAGCGAGAACTGCACACCCCAGTCCTGGCCTTCACCGGTGGGCTTGGGCAGCGGAGCTCCAAACCCGTCCACCTGCGCGGCGGACGGCGGATTGAAGTTGTCGGACTTGTTGTAGCTGAAGCCGAGGCTGCTGACGAACTGGTGCCACTGCGAACCGTTGGCGGCCTGCGTCTCGATACGGTTCCAGTTGTGGAAGGGACGGAGGACACCGCCAAGGGTGCGGGTGGTGCCTTCAAGGCGATCCCAATAGTTCCAGCGGTTGAGCATGGTATCGGTCTGGAGCACACCGTTGACCCACTTCTGCGGGTTGGTCATGCCGGGGGCGACTTGATTGCCGCCGGGGCCGTCGAGGATCGCGCCCGCCGTGGTGCCCCGCGCCTTGTATTTGTCCTTGCGCACGCCGAACGTGGTGACGAGGCGGTCGTTCCAGAAATGACTGGTGGCGCCAAAGCTCAGGGAGTCCACCACGCGCTGGGTGCGGAGCAGGCTGGCATCCATGTCAATGTATTCATGGGTCATGTTCATGCCGTTCCAGCTCCGCGTGTCGAAGTTGTAGATCTGGACCTGGCCCGTGTGACTGTTGGCGGATTGGTTTACCCCTGAGGCACGGGTCACGGCGCCGTTGGCCGGATCACCGGGATTGGCGAGATAATAGGTGCGGAGAGCGCTGCGCTGCTGCCGGTTCCATCCGGTGGGCGAGCCGTCGGCATTGTTGTTGGGATTCGCGATCCACTGCATGATCGTGCCATCGGCCGCCGCGCTGCTGTTGGTGATAAACATGCGCTGGCGGATGAGGGTCCGCTCCGTGTCATTGCGCGCCCCGAGGCCGAGGATCTGGTGACGACCCAGCCAGCGGCTCCAATTGCTGTTCCGGGTGAAATCCGGCGTCCACGCCAGCATCGCACGATAGTTGTCGTTGAGCTCGTCGTTGAAGAAACGGTCGGGATCCTGGTCCTCGACATAGGGCAGACCGAAGTAGGGATTCGGGCGGCCATCGGGCAGCCTGACATTGGTGTCCACAAACAGTGTGGCGACATTCACCTGCGAAACGGTGTAGTTGGTGACGGATTCGAAGTCCTGGCGGAACCAACCGGCGCTGAAGTTGAGCGAGGGCAGGATCTCCTGCTCCAGCTCAAGGTTATAGGTCATGTTCCGGTCGCGACCGAAGTTCATCTGCAGGATGTTGATGTTCTCCCAATCGTAAATGGAGCGGTCGGACACACCGGGGTAGCGGTAGCTGCCAACGCCGTTGCCGGTGGCCGTCCAGAAGGCGGACTTGGTCCAGGTATTGTTGAACGCCTGCGCGTTGAGCGGATCCGCCAGAATATCGGCGACGGCCGGATACAGGGGCGCATTGGCCGCGGGATTGGTCGCTGTGCCAAAGACCTGCCGGTATTGGACGACTTCCGGCACAAACCAGTTTACGACCTGACCGTTGTGGATTTGCTGGAGCGGGCGGTTGACCGTGGCGAGGGAAAGCCCGGGGGTATAGAGGGCCGACCGCGCATCGGTCAGCGCGCCGCCGCCGAAGATGTTGACGCCGTTGTAGGCGGTGCGGGCGCCATTCCACTTCGAGGCATCATAATCGGGCAGCGATTCGATGTAGGCGCGGGTCTCATTAAGAAAAGGCAGGTTGTCGTTGCGCAGCGAAAGCGTGCCGGCGTATTGCCCGTTGCGGGTGATCACACCCGTCACCGGATCATAGCTCGGGCTGCCGGCCCGCCGCCATTCAGTGACGGAGTCACGCGGCGTGAGCGTATTGGGGCGGCGGTTCTTGTTGTCGTACTTCTCGACGTTGGCCCGAAGGATGGTCTTGCTGAACGGCTTGAAGGTGAGCGCGCCGTAGTAGCGCCGCGTGTCATCATAGGAGGGCTGCCGCTCAAACTCCTTGTTGTCCACCAGCACGGCGCCGGCGAAGGCCAGCTTGTCGTCCACCAACCCCTGGTTGAAGGAAAAGCTGCTGCGGAACGAGCCGTTGTGGTCGGTGCGGAGCTGGAGCGTGTAGCTCTCGCGATTGAGCACCGCCTGCGTGCTGCTCTGATTGACGATACCGGCGGGGCTGCCCATGCCGAAGAGCATGGAGTTGGGCCCGCGGCTGATCTCGATGGACTGGACGTTGTAGGCGTCAAACGGCACCTGCGAGATCGCCGGATAGTAATTGTACGAGGCGCTCGGAATACCGATGCCACGCACGCGGTTGGCGATCGCATTGGTCTGCGGCTGGCCGTCGCCGCCATGTGTGAAGCCGGCAGAAACGTCGATCACACCATCATTGCGCAGCGACTGGATGGCCGGGGTATAGGAATAGGAGCCTTCCGTGTTGGCCTCGTAGCGGAAGATGTCGTTGATGTCCGTGGAAGCGGTGTCCTCGAACTGTTGCGCGGTGATCACCGTGATGGAGGCGCCGAGGTCCGCGATGTTGGTGCGCATGCGGCTGCCCGCGAGGGTGTTCTGGGCAAAGTAGCCCTGGTCCTTGGTCGTATCGACCTGGAACGGAGTGAGGGTGACCACCTCGTCGTTGCGCGCCTCCCTCGCCGCCCGGGCCACCTCGGCCTCGGTCGGCGCGGCGGCATCAGCCCGCCGCGGAGGGGTGGTGGTTGTTTGCTCCTGCGCCAGCAAAGGCGGCGTGGTCAACAGCAGGGCCAGCAACGACGCCGCCAAGCGTCGGCTTCCGCGTGGAAACATGGGGGTATTCGAGGTCATGATGACAGGGGGATCAGGGTTTGCAGGTTGGAAAAAGAACCGCGCGCGGCGGAACCTTGGGGTTTCGGGAAATGACAAGTGTCCACGAAAGAATTGTCAGTGGGGTTGGGGTGAAAAGCCGGAGCAGGGATCGGGGTTGCCTCAGGCTGGAGGAGACGTGAATCGGCATGTGTGATGCGACACAACGCGAGTGTCCCTCAGACAGTCCGATATCACCGCCAAGCCCAGTCCCGGCAGACCGGAAGCGGAATAGCGGCAAGGGAAAGCAAGGACCGTCATGGATAAGGCAATCATTGTTTGCTCCTCCATGCTTCAGCTCCCGGCGACAAAACCGGCCGCACGCAAGGAACCGTGGGTCGCGAAGGCCTGACGCATGGCCGCATCCAATCCATTGACCATCGGCACTGCCTCCTCCGGCCCGTTGCCGCCGGCCCAGCTGATCCGCTCCGGCGGAAAATCAGCGATGGTCGTGCCGCGGTGCACCGCCTCCACCAAAGCCGTATGCCGCGTCGCCATCTGCGAAGTGCAAACCACCGTCTCCGCATCGCTCAAACGCCGCAGCGCCGCGGCCATCATCAGCCGCCGGGTCACATGTTGATCCAAGATGGGCCGCGTCTGCTCGGCCCCCGTCCGATCGCGCAAGGCAACCGCCTTCTCGTAGGACCAGCGCGCCGTGCCCATCGTGCCCTCGATCACAATCTCCGGCTCAAACGCCGTGTGGCTGACATGACTCGCCCCGAGCCAGACCTTAACGCCACGGTCCGTCTGCAAACGCACGACACCCGTATCGAAACTCTCGATGGCATGGGCGCGGAACAGCTCGGCTTCATCCGGGCGGATCCGGATTTCCTCCGTCTCCACCCCGGCAAAAAGCAGGCTCAGCATCACAAAATGCCCGAAGGCATTGTTCAGCGGCGAATCGAGCACCGGCACTCCGTCCGCCTGCAGGCGACCCGCCCAGTTGTTGCGCAGGAAGTAGCGGCGCGGCCGCGGCCATACGCCAAGGAAGCGGACCGCCCGCACCTCGCCAATCGCGCCGCGCTGCAACTCCTCCCGCAGCCAGCGGGTGCCCGGATCATAACAATCTTGAAAACCCACCGTGACGAACCGGCCCGACGCTGCCTCCAGCGCCCGCACCGCCCGCGCATCGGCCACCGAGCTCGTGAACGGTTTTTCCACCAGCACATTGGCGCCGGCCTGCAAGGCCGCCCGCGTCATCCGGGCATGCCAGTGGATCCCCGTCGGGATCAGGCAGAGATCAATCTCGCCGGCGTGCCGGCGCAGCATCTCGGTGTAGTCCGCGTAAATCCTGCAGCCTTTGGCTTCGAGATCCGCGACGTTCTCCGCCTCATCCCCGGGATTGATGACCGTGGCCGCCACGATGTCGGCCTCCCCCCGGTCGCGGCACTCACGGGCCAACTGCAGATGGATCCGGCCATAGCCGGAAAGACCGATCAAAGCGAGACGGGGACGGCGGGACGGAGAGACACTCATGGGCACGATGGCGGCCGGCAGATTCCCGAAACAGGAAATACTCAGGCCGGATTGTAAGAACGGAAAATAAGGGGAAGGGGGTTGGAAGGTTGCGCGCTACACTGCGCACAAACCATGGCCCGACGTGATGATACGTCACCCCACCCGATGCCACGCAGCCGCTCCGCTGACAGTCCGAGACGATCCCGCACACCCGACAAAAGCGCCCGGAAGAACCTGCAAAAAGTGCCCGGAACGTCCCGCGAGATACGCGGGATGTTCCGGGCAATGAAAGCCGACGGACAGATCTCAGTCGCCGAGGAGGCGCTGGAGAGCGGCCTCAAGCTTTTCTCCATGAGTCTCCGTCGTCACCAGCCGACCATCACGATCGAGGAGGAAAGTCGCCGGGATGCTGCGGATGTTGTAGCGCTCGCCAAAAGGATGCCGGCCACCCGCCGCATGAAACCAATGCGGCCAGTCCAGATTTTCGGTCGCGATGAATTTCTCCAGTTTCTCCCGGTCCGCCACCCGGTCAAAGGTGATGCCGACCACGGCAAAACCGCGGTCGCCCCACTTGGCGAGCGCGGCCTTGATGGTGGGCAGTTCCTTGATGCAGGGCACGCACCACGTGGCCCAGCAATCAATGAGCACCACCTTGCCACGCAGGTCCGCAAGGTCGAACTCCGCGCCGTCCACCGCCGTGAATTTCAATTCCATCGGAGCTTCGCGCAGGCTTTCGATCGCCAGTTCCCCGCGGCCGAGCGCGGCGAGGTCCGACACTTCGCTGGCGCTGATCCGCTCCAGGAACGGACGCGCTTCCGCCGCGGCGTGCAGGCGCAACTGCTCCAGATATACGCGCTCCATGAACACCCGGTAGGGCGACTCCGGTGCCCGCGCCGCCACCACATCAATGCGGGCACGCCAGTCAGGCAGGTCCGGAGACAGACCGCCCTCATGGCGGAGGGCGATTTCATTGCGCAGGGCGACCCAGTTGAGCCCGGCCCAGATCGGATCGGGCCAGGCGTGGTCACGCAACGCCCCCTGCACGGCACCGCGCAAGTGCTCACGCCAGGCAGTCCGCAACGCCGCCGTCCCGCCATCATCGCCGAGCCAGTCGCCGAAGCTGCCGAGGTTGATCAGGATGCCGCCGACGCGACGCTCCTCCGGGTATTGGACGAAAAACTCGAAGGCCTTGCCGGTCACGAGCTCGAAATCCACATTGGCGCGCCCGCTGCGGGGATCGCCCATGCCGCGGGCATGCTCGGCCCAGAGGGCCGTGGCGGCGGGATCCACCACCGGGGTTTGCTGCGCAGGCAGCGACAGGGCCGCGCCGAGCGCTAGGAGAGGAAGAAACAGTCTTTTGTTCATGAATATCAGGATAGAAAAAAGGGCGGCCAGAATTGGCCGCCCTGAGTTTTTTGGTTCGCCAGCTTACAGGCTCTTCCGAACCGACAGCGTGACGTAACGCTGCCGCGGATCTTCATAGCGGCTGTAGTAGCTATAAATGTCGGTGCGGAACGCGGGCTCCTTGTCGAAGACGTTGCGCACCCCGAGCGTCCACTTGGTGTCGTTGAGCCAGCTCTGCCAGCCGCGATCAATCCCCCGGCCGGCGGGAACGTGATAGCTCACCTGCAAGTCCCACAGCGTCGCCGAGGCGATGCGGTCACCATCGAGACCGTTGCCGGTCGGGTAAACCGCCGAGGGCGTCGTGGTGTTCGCATGGTAGGAGTTGATGTAGGTGGCGGTCACACCGGCGGTCCAGCGATTCTTCTCCCAGAAGATCGAGGAGTTACCCCGCCAACGGAGCGGGCTGCCGGAACTGTTGACCCGCTCCACCCATGGGTTCGTCACAAACACCTGGTCACGGAACGAGTTCGTCCACGTGGCCACACCGAAATAGGTGAAGGTGCCGAGGTCGGCGATGTCACGCGTGTAGCGCGCCTTGAAGTCGATGCCATCGGTGCGGGTGATACCCACGTTGATGGGGCGCCAGTCAATCGAGGTCACCTCGCCCAGCCAGCCGTTGGCGATATCGGTGGCCGACGGAGCGGCCCGCACCACGCGGCCGGGGAACAGGTCGGGATTGTTCACGACCTCCTCGGGGAAGGTCGTGCGCACGGCGTCGAGCTTCTCGATATCCCAGTAATCAACCGTCAGGGTCAGGCCGGGCGCGAAGCGCGGCGTGAAGATGATGCCGTAGTTCCAGGCGGTGGAGGTCTCGGGCCGGAGGTCGGAATTGCCGCCGGAGATTTCCGTGCGCTGGTAATTGGAGAAGGTGCCACCACGGAAGTTGTCATCGAACGGCGTGAAGGCCGCGTCGTTGATTCGGCCGCCCTCGTAGTGCGATTGATCCGGCGGGAAGAACCCTTCGGCGTAAGAAACGCGGAAAGCGATATCCTTCGTGGGAGCCACCCGCAGCGCCACCACCGGGCTGGTCTCGTCCGTGGAATCATCCGTGGTCTCCCAGCGGAGGCCAAAGTTGAGATCCACCGCTTCCAGCGGCAGCGGACGCCACTTCGGCCCGATCAGCGGCATCGCCCCTTCGAAGAAGTAGGACTGCGTACGGCGCGCCTGCTGCGTCGCCGTGTTGGCATTGCCGGCCACCGGCACCGCGGCGCGCATGGCGTCGCTCACCGAGATCGTCGTGCGGGTCTTGTATTCGCTCCAGATCACCTCGCCGCCGGCGGACACTTCCACCGGACCGGCGGGCACTTCAAGCAGATCACCCACCACGCGCAGATTCACCTGCGAGAGGTTGCTGTAGAAGGTGTATTGCCGGCTGTACTTGAGGAAGTCCGCCATCACATCCCCGCGGGGGAACGCCCGGTGGTCGGCCAGCGGGTTGTAGAGCGCCCAGCGCTGGGCCAGCGTGAGACCGGCCGTGGCGGCCGTGCTGGTGAGGAAGGTGTTCAGGTTCTGCGTCGGGTTTTCGCCGGACGAATGGCTGCGGCCGTATTCACCGGTGCCATCGAGCGTCCACTCCCAATTGTCATTCAACTTGCCCTTGAAGCCGAGCAAGGCCCGGGCGCTGTTGTTCTCTAGGAAGAGCGAAGGATCCGGCAGATCAACCGGGTCGTAGTAAACCGTCACCGGCACGCCGACAAATCCGGGCGTGACGTTGGTCCGGAAGGGATTGAAGGGATGCGTCGCCGCGAGGCTGAGCAGCGCGACATTCTGCGGGAACTCGTATTGTGACCGGAAGTAGCTCGTGCCGAGTTCGGCGTAGAGCGAGAGCTTGTCCGCAATGAATTCGTGCTCCAGCTGGGAGGTGAAATTGTAGCGATCCCCCGGGCTGTAGAGCAGGGAGCGCTTGTAACGATCACCCAGATTGGCGGTGCCCGCCGTGCCCACGAAAGAGCCCGGCGTCAGCGCCGTGCCGTCCTGGCCCGTGGGAACCGAGGCATAGCGCGCGCCGGTGGCGCCCGGGATCGGCAAGGCGCCCGTGGCCGCCGTGATCCGGATCGTGGCCGGCATGCCGGCAAACGCCTGCAGAATATATTGCTCGTAAACCGAGCGACCGTTCACCGTCGCGGTGGTGTCGGCCGGATAACGCGCCAAGGCGTTGTCGAGGTAGTCGCGCTCGCCGGCATAAAGCGGCTCGCTCTTCTGGTAGTCCACCGTGAAGGAGAACTGCGTCCGCCCCTCGTTGAAAGTGCGGCCTTCGAAATAGGTCACCTGGTAGCGCTCGGCCCCGCCTTCGGTGCTCGTTCCATAGCTGAAGGTCAGGTCGCGCCCGGTGTAATCCTTGCGCAGGATGATATTGATCGCACCGCCGATCGCGCCGCCACCATACACCGCCGAGGCGGAGGAAGGCAGGATCTCGATGCGCTCGATCGCGGCGGTGGGAATCCGGTTCAGGTCGGGACCATTCGAGAGGCTGCCACGTTGCAGACGACGGCCATTGATGAGGATGCTGGTCTGCAGCGAAGAGAAGCCGCGCAGCTTGACTTCGGAACTCTGGTAGAGCCCGGTGCCCACCGTGGCCGAATTGGTCACGCCGCCCTGCAAAGCATTGCTGCCGTAATCGGAGGTCTGCGGGATAAAGCGGAAGAGTTCCTCCACGCTGGTCACCCCCATGCGCTCAATGTCCTGACGGCTGATGACATCGTAAGCGAGCGCGCCCTGGCCATCGGTCTGGAAGATGGTCTGGTTGTTGAGACCATCCACGCGGGAGGCTGAAACCTCGATCTTGTCGAGCAGAAGGGAGCCGTCATCGGCCCGCACCGAGCCCGGAGCGGGCGCGGGCTTGCCGGCGGCTTCCAGGCGGTTGACGGCGATGGCGCCGGTCTTCGCATCCTGCACCGCGCTCAAGTCCGTATTGGCGATCAACCGGTTCACCGCTTCCAAAGCCGTGAACTCGCCGTTGATGGCATTCGTGCGCACGCCGCGCACCGCTTCGGCAGAATAAACCAGCTCAACGCCGGCCTGCTCCGCCACCTGGCGCAGCGCCACCGACGCATCGGCGGCGGACAGTGCGTAGGCCTTCCGGGCCGCGTCAGCCGCCTGGCCGCCCAAGGCCATAATCAGGGAAAAAACAGCCGCAAATAGCAGCCGTGCAATAGAATAAGCCGGCCCAAGCCGGCGGGTTAATGAGGGTGTGGTCATGGTGGTGTCAGGGAAGGAAGCCATTTACCGCAAGGTAAACAACCCCCGTCCGACCCACTCTGACGAACTCCGCAGGGGTTTCCGTTAGAAAAATTTCGGTGAATTTTTCGCCCCGGCTTCCAGTGCAGCAAGCCGATCAACGGGCCTTCCGCAGGATGATGCGCGAGGCCGTGCGTTCCGCCCGCACCCCGAAGCCCGCCTCCAGCAGACGCACGAAAGCCTCGGCGTTGTCCGCCCGGAAGCTGCCACCCACCCGCAGGCCGACCAGAGAGGCATCGCCCAGAACCAGGGACGGCCCGTCCCCCTGCCGGTTGAACTCCGCCAGCACCTGCACCAGCGGAGCATCCACAAAGTCCAGCCAGCGCGGCTGCCAGGCCAGTACCGCGGCAATCTCCCCGGCATCCACAGTCGCGACCACGGATTGCATCACGGCATCCTGCAGCGTGATGATCGCCCGCTGGCCGGCCTCCAGCAGCGGCCGTTCCGCCGCCGGGACGCTGGGCGCCATCTCCAGCGGATCCACCCGCACCCGGCCCTCGGTCACCAGCACCTCGACACCGTTCTCCGGATCCAGCCGGACATTGAAAACCGTGCCCAGGGCACGGATCCGCACCCGACCCGCCTGCACCACGAAGGGCTGCGCCTCATTTTTCGCCACAGTGAAGTAGGCCTCGCCCTGCAGAAGCTCCACCTGCCGCTCGGCCTCGCTGTAATTCACCGCCACCGTCGCCCCGCGGTTGAGCTCGACAACGGAGCCATCGGCGAGAATCCGCCGCTCATAGGCGGAGGAGTCCCTCGATCCCGCCGTCGGCATGTCAGCGGATTCGCCCGGCGGAGATTGGTGGAGAAAGAGCCCCCAGGCCAACGCTGCGGCCAGCAAACCCGCCACCGGAATCGCCCACCACGCCCGGCGCCGGGGCAGGGCCAGCAGATCGGGATTGGGCTGAGCGCTATGCTCCGGTTGCCACTCCGCCAGCGCATCCAGCGCCCCCCAGGCGCGCTCAAGCCGGGCCACCGCCCGGCCATGCCGGGGGTCGAGCCGCAGCCATTGCAGATAGTCATCCTGCTCCGCGGCGGTGAGGCCGCGATCGCGACAGGCGAGCCATTTGGCGGCCGCAGCATCGAGGGTGTCGGTAGTTGCGGGGTTGGGGTCGGACATGGGGTGAAGATTTCAGGGCAGACCGTGGCGGGCGAGAAAGGCGGCGCAGCGACGCATGCCGTTGGCCACCTGCGCCTCGACCGTGTGCTCGGTGATACCGAGCTGGGCCGCGATCTCCCGTTGCGAAAGTCCGTAGATCTTGCGCAGCGTGAGAACCTGACGGCAACGGTCGGGCAGGGATTGGATGGCTTGGGTCAAGAGTTCGAGTTCCTGGGCGTGACCGACGGCTTCAGGCACGCCGGCACTTTCAGTCAAGACGGGCAGGCGCTCGATTTCCGCTAGAGATTCCATGGAAATAATCCGCTCCCGCCGCAAGTGGTCGATCGCGAGGTTGCGGGCCGTGGTAAACAGCAGGGCACGCGGGGCGCGCACTTCCCCGCTCTCGCGCGCCCGCAGCACCCGGATGAAGGTCTCTTGCACCAGATCATCCAGATCCAGCTGCACGGGAAACCGGCTGCGCAACCACGCCCGCAGCACCGGCTCGTGCACTTGCACCTCCTCGGCAAACCAGCGGACTGTTTCAGGATTGGACACGCGATGAATGACTCTCGCCCCGGTAAATCGCCCCCGGGCCGTGGCCAAGGGGGATGAAGCCGCCACCGCCAGGTGTCCACGCAATTTCAGCCATGGGCCGGCTTGGCTCACAGTCGCCAACCGGCGCATGCCGCGCCAAAGCACTGCGATTACAAAGCCATCAGTCCCTTCCGTCGGGACATGCGCAGTCCGCATCCAATGGCCACACCGGCCGCCGCAAATGGCGGAAGGTGAAAGCGGCCACGTTGCTCGAACACGGGCCGGGCGTGTCCACAAAATACGATGCGGCGGCGATGGGATCGTAGGCGCGGCGATGGGCCACCGCCGCCTTTACTCCGATCACCTTGAGCTTCTCCGGCGCGATGCCCTGGCTCCGCCACTGGCCGAGATCGAAGGGCGGCGTCTTCCTGCTCGTGAGCAGGATCGTGATCCCGCGATGTCGCACCACCGCGCACGGCCCCATGTCAATCTGCCGCCCGCACATTGACGCGAGGTGGCTGTGAATGTCCTCCAGTTCAAACCTGCCCTCGCTGAGGGAAACGATCTCCACCGCCAGTTCAACCGGGCCTTCATCCAACGCCGAGTCACGACCGCCAATTGCCAGCGTCACCTGCGCACCGCGACCGGCCCGCACCGCTGCGCCCACCGCCACCGGATCGTTGATGATCACGGCAGAGTCGGGCACGTCGAACTTCAACAAGCCCCGCAACACCCCCGTGCCATCACCCGGCGCGCCCCCGCCGATGTTGTCCGCCGGCTCCACCAGCAGCACCGGCCCCTGTCGCACCGGCAGGATGGTCCGCAGCACTGACTCGACGTCCGGATAACTCACCAAACCCGCTTCGCGCCAGCGCCAGGCCTCCCGGCAGAATCGCTCCAGATGCCACTGCATCTGCGACCCCGGCGCCGGGGAAACCAGACAGAACGACAGTCCCGTCTCAGGCGTGTCCGCGAAGGAAAAACCCGGTGTCACACTCAGTTCCCACACCCAGGCATCCTCGGCCTCCAAGGCCCGCGCCATCGCGTTTAGCCCGCGCATCGGATCCTGGGCCGTGCCGGTGCCCGGCGGCGCCCAGATGATCGGCGCCCGCCGCCAATAAGTGCGCGGCATCACCCCGGTATCCAGGCTGCGTTGTAACAATCGCGCCGCCCGCGCCGCCGTGGCATGGGCATCGGTGTGCGGATTCTCACGGTAGGCGATGAGCGCATTGGCGTGGGCCGCCATCCGCGCCGTCACGTTCGCATGCAGATCCAGCACTGCGAAAACCGGCAGTGTTGCCAGTCCCGGCAGTTGGCGCAGACGAGCCAGCACCGCCCCTTCCACATCCGGCTCGGTTTCCGTCGCCATCGCACCATGCAGGATGAGAAAAACCGCATCCAGCCCTTGGGCCAGCTCCCGCCGGACCACCGCCGCAAATTCCGTCCAGAATAATTCCAGCACCGCGTCCGCCACCGTCGCACTGGGCGTCGCCCGCAGATCAATCGCCGGCACCACCTCCCACTCCGCCTGCGCCGCCACTTCCAGAAACCCCGCGAGCGGCGAACCGTCACCCGCCTTCGCCAGCAGCTCCCGGCCGCGACTCACTGCAAACTCGGCCGGTGTCGTCCGCCCTTCGAGAAAAGTATGCGTCTCGTGAAAGAGTCCGGCCAGCAGGATGCGACGGCTCATGGTTTGGATCAGTTTGCCGGCGGCCACGTCGCCGCATGTCGCGTGAACGCCACGTCCGCGCGCTGCAACGCTTCGTCAATATCGGTCTCCGTGTGCGCAAGGCTGATGGACCAGAGCCCGCGCTCGATGGCGCTCACCCCTTCCTCCAGCAGACAGCGGCGCAGGTGCGCCCAGCGCGGCGCATCATGCCGCCGCACATAGTCGCGGTAATCGTTCACCGGCCCCGCCGTCGCGCCCGGCTTGAGCATCACGGTGTGGAAAACCAAACCCGGCCCCTGCGGCTGCAGCGGCACTCCCTGCCGCGCAGCGAGGGCCGCGAGCCCTTGCATAAGCCGCCGACCCAACCGCTGCGTGCCCGTCGGATGCTCCGGGCCCCGCGCGAGCACCTGATCGAGACACCACTTGCTCGCCGCCAGGCAGAGCGGGTTGCCGTTCAGCGTGCCGGCATGGACGACCTCACCGGAAAGGATCTTCTTCATCGCCGCCTTCGTGCCGGCCAATGCCGCGAAGGGCAGGCCGCCGCCGACCGCCTTGCCGAGCACGGTGAGATCGGGCCGGTAACCATAGTAACCCTGCGCGCAGCCGGCGCCGAAGCGAAACCCGGTGATCGTCTCGTCGGAAATCATCAGCATGCCGTCGCGGTCGCACAATTCGCGGATCGCCGCCATGAGCCCCGCCACGGGTTCGATGCAACAGGTGTTGCACAGCGCGGGCTCGAAGACGATCGCCGCGATCTGCCCGCGATACTCGTCCACGCGGCGGCGCAGATGCGCGACATCGTTCCAGCGCGCGACGACAAATTTATCCAGGACCTCCGGGATCACCCCCTGACTCGGATGCAGTTGCGCGGGACGCTCGTCGTCACCCCAGCGATCCGCCGGATTCGCAAAACCCACCAGACCCTCGTCGGCCCAGCCGTGATAATGCCCTTCGAAACGCAGGATGAGCGGCCGGCCGGTGTGGGCGCGGGCGAGCCGGAAAGCCGCCGTCACCACCTCCGTCGCCGAGTTGTTGAAACGCACCAGCTCCGCCGAGGGAATCATCCGCTGGATGCGTTCCGCCACTTCCAGTTCCAGTTCACACTGTCCCGCCCAATGCGTGCCGCGCGCCGCCTGCGCGGCGATGGCCTCCGTCATCCCGGCGGGCGCATGGCCGTAGAGCAGCGCACCCTGGCCGAGCTTGAAATCGATGTAGTCGTTGCCGTCCACATCCCAGATCCGCGCGCCGCGACCATGGGTGAAATAGAGCGGCACCGGCGCCTCCAGCTTGCGAATACCGCTGTTAACGCCCCCGGCGATGCTGCGCTGCGCGCGTTCAAACAGGGCTTGGGATTGGGCAAAAGTGTAGGGCATGGGAAAAATCTCAGGCGATGGCGGCGGCCTGTTCGCGCACCGCGAGCAGCGCCGCGACCAGGGCGCTGCGCTGCCGCGCCGGATAACGATGCACAGGCACGGCCACACTGATCGCGGCCAGCGGCTCACCGAGCCAGTCGAGCGGAAGCGCCACGCAGGCTACGCCGGTCACCGTCTCCTCCTCTTCCAGCGCGTAACCGCGCGCCTGCGTGGCCGCCAGCTCCTGCCCCAGCCGCGTGCGCCGCGGCCCGCGGGGTGTGGCTTTGTGCGTCAACCGCCGCCGCTGCTCCTCGGGCAGATTGGCCACGATGGCCCGGCCGAGCGCCGTGGTGTGAAAAGGATCGCGCGCCCCGGGCTTCACAATCCAGCGCAACGGCTGGCTGGTCTCCAGCACGTGCACATAGCGCACAAAGACGCCCTCCAGCACGCCGAGATTCACCGTCTCATCGAACTGCGCCTGCAATCGCTCCATGAGCGGCCGCGCCTTGCTCCGCAGGGTCTCATCCCGCCCGTGCGCCCGCAGCGAGCCCAGCCGCTCCGGCAGCCGGTAGGCCCCGCGTTCGTCCGCCTGCGCCACATAACCGAGATCCCGCAGGCTGCGCAGGATGCGGTGCACCGTCGGCTTGGGCAGCCGGCTTTCCTCCGCCAGTTCCGCCAGCGTGAGATCGCGCCCGGCCCGGGCCAGCACCTCAAGGATGGAAAAAGCTTTGTCGAGAACCGCGATGCTCATGTTTTTTGCTTTCCAATCATTCCACAATGTGAAACAGATGTTTCGTCAAACAAAATAGTCCCGTGATCATCGACTGTCACAACCACCTCGGGGTTGACCTGTTTTTCTACCTCAACGGCTATCACCCCTACGCGCAGGATCTGCCGACGCTGGTGACCGAGGGCCGGCGGCACGGCGTGGACCGCTGGGTGGTGTTTCCAATGGTGTCGAACCTCGCCTTCGATGTGCCGGCCATGCGCGCGGGCCGGCTGACCGCGGGCGGCATCGAGCGCGTGCCCTACGCCTTTGAGAACGAGCGGATGCTGCGCGAGATCCACGAACTCTATCCCGATCTCGGCCGGCTCACCCTGCCCTTCGCCATCCTCGATCCCCTGCGCGAGCCCGCCGCCCAGCTGCAGACGTTGCGGTCGTTGCACGCCCGGTTTCCTTTTTACGGACTCAAGATCCAGGCGACCATCATCCAGTCCGATGTGAAGGCGCTGCTCGGCGTCGGTCGCGGTTTTTTGGACTTCGCCGCGGAGTTCAACCTGCCGCTCATCATCCACTCCAGCGTCGCACCGGACGACGTCTGGTCGCAGGCCCGCGACATCCTCGCCGTCGCCGAGGCCGCGCCGCATGTGCGCTTCTGCCTCGCGCATTCCTGCCGTTTCGACCGCGCCTGCCTCGACCGCGTGGCCGAGCTGCCCAACACCTGGTTCGACTGCTCCGCGCACCGCATCCACTGTGAAGGCGTGGTGGAGGGGATGGGATTTGTCGCCCCGGCGGACCGTCGCCTTCCCGCCGATTACCGTGACCCGGCCGCGGTGCTGCACGCCCTGGCGACCGCCTATCCGACGAAACTCATCTGGGGCTCCGACACGCCGTTTCAGAGCTATGTGGACAAGGATATCGCCCTGCGCAGCACCTATGAGGAGGAAACCGCCTGCCTTGAGGCCCTCCCCGCCACCGCCAAGCAGGCGGTGGCCTGCGACAACCTGCTCGCCTTGCTGCAATTGAAAGATGCCCGCCTTCTCTCTCGCTGATCACGCCGCACTCGTCACCGGCTCCTCCCAAGGCATCGGCCTCGCCATCGCCCGTGGCCTCCATGAGGCCGGCGGCCGGGTCATCTTGCACGGCAAAGATCCCGCCGCTCCGAACTTCCCCGCGGCGGCACCCTATCTCACCGAGGATCTGCTCTCCCCCGAAGGGCCCGCCCGACTCGTCGCCGGCGCCTTCGCCGCTGATCCGACGCTCGATCTGCTCGTCTGCAACGCCGGTGGCTTTTTTGACCGGCCCTTTCTGGAAATGACGCCAGAACTCTGGACGCGCACCCTCGATCTGAACGTGCGCGCCAACTACTTCGTTGCCCAGGCTTTCGCCCGCGAACTCATCGCCCGCCGCCGGCCCGGCGCCATCCTCACGACCTGCTCGACCAATAGCTTCCAATCCGAAGCCGACTCCACCGCCTACGACACCTCGAAAGGCGCGATGGTCATGCTCACCCGTTCCCTCGCGCATTCGCTCGCTTCGCATGGCATCCGCGTCAACGGCATCGCCCCCGGCCTCATCCGCACGCCGCTCACCGCCGCCCTCACCGCGAACACCGCGGCCCACTACGAAAAAAAGATCCTGCAGGGCCGGCTCGGCACGCCCGAGGATTGCGCCGGGGCCGCCGTCTTTCTGCTCTCGCCCGCCGCCGCCTACATCACCGGGCAGATCCTGGTGATCGATGGCGGGTTGACCGTCGGCCAGATTGGCCGGATGTAACTCGCATGGCCACGCTCGCCTCCCTCGCCACGCCCGCGGTGCTCATTGATCGCCTCCGGCTCGAAACCAATCTCGCCGCCATGCAGGCGGCCTGCAACGCCCACGGCGTCGAACTCCGCCCGCACATCAAGACCCACAAGATGGTCGAAGTCGCCCGCCGGCAGCTCGCCGGCGGCGCCGCCGGGCTCACCTGCGCCAAGCTCGGCGAGGCCGAGGCCCTGCTGCCCGCCGGCGCGCGCAGCGTTTTCATCGCCCATTCGCTCGTGGATCCCGCGCAGGCCCCGCGCATCGCCGCGCTCGCGGAACAGGTCCCCGACCTGCGCGTCGCCGTGACCAGCGAAGCCCATGCGACCGCGCTCGCGGCCGTCGCCGCCAAGACCGGACGCACCCTGGCCGTCATGATGGCCGTGGATTCCGGCCTCGGCCGTGAAGGGGTGCGCGATCTCGCCGCCGCCCAACGCCTGGCCGCCCAACTCACCCGCAGCCAGCAGCTCGAGCTGCGCGGCTTCTACACCCATGAAGGGCATTTCTACAGCGTGCCGCGCGCGGAGCAGGCGGCCCGGGTGCGCGCGCTCATCGAGCAGATCGGCGCCGTGCGCGACGCCATTGATCCCGCCCTGCCTCTCTGGCCCGGCTGCAGCGTGAGCGCGCGGCACATCGTGGAACAGGCCGCCGGCCGCGTGCAGGCCGTGCGCCCCGGCGCCTACATGTTCGGCGATCTTTATCTGACGGAAGTCACCGGCGTCATGACCATGACCGATGTCGCCGTCACCATCCTCGCCACCGTGGTGGACAAGCCCGAGCCCGGCCTCGCGCTCATTGACGCCGGCTCGAAGACCTTCGCCTCCGACCGCACCACCGACAACGTCCACGCCCGCGCCGCCGATGGCCGCGATCTCGCCGTCGTGCGCGTCAACGAGGAGCACGGCTTCGTCCGCGGCGCCGCCACCGATGCCCTGCGGATCGGCGAACGCGTCGCCTTCATCCCCGCCCACATCTGCCCGGTCATCAACCTCACCGATGAAGTCACTGTGACCAACGGCGACACCGTCGAGGACACCTGGCGCGTCGCCGCCCGCGGCAAAACCAGCTGATTTTTTCATGTCGCTTCACCCCGTTCTCATTGTCGGCTGCGGCAGCATCGGCGAACGCCATCTGCGCTGCTTCCAGCAAAGCGGCCGCGCGCAGGTCACGGGGTGCGAGGCCGCACCCGCGCTGAGGGAGAAAATCGCCAACCACTACGGCGTGCCCGTCCACGCCGACTTTTCCGCGGCGCTGCGCGAGCCCTGCGAAGCCGTCATCATCTGCACCCCCGCCCATCTGCATGTGCCGCTCGCGCTCCAGGCTTTTGCAGCGGGGAAACACGTGCTCATCGAAAAACCCCTCTCCCACTCACTGGAGAACGTGGACGCTCTCCTGCAAGCCCACGCCGCTTCCGGCCGGCAGGCCGCCGTCGCCTACGTCTATCACGTTTTCCCCTTTCTCGCGCAGGCCCGGGAATTCCTCGCCCGGGGTGAACTCGGCCCCATCAAGCATGGGGTGCTGACCGGCGGCCAGCACTTCCCCACCTGCCGCCCGGCCCACGCCGTGCCCTATGCGCAAACCTACTACCGCGATCGCCAGACCGGTGGCGGCGCCATCCAGGACGCGGATCTCCGCCTGGTTCCCGATCAGGGTTCCCTC
>CAYSBR010000001.1:181242-198856 GCA_964429385.1 uncultured Opitutaceae bacterium
CGCTCACCCATCTCGCCAACTGGATCGAAAGCGTCCTCGGCCCCACCGACAGTCTCCTCTGCGACTGCGCCCACCAGGTGCTCGCGGATGTCACCGTCGAGGACACGGTCAACCTGAGCGCGCGCCACGGCGATATCCTCGTCAACTACACGCTCAACCAGTTTCAGTTTCCCAACGAAAGCGTCATCCAGTTCAACGCCGTCGCCGGCAGTGTGCGCATTGAAATCCACCGCCAGCGCTGGGGCGTCTTCCGGTCCGGCGACACTGACTGGACCTGGCACGAGGCGCCCGTGACCGGGCGCGACGCCCACTTCATCGCGCAAGCCCATGCTTTCCTCGACCAGATCGAAGGCCGGCCCGCCCGCCTCTGTTCCCTCTCCGCCGCCGTGCAGACCCTTCACTTCAACCTTGCCGCCCTCGCCTCCGCCGATGCCGGTGGCGCGCGCGTGCATTGCGCCTCGCTCCATGCCTGACCAACCGCTGCGCCTCGCCATGCTCGGCATGATTCCGGGCAACGGCCATCCCTACTCCTGGTCGGCCATCATCAACGGCTACGATCCCACCGCCCTCGCGCAGTGCCCCTATCCGGGCATCACCCACTACATGGGCGCCCATCCACCGGAGACTGTCGGCATCCCCGGCACGCGCGTCACCCATGTGTGGACCGACCAGCCCGACGAAGCCGCCTTGGTCGCCGCCATCGCCAAGATTCCGCACATCGTCAAAAATCCCGCGGACGTCATCGGCGAGGTTGACGCCGTGTTCATCGCGACCGACGACGGCTTCGATCACGTGCGCCGCGCACGCCCCTTCATCGAGGCCGGACTCCCGGTCTTCGTGGACAAGCCCCTCGCCACCTCCCTCGAAGACTTGCGCACCTTCATCGGCTGGCAGCGCGGCGGGGCGCGGCTCCTCTCCTCCAGTGGCCTGCGCTACGCGCCCGAGCTCGACCCGTATCTCGAAGGCTCCGGTGACCTCGGCGCACTGCGCTGGATTTCCAGCACCACCGCCAAGGCTTGGGAAAACTACGGCATCCACGCGCTCGAGCCGGTCTGCCGTCTCCTTGGTCCGGGTTTCACTTCCATTCGGCTCGAAACCGCGCCCGGTCTCGAAGTCGCTCACCTCACGCACCGGTCCGGCACTCAGGTCACCCTGCCCGTCATTTACGACGGCGGCGCCACCTTCGGCACGATCCACCTCTGCGGCGCCGCCGGTCAGGCGACGATCCGCTGCACCGACACCTACACCACCTTCCGCCGCCAGCTGGTCGCCTTCATCGACTACCTCCGCATCGGCGTTTCCGCCTACCCCTTCACCGACACCGTCGAACTCATGGCCGTGCTCATCGCCGGCCTGCGCAGCCGCGCGGAAGATTCACGCCGCGTGGAAACCACCGAAATCCTCTCTTCTCTTTAACCATGAAACTCCCCTCCAGCCGGATCCTGCGACTGCTACGCGAAAATCGCTTTCCTTCCGTCCTTAAAATCAACCTCGCCGATCCCCGCGTCGCCGAGGTTGCCGGTGCCTCCGGCATCGATGCCCTCTGGCTCTGCCAGGAGCACGTGCCCAACGACTGGCTCAACCTTGAGCACATGATCCGCGCCGCGCGGATTCACGGCATCGACACCCTCGTGCGCGTCGCCAAAGGCGCTTACAGCGAATACGTGCGCCCGCTCGAAGCCGGCGCCACCGGCATCATCGTGCCGCACGTCGCCGACGCGGCCGAGGCGCGGCAGATTGTCGAGTGGACGCGCTTCCATCCGCTCGGCAAACGCGCGCTCGACGGCGGCAACATCGACGGCCAGTTCTGCCTCATCCCGCAGGACGAATACCTCCGCCACAGCAACACCGAGCGGCTCATCGTGCTCCAGATCGAGTCGCCCGAGGCGCTGGAGCACGTCGAAGCCATCGCCGCCGTGCCCGGGTTCAACGGCCTCCTCTTCGGCCCCGGCGACTTCAGCCACCGCATCGGCCTCGCCGGCCAGATCAGTGCGCCCGAAGTCGTTGCCGCCCGTCAGCGCGTGGCGCGCGCCGCCCGCGCCCACGGCAAGTTCGCCATGTCCGCCGGTCTCATCGCCCCCGTCGCCGACCTCGTCGCCGAAGGCCACGGCGTCTTCGGCGTCGGCGCCGATGTGATCGGAATCAACCACTACATCACGCAACGGCTCGAACTCCTCCGCGGCCAGGTGGAGAAGCTTCCTCCGCCCGCGGCCGGCCGCTCCCTTTATGGCTGATTCCCCCTTCTCCCTTCACGGCAAGGTCGTCGTCCAATTCGGCGGCACCGGCCTGCTCGGCCGCGCCCTGGTGGACGCGCTCGATGCCGCCGGCGCCACGCTGGTCATCGCCTCGCGCGATCGAGCCGCCATCGAGACCGGCCTCGCCGCCGGTCGCGCCGTCGGCCGCCCCCTGCACGCCGAGACGGTGGACATCACCGCCGAATCCTCCGTCGTCGCCCTGCGCGACCGCGTGCTCGCCACGCACGGTCGCATTGACGGTCTGGTCTTCAACGCCGTCAGCCGGCCCATGCGCCATGAACAGGACAGCGTCGCCGCGTGGGAGGAATCCATGAAGGTCAACGCCACCGGTCTGTTCCTCACCCTCCGCACCTTTGCCGACGCCATGGCCGCGCAACCCACCGGCGGCAGCATCGTCAACATCGCCTCCATTCAAGGCATGGTCGGCGCGAATCCCTCGCTCTACGAAGGCACCTCCCTCGGCACCGTGCCGGACTACTTTTTCCACAAAGGCGGCATGATCAACCTCACCCGCCACTACGCCTCGCTCTACGGCGCCCGAAAAGTGCGGGTCAACGTCGTCTCCCCCGGCGGCATCTACAACCCCGCCAAACCACAACCCGAACCCTTCCTCGGCCGCTACAACCAGATGACCATGCTCGGCCGCATGGCCGACGCCCCGGAAATCGGCGGCGCCGTCGTCTTCCTCCTCAGCGACGCCGCCACCTACATCACCGCCACCAACCTCCCCGTGGACGGCGGCTACACGGCGAAGTGAGGCAGGATAGCCTCCAGTCCCGCCTCATCCGCTCCGCCGTCGAGTCCATCACCGCGACCTTCCAGCAAAAACTCGCCTCCGGTCTGCAACACAGCCGCCAGTTCATCCTCCCGGTCGCCGAAGAACAGCCACACGACAACGAAACCGAATTCGAACTCGTCACTTGGCTGGTGCTGCACGCCAGCCCACCTGCATAAGCAATCGTCCGATATTCCACCCATCCAGATTTCTCAAGAATATGAAAATCAGCAAGTAATAGACTCATATTGCATTAGGTAAAAATTTTTACCTTAATTAGTCTATCATCATGTCCACCCCTTGGAGTTTCTATGGTCGCCGCGCCGAACTGAGCCAATTACAGGCGATTCTCGCCCGTCGGCGCTGGTTCTTTCTCCAAATCTCCGGTCGTCGGCGCATCGGCAAAACCACGCTTATTCAGGAGGCCCTGAGCGTCGATCAACGCGCCCGCACGCTCTACCTGCAAATCCCCGACTCCGATCCCGTCGGCGTCGTTGCTGCCTGCAACGGATATTTGGAGACCTTTGGCCGTCCCGAACGCGTTTCCGATCTCGGAGAACTCGCCAAACTCGTCGGCCGTCTGGCCGAGAGCGGACACATCGTCGCAATCGACGAATTTCAATACTTCCATCGCAAGCCCCTCGGGGATTTCTGCTCCCTCCTACAGGCCGAGGTGGACCGTCTCGCCGCCCGCGCCTCCGAAGTCACCGGCGGACTCATTGTGCTCGGTTCACTTCACGCGGAGATGACCGCCCTCCTCGAGGATCGCGACGCCCCGCTCTTCAACCGCGCCACCGACCGCCTCGACCTCGGCCACCTCGACATCGCCTCGATTCTCGAAATCCTGCGGGCCCACGCCGACACGTCTCCGCAACGCCTCCTCTTTCTCTGGAATCTCTTCGAGGGTGTGCCCAAATTCTACCGCGACGCCTTTGAGCAGGGCGTGCTTGGCGCGGACCGCCGCGAGCTCCTGAAACGCCTCTTCTTCGCCAGCTCCTCGCCCCTGCGTGGCGAGGCCGACAACTGGTTCCTGCGCGAACTCCGGGGGCGCTACGACATGGTGCTCCAGCACCTTGCCAAAAACCCCGGCTGCACCAACGCCGAGATCGAGGCCGCGATCGCACAAGTATCCCGGGCCGGGGAGACCAAGCAGATCGGCGGTTACCTGAAAATTCTCACCGAGCGCTACCGCATGATCGAGCGAAAGCTCCCCATCTTCTCCCCTGTCAAAGCGCGCAGCGGCCGTTACTACATTCGTGACAATTTCCTCCGCGCCTGGCTCTCCGCCCTCCAGCGTCCTGTCTCGGCCACCGCCTTCCGCCCCCTGGAGGAACTCATCGCCCAGGCCGATGAGCGCCTTGCGACCGTCGAGGGTTTTGCCCTGGAGGCCCTTGCCGGCCAGCTCTACGAAGAGCGCAGCCGCCTCGGCCTCGGTGATTTCCCACTAAGCGACCGCATCCGGGGCTACTGGGATCGCGGAGATATCGAAATCGACCTCGTCGCCGTTTCAGAACCGGAACAGCGCATCCGCTTCGGCACCTGCCGTCGTAACCCCGAAAAGCTCTTCGCCTCCCTCCACGGCCTGCGCACCGGGGCTGAAGCCTTTGTCAAGACCCACGGCCGATTCCGAGAGTGGCGTCGCGAGTTCGTCGCCATCGCCCCGGAAATCGCGCCCGAACTCCGCGCCCGCCTGCAACAGACCGATATCATCCCCCAAGACCTGCACGACCTCACCGCCGGCCTCTAATTCGCACCTAACTCGGCTTTCCCGCCTCATGCCCGCCGCCCACGCCGATCTTCGCCTCGCGATCCAGTCCTCCCTCGCCACCTTCACCCAGAAGTCCCTGCGCGAAGCCTCCATCGGCCTCTTCGCCACCCTCGGCTAAGATAATCATGTCATGGATGCCGCTACGGAACAGGCCCACATTCTGTTGCTCGCCGAGATGCGGGCGGAGCTTGCTGCCGGTCTTGCTGGAATAAATTCAAAAACCTTAACCGGGGTTAATAAGTATTTGCACCCGACATGCTCTGCGATTGCCGACTTGGGTTCGGGTTTCCTCACACTCAAAAAGGAGGGGAACACTCACGCGGCACGCGTCCTTGTCAGGACTTGCATAGAGGCAGCGCTCAAGGTCGGCACAGTTTACGAGAAACCCTCGGCTCTCTACCGCATCGCCTTTACCGAGCACCTCGGAGACGGTCAGTTTCTCACGGCTGCCGATGAGAACAAGATCATCGTGACACCCGGAATGATCGACGCCAAGTGGGCCAAGACAAAGCCCGTGCTATCATCTCTTTTCCCAGGTGAACAGTTGAAGAACGCCCCGATCAGTGCGGAGACTCTAGGGCAGTGGTCGAAGATGCCCGACCTCTACAACTTTCAGTTTAAGCTCTACTGCAACTACACCCACGCAACCCTGCGCGCCCACGCGACCCCCGAACACTTTGACCCTGAGCTCGATTATCTTACGGTTTCTCAATGTCTCTTCACTGCGCTTGTCGTCGCCAATAAGCGCTTGAGCGGAAACTGCCCAAACATTGACACCTACTTTAAGCGGGTGAAGGCCCTAGGCCCCAAACCTCCGCAGCCTCCGGCATAGAAGTTAATCGGACCATTCGGCGGATGCCTTCGTTTCAGCCCAACCGACAACCGACGGAGCCATGCTGTTACTGGTTACCTCCAATGACCACCATTTCGTGCCTGGAGTTCAGTGTCGCTGAAATCGTCGGCTGCGAACGCCGCCATGGCTCGGATTGGAAAGACCCGTCGAGCTGGGGTTGGGTCTTGGCCAACGCGCGACCGCTGCCCTTCCGGGCCTGCAAGGGAGCGCTGGGATTTTTTAGGCCCGAGCTCAAATAGCAGCCCAGCCCCATCCGACTCTTCAGACTTTTCGGTTGGATTCGGGCGGGCGGGTTGCAGGCTCGCGGGCCATGGCCGGGTTTCCTGATCTGCATGTCCTTCCGTATCGCACCGCGCCGGCCACGGTCGTGCGGCCGACGGGCTGGCCTTCGGTGCGGTTTTATCTGCGCGGCTTCCGGCTGATGGTGCAGGCCCGGAGGCGGCAGAGGCGCGGCGCCACGGGGGAGGAACTCACACGCTTTTGCTGCCGGGGCGCGGCCGGCCTGCTGGAGGAGCTCGGCGTGCGCATCACCATCGAGGGCGCGGAGCATTTTCTTTCCAGCAAGCGACCGATGGTTTTCGCGAGCAACCATATGAGCATGTTCGACCCGCTGGTGATCTACGGTGCGGTCGGGCCGCATCGGCCGTTTGTCTCCGTCACCTCGCGCTACCTGAGCAAGATGCCCGTCTGCGGACCGCTCTTTAGCAGCCTGCCCCACATCTGGGTGGACCGCAAAAGTCCGCGCCGCGATCTGCAGGCCGTTTACACGGAAGGCGTCGCCCATCTCCGCGCCGGCCGCTCGGTCCTGGTGTTTCCCGAGAGCACCCGGTTGCCACGGTTTCGCCCGGGGCAGTTTAACTCCATGGCCGTCAAACTCGCCCGCCGTGCCGGCGTGCCGGTCTGCCCGGTCGCCGTGCAAACCGATGCCTGGGCCGTGGGCTGGCCCTTCCGCCTGTTCGGTCGCATCCACCCCGCACGCGAGATCCGCGTCACCTTCGGCCCGCCGGTCGAGGTCGAGACCAACGATCAGCCGCAACGCGCCCGCCTGATCCATTTCATCGCCCGCCAGCACGAAACCTGGGGTCATCCCCTCGACCTCACCCCGCCGCTGCCCTGGTGGCTGCGCACCCACGCCCCGACCGACGGCCGCGCCGCCAACCTGCGGTAGCCCAAGCCAGTGTCACGCAATGCGTGACCGCACCGTGCGGAGAGGGATGCAATTTTCAGGCACCGGCGACATGAGGGGATCACAAATACACGATGCCTTTAGACGGTAGCCACAGATAACACGGATGAGCCCAGGTAGGATGCTTTCTCTTTCCGTCGTATAAAAATAGGCTGGGAGGTAGGGCCCGACCTCCGTGGCGGGCCGCTCGGAGATCGGCCCCTACCTTTCAGCGGTTGTGATATCTTTGAATGAAAATGGTATTAATCTGTGCCTATCTGTGTAATCCGTGGCTGAAAATTGAGCGCCTCCTGTTTTGAAAATCATCCAAGCGCGCTTGGTATTAAACTCCATCGCAGCCGATAGGGATCCTTCGTATTTATCCGCGTCCATCAGCGTGATCCGCGGAAAAACCCCGATCTACTTTGCGCCGCCAAAGAAGCGCCGCACTGCCGCCGCGAGCTGGTCGTCCGCCGCCGGCGGATTTCCGGTGGGGTCGGCGAGCATCGCGAGCAGGCGCTTCGACTCTTCGCTCAGACTTTCGTGCGCCCGCAGCGCGACCAGGGTCATCGCGGCGAACTCGTTCATGCCCCGGTCGGTCACGAGCGCATCAATCTCCGCCGCGAGTTCCGGTCGGGTCTCGAACGGCGCATCGTCACCGGGACACAGCGCGTTGATCGCTTCGACGACCTGGCGGGAGCGTTCCGCGTAAGGCAGCGCCATCAGGGTCTCCGGCCGGATTGCCGGGCCGACATGAAAATCCTGCCGCCCGCCGCCGACCGGGTATTCGCGCCGGCGATCATCCGCCGCCACCGGCAACCCGCCCGCAAACCACACGGGCACGATCGGCACCCCGTGCTTGCACGCAAAATCCACGAACACCGAGCTGAGGCGCGTAACCTTCTCCCCCGCGCGCGAAGCGCGCGTGCCTTCGGCATGCACCATCAGCGAACGCGGATCCTCATTCCAGCGATCGGCCACCCCTTGCAGCAGTTGCGGCAAGTGCATCCGGTTCTGCCGGTCGAAGAACAGCGTCCCCAAGGGGCTGCGTGAGCCAAAGGTCAGCCGGCCCGCTTCCTCGTAAAACCCCGCCCACGTCGCGGCGAGCTCCTGCTTCGCCAGCGCGTGGAACGGCGTCTCCGTCAACGCACCGACCAGCCACAGGAAAAGACAGGTCTCAACGCCCACCTGATGGTTGCCGACATATATCGCCGGACGCCCCCGCAAGGTCGCGAAGTCCGCGGGATCCGCCACCGCGACCCGGCACACAAACATCGCCGCGAGGGCGGCGGCGGAGTCCGCCACGAACGACGGACCGGTGCGCGTCCACTGCCGCCAGTGTTGCTCCGCCGGACGCCAGTCGAGCGCGCCGGAGGCATCCGGGTTCAACGGCAGGGCACCGGTTGCGGACGACCGGCCCGCCGGCTCCGCCGACTCCTCCGCCGGTGCTTCCACCAACCGCATCGCGAGCTTGGGCGCGTGATAGATCTTCATCGTCCCGAGCCACAGGCGGCCCTCGGCGCGCACCCACGGGCCGCGTTCATCCACGCCCTCGGCCGTGATCTCGATATCGAGCACGATGCGATCGCTGGCCGGCGTGATCTGCCCGCGATAATGCCACTCGGTCTCCTCGCCCGAAGCCACGGCTTCGAAACCCGGTGAGCGCAAACCCGCCTGCCGGTTCTGATGCAGCAGGTGGAATTGCAGCATCTGCATGAGCGACTCGATGCCGACGGAGCCGGGCTGCACCGGGTCCTGAAAGAAATGCGCCTTGAACACCCAGTCCGAGGCCACGATGTCGCGCTCGGCCCGCAGGTAGCCGCGGCCCGCCTTGCCACCCTGCGGCCACCAGCCGGTGATGCGATCCAGCATCCGCCACCGGCCCGTGGGCAGGCGCGCGGTGGAGGCGGTGAAATACGCCGCCGGTTGCGTCGTCAGATCGAGCGCAAAATTGCCCGGCTGTTCCTTCTGCGCCACTTCTTCAGGCGCGATCTTGAGCCCCTTTTGCGCGAGCAGCGCCTCGGGCGGAAAGAAACCGAAGCCCGTGTCAATCACCGCGACCTCCTCGTTGCCAACCCGCGCGCGGCCGCGGAACTTCACCAGCAGTAACCCGCTCACCTCGGCGAGCCCGGTGAGTTCGGTTTCGGTCACGATCTCGCGATCGGCCGGGGTGATGTCGCGGTGAAGCGTAAGCGTGCCGTCGAGGTTGCGCACGGTGAGCCCGGCGCCGGCGAAGCGTTCATTCAGCTGGTGCGTGGCGAGCCAGCCGCAGGGCTGGAGCATCAGTTCCATGAAGACGCCAAACGGCATCACCGGCCGGCCGTTGTCCTGGAAATACCAATGATCAGGCCGCGTGTCCCACGCCATCACCGCCTTGGTGCCCGTGCGCATGAGTCCGGCCGGGCCCGACACGGCGAGCACGCGCGAGATCATGAGCAACGGCGGACCCGGCAGGCGGGCCAGCGCGCGCGGTTTGTCGTCGTAAGGCAGGAAGCGCGGACCGAAAGCCCCGGAAGGCAGGCCAAGGCAGGAGTGCAGCAGCGACACGCGGTCGCAGGGATGGCCGTCGAGCAACGCCACCGGCCGCGCATCCGGCTCCTGCACGAGCTGGTCCTTCTGCTCCAGCAGCGGGAAATCCGGCACCAGTTGCAGGCCGAAGCGCTCGCACAGGAACGCCGCGCGCCCGTCCACCGAACCGAGGATATGCGCAAAGATGGTCGGGCGCGGTTCGAGGATGATCTCGTCCACGAAGAGCTCATACACGATCTCGCGGCTCTCCGGGATGGCCTGACCGCGGCACACGAGTTTGTATTTCTGGTTGCGCACCGGTTCGAAGCGCCAGCCGTCCTTGTCCAGCGTGCAGCCGAGCGAAATGAGGTAGAGCGCGAGCAACTGCGTCGCGCCCTCCACCATCAGCGTGCCGGGCATGCAGGGATCGTTGTGGAAATGGATCGGGAAAAACCACTCCCGGCCCGTGAGCGGCGTGACGGAGCGGATGTAGCCGCGCCCCGCCGGACCGCCCCGGTAGTCGAGATGCGTAATCTCGCCGATGAGGTTGGCCCGGCCTCCCGCCGAACGCGGAGTGCGGGTGTGCGTCTGCGTCAGCCGGTGGCCTTCGCCAAAGGCCGTGACCAGATCGCCCCGCGTGTAGGCGAGCACCTGCGCCGGCGTGAGCGTGGTCCGCCTGGTCGCGTGCGGGCCAACCGGCGCGAGCCGGCCGGGCTGCACATACGGCGCGGTGGCCGGATTCCACTTCACGCCCTCGGAGTTCGCGAGTTCCTCCGGGGTGAAGAACCCGGCGATGCCGCCCTGCACCTCCATCCGCACCTCGCCGTTGATGCGGCACTGGTTGCGGAAAGTGAACAACCGCACCTGGCCCTGCACCGTGTGGCGTTCCACATGGATGTCGCAGCACAGCACGTCACCCGCCTGCGGGATCGGCCCAAAAAGCTCCGCCTCGCAGCCGAGCAGCCGGTAGGCGCGCTCGCCCCGGTTGTGCGCATCCACGCCCAGCCACGAGATCAGCAGCATGTCCGCCTGCGCCGTCTCGATGAACGGCCCGAAGCCCATCCGCCCGTGGTGCATATACCACGCGCCCGCCTTGACGTCGGTTTCCGTCCACACCGTGCCCAGGCCCATGCCGCCGGGCTCCCCCACCATGCCGGTCACGCGGTCCGCCAGGAGCAGCTCGCCCATCGGCATGCGCACCTGGATGCGATACTCGTCCTGCCCCGTGAACAACGGGCCGAAGATTTCGGAGATCTTTCCCTGCGCATGAACCTCCAGTTGCGCCCGCGTCAACGCCAGGCCCGAAGGCGGACGATAGGGCGGGATTTTGCTCCGCGAGGTCGGCAGCACCGCCGCCGGCTTGGGAGTCTCAACCACGACCGCCGCCGCCACCGGTGCAACGGAGTTCGGCACCGGCCCGGGAGCCGGCAATGGCGCCAACGACACCGGTTGCGGGCGCGAGCCTCCGGCCGCACCGCGCTGCGCGATGAGCAGTTGCTGCATCTTCGCGAACGTTGCGAGATAGGCCTGATGAGCGGCGGACTGCGCCGCGAGGTAGTGCTCGTGCGCCGCGCGCATCTGCTCCTGCGCCGTTTGCCACAGGGGGAGTTGCGCCGACGCCGGGGCCGTCACGACCGGGGAGTGGTTCCCCTCGCCGACGGCGGGAGCCGGCGCGGCCGCCGGCATTGGTTTTTCCCGCGGACCATTATTTTCCAGCACCGGAGCCAGGCGGGGCGGGCGGGGCAAAACCCGCGGAGAAAAAACAGAAGCGGTGATCGGAGCGGAATGGGACGACACGAGAAGGGTTGCGAGCCGCAGCAGCGGCAGCCTCAGGGCGAACTCCAGCGCCGGGGCGGATTTTCCCGCGACCGCGGACCCCGCCGCCGGTCCGGAAGCAAACGCCTCCAGTCGCACCGGCACGCCGGCGCACCACAGTTCGGCGGCGGCCAGCACGGGCTGTTCATGCGA
The DNA here is from genome assembly GCA_964429385.1 of uncultured Opitutaceae bacterium. Lineage (GTDB taxonomy): Bacteria > Verrucomicrobiota > Verrucomicrobiia > Opitutales > Opitutaceae > UBA2377. The sequence continues at coordinate 192,535 of CAYSBR010000001.1, forward strand.
CGCGCGGCCCGGCGCATCGAGCGACACCGCGAGGTGCGGCCGGTCGCCCAGGGTCGCCGCAATGGCGAGGGACAGCGCGTTGCGCGGGCCATGCTCGATGAAGATCCGCGCCCCGTCATCCCAGGCCTGCCGCACGGTGTGCGTGAAATCCACCGTCACGAGCGCCTGACCGGTGAGCGACTCGCCGCTGCGCTCCGCAGAGGGTTCGTAAACCCCGCCGAAGGCATTCGAGTAAAACCGCACACCGGGCACAGGCTTCACCGGGCGCGTGTGAATCCGCCGCCACACCGGCGCAAACGGCGTCAACGCCTCGCAGTGCACGATCAGGTCGTGCTGCAACGGCGCGGTGCGCACCCCCTCGAGCTTCGCGAGCACGCGGCGGCAGGCCTCGCGTTCCCCGCCGATGACGCAGTCGCCCGGCGAATTGATGATGGCCAGATACGCGCGGGTCTCGCCGGCCAGCGCCGCCCGCACCTGGGCGGCGGGCGCGAGCACCACCCAGTTCTCCCACTCGACCGGCGTTCCCTCCGGCAGCCCCCAGTGTTTCCGCGCCGAATCGAAACGTCCGCCGCATTCCACTTCGTAGAGCCCGGAGGCGACAATCTCATCCAGCATCGCGTCGAGATCCGCCCACGCGCCGATCGCGTAGAGTGAATTCGTCTCGCCCGAGGAAAGCCCAAGCACCGCCGCCGGCCGGAGCCCGAGCACCTCGCGGGAAAAGACCGCGTGCAACTGGCAGCTGTAGGCCGAACCGCAGAGCTGGGCAAACGGCGTGCGCGCCTGTTCCAGGTCGCCGCCAAAGATCGGCGCGCACCAGTGGCCCGCGCGCGGGGTGAGCCGCGCAGTCGCAGCCACCAGCTCCGGCCAGGCCAGCGCGAGCTCGCGCTGCGCGGCGGGATAAGAGGCCGCCGCGCCGGTGAAGACAAAGGCCACTTCGCCCGCAACCGGTTGTTCGCGCCAGACCGCACCGTCGAGTACCCGCCCCGCGCGCCAGTGGCCGGCCCGCAACGCGGTGAGCGCCGCACGGCGCCGGGCCTCCGCCGCACCCGGGGCGCACACAAACGCCAGCCGGCAGGGACCATCGCCTCCGGAAATATTTTCCTCCAGCGCCCGTTCCAGACCCGCGCGATCCGCCGCGGCGAAGCCATGCAGCTCCGGCCGCCCCAGCACCGGGGCAAAATCCGGCGACCGCGCCGGCTGCGCGACCCGCACCTCCCAGGCGCAGGCGCCGCCAAAGACGGATTCGTTGATCACCCGGAACGCGGGTTCATCCCCATTTGGCAACAGCGGCTGCACCCGGCGCTCCGGCGAGACGCGCCACCCGCGCCGGCTGGTGAACACGGCGGCCGCGGCAAGATGCATCAGGCCCGCCGCCGCATGCGCGTGGCCAAACCAGGGTGCCAGCCAGCGCCGGCCGGGCCGGTTTTCAATCGTGAGCGCGGCCGCGGTCGTTTCCTCCGGCTCCGCGGTGTTGATCACGCCCAGAATACGATCCCCCGCCGCCTCGGCGTCGGCCAGCCGCTTGACGACCATGACCACCGCGGCATCACCCGCCGGGACCGGATCTTCACCGGCCACCTGCGCCGCCAGCGCCAGGTGCAACGGCTCGCGGCTGAGATCCACCGCGCCCACCACCGCAATATCGCTCTCACCCCGGGCGAGACTCTCCAGACCAAACGCCAGCGCGGTGTCGCCCGAGAGTTCCTCGCGCGACACCGTATGCGCCGCGGCGCGCAGGTTGAACTGATTGCTGATCCGGTTCGCCGGCATGTTCGGCATGATGCCGATGATGTGTCCGGCGCTCAGCGGGGCGCAGACCGCGTCCTTGGCCGCCGCCAGCCGGGCGGCTTCCGCCGGGATGCCGTGCTCCTCCAGCAGCGCCGACAGACGCCAGCGCAACCCGTGCCGGCCCGCCTCGGGGTCCGTGCCCATGCCGATGAAACATGTTGTCCGGTCGGGAGGCAGTGCCAGCCCGCGCAGCGCATCCTGCGCCGCCGCGAGCACCAGCAGGTGCTGGCCCAGTGAATCGCGCAGATCCTTCGGCGGAAAGACGATCTCATCCGCCGCCAGCGAAATCTTGTCCGCCTTCGGCAGCAGCCCGACCGATCCCTCCCCGTGCAAAAGATGCGCGGCAAACTCAGCCACCGTGCGCGTGCCCTGCGTCTTCACCCCGAGGGCGATGATGGCGAACCGCGGACGCGCGACCGGCGCGCTGGCTTCGGGCTGACGCGGCCGCCGGGCTTTTTTACGCGCGGGTTCAGCCGTAAATTTCTCCACGATCAGATGGGCGTTGTTGCCGCCGAAACCGAAGGCGTTGACGCCGGCGATCCAGCGACCGTCCACCGGCCGCCACTCCGCGGATTCCGATCCGCTCAGCCTGAAACCGGCCTCGGCCAGCGCGGGCAGCGTGGCGTCCACCGCCGGGTGCGGCGGCAGCACGCCCTCGCGGAAGGCACCGAGCACTTTCAGCAGGCCCGCCCCGCCCGCCGCCGTGATCAGGTGGCCAAGATTGGCTTTGAGCGAACCGAGCGTGAGCCGGTCGCGTTGCGGAAAAATCTCACGCATGGCGCGCAGCTCCACCGCGTCGCCCACCGGTGTGCCGGTGGCGTGGCATTCCACGTAGCTCACCGATTCCGGGGTCAGCCCCGCCGCCGCATAGGCGCGGCGCAGGGCGAGCGCCTGGCCCGCCGCCGCCGGGGCGAGCAACCCGCCCGAGCGCCCGTCATTCGAAAGTCCGATGCCGCGGATGACTCCGAGAATGGTGTCGCCGCGCGCCCGCGCGTCATCGAGCCGCCGCAGGGCCAGCACCGCCGCGCCTTCCGCCGGCACCAAGCCATCCGCCGCCGCATGGAATGGCCGCGAGCGCCCGCTGTGGCTCATCGCCTGCAAGGCGCAGAAGCCGACATTGGTCGTGATCGGATCCACCGCATTCACGCCGCCCGCGAGCATGAGGTCGGCCGTCCCGGCCTGCAGCCGGTCGCACGCCGCCTTCAACGCGTAGAGGCTCGACGCGCACGCGGCGTCGAGCGCGAACGCCTCGCCGCCGAGCCCGAGCGCGCGCGCCACGAGCATCACCGGCAGGCCCGACATGTAGCGGTTCAGCGGATGGGTCCGCCGATCGCCGCCGGGCAACAGGGATTCCAGCGCGGCGTCCTCGATCACCCGGTGAAAGCCCGCCGTCGGATACGACAGGTTGCCGAGGATCAACCCGGCGCGGGCGCCCTCCGCTTCCGCGGCCTGGGCCTGGCGCAGCGCGGCCTCCGCCGCGTGCAGGCTCCATTGCACCACCGGATCGAGCGCGCGCAACAGCTCCGCCGGCACGCGGTGACCATCCGGTTGAAAAATTTCCTCGAAGCCCGTCACGAAACCCGCCGCATCCGTCCACGAACAATCCGGCTCATACACGCCCGGCTTCGCCCGCACGACCTGCTTTGGATCCACGCGCCAGCGCGCGGCCGGCGTCGCGCCGACCTCAACCCGACAGGCGGCCACCGTCCGCCACAACGCCTCCGGCGTCAGGCTGCCGGGCAGCACGCAGCCCTGTCCGACAATGGCAATGGGCGCGAATCCACTCATGACGCCACTCCGGCGGGCTCCGCGGTGGCGCCGACGGCGCGGGCGGCCAGCTTGTGAATGGCCACCTCCTCAAGCAGCGCGATCACCACGCCGTCCTCACCCAGCCAGACGATGTCCCAGGTGTTGTGATGGGCATCGTTGCGGCGCAGTCGCGCGCGGCAGCGGCACGGCTCACCCGCCCGCGCCGGACGCCCGAGTTGCAGGCGGCCAAAACCGGTCGGCAATGATTCCCGGCCGCACTCATCATGATTCCAAAGCACCGCGGTTTGCAGTCCGCCGTCGAGCAGCAGCGGACGCATCAGGCCGTCCGCCGTCGTCATCAGCGTGGTCTCGGCGGCCTGTTCGCCCGTGCCGTCCAGCGAACGGATCACCTGAAAAGCCTCCCGGTGAAAAAGCGCCTCGTAGATCGAGCCCGGATCGCGGGTCCAGGCCGGCAACGCCTCCGCACTCCATGACGGCGCCGCCAGTGTCGGGGTCCCGTCGGTCGCAACCAGTTCCGCCTGATAATGCGGCAGACCGTCGGCGCCTTGCAGCACCGCCTTCCATCCATCGGGGCCAAGCGGCGACAACTCCAGGCGCAGCCGCAGGCCCGCGTGTTCAAAGTCCGGCACGCGCACCCCGCGCAACACCTTCAGGTTCTTCACCGTGCCGGGCGCGCGGCCAGGCGCCACCGCCGCCAGGGCGCGGATAAACCATTCGACCACCAGCACGACGGGCACGACGACGGTGCCATGCACCCGGTGACCTTCGAGCCACGGCTGCCACTCGCGGGCCACCGGGATATCGAAGCCCTGAGCGGCCGGTTCACCGGCGGGCGCCGTCCAACCGGCGAGATCCTGACCGACCACCAGCTCCACCGCCGGGGAACCGCCCGTCAGCTCGCGGGCAAAAAACTCCGCGCCCGCCTCCAGCGGGATCAGGCCGACGCCGCGGGCGGCGAATTGTTTCTTGAGGCCGGCATGCACCATCCCGCCGTCCCACGGTCCCCAGCCAAACGCCTTAACCACACAGTCCGGCCCGCGCCGGCGCGCCTCGGCCTGCGCCACCTGATTGAGAATCGCGTTGGCCATCGCGTAGTCGCACTGACCGGGATTGCCCGCGCGGGCCGCGACCGAGGAAAACAACGCAATGCACCCGAGCGGATCCTCCCGCGTCGCCGCGAGCAGGGTGCGCAAGCCGGCGATCTTCGGGCTGAACACCCGGGAAAACTGCTCATCGGTTTTTTCCGCGATGCGCTTGTCCGCCAGCACGCCCGCCGCATGCACGAGACCGTGAACCGGGCCCCACGCCGCCCGCACTTCGGCCAGCGCCGCGGTGACCGCGGCGGAATCGCCGATGTCCGCGGCGAAATACCGCACCGCCGCGCCCGCGGCCTCCAGGCTCGCGATATTCGCGCGGGCTTCCCGGGCCGCGAGGATCGGCTGCACCAGCCCGGTGATGGCGACGGGCGTGAGGGCCTGCCCGTGCTTTTGCGCATCACGCAGGCAGGCCCGTTTCAGATCGGCCTCGCTGATGGCGCCGGCTGCCCACGCGGGCTCCGCCGCCAACGGCGTGCGACCCAGGAGCGCAAAACGCAAACGCCGGCCACGCCGAGCCAGGGCGCGCAGACAGGCCACCGTGACGCCCCGCGCGCCGCCGCTGACCACAAACACCGCTTCCTCGGGCAGCGTCCGGGAGGCTACGGCCAGCGGTTCAGCCACCGGAGCGATCACCCGGCGCCGGCCCTCCGCCGAAAGTCCCACTTCCACATCGGCTCCACCGGTGAGGAGTTCAGCGAACAAAGCCCGCGCCAGCTCCTCCGGCGAACGCCGCGAACACGCGAGGTCCACCGCCTTCACCCGCACCTGCGGCCATTCCGTCGCGGCGGTCTTCGCCAGCGCCGCCAGTCCCCCGGACCACGCCCGCCGCGCCTCACCGTTTGCGGAGAAATCCCCTCCCGTGTCCTGCACGGTGACAAAGGCCCCGCGCGCCTGCGCGACGCCGGCCGCCAGGGACCGCGCCACCGCAAACGCCGCATGGTTCAACGCCACGGCGGACTCCACCGAGTCCACCGCATCGAGCCCGCGCAGGAAGATCACCGCACGGGCGTCGCGCGGCACCTCCGTGGTCACATGCGCCGCGATGCCGGCGTCATTGAGCAGGACCGCCAGAGCGGCGGCCACGCCATGGGCATCAGGAATCAGATACGCCGGAGCCGCGTCGCGCAGCTCCGGCATCGTAAAACCCGGCGCCTCCCTTTCCGTCGATTGCACGACGAGGCGCGTCAACACGCCCGCTTCATCGGGCGGTGCGGACGGGGGCGGAGGCGGTGCCGCCACCGCCGCCGGCGCGGCGCTGTCATTGGCGCGGAGAAATTCAACGATGGCGCCCAGCGTGGACAGCGTGGCGAGTGTGCCCGTGTCGAACTTCGCCAGATGCGGCAGCCGGCCCTGCAACGCGGAGAAGATCTCCACCCGCTTGATCGAGTCGATCCCCAGGCCCGCTTCCAATTCCATCTCGGGCTTCAGCATCTCCACCGGATAACCCGTGGCCTCCGCCACGGTCTCGAAGAGAAATTGCTGATGATCGACGACCGTCGTCGTCCCCCCCGCCGGGGCGGCGGATGCCGCGGGCGCGATCGGCACGGCCGGAGCAGGCGCCGCGGGCGCGGCGCCGGGGGCTTCGTTCTGCCGGAGAAAATCAATGATGGCCCCCAGCGTGGACAGCGTGGCGAGTGTGCCCGTGTCGAACTTCGCCAGATGCGGCA
>CAYSBR010000001.1:198956-262493 GCA_964429385.1 uncultured Opitutaceae bacterium
CCTGCAACGCGGAGAAGATCTCCACCCGCTTGATCGAGTCGATCCCCAGGCCCGCCTCCAATTCCATCTCGGGCTTCAGCATTTCCACCGGATAGCCCGTGGCTTCCGCCACGGTCGCATAGAGGAGTTGCTGGTGATCAATCGCCGGAGCCGCCGGCCCGGCCGCCACGACCGGGGCCGGGGAAGGAACTGTCGCCACCGGAGCGACAACGACCGGCGCGGGCACCGGCGCGGCAACCGGGATCACCGGCGCCACCACCGGCAAGGGCGCAGGCGCGACCGGCACGTAAGAGACGGGTGCGGGAGCCGGGCCGCCGGCCGCACCGCCGAGTTGTTGCAACGCCACTTCCACCGCGCGCAGGTAGGCTTGATGGCTCGTCGCCAGCGCCTGCTGATAACTCTGGTGCGCGCTGAGCGCACTGGCCTGCAGGGACTGAAACGCCTCCAGCCAGGGATCGGGTCGCGCGACCGCCGGCGCGGGCACGCTCAAGTGCGCGTGACCATTGCCATTGTGATGAACCGGCGGCACCGCGGCAGCGGGCGCCACGCGGGACGGAGAAGAGGACGGAGAGCTCATGCGGGACGAAGATGATGAAACCGGTGAAGGAAGATTGGGCGCGGCGCGGCCGGCGGCGCCGTTGGCGGGGGGATAAGGTTTGCCGACATTCGCGCCGGTGAGCGTGACCGTCGCGGGAGAACGCGGCGGGGCATCGGGCGCGGGCTCGGCAGCCTGGGCCCACAAGGCGGCCCAGCGCAGCGGCACCCCGGCCGCCGCGAGCGCGGCCAGCGCATCCGCGAAGGCGAGCACCCCCGGTTGCTTGCGGTCATCCAGCGCCACCGCGAGGTGCGGCTGGCCGGCGAGGATGTCGCCCGTAAGTCGCGTGAGCACGTTGCCCGCGCCGACCTCGACAAAGATGCGGATGCCGGCGGCGTGCATCGCCCGCACCTGCTCGACCCAGCGAACCGGCGAGGTGAGTTGCTCCGCCAGCCGTTCGCGGATGCCGGCCGGTTCGGCGGGGTGCGGGGCGGCAGTGACATTCGCATACACCGGGAGGCACGGTGCGTGGAGTGGCGTGGCCGCCAGGGCTTGGGTGAAAGGTTCGACCGCCGCGCCGACCAGCGGCGAGTGAAAGGCCGCCGCCACCGGCAGCCGCACGAAGGAAAGGCCCGCCGCCGCGAGGGCTTTTTCCGCCACGGCCAAGGCGCCGGCGGAACCGGCGATCACCGTCTGGCGCGGGGAATTGTGATTGGCGAGCGTGACGCCGGGATGTGCTCCGCCCAGCACTCCGGCGACGCGCGCACTGTCCGCCGCCACCGCGCTCATCGCGCCGGGTTGCGCGGCCGCCGCGGCGGCGAGGCATTCACCGCGGGCCCGGGAGAGCCGCAGCAGCGCGGCCTCATCCGGCAGCACGCCGGCGGCATGCAACGCGACGAGTTCACCGTAACTGTGACCGGCCACCGCCGCCGGCTCGACGCCAAGGCCGCGCAGCAAAGCGAGCTGGGCGAGCGAGGTCAGGCCGAGCGCGGGCTGCACGTTCTCCGTCCGCGTAAGCTCCGCCTGCTGGGCCGCGCGCTCCGCGTCGGTGAAGGCCGGATTCGGAAACAGGAGCGGATGCAGCGGCGGGCAGACGGCGGCATCAAGCGCCGCGGCGCGGTCGTAAACCTCGCGGGCCTCGTCGAACTCCATCGCGAGCGCGCCGCCCATGCCCACATACTGGCTCCCCTGCCCCGGAAAAACCAAGGCCACCGGCCCCGCCACGGGGCCGCAGCCGAAATGCACTTCGCGCGCAACGGCAAACGGCGCATCGGGCTTCGCGTGGATGCGCTCCAGCGCTCCTCGTGCGCGGGAAACAATCTCGTCGCGGGTCGCCCCAAGCACCACGAGGCGCAGCGCGGCGCCGGCTTTGAAGGCGAGCTGCCGGGCGCGCACCGAGGCGGCGAACACGCGGCCGGTCGGTTCCCCGGCGAAGGCCTCCACCTGCGCGGTCAGCGCGGCGGCCGTCGGCGCGGAGAACGGCACGGCCTCGCGCGGCCAGTGCCGCAGGCGGTCGCGCTCCCCGGCGCGCGCGCCGGCGTATTCCTCCAGCACGAGGTGGAAATTGCTGCCGCCGAAACCGAAGGAGCTGAGACCGGCCTTGCGCGTCTGCCCCGCGGCGCGGATCCACGGGCGGGCCTGCGTGTTCAGGACAAAGGGACTGTTGGCGACATCGAGCTTCGGGTTGGGCGCGTCGATCTTGATCGTGGGCGGCAGCACCCGCTGGTGCAGGGCGAAGGCCACCTTCATGAGCCCGGCGGCGCCGGCGGCAGACTTGGTGTGGCCGATCTGCGACTTGATCGAGCCGAGCGCGCACCACTGCTTTTGCCCGGCCGCCGAAGGATCGTCGGCAAACGCGCGGACGAGCCCGGCAAACTCCGCGGCATCACCCGCAACGGTGCCGGTGCCATGGCCTTCAACGAGCTCGATGTCGCGCGCGGCAAACCCGGCGCGATCGAGCGCGCGCCGCACGGCGAGGCTCTGCCCCTCGGGTCGCGGGGCATAGACGCTCTTGGCGCGACCGTCGGAAGAGGAGCCCACGCCGCGGATCACCGCGTAGATGCGGTCGCCGTCGCGCTCGGCATCGGCGAGCCGGCGCAACGCGACCAGGCCCACGCCCTCGCCCAGCATCGTGCCGTCGGCCTGCGCGGAAAACGGCCGGCAATCGCCCGAGGGCGAGAGCGCCGGCGTCTTCGTGAAGCACATATACATGAAGATGTCGTTCAGCGTGTCCACGCCGCCCGTGATCACGAGGTCGCTGTGCCCGAGCTGGAGCTCGTGCACGCCCATCGCGATCGCCGCGAGGCTGCTGGCGCACGCGGCGTCCACCGTGCAGTTGGTGCCGCCGAGATCGAAGCGGTTGGCGAGGCGGCCCGCCGCGACGTTGGCGAGCAGGCCCGGGAAGGTCGCCTCGTTCCAGTCGGGATACTGCGCGAAGATGCGGTCGCAGATCGGGCCGATGCGGTCCTCGGACACGCCTTCCTCGCGCAGCGCCTGCACCCAGAACGGGCGCTGGATCTTGCCCGCCATCTGGCCGATGAGCTCGGTCGCGCTGCTCAGCCCGAGCATCACGCTGATGCGGCGGCGGTCGATTTTTTCGAAACGCAGGCTGCGGGTGTCGTGGGCGAGTTTCTTCGCCACGACGAGCGGGATGAGCTGCGCGGTGTCCGTGCTCGGCAGCGCCGTCGGCGGCAGGCCGAACTCCATCGGATCGAACTCCACCGGATCGAGGAAGGCGCCGCGCCGGGCGTAAACCTTGCCGGGCGCCTTCGGGTTCGCGTCGAAATAATCCTCGATCAGCCAGTGTGTCGGCGGCACCTCGCGCATCTGGTCGCGCCCTTCCACCAGATTGCGCCAGAAGGTGTCCAGCTCCGGCGCGCCGGGGAAGATGGCCCCGGCGCCCACGATCGCGATCGGGCTGGGCGTGAAATCGAGCGGGGCGTCGGCGGAAGGAAGATCGGACATCGGTGGCGGAAAATTTTCAGGGAGCGAGCGGCTCGGGCTTATAGGCGAAGGCGGTGGCCGGCACGGGCACGCCGCAGGTGCGCAGCTGATGCGCGCGGGTGATGATCGTGGCGCCTTCGAGGAGATTGAGCATGACCTGCGCGACGGTGCGCGCGGCGGCGGGTTCGAGGAAGGTGCCCTTCACCCAGACGTTGAACGCCCCCATCGCGGGTCCGCACCAGAGCTGGTAGTCGGCGCGCCGGTCCGCCTCGCCATCAATCGGCCAGCGGCTGCTGCGGCCGAGATACCACTTGCTCAGGCGCGCGAATTTCGCGCGCGGGTCGCGCTCCGCCGCATCGGCCTCGGCGGCGCGGCCGTTCGCCTCCAGGTAGGCGCGGGCCTCCCCCCAGATCGCGTCAAGCGAACCGCGGAAAACCTGCGTCTCCAGCTCCGTGCGCACGGCCGGCGGCAGCGCCTCGATCGAGCCGTATTGGCGGTAGAGGGAATAAAGCGTGTTGCCGCGCATGGCCATCAGCGACCCGCGCTTGAGCACCTGCACCTTCACGCCCTGCTCGAACATGTCACCCGCCGCGGTCATCGCGACATCCGCGACCTCCGCGGCGGCCAGCATCTCGCGGGCGTCGGGCGCGATGCCGGATTCGACGCAGCTCTGGTTCACCGAGCCGATGACGACATACGCCGCGCCCAGCGCGAAGGCCGCCGCCACCGCCGCGGGCGTGCCGAGGCCGCCCGCCGCACCCAATCGCGGCGACCAGGCATAACCAAACTCGCGCACGCAGGCGTCGCGCTGCGCGGCGATCACGGGAAAGATGGCGCCGAGCGGGCGGTTGTCCGTGTGGCCGCCGGAATCGGCCTCGACGGTGACGTCGTCGGCCAGCGGCACGGTGCGGGCCAGCGCCGCTTCCTCCGCGGTGAGCCGGCCGGCGGCGACCAGCGCGGCGAGGATTTTTTCCGGCGCCGGGGCCAGGAACTGCCGCGCCACCTCGGGCCGGGAAACCTTGGCAAAGAGGTGAAACCGGCGCCGCACGACGCCGGAGGCCTCACGGTGCAGGCCGGAGGCCGCGTAACGCACGACCGCCGGGGAGAGTTTCATGAAGGCGGAGGCGCTCACGCGGCGCACCCCGCGGGCGAGAAACAGATCCACCAGCGCCTCCTCCAGCGCGGGCTCATCGGGCGAATGGATGAGATTGACGCCCCAGGGCAGCCCGGCCGGGTCGAGTTCGCCGGCCAGCCGCGTCACCGCCGCCTCCACTTCGCGCACCGGCAGCCCGGCCGCGCCAAAAAAACCGAGCCCGCCCGCCCGGGCCAGGGCCAGGACCATCTCCACGGTGGCGATGCCGCGCGCCATCTCGCCGCCGACGTAGGCAAAGCGCGCCCCATGGGTCTCGCCAAAGGAACGGTCGCCGAGCCACTCGGGGTAAAGCGGCGGCACCCGCGCAATCAGTTCCCAGCCGGCTTCACCCGCCGGCGCGCGCGCGGCGAACCGGCCGCTCGCCGCATGAAAAAAAACCTCGGCCGGCGCGCGCACCGCCGCCAGCAGATCACCCGCGAAATCCGGCTCTACCGGAGGCGTGGCGTGGTGCGGGTCGGCGTTGGTTGGATGCATGGGAAGGGTCCATCGAACGCCGCGCACCCGACAACACAACCCTCAGCTTGTAAAAAACCCGAAATATAACCGGCCCGGCAGGACTCAATAAGGCACGCCAAGAGCAAAGAGCACCCAGCCGCCGAGCAGCGCGTGCGACGCACACACCGCGAGGTAGGAATGCTCGCGTTGATAAACCCACGCCCAGAAGAAGCCGGGCACGAACGCCAGCATCGGAAAAATCAGACCGAGGTGCACATGCAGGGCGGCGAACGCGGCGTTGGCGGCGAGGATTGAGCGCCATTTGTCGCGGGTACGGCTGCTCTGGTAGAAGATCGCGAGCGAGCGCTGGATCGTGCAGCGGATGATCTCCTGCGCCAGCACCAGCACGACATAAGCGGTTGCATAGGTCGCCCACTCCCCGAAAACAAACACCTGGTCGTCGAGCGAGCGCCACGGCTCGAACAGCGTGAATTGACCGGGCCACCGCAGGGTCGCCAGATATTTGACCAGCGTGGCCAGGGCGAGCAACGGGAGCGTCCACATCGTCCCGCGCCAGAGCTGCCGGCCCCAGTTTTTCAAGGTGAAGCCGTAGTCGGCGTAGCCGGTGCTGTTGCGGGCGAGAAAATACCAGGCCACGGCGGCGAAGACCACGATGACGGCGCAGGAATAAACCGCATCCGCCGGCAGGTGCGGCCGGATAAGGGCGAACACCGGCAGGCACAGCGTGTAGAGCGACACCAGCAGGAGCGTGCGCGCGGCAAACACGGCGGCCGACACCTGCACGCGCAGACTTTGCAGCTGCGCCTCGTGCCGCGCCTTCACCTCATCCGTCGTCTGCGTCAGCCGGTCGGCCAGCGTGCGCGCGAGGTTTGCCACCACCTGCTCGCGGGCGGCCACATCGGTGATCGCCAGCGGATCCAGCACGCAGAGAGTAACGGGCGTAAGCGCCACCAGGGTGGCGGAGGCCGGGGCGCCGTTGAGCGCACTGATCTCGCCCACGCAATCCCCCGCCTTGAGCTGGTGGACCCGCACTCCGCGGGAGGTGCCGGGCGGGCCTTTCCAGACCGCGAGTTCACCCGTCTCAATGAGCAGCAGCGTGCGGTTGCTGTCTCCTTCCCGCAGAGGAATTTCGCCCACGGCCAGAGTCCGGCGCGGCAAACCGGCCAGGAGGGCGGCGGCCACTTCGGGGGTGATGCCATCGAAAATGCGAAAAGCCGCGTGCCCGGACCGGCCCGACGGGTCCGGCGGCACAATGAACGGCGAAGAAGTGGTGGTGGATGACATCCGGCAGGAGAAGCGGGCGCGACGCTAGGGGCGCCCGTTTGCCACTGTCATTCATAAAATCAACCCCGCGCAACGCCGCGCGCGGCCCGTCCGCCATCCGGAAAGTGTCACGCAATGCGTGACACTTTCGGAATGGGCGGCCCGGCGAAGGGGGCGCGGATCAGCGGCCGGAGGGCTGGCCGGGGGCGGCGAGCGTCTCGTAGGCGGCCATGCCGATGTTGAAGCTGATCGGGTTCTCCATGGCTTCCTGCAGGGCGGCGCCGCTGTTGGCGGCGGTCTGCTCGGTCAGGCGCGTGACGTTGAGGTTCTCGCGGAAGAACTGGCCGGTGTTGATCGCCGTGGCGTAGTAGGGCCGCAGGTTGTAGCCGCGGGCCTCCTCGACCTGAAGGTTGGAGAGGGTCTGCGTGATGACGACGGACTGCGGATAGTCCTTCATGATCGTGCCCGGGAAGGAGGCCATCCAGTTGCCGCCGGCGTCCACCACCACGGTCTGGTGGCCGATGACATGACCGTCGGCGTTGTAGAGCACCACTTCGAGGGTCGAACCGGGTTCGGCCGAACCGCTGTAGATGGGCGGGATGGGCAGGATTGCGTCGCGGTAGATCTTGATGGGCAGGCCGAGCAGCCCCCACTCGTCATCCTCGCCGTCACCGTGCTTGGCGAAGTTGCGGATGCTGTCGTAGAGGTAAGCCATCACCTCGCTCGCGGTCTGCGCCTCGTTGTCATCGGGGTTGCGGTCGGGGCCGTTGAGGCCGTCGTCGAACACCCGCACGGTGTTGACGAGCGGGTCGAAGGAGATCGCGCCGAGCGAGAGGCGGGTCGTGATGGTGAAGGTGTGCGTTTCCGCCCCGCCGCCGGGCAGGAGGCGCAGCTCGGGATTGTCCGCACTCGACCAGGTGACCGTGTGCGTCTGCGCGTCGTAAACGTAGTGGCCGCTCGCGCCGACGAACTCGGCGAAGGGCGACAGGACATCCACAATGGTGACGTCGGTGGCATCCTGATCACCGTTGTTCGTGACGGTGATCGTGTAGGTGAAGGGATCGACGAGATCCACGACATCGGTGGAATTGACCTTGGTGACCACGAGGTCGGGGGCGGCATCGAGCACCGACTTCTCCCCATCCTCCGCCGTGAGCCCGGTCTCGGAGGGGTTCTCCGGATTGTTCGTGGTGACGAGGACGGTGTTGTCGAAATCGTCGAGACCGGCGGACTGCGGGTTGAAGGCCGCGGCTTCGATGGTGATCGTGATGGGCCGGCCCACTTCCAGGGAGACCCCGGTCCAGGTGATCGTGCCGGCGTCGAGGTCGATGACGGCGGAAACCCCCGTCTGGCTGTCATCAATCACCGCGTTGGCGAGATCGAGGACGGCGATGGGGAAGGTGTCCACCACGTTGACCAACGTGTTCTGGTTGCCGGTGTTGCTGAGGACGATCGTGTAGATGACCGTGTCGCCGGCGGTCACGATGGGCTGGCCGGCGCCGTCGAGCGGCACCGCGCCGTTGTTCACCGAGGTCAACTGCTTGGTCACGCCGATGCCGGGGGTCGCCTGGATGGTCGTCGGATGCGAGTCGGCGTTGTCGTCGTAAGGCGGGTTGGCCACATCCGGCGAGGTCGGGTCGATGTCGTCATGGGTGACGCGCGCGGAATTGACCATCGCCTCGTAGGCCGCATCCGCGACAGGGGCGAAGGTCACGCTCACCGTCAGTTCGAAGGTGTCGCCCGCCGCGATGTCCGGCAGGGCGAAGACCACCTGCTGCTGGTCGTCGATGGTCGAGATCACCGGCACATAGGTGGCGGCGTCCGAGCCGAGGGCGGCGAAGAAGGTCACCTGCGCGGGGAGCAGGTCGGTGAGCACCACGCCCGTTGCGGTGTCGGTGCCGTGATTGGTGAGGGTGAAGACGTAGGCGAAGGTCTCGCCGGGCGCGACCGTGGCCGGGCCGGTTTTGACCAGCTCCAGATCCGCGCCCACAACGGTGGTGGTGAGCGTTTCGTCAGTCGTGTAGTCGCGCTCGCCGGGCTCGTCGGGATGCCCGGAAGGCAGGCTGCTCCAGTCGAGCGTGACGGTGTTGTCGAAGGCATCGTCGCCCCCGCCGAAGAGGCCGGCGGCCCCGAGGACATCGGTGGGGAGTTCGGAGATCACGACCTCATAGGCGATTTCGATCCGGTGGTCCGGCGCGAGTTCGCTGAAGGTAATGGTCCAGCCTTCGAGGGTCGAGACGACGGTGTAGTCCACCCCGGCGGTGAGCACGCCGAGGGCGACATCGTCACCCGTGGCGGCGGTGCCGGCCATGTCATGCAGGGTGACGGTGATGTTGCCCAGCGCGGTGACGACCAGCGGCGGCAGCACGTCGGTGACGACAAGGTCGTAGGCGGTGGCGCTGGTGGCCGTGGCCTCGTTGAAAACGTCAATCGTATAGACCACCGTCTGGCCGAGGTGCGGCGTGGTGTCGTCCGCGGACTTCGCGAGCGTGAGCGCCGGCTCGATGACGGTGACGGTCTCGGGCGGCGACGTCACCGGGGTGTCGTCGGCGACGTTGTCACCGGTGGTGTCGAAGCGGACGGTGAAGGCGTTGGCGAGGCCGGTGCCCGCGGCGTTGGCAACCTCGTTCACCACCACGGCGTTGAACTCGATGGTGAGGGTCTCACCGCCGCTGTCCGCCGGGTTGGTGTTGGTGACGGTGCCGAGCTTGAAGTAAACGTCGGTGCCGGAGCCGTAGCTGGGATCGGCGGCGATCGGGCTGGCCGAGACGGTCAGCGGCGCGGCGGCGAGGTTCGCGCTGAGCGTCGCGGTGGCGGTGCCATCGTCGAGGAAGCGCAGGCCGGCGGGCAGCTGGTCGTGCAGCTGGAAGTCCGTCAGCGTGCCGTGGGGCACGTTGACCGTGAGGCGATAGCGGATGACCTCGCCCACGACGACTGCGGAACCGGCGGAGGAGCCGAGGCTGGTGCCGACGACCTGTTTGTTGAGAACGAAGTCGAAGGTCTCGCCGAAGTTGTAGTTCACGCCCTCGTTGGCGCCGGGCGCGAGATCCACGACGAGGATGCCGGAGAATTCGTTCGGCACGGTGTCGTCGCCGGCGGTGTTGCCGGAGCCGGCGGCGAAGCCGCCGAGGTTGTCGGTGCCGTCGCTGTAGCCCGGAGGCTGGGTGCGCTGCGTGAGGGTGTAGCCGCTGCCGTCGCTCGGGCGCAGGCCGGTGAATTCGTAGTAGCCGTCGGCATCCGTGACGACGTCCACCTCGATCACTTCGCCGATGTCATTGACGCCGGTGAGGGTGATGGTGACGCCGGCGAGGCCGGACTCCCACGGGTTGAGGAGGCCGTCGCCGTTGTGGTCGATGTAAACGTGACCCGAGAGCGAGGACGGGAGCAGTTCGGCGAAGGTGTAGCCGGAGACATCCTGGCCCGGATCGACCCGGATGCCCGCGATGGCATCGGAACCATCGCGGCCCTGATGCGTGCCCGCCACGGTGCCAGCGGCCACCGTGGCGTTGCCCGCGGTATCGGCGCCATCGAGATGGCCGGCGGGCTGGTCTTCGCGGAGGCGGTATTCGCCGGTGGCGAGGAGTCCGCCGGTGGTCGCGCCGAAGTCGAAGCCGCTGACGATGGTGAAATCGGTGTTGGCGTGATCGAAGAGGTAGTTGCCCGCGGCATCGGTGACGGTCGTGCCAATCTCCACATAGGCGCCGAGCACCGCGTCCCACAGGTCGAGGTACAGGGTCACGCCCGCGAGGCCGTCCTCACCGGCGGCCTGGGCGCCGTCGTTGTTGTCGTCGCGGAAGACTGTGCCCGCGAGCGAGCCGGTGGTGTTGCCGAAGTTGCGTGCGCTGTTGTCGGTGCCATGGGCCACGACCACGTCGATCAGGTCGGAGTTCTCACCCTGACCGAAGCCGGCCGGCTGGGTCTCGCGGACGAGGTAGTTGCCGATGATGAGATCGTTGAACTCGTAATAGCCGTCCGCGTCGGTGACGACGCTGGTGATGATGGTGTCGCCGGCATCGACGATGCCGTCGTTGTTGGCATCCCAGATCAGCTCGATGGTGACGCCGCCGATGCCGGTGTCGCCGGCATTGCGGGCGCCGCCCTTGTCGGTGTCACGATAGCTGTGACCGGAGATGGTGTATTCGCCCTGGTAACCGAAGTGCGCGTCGGTGACGGCCTGGGTCGGCGTCAGGGGGACGACGGCTTCACCGTCGGGATTCACGAGCCCGTTGTCGCGATCGTAGGTGGGCAGGCGCAGACCAAGCGGCAGCGTGGTCTCGTCCACCACGACGGTGTAGGTGCCCGCGATGAGGCCGGTGAACTCGTAGTAACCGGTGGCATCCGTGAGAATTTCCGTGGTGACACCGTCCACGACGATCGAAACGCGCACGTTGTCCAGTGGCGGATCGCTGAGCTGGCTGCCGTCGGCATTCTGGTCGAACCAGACGATGCCCGCGAGGGAGGCCTGCCCCTCGTAACCAAAGTCCAGATCATCCGCCTGCTCGGCGGAGCCGACAGTGCGCACCGCCTGATGGGTCGCAGGGTCAAAGGTGACGTCGGGCGTATCCACCGAGGTCAGGGTGGCGCTGGCCGGCGGCGTCAGGACGGTGACGCGGTAATCGTCCGCGATCAGCCCGCTGAAATCATAGGCGCCGTTCGTCCCGGTCGTGGCGGTCGCAATGGCCACCCAGGCGCCACCGATGAATTGCTCCAACTGGAGGGTCAGCCCGGAAATGCCAAACTCGTCGGCATCCTGCACGCCATCCCCGTTGAAGTCGTTCCAGACACGGTCGCCGATGGAGGCCGCGCCCTGATAACCGAAATCGAGGGTCGTATCAGTCGCCGTGTTGGTGGCGAGCGTGGTGGTCGAGACGCCCGCCGGGGTCGCGCCGCCGCCGTCGAGATCGTAGGTTGCCGTCGCATCGGCCAGCACCCCGCCGGGGGCGAAGTTGGCCGCGGCCACGACCACACGGTAGCCGCCCGCGAGGAGGTCGCCGAAGCTGTAGAGGCCGCCGGCATCCGTGGTCGTGGTGGCGATGACCGGGTTGTTGGCGTCGGCATAGCCGTTGCCGTCCACATCCCAGATGAGTTCGAGGACAACGCCCTCGATGCCCTTTTCGAGGCCGGAAACCGCGCCGTCGCCGTCGAGGTCGAGCCACACGAAATCGCCGAGCGAACCCGCGCCGCGGAAGCCGAAATCCACGTCCGTCATCGCATCGCCGGTGGGATTGACGGCGGTCACGGTAATGGCGGTGAGCCCGTCGGGCGTCGTGACGCCGTCGTCGAGATCGTAGGTGACCGCGATGCCCGCACCCGCGCCGGGCAGCGTGCTGAAGTCCACCCGCACCGTGTAGGCGCCGGGGGCCAGGCCGGTGATGAGGTAATTGCCACTGGAATCGGTGACGGCCGAGAGGTCGTGGGCCGCGTTGAAGGCGCCGTCGCCGTCCATGTCGATCCACACGCGGACGCCGGCGATGCCGGCTTCGTTGGCGTCCTGCACGCCGTCGCCGTTGAGATCGAACCACACGTAGTCGGAGACCGACCCCGTGCCCACCGAGACGCGCTCGGTGTCCTGCCACTCATCGGGCGTCGTGACATCCGTATGGTCGTGGGGCTCCGTGCCCGTCGGCACATAGCTGCGCACGTCATCATCGCCGGGGTTGGCCAGCGAGGTGAAGGTCGCGCGGACGTTGTTGTCGAGATCCGCGCCGGCGGTGAGGGTGTTGACGTAGGTCGCGTCGTAGGCGACGCGGAGGCCAAACCCATCGGCAAGGGCGCCGGTCAGGGTGACCTGCCAGCCGGTGAGGCCGCTGGTGACGGTGTAATCCACGCCGGCGACCAGGGCGGTCGTGCTGTTGTCGGAAAGGTCCACCCGCACAACGGCAATGTTCGTGAGCGCCGAGAGCACACCGGCATCAATGGCGTCGGTGATGACGACATTGTGCGCCGCGGCCGTGCCGCGGTTTTCCACGTCCACCGTGTAGGTGACGGTCGAGCCGGGGGTGACAAGCCGGTCGGCATCGCCCGCGGTCTTGGTCACGACGAGCTGAGGCTCGACAACCACCACGGTCTCGGTGTCGGTGACCTCCTCGTTCGGATCGGTGGCGTCGCCATCGTTGTTCAGGTCGGCGCTGGCCGCCACTGAGTTATCGAGATCCGTCTGACCGCCGGGCAGGCCGCTGTTGGCCACCTCGTCAAGGACGCGCACCTGGTAGGTGAGGGTGAAGGTGGCGTTCTGCGCCACCGCCCCGTTGTTCGCCACCGTGCCGGTCGCGTGATTCGTTTCCACCGTGATCGTCTGCCCCGTCACGCTGTTCGCGTTCAGGCCCGTGATCACCAGATTCGCCAGGTTCGCCCCGATCTGCACCGAGTTCGCCACCAACACCGTGTTCGCCGGCAGCGTGTCCGTGAAGTTCACCACCGTCCGGCCTTCCGCCACCGTCACCGTCAACGTATAGGTGATGATCTCGCCGATCGTCGCCTCCGTCCGGTCCGCGCTCTTCGCGATCGCCAGATGTCCGCGCGTTGTCGCGCTCACGTCGTCGTCGCCGGCGTAGGTGTTCACCCCGCCGCCCACGCCCGTGCGCTCGTCGTTGCTGGCACCGCTGATGCCGGCCTGATCGCCGCGCTGCCCGCCTTCCAAGCTGCTCCAGTAGAGGAACGCCTCGTTCGTGATCGTCGCTCCGACCGTCGTGTTGTCGCGCACGACGCCGGACAGCGTGATCACCAGCTCCGTCCCTTCCGCCACGTCGATCGTTCCCGTGGTGCTGAGTGCTCCGGTCGTGGCGTTGAGCGTGAGCGCGCCGCTCACGTCGGTCACGCCGATCACCGCGCTCACCAAAGTGTAATTGCGCAGTTCCGCCGGCAGCTGATCGGTGATCACCACGTCGAACGCGTCCGCCGTGGACAAAGCCGTGTGCCGGACCCGGATCTCGTAGGTCACCGTGTCGCCCGCATCCAGGTTCGTCACGTCGCTCGTGATCGTCTTCGCAACTTCCAGCTGCGGCTCGACCACCGTGACAGCCGGGGTGCTGGCGCTAGCCACCGCGGTTGTCGCCAGAGTGGTCCCGTGCGTGTAGGCCAGCGAAGCATCGTTGGTCAGAGTGGTCCCGTCCACATTGCCCGCCTCGTTCACCACCACCGCCTCCACCCGGATGACAAAGCGGTTGTTGCCCGCCACGTTGTCACTGTCCGTGGTGATGTCGCCGAAGTCGAAGATGACGTCCTGTCCGGAGACGGTCGCCGATGTCACGGTGGGCGCGGACACCGTGCCCGCGTAGTCCGCCGTCAGCAGGGTCGAACCCGCCGCAAGCGTGATGATGCTGTGGCCCACGTAGGCCAGACCGGGCGGCAACAGATCCGTCACCACCAAGTCGAGGGTCACACCTTCCGGCAAGATCACCAGCAGGTCGAAGGTCAGCACCTCGCCCACGGTCACTCTATTGCCCGAAGTGTAGGCCTCGGAGGTGGCCACCAGGGCCTTGTCCAAGGTCGGCGTGGCGAGCGTGAAGGTCGTGGGGCTCGCCGCCGTCACAATGTAGTCGTTGAGCGGATCACCGTCCACGCCCGTGCGCTCGTTGCCATCGGTGCCCGGCAGGGAGGTGTAAGTCACCGTCGCCGTGTTGGCCACGGTCGCACCGGCCACGGCGCCGGCCCGCACTTCGGCGGTGATCCGGACCGTGATCGTGTCGCCCGCATCCAGCCGGTTCAGCACCGTGGACACCGCCGCCGCTGTGTTGCCGCTCTGGTTCAGCGTCGCATAAGCCGGACCTCCGGCCTGGATCGCCAGCGCCGTCGTCAGGTTTGCCGGATCCAGCCGCAGGCTCGCGTCCAGCAGATCGCTGATCAAAATGTCGTGGGCCGCCGCGTTGCCGGTGTTTTCAATCACCAGCTCATACACCACCGTGTCGCCGCCGTCAGCGCCCGCTGTGATCGTCGTCTTCGCCAGCGTCAGCACCGGCTCAATCACCGTCACCGTCGTCGTGTTGCCGTTGTCGTCGGGCACGTCGTCGGCCGAAGCATCCACGCTGTTGGCCAGGGTCTGGCCCGTCGTGTTGGCGGACACATTGGCCACCACCGCATCGTAACGAATCGTGAAGGTCCCGGTGTTGACCGCGCCGGGAGCGTTCACCGCTCCGGGGTTCATCACCGAGTCGATCGTGATCGTCAGCACCTGCCCGACCTGCGTCGCCTGGAAGTTGGTGATCGTCATCCCCGCCGCGTCGAACACCGCCACACTGGCCAGATCCAGCACCAGGCCGGCCGCGAGCGTGTCCACCAGTTCGATGTTTTCCGTCGTGCCCTGCATCACCGTCACGCCCAGCGCATAGGTCACGACCTCGCCCACCACCACGTTCGTGCTGGTGTCGTTGCCGAGGCTGGTGTTGGCGATACTCTTGGCCACGGCGAACGGCGACGCCATCGTCACCGTCACCGCCGAGCCCACCGCGTAATTGTTCAGGATCGCCCCGTCATCCGGGTGCGTGTTGTCCGCGGGGTTGGCCACGCCGCTGCCGTCGCGCTCGCCGGCCACGGTCCCGTCCAGCGAACTGTAACGCACGTCCACGTTGTTCGTGAGATCCAGATCCGGCGTCACGCTGTTCTGCAGCACCGCCGTGTAGGTGATCGTCACCGTCCCGTTCACCGGAATGTTGAAGATGCCCGCCAGCGTCCCGGTCGTCGCTCCGCTCAACGCGGTCTTCACCGTCGCGCCGCCCATCAGCACCGGCACGTCAATCGTCTCGATCAACAGCCCCGCCGGCAGCACGTCGCTCAAGGTCACATCGAAGGCCGTCGCGGTCGCTCCGTCCGCCGCCGCGTTGGTCAGCACGATCTGGTAGGTCACGCGGTCGCCCGCATCCAACCCCGTCGTCGCACTCGTCACCGTCTTCGCCGCGCTCACCCGCGGCTCGATCACCGTCACCCGATGCGTATCCGAACCGGTCTCGCCCGGATCGGTGGCGTCGCCATCGTTGTTCAGGTCGGCGCTGGCCGCCACCGAGTTATCGAGATCCGTCTGGCCGCCGGCCAGGCCGCTGTTGGCCGCAACGTTCTGCACCTGCGCCTGGTAGGTGAGGGTGAAGGTGGCGTTCTGCGCCACCGCCCCGTCGTTGGCCACCGTGCCGGTCGCGTGATTCGTTTCCACCGTGATCGTCTGCCCCGTCACGCTGTTCGCGTTCAGGCCCGTGATCACCAGATTCGCCAGGTTCGCCCCGATCTGCACCGAGTTCGCCACCAACACCGTGTTCGCCGGCAGCGTGTCCGTGAAGTTCACCACCGTCCGGCCTTCCGCCACCGTCACCGTCAACGTATAGGTGATGATCTCGCCGATCGTCGCCTCCGTCCGGTCCGCGCTCTTCGCGATCGCCAGATGTCCGCGCGTTGTCGCGCTCACGTCGTCGTCGCCGGCGTAGGTGTTCACCCCGCCGCCCACGCCCGTGCGCTCCGTGCCGGTTCCGGCCTGGTCGCCGCGCTGGCCGCCTTCCAAGCTGCTCCAGTAGAGCAGCGCCTCGTTCGTGATCGTCGTCCCCACCGTCGTGTTGTCGCGCACGACGCCGGACAGCGTGATCACCAGCTCGTTGCCTTGCGCCAGATCAATCACGCCCGTGGTGCTGAGCGCTCCGGTCGTGGCGTTGAGCGTGAGCGCGCCGCTCACATCCGTCGCCCCGATCACCGCGCTCACCAAGGTGTAATTGCGCAGCTCCGCCGGCAGTTGATCGGCGATCACCACGTCGAACGCGCCCGCCGTGGACAAGGCCGTGTGCCGGACCCGGATCTCGTAGGTCACCGTGTCGCCCGCATCCAGGTTCGTCACGTCGCTCGTGATCGTCTTCCCCACTTCCAGCTGCGGCTCGACGAGGGTGATGGCCACATCGCCCGCGTCCACCGGAGTGTTGGCGCCGCCGGTGCCATCCGTATAAGCCAGCTGGCCCTCGTTGGTGCGCACCGTGTTGCTCTGGTTCCCCGCCACATTGAGCGCCTGCAGTTCCACCAGCAGCACGAAGTGGTTGTTGCCCGCCACATTGTCGGCCACGGTCGTCACGTCGCCGAAGGTGAACACCACATCCACGCCGTCGCCGGAGCCGACCACCGAAGTGAGCGCCACCGTGCCGTTGTAATCGGCGGTCAGCAATCCACCGGAGCCCGCCACGGTCGTCACGAGGGTATGCCCCACGTAGGCCATGCCGGCCGGCACAAAGTCCGTGATCACCACGCTGGGCGTCAGCCCTTCCGGTAGCGTCACGAGGAAAGAATAGGTCACCGTCTCGCCGATGGCGACGAAGGACCCCGCCGTCGCCGACTCGCTCGTCGCGAACAGCGCCTTGTCAATATCCGGACGGGCGAGCACGAAGTCGCCGCTCGCCGCGGTGGTGATGTAATCGTTGAGCGGATCACTGTCCACGCCCGTGCGCTCGTTGCCATCGGCGCCCGGCAGGGAGGTGTAGCTCACCGTCGCCGTATTCTCCACGGTCGCGCCCGCCGCGGCGCCGGCCCGCACTTCGGCGGTGATCCGGACCGTGATCGTGTCGCCCGCATCCAGCCGGTTCAGCACCGTGGACACCGCCGCCGCTGTGTTGCCGCTCTGGTTCAGCGTCGCATAAGCCGGACCTCCGGCCTGGATCGCCAGCGCCGTCGTCAGGTTTGCCGGATCCAGCCGCAGGCTCGCGTCCAGCAGATCGCTGATCAAAATGTCGTAAGCCGCCGCGTTGCCGGTGTTTTCAATCACCAGTTCATACACCACCGTGTCACCGCCGTCAGCGCCCGGCGTCACCGTGGTCTTGGTGAGAGTCAGGGTCGGCTCGATCACCGTGACGGTGATGAGGGACGGAGCAGAGGTTTCGCCCGCGTCGCCGGTATCGCCGTCGCCATTGCGGTCGGCCCGCACCACAGCGCTGTTGTCCAACGGCGTCGCGTCCTGGTTGCCGGCGATGTTCTCGACGCGCGCGTTGTATTCGATCTGGAAGGCGCCGGTGCCGTTCGCAGCCGTCGCGGGGACCGTCACATTGCCCAGCCGGACCTCGAAGGCGCCGGTCGCCGCGTTCCAACTGAGATCGGCGGCATTGATAAGGGAGCCGTTCGTGTAAGAGATGCCGGAAGTGCCGCCCACGGCGGTGACGCCATCCGCCGAGCGGAAGAACGCCGTGGTGCCGAGGTAGCCGAGGCCGAGCTCGAGCGTATCGCTGAGCGTCACCACGCTGGTCTGGCCCTGCTGGAGGGTAACGTTGAGCCGGTAGGTGATGACTTCGCCGATCACCACGTTCAACGAGGTATCGGCGCCCAGGCTCGTCGTCACGATGGTCTTGGCCAGCGCGAGCGCGGACGGCACCGTGAAGTCGGCATCGTCGCTGCCGGAGTAGTCGTTGAGACCGCCGATGCCGTCCGCACCGGTGCGTTCGCCGGTGGAGGTGCCCGCCGTGCCCGGGGTGCTGGTGCGATTCACGCCCGGCGCGTTGGTCACCGTATCGTAGGCCGTCACCGTCAGGCCGGTGCCCGTGCCGGGCAGCGAGGTGTAGGTGAGGGCCGCGGTGTTTTCCACCAGCAGGCCCGGGGCCGTGGTCGCGGCCAGGGTGGCGGTGACGGTGACCGTCACGGTTCCGCCCGCCGCCAGTTGGTTGATGACGAAATCGAGGTCCGTGCCGACGGAATTATTCGTGAGCGAGCCGGGGCCGGCGGTGATGGCCACCGAGTTGATGGACGCGAACGCCGCCGGCAGGTCGTCCACCACGCGCAGGTCGAAGCCGGTGCCCGTGCCGGTATTGGTCAGCGTAAAGGTGTAAGAGACGACATCACCCGCATCGTAGGGGCCGGGAACAACGGCCTTGGTCAGGGCCACGGACGGTTCGACAATCGTGACCGGCACCGGGGCGGCGGCGGAGTTATCCACCAGATCCCCATCCTCGTCCTCCACGCGTGTGGTGGCGTTGTTGGCCGGCGTGCCGCCGGCGAAATTGCCCGCCACATTGAGCACGCGGGCACTGAATTCGATGATGACCTGCTCGATGTTCGCGTCGTTGTCGTGGTTGACCACGTCGCCCAGCCCGAAGGCGATGGTCTGCCCGGTGACAGCAATGGCGCCCGCCGGAAGGAAGATCGCCTGGTTATGGGCGTCGGTCAGCGCGCCGCCCGCCGTGAAGACGCTGTCCGCGACGAACTGCAGCGTCGCGGTGCCGTCGTTGACGAACTCCAATCCCGCCGGGAGGACATCCACGATGGTGAGATTCTTCGCCGTGCCCTGCGGCACCGTCACCACGATCCGGTAGCGGACGATTTCGCCGATGGCCACATCGCTGCCCACCGTGTGCGCTTCGGAGGTGCCGACGAGGGTCTTCACCGTCGTCGTCGCCGGCATGGTGAAGGCGACCACGTTCGATACGATCGGGTTCAGCGGATCGTTGCCGTAGGTGCGTTCGCCCGCCTCGCCAGGCTGTCCGTTCGGCAGCGTACTGTAAACCACCGCGGCCACGTTCTCGATCTCGTGCGAGACCGCGGCCGTGGCGTTGACCGTGCCGGTGATGCGGATGACGACGGTATCGCCGGCCCCCAGTTGATTAAGGGTGACATCAACCTTTTCCCCGCCCCCCGCAAACGTGCCGTTGTTGGTCAGCGTGACATAGCCGGGATTGGTCTGAATGGCGACGGCCCCAAAACCCAAGATGGTGAATTCCTCCGCGAGCTGGTCGATCAGGTTGATGTCGAAGGCCGTCGCGGTGCCGGTGTTTTCCAGTTCGATATCGAAGGCAAAGGCGTCGCCCGCCTGCGTCGGAGTCGTGGCCCAGCGCTTCGCAATCGTCAGCGCGGGGGTGACGATCTCGACCAGGGCGGTATCGCTGAGCGGCGTGGCATGGGCGCCGCTGGCAAACTCAGCCGTGTTGGTCAAAACCGTGCCGGACTGGTTGCCCGGCACATCGGCCACCCGGGCAGTCACCGTCAGGGTAATCGTCCGGTTTGCCGCGGGCGAAGCCGAGGCGCCGTCGGCCACGTTTTGGACCGTCACATCGCCAAGGGTGTAGGTGATCTCGGAGCCGTTCACCACGAAGCCGGGCGGGTTGACGCTGGGGGTGAGGTTTGCGCTGTAGCCGAGACTGCTGCCCACGTAGATCAACCCCGTCGGGAGAATGTCCTTCAAGACCACCCCGGTCGTGGTGCCTTCGCCCAAGATCACCTTGATGGTATAAGTCACGTATTCGCCGATGGCCAGATCCTCAATCAGAGGATCTCCCTGTGCCGCGCCGGTGGCGGCCAGATTGGTCGAAGTGACGGTTTTCTCAAACGAGTAAAGCAGCTCCACCTCGACGCTGACGGCATCCGAGTCGGCGTAATCGTTCTGGCCGGCACCGGTGCCGGCGCGCTCACCATCCGCCTCGCCGGAAGCACCGGGGGTGGTTCCATTGGTCGCGTTCGGCGTGGTGCCGGTGCCTGGCAAAGAGGTCCAGGTGATATCAACCTGGTTATCCAGATCGTCGCCGTGCTCCACAGTGTTGCCGACCAACACCTGATAGGTGAAGACCGCCGACTGGCCATGCGCCAAAGTGAAGCCACCGGCGGCGGTGGTCAGGCTGGTCGCGCCCGCCGTGGCCACGAGACTGCCGGTCACATTCACCCCGGACACATGGGCCACTCCGCCCACCAGAGTAAGGCCGGCGGGCAGAGCATCCGCCAGCGCGACATTGAACGCATCCGCTCCGTTGGCGCCGCCGGTATTGGTCAGCGTCACGGTGTAGGTGATGAGGTCGCCCCCGTCCACCTTGGCCCGGTTGGCGGTCTTGCCCACGGTCACCCGGGGTTCGACGATCCGGGCGGTCACGGAACTGCTGGTGGAGTTGACCGTGGTCCCGCCATTCACGCTGGCGGTGAACTGGTTGGCCTTGGTGTCGCCGGCATTGTTGGCGGCGCTGTTGAGCACGAGAGCGTTGAACTCGACGAAGATCCGCTCGGTCCCGGCATCGGCGTCGTTGTTGGTGACCGCACCGAGGTTAAAAGTGAGTGTCTGCCCAGAAACCGTGACATGGGAGCCATCAGCCAGAGCCCCGGCCGGCACGGTGGTCGTGAAGGCCGCATCGGACTCGTAGGCGATCGTGGCCGACCCGGCGAGATACTGGAGGCCGGCCGGCAGGACATCGGTCAGCACAAGATTGCCGGCAGTGCCCTGGGGAATGGTGATCGCCAAGCGATAGCGGACAATCTCACCGACGGTCAGCAACTCGATTGCGCCATCCGTGCCGGTGTGCGTTTCCGACGTCGCCACGATGGTCTTCACCGAAATCGTGTCGGGCATCGTGAAGGCCACGACCGAGGAGTTGATCGGATCATAGGTGCGCTCACCCGGCACCGTGCCCGGCAGCGTGCTGTAGGCCACCGAGGCCACGTTGTTGATGGTCTGCGCCACTTGTGCGGTGTAATTCACCGTGCCAGTGATGCGGATGACCACGGTGTCGCCGGCTTCCAAACGATTGAGCGTGATATTCACCTCATCATCGCCGGCGGGATTGATCACGGAATTATTCTGCGCGATGGTCACGTAGGCGCCCGCCGGCTGGGTCTGGATCGTGATGTCGGCGATGTTCGCCAGATTATACTGCGCCGCGAGATCGTCGATCAGGTTGATGTCGAAGGCGTCGCCCGTGCCGGTATTCGTCAGTGTGATATCGAAGGCAAAGGCGTCGCCCGCCTGCGTCGGGGGCAGGCCGGCGAAGGCCTTGCCGATGGTCAGCTGCGGCTCGACGGCGGTCAGCGGGACCGAGCCCGCGCTGTGAGAGTAGGTCGTGCCGCTGCCGTTGTTGTGCGAAGCCGCGTTATTGTGCTGGCTCTGGCCAGGCAGAAGCCCGTCCACGTTCGCGTTGTTCAGCGCGACGGCCTCATAGGTGAAGGTGAAGGTGTTGTTTGCCGTGCCCGCCGTGGCGGCCACCGTGATCTGGCCGAATTGGAAGAGCGCATCGGTCCCGTCGCCGAAGGCCGGATCAACGACCGGGGTAACCACAGGCGTCCATGCCGGGGTTGCGCCCCCTGCAAAGGTGATGCCGCTATCCACATTCACCCACGCAAACGACCCCACTACATACTGCATCCCGGAGGGGATTTGATCGAGAATGGTGAAGCCCGGCGCCTGCCCTTCGGGCAACGTAACCGTGATCGAATAGGTGACCACTTCACCCGGCGTCACCTGCGCGTTGGTGTTGGGATCAGTCAGGTTGGGAACAAGCGACTTAACCGCCGTGACCGAGGTCGTCACGGAAGTAATAACCGAGGAGGACAGCGCGTAGTTATTGAGCGTGCCGACCTGCGAGGTCTGATTGATACTCGTGGGTGCCGTGGCAAAGGGCACCTCAGCGCCCGTGCGCTCCTGATCGTGCGCCGTGCCATCGGTCGAGGTCCAGTGGACGGCCACCGTGTTTTTAACATCCACGCTCGCCCCGATGGTCGCGATAATGTCAGCGGTAAAGACAACGGTGAGGGTCTGGCCGTGGGCCAAGTCCACCGATCCGGCGGCATCCGCCGCGGCCGTGGTGCGAAGGTAATACGTGCCGCTGTCGTTAACTATTTCGAAAAATCCGGTGATGGGACCGGCGGCGGAATGGACGACGGACAGATTGCCGAAATTCGTCAGCAGGTCGCTCAGTTCATCGCTGAGCGTGATGTCGTAAGCGGTCTGACCACTCGTGTTGGTGAGGGTGATCGTGTAGGTGACCTGATCGCCGGCATCAAGACCTGGGGCATGTGTCACCGCTTTGGCCACGGTCAGCGTGGGCTCGACGACGGTGAAGGCCGGATTGTTGCCTGCAACGAGATCGTTGACCGTCGTGGTCGCGGGGCCGGGCTGGTTGGGGTTGGCGAACGTCAGCGTCGCCGCGGGCAGCGTGAGGCCCACGTTTTGCTGGTTCGCCAGCAGGTTGGCCACCGTGGCGGTGACGCGGATGACGAACCGGTTGGCATTGGCCTCGGAGGCGCCGGCGGTGGTGGTGACATTGCCGAAATTCCACGTGAAATCATCGCCGGGAGCCAGGGCCACCGCGACATCGCTGTTCAGCGCATAGGCCACGCCCAGGTTGCCGTCGAAATCTGATGTCAGCAGATCGGTATCCACCGCCTCGGTGATGATGCGGTAGCCATCCATCCGCAGGCCCGGCGGCAGCAGGTCGGCGATGGAGAGATTGCCGGTCGTGCCGTTCGGCAGAGTGACGAGGATGTCGTAGGTGAGCTGCTCACCGACGACGACGTTGCCCAGCAGCGAGGAGCCCACGCTGGTGTCGTCAGCCGTGAGCGTGCCGTCCTTCCACTGCTTGTCGATGGTGGGGCCGCTGACTGTGAAATCAACGGAGTCGCTGGTAATGTAGTTATTGACCCCCGACGGATCGCTACCGTCGCGCTCCGTGGCATCGGGAGTGTGGGGGGAAGTGGCGATGATGAAATCATCGTCCATGCTTGTCCACGTAACGGTAGCCGTATTGTCGATGGCCAGCGTAGGCGGTACATCGACATCCAACCGCGCATTCACCACAATAGTGATCGTCTGGCCATAGAGCAGATCGACATCCGCCGTACTGGTGGTGCGCAAGACACCGCCGGCAATCTCGAAGTGGGAACTGATGTCACCCAGCACCGAGTGGGTGATGGTAATGTCCTTGCCTACGCCCAGATCGGTCGTGGCGAACACCGCATTGCTGGTGGCCGCGACGATGGAGTCGGGGATGGCATCGCTGAAAGTGAGATCGTAGGCATGCGTCTCGCTGGCCGCCGCATCGTGGCGGATGACGATGGTGTATTGCACCAAATCACCCGCATCATAAGGCGCGCCGGGAGTGATATTTTTTTCAATCTCAAGGATCGGCTCAATGATCGTGACCGGCGCCGCCGAATCCTCCGCCTCTCGATCCTCCGGTGTCGTATCAAAGTGGGTCTTGTACCGAATCGTGGCCGTATTGATCAAGGTCTCGCCCGACAGATTGGTCGCAACATTGGTGACGATCGCACGATAGGTGATCGTAATCTGTTGGGGGGCCACATAATGACCCGGCGTTCCCGGAATCTCGCTGTTGAAAATCCGGCCAAAATCGATCTCCAGCTGAGTCCCATTGAGTGTAATGTCTGTGTTCGCCAGCAGACGAGCAAGGTTGATGGGATCTGTCGCACTCGGTGAGTGCGCGAGTGACGCCCCTGTGGGGCCATTACCCGCACCAACATTCGTCACAACATCCTCACCTACCGCCACCTCAAGAAAGCCGACAAAGGCCAGGCCGGCGGGCAAGACATCGGTCAGGATGACATCACGCGACTCCCCTTTCGGGACATCGAAAGTGACGCGATAATCCACATACTCGCCGATCACCGCCTCGTGCGTCGCTATCGGTCCCCCAATGGGAGATTGATCATTGTAGGGCGGGTCAGAAAGCTGCGTCCCCACCAACTCTTTGATCAGGTCAACTGCCTCAATCCGCAAAATGGTATTAGTAAGATCATCCGTCGCCGCGTAATCGTTTAGCGCTCCATTGGGACCGTCGGCCCCGGTACGCTCGACGGCCGCGGGGTTATGCGGCGAAAGCACGATCGGCGTGTGCACTCCACCGAAGATGTGTCCGGTCGGCGTCGTATCCACATCGGTGTGGCTGCGCACGCCGTCATCCAAACTCGTCCAGCGGACTTGGATCCCATTGGGATGACTGGACGCCGATGCAGCGTTGTCGATCACATGGGATGAAACAATAATGGTGAGGATTTCACCGGGAGCCAGGCTCGCCAGGGTGGCGGTGGAGACCAGGGCGGGCTTGGCCGTATCAAACGTATCCGTAACGATGATGAAATTGTCGAACCCACCGGCATCATCAATGTCGAACTCGGTCGCACCATTGGTGCTCGTCACAGAAATGATCTCCGTTTCAGCGATGTTGAGTACGTTGGGCAGGCGATCGTAGAGGGAGACATCGTGCGCCCAGACTGCGCCGGTGTTCTGGATGATCACCCGATAGTAAACCAACTGGCCGGCGCCGACCGTGAGGGTATCGTCGTCCAACCACGTCGCGTTGTCGTTGGACAGCTGGTTGCTGACAACCACCACGGGCTCGACCACGGAAACTGTGGCCGGCGGGGCGGTCACGATACTGTTCGCCGAGGAGCCGATCGGCGCAAAGGTCACCGCGCCGGTGTTCACGGTGTTCACATTCGCCACCAGGGCGAAGCGGTCATTCATTGAGGTGCCCATGAGCACCTCGACGACCGGCAGCTGCGGGTTGCCCCGCATCTCGGCCGCGTCGTTGAAATCATCGTGACGCACGAGGGTGGCCGTCCCGGCGACCTCGGTCACCACGTAGATGCCGTTCTGCCGGGCCTCGGTCTGGTCCTTGACCAGCACCACGTCATTGACCGCAAGGGCGAGACCATCGACGGTCAGGGCCACCCCGGTGATCGTGCCGCCGTTGGCGGTGGAGAACCCGGTGCCGAGGTTGCCGGTCGAGGCGACGCGCGCCACGATCGGGCTGGCGGCCCGGTCATCCTGCCAGTTGTAGCGCAAGGTCGCGGTGGAACTACCGCCGAGGTTCACCCCGGCGGTGTTGGTCCCCACGTTGAGCACCACGGCGGTGTATTTGATCGTGATGGTCTCCGCGACGGCGTTGTCGGTGTTGGTGTTCAACACCTCGCCTAGAGCGATCGTGAACCCGTGGCCGCCGGGCGCGATGGTGATGGTCGTGCCGATGGCCGCGTTCAGGGCGGCGGCGGCGCTGCCGGAGTTCAACACCAGCCCCGAGCCGCCCCCGCCGGTGGTGAGACCGGGGGAAACCGTGAGACCGGTGAACTCGACAAAGGCCATGCGGGGATCGATCAAATCCTCGATCCGTACGTTGCCGGTCGTGCCCTCGGGCAGCGTGACCGTGAGCGTGTATTCGACGAGTTCGCCGATGACGGCGATGCCGTCGTTGGTGCCGCCCGCCCTGTCGTTGTCGATGCCGGTATCGGTCAGCGTCTTCGTGATCGCCGGGTCGGCAATCACGACCGTGGCTTCATCGGTCCACGGGGTGGCGCCAACGTGATTCTTTGCCCCCTCGGCGCCGGCATACTTCAGCAGCTTGGCGGTGTTGATGACGGAGGAGGAGGCCATCGCCGCATCGGCCACCGTCAGATCATAGAGAATGACAATGCTGTTGGAGCCGTTGGTGACCGCGGCGTTGGCGTTGGCATCGTAGCCCAGCCCGAGGCCGGCGGGCCGGGGATTCGGGTTATTGTCCACCAGCTCGACGGTGAAGGTCTTGGCCCCCGCGTCCCAGGTCAGGGTGTAGTCGGTGCCCAGCACTAGCAGAACGCCCGCACCATCATAAACTTTGAAATTGGTCTGCGCGACCAGGGTCGCCGCATCCGCGTAGTTGTTGAGATAGGAATCCGGAATCCGGTCAGCCAGGGTGACATCGAAGGCCCCCGAGCGGCCGGTGTTCTGCGCGACAATGGCAAAACGGACCTTGTCACCCGCATCGGGCAGGGGATCGGTTGTGAGATTGAGCGCACCGATGGCCACGGCATCAGCCACGGAATCCAGCGTGCCGGTGAAGCCGTTGCCCGCGAGATCGGCAAACACGGGTCCGCCCGCGATGGTGGCCACCCCGCCCTGCGTGGAGGCAATGACACCCTTGTAGATATCCACCTTGGGCTGGCGGAGCACGACCTGAATCACGGCCTGGGAGGCGGAGGCCGTCGCAGGGTTCTGCGTGCTGCTCTCGGACGCCACCGCCTGGTTCGTCAGGAAGAGACCGTCGGCAAAGGGCTCGCTGCTCACCGTGGTGGTGAAAAGCAGGTCCACCACCCGGGGCGTGTTGCCCGGATCAATCGAGCCACCGAAGACAAAATCAACGTAGTTGGAGCCGGCGTTGCGCACAATCGTCGGATCGCCCAGCGATGTGCCGGGGGCCGGGATATTGTGCATCGAATGAGTCGGCCCATACTTGGCCGTGCCCACCGCCGGAGTGGTGGTACCGGGGGCGGCATTGTTGAAGGTGAGGACCTCTTCCGCATCAAAGACCGGCAACGGCAGATAGTCCGTAATACGGAACCCTTCCAAGTCGCCCGAGGGGACCGTGTAGGTGATGCGGTAGGTGACCGTGTCGTTCGGGCTGATCAGGAGATCGCCCGTCGGCACGCCGCCCACCCGATAGGTGGCGTCGAATCCGCCATCCGTCAGCAGCATCCCGTTGATGGCGTAAATGGTTTTCTCAACCCGGCCCTCGATGATGGTGACCGAATCGCCCGAGCTGTCGGTGACCGTGTTGGCCGTGGGGGCAAACCCCGGGGCCAGCGTCAGCACCCGGGCTGAGATCTCCGCGTCATTGGTGAGCACGTCGCGCGAATTGAGCGAGGCCTCGCCGCTCTGGCCCGGCAGGAGGTGAGCCACCCGGAACGAATCCAGAATCGTCGTCCGATAAATGATCCGCCCCGTGGTGGCGTCGTTGTCATACCCGGTCAGGTCATTCGGGATGATCGGGGATGGATTGTTAGGATCAATCCCGCCACCGACCAGAATGCCCGCCTGGCCCAACCGGATGAGTTCATCGGAAACCCGGAAGGTGATCGTGGTCTCGCCCGTTGCCGGATCGGGCGCCGACACCGTGTAGTTGGCCGGATCGAAGGAGGCCAGAGGCAGAACAAAAGTATTGCCGTTGATCTGGAGCTGGATCGAGCCGTTTACGAAATCCTGACCGTCGGAGAAAATGTCGGTGACGACGATCGAGCCGAAGGCGAAGTAGTCGGAGACTTGGAAATCAAGGGTGTATTCGAGGGTGTCGCCGGGGGTGATACCCACCGCGCCGGTGTCAATGGCGTTGCGCACGTTCTTCTGGATGGCCAGCGAGCGAGCGGTGAAGGCCTCTTCGAACGCCGCATCCGGCTTGGCGGTGGCCAGCGCCGTGACGATGCTGGCGTCATCAAAGGTACCATCCACGTTGAAGCCGACCACAACGGCGTCATCACGCGGATCCACCGGCGTCCAGTTGCCGAAGCCGTAAGCCTGGTTTTGCACGAGCTCCGCCACGCCGGTCGCGGCATCGAGCACGGGGTTGCCACTGGCATCGAGCCGGGGCACGTAGAACTGGATCTCGATCCACGCATCCGTGGTGGAGGCGGTGCCAAGGATGGGCGCATCAAACTTGATCGCCAGATTGCCCCCCGGCGTGTTGGTCGGGGGCATCGAGATTTCCGTGTGGCCGTGGCTGGAGGCGCTGATCGTGACGAACTGGACGTGATCCGGCAGGTCGTCGAAAAGATGCAGGTCCGCCAGGGTCTGGCCGGCGGCGATATCCACATTGATGCGGTAGGTCTGCAGGTGGTTGGGCCCGGTGGCGGTTTCGCCTTCCGGCCCGCTGAACACCTTCTCCAGAATCGCCAGACTGGCGCCAATCTCGGGAGCCAGATGCGTGGGCGCCCCGTAGATGACGGGGTCTTCGGCCGGGTTGTTCAGCGAGTCGCCGCCAAAGCGGAAGCCGCCCCAGGCGGAGAGCGGCAGAGTGGCACCGACATCGGCCAGATTGCTCAAATTTAGCGAGAACTCGACCTCGGCCGCGGGCTGGTCGGGCGTAAAGCTGCCGAAGGGCAGCTCGATCACCAACAGAAGGTCGCCACTCTGATACTTGCCATCCAGCAGGGCGAAAAACGGGCTGTCGGGATCGGTGGTGCTGACGTAAACCGGCAGGCCGTCGGGACCGACCGCAAAGGGATGCAGCACGCCCTTGCCGCCATTGGCCGCATCATCGAGGGTCAGCACATGGTGGGTCAGACTCGTGCCCAGATAGGTGGGCAGGTCGGCGAGGACAAAGCCGTCGTAGAGCCCCGCACCGGTGCCCGTCGCAGGATTGGCCGGATCGAAAATGCCATCCTCACCCGTCGCATCGATCGCCACATCAATCCACGGACCAAACCCCGTATGGTCGGCGTGGGTATTATCGAACGTGATCGTGACCGGCAGGGTTTCGCCGAGGTTGACGGTGTCCTCCGTCTCAATCGTCACCGCCGCGACGGCGTCGTAAAGGATCCGGTCCTCCAGGGTCTCCAGCAGTCGTTTCCGGGGCGGGGCCTTCGGGGCACCTGATTTCTTCCTGAAAAAACGCCGGAAGTAGAAACGGTCGGAGATCATGATAAAAAATGAAGAAAGGCGGAGAGAAGAGGCGGCAGAAGCCAGACCGGGGCAAGAGGTCCCGGCATGGGTTCATTTTTTGCCGAAATGGACTAAAAGGATTTTGCCGGACTAAGGGCGCATATTATCTGGTATTTTTTACCCATATTTGTCTCATTACAAATTGCTGTCCCGGTGTTTAGGAATTGCGCACTTCCTGTGTTCCCACCTTCGGTCACACCTTGTGCCGGCACGGGGATGCAGCCCATCTGCGGAGGGATTTCATCGGTCCCTCCGAGCCTTCTCCGCCATGAATTCACACTCTTCTGGAAACGCGTTCACCCTACAGCGGGCCACGGCCGGACTGGCCCTCTTGACAGCGCTGGGCTGGGCCGCCGGCTGCACCCACCCGAACCGCTACGAGCTGGATAAGAGCTACAAAAACGAATTCCGCCAGCTGGTGCAGGAATACCAGCAGGAGTCCACCCGCCTTGCCACCTCCGACCATACCTTGCAGCCGCCGCCGGCCGGCGAACTGCCCGAGGTCGCCACCCTGCAGGGCGACGCCCTGCTCACCCACAACGCGCAGCGCATCCAGACCGACCTGCCCGCCCGGACCACCAGCCTGGAGGAGCTTTTCCTCAGCGCCATCCGCCACTCCTCGCAGATCCGCGTCTTCAGCGATCTCCCGCTCATCCGCGAAACCTCCATCCAGGAGGCCGAGGGCGCGTTTGATGTGAACGTCTTCATCGAAGGCCGCTACGATCATATCAACGACCCCGCCGGCAGCACCCTCACCACCGGCGGCGCCAACCGGCTCAAGGAACGCGAACTCGGCTGGCGCGCGGGCCTCCGCAAGAAGGTCTCGGGCACCGGCGCGGAAGTGTATGCCACGCAGGAGATCGGCCGCACGCGCAACAACTCGGTCTTCTACGTGCCCAACCCGCAGGTCAACGCCCGGCTCACCGTCGGCGTGCTCCAGCCCCTGCTCCAGGGCGCCGGCATCGGCTACAACCGCAGCGTCGTCGAAATCGCCAAAATTGACAGCGAGATCGCGCGCAACGAATTCCTCCGCCAGGTCGAGTCCCACCTGCTCGAAATCACCCGCACCTACTGGGGCCTCTACCTCGCCCGCGGCGTTTACCAGGCCAAGGAACGCGCCTTCCAGGAGGCATCCCGCACCGTCTCCGACCTCGAATCGCGCCGCGACTTCGACGCCCTGCGCCAGCAGATCCTGCGCGCCCGCGCCGCCGCCGCCGAGCGCAAGGCCGACCTCGTGCGCGCCGAGAGCGCCGTGCGCAACACCGAGGACCGCCTGAAGGCCCTCGTCAACGACCCTGCCCTGCGCGAAGCCGCCTCGCTGGAGATCATCCCGGCCGATCTGCCCATCCTCGAACGTCACACCGGCGGGCTGCAGCACGCCGCGGCCACCGCGCTGGAACAGCGCCCCGAGATTCAACAGGCCTTCCTCCAGCTCAAGGCCTCCGCCGTGCGCCGCGACATGTCGCGCAACGAGCTGATGCCCGTGCTCAACCTCCTCGTCGAAGGCTACGTCGCCGGCATCAGCCACAACGACTGGGGCCGCGCCCGCCGCGACCAGTTCGACTCCGAGCCCGGCTACGCCGTGGGCCTGCGGCTGGACTACCCCCTCGGCAACAACCAGGCCGAGGCCCGCAACCTGCGCCGCCGCCTCGAAATGCGGCAGCTCCTCGCCCAGCTCCGCACCACTCTGGAAACCGTGCTGCTCGAAGTGAAGGTGTCCGCCCGCGAGGTGCAGACCGCCCACCGCGACCTCGCCGCCAAATACGAGAGCATGATCGCCGCGCGCGAAGATCTTGAAAACCTGCTGAACCGCCGCGAGGCGATGTTCCTCGGCGGGGACACCACCGCCATCAGCTACATCGAATTCCTGCTGGAGGCGCAGCAGCGCCGCGCGCTGGCCGAGGAGAATTTCCTCCAGGCCGTCGCCACCTACAACGTCGCCCTCATCGCCTCCGAACGCGCCAAGGGCAGCCTGCTCTCCTACCAGTCCATCGAGATCGAAGAGGAGATCGTCACCGACGGCGACCCCCTGCGCGCCCGGATCGAAGACCGCGACCTGCCCGAGCTGCACCTGAAGAAGCAGGAGTGAGGGCCGGCTCGCGCCCGGACCCAATCGGCCCCATGCGACCCATGGGGTCTATGAGAAACGATCGTCGTCTTCTTCCGCGGTAAGCCATTCCGGCCGCTGAATTTCCGGCCACGGATTACACCGCTATCACGGATTGAGTTTAGCCAGTGCCGAAGGCGGCCTGGCGGCGGCGGACAAGGCAAAAGGAGCGTTTCTCCGTTACCTCCGTTGCCTCCTGTAAAAACAAACCGCGGGTCAGATTCAATTACCGCCGGATCGGGTGCGGCGCTCGGGGAGCGGCAGAGTTTCCCCGGCGGCGGCACTTGCCTCCAGTGCGCAATGCACACCGCTGCGGTGGCGGCCCTCGGGATTCGGAATCACAAAGATCACGCGCACCGTGCGGCTGGCCGCGTCGGTGACCGGCGAGACAAATTCCACCGTCGCCTCCACGGAAATCCGGCGGTCCAGCAGCAGCCGCGCCGGGCCGCCCGGGGTCAGTTGCGCCGCCGTTTCCACCGGCAGATGCAGCGTCGCCCGCAGGGAATCGAGCTGCACCACGGTCATGACCTCCGTCTGCACGCCGGAGACGCTCTCCCCCACCTCGCGGTTGACCTTGGTGACAATGCCGTCGAACGGCGCGTGCAGGGTGCGATCGGCGATCTGCGCGAGGATGCGGCGCTCGCGCAGGGCGGCGATGGCGAGATCCGACTGCGCGCGCTCGTATTCCTCCTTGGAGCCGTTGCCCGCCTCGTAGAGCCGCTTGATCTGGTCGAAGCGCAGTTGCAGCAGGCGCTCCTGCTCGCGCGCGATGGCAAGATCGTGGTGCAGCGTCTCGCAATTCAGCCGCGCCAGCACCTCCCCCGCCGCCACGCGCGCGCCTTCGCGCACCGCCAGCTCGGCGATCACCCCGGTCTCCGGAAAAGCCACCAGCGCACTGCGGTTGGGCTCGGTGTAGCCGAACTCGATGGCGAAGGACGGACTCGCCGTCAGCAGCAGGGCAAGGCAAAGGGTCGGAGCGAGGCGTTTCATGGCAGCAGTTTTACAGGAGGAAACGGAGGGAACGGATTAAGAAGCATCCTATCTGTGTTCATCAGTGTGATCTGTGGCTAAAGTCTGATTATCAATCGACGACGATATTATTAACCACGAAACACCCCCAACACACGAAAGGAAGTATGGCGCGGCAGCCTTGGGTTGCTCGATTTCGTGTGTTTGGTGTGTTTCGTGGTTTCCACCGTTTGGACCCCCGTCACAGGTTTTGCTTCAGTTTGTCCATCCACTGGTCGGCGCGCATGACCGCGGCGCGGCGCGCGGCCAGCCGGCGTTCACTGGCGAGCTGGCAGGCATCGCGCACGCGGCGGTGGGAGGCGGGCAATTCCTCCTCCGCGGGCGCGACGGGCGGCGTGGGCGAGGAGCGGGCGATCAAATCGTCCTCGTAGGAGAGGAAAAACTGCGAGGTGCCGGGATCGCCCTGCCGGCCGGCGCGGCCCGCGAGCTGGCGGTCGATGCGGCGCGACTCGTTGCACTCCTCGCCGATGACATGCAGGCCGCCCCGCGCCCGCACCTCCGCCGCCGGTTTGATGTCGGTGCCCCGGCCCGCCATGTTGGTGGCGAGCGTCACGCGCCCGGGCAGGCCGGCCTGCGCCACGACCGCCGCTTCCTCCGCATCCTGCCGCGCGTTGAGCAGCACATGGGGAATCCCGGCCCGGTCCAGCCGCGCGGCCAGCTCCTCGCTGTGCCGCACCGTGCGGGTGCCGATGAGCACGGCCCGGCCCGCGGCGCGGCAGACGCGGACCGCCTCGACGATGGCGGCATGCTTCGCCTCGCGGGTGCCAAACACGCGCAACGGCAGATCCGTGCGCTGCAGCGGCCGGTGGCGCGGGATCGGAAAGACGCGCAGTCCGTAAACCTCCAGCAGCTCGGCCTCGTCCTCACTGGCCGTGCCGGTCATGCCGCAGAGGAAGGGATAGAGCTTGTAGAAACGTTGCCGCGAAATGGTCACATCGGACTCGGTCTCATGCGTGATCGTCACGTTCTCCGCCGCCTCGACCGCCTGGTGCAGACCGTCGCGCCATTTTCGGTCGGGAAAACTGCGGCCGGTGTTTTCGTCGATGATCTCCACCGCGTCCTTGCGCACGAGATAATGCACGTCGCGCTCGAAGAGATGCCGCGCGCGCAACGCCTGCTCGACATACTCGTGCCAGGCGCGCCGGAGCCGGCGCGCATCGGTTTCCGGACGCAGTTCGTAAGCGCGCTCCAGGCCGGCCCGCGTCAGGTGCAGTCGCCGTTCGGCCGAGGCCACCTCATAGTGTTCGTCCTTCACCAGCCGGCGGGCCGCCGCCTCGGCCCGCCGGTAAACCGGGGCATCCGGATTTTCCCCGGGCGGCATCGGCCGGCTGATGACGAGCGGCGTCACCGCCTCGTCAATCAGCACGCTGTCGATCTCGTCGATCACGGCATAGGCGGGGGGCCGTTGCATGGGCGGCGGCACGGCCGGCGGCGCATGACCCGCGACCTGCTCGC
Source organism: uncultured Opitutaceae bacterium (assembly GCA_964429385.1). Taxonomy (GTDB): domain Bacteria; phylum Verrucomicrobiota; class Verrucomicrobiia; order Opitutales; family Opitutaceae; genus UBA2377. The sequence continues at coordinate 232,018 of CAYSBR010000001.1, forward strand.
ACCAACCGCTCCCGAGCCGGGGCGGCGGCAGGTTGATGCGGGCGAGCTGATCGCGCAGGAAATCGAAGCCGAACTCGTAGCCGGTCCCATAGGTCACGTCCGCCGCGTAGGCCGCGCGCTTGCGGTCCGGCGGGCCCTTCTCCGGCAGGAGACCGGCGGTGAGGCCGAGAAACTCGAAGACGCCGCGCATCAGCTCGTAGTCGCGCCGGGCGAGGTAGGCGTTCACCGTGGCGACGTGCACGCCCTTGCCCGCGAGGGCCAGCACGCAGGCGGGCAGCGTGGCGACGAGGGTCTTGCCTTCGCCGGTGGCCATCTCGGCCAGCTGCCCCCGCGCCATCACCAGACCCGAGAGAATCTGCACATCGTAGGCGCGCAAGCCGAGGGTGCGCCTGACCGCCTCGCGCACGAGCGCGAAGGCCTCGGGCAGTTTTTCCAGCGCCACGCCCGCGGCGAAGGCGGGCCGCAGCGCCTGAAACCGCGCGCGCAGCGCGCCGTCGTCCAAGGCCAGAACTTCCGGCTCCAACCGGTTCACCTCCACCAGCTGCGCCCGGATGCGCCGCCAGGTCCGCCAGCGGCGCAACTGGTGCAGCCGGCGCAAACAACGATCCATCCAGGCGGCGGGTGACATCGGGTGAAAAGGCCGCGCTCAGGCAAACTCATGCCGGAGGAAACCACGCATGGGCACCCTCATCCATGCCGGCCGCTTCCGCCGGTTTTTCCATACGTGTTTGTTTGTGTCCATTCGTGGTTGGCGGGGTGGGTTTGATTCACGCGGCGCCGGTGAAGACGTGGTCGATCAGGCGGAGGAACCGCGTCCGCGCGCGTTCCCCCAGGCTGCGGCCCTGTTCGCCGCGGAACTTGATGCGGACGCGCTCGCCGGCGCGGAGCCCCTCGGCCACGGGCGCCGTGAGCGTGATGTCGCCCCAGAAATGCGGCGATACCAGCTCGTAGGCCTCGTCACGCGCGCCCGCCGCGGTCTCGCGCGGTTTCACCGCCAGCGGCCCGCCGGCCAGCGTGGAAAGCGCGGGCGTTTCCAGATCGGTGGAGGCGCGCCCGCTGATCCGCTCCAGGCGACCGCTCCAGGTGGAGGCCCGGCCCTCGATGTAAACCCGCACCGGCCGCCCGAGGTGACGGCGGAAAGCGTCCACGTCGTCCTGCGCGATGGGAATCACCACCTCGACGGCGACCGGATCGGCCACGCGGAGGATCTCGTCGCCCGTGTGCATGAAACGACCGGGCAGGTCCGCCAGTTGCGGCGCCACCACCCGCCCGGCGCGGGGGGCCACCACATCCAGGGTTTCCACATACCGGAGTTGCTGGAGATACTGGTCGCGCAGTGAGGCCAGGAGCGCGCCCTCCGCCTCGTATTCCGCCGGCGAACGGTCGAGCAGCGCCAGCCGCCGCCGCAGATCCTGCCGGCGGTGATCGAAGGCCAGCCGGTCGAGCCGGTTCTCCTGCTCGGGATTGTCGAGCGTCACCAGCAGGGCGCCTTCCTCCACGAGCGCGCCGTCCGCGCAGTGGATGCCCGTGACAAACCCCGGCCCCTCGGCGCGCAGGATGATCTCCCCGGCGTAACGCACGAGGCCCGGCGTGGTGAGGTTGAGCCGGAAAGGAAACAGCGCGAGCACCAGCAGGCCGACGGTCAGCAAGCCGCAGCGCAGACCCGCCACCCACACGCGCGGGCGCTCCTGCCCCGGCCGGCCGCGCAGGAGGCCGGCCAGCGCCCGCACCGGCGGCAGGAGGAGGAAGCCCAGCGCCACCACGGCGAACAACAGCCCGCCGCCGTGGAACAGTCGCGTCGCCGCCGCCAGCAAGGCCGCCACCACGAAGAGCCGCCAGAGCAAGGCCGCCAGGCCGTAGGCCAGGTGCAGCCAGGTGCCGGATTCACCCCAGGCCGGAGGCGTCTCATCCAGCCCCAGCAGCCAGCGCTTCGCGAGCGTCTGCACCAACCGCTGCGCGCGCGTGTAGAGATTGGGTTTCTCCAGCAGGTCCACGAGCAGGAAGTAGCCATCGAACCGCATCAGCGGGTTCAGGTTGAAGAGCAGCGTGACGACGCTCGCCATGACCATGACATTGAGCGCGAGGGTGTTCGCGATCCCCGGGCCGGTGTGCGCCCAGAACACCGCGGCGAGCGCGGCGAGAAAAAACTCCCCATACATGCCCGCCGCCGCCACGTGCATGCGGCGCCACTTCGAGGGAAAGGCGAGGCTCGATGTGGCGTCCACATAGCCCAGCGGCACGAACAGCACCAGCAGCACGCCCGCCTCGCGCACGCGGCCGCCGTGGTGCCGGCAAACCAGCCCGTGCCAGCACTCGTGCCAGACTTTCAAGCCCACCCAGACCACCAGCAGCCAGAACCAATTGTGCGGCGAGAGCACGCCCTCGGTGCCGCGCGCGAAGCGCTCCCAGTTCACCGCGACCTGGCTGATCCCGGCCACCCCCGCCAGCAGCCAGATCGGGAAGAAGCCCCAGCCGCATAAAAATTTAAAAACCGGATACAGCCGCGCCAGCAGCGCATCGGGCCGGCCGAGCGGCACTTTCACGAAGAGGAAGTTGAGCACGTTGTGCAGCCGGGCCGAAAGCCGTTTGCCCTGCGCTTCGCGCCACTGCTGGTCGGGAATGCCACCGCCGAGGTCGGCCAGCCGGTGGTCCACCAGCCAGGAAACCACGCCGATCGCCTCGCGCTCCGTGAGCGCCTCCGTCCCGCTCTCCAGCGCGGCGCGCGCGAAGGCCTCGTTGAAGGTCACCCGCCCGTCCAGCTGTCGGATGAAACGATACTCGGCCAGCCCGACGCGGTGAAATTTCGACGTCACCGGATCCTCGACCACGCAACACCGCTCGCCGCCGAATTCCTGAAAGATGAACCGCAGGTCCGGCCGCACCCGCGGACGGACCGAGCCGAGTTCCCGAACCTGCGCTGGCGAGTCGGCGTCCACTGCTACCAGAAAAGGGTCGTGCGGAGGAAGCTCCACAACCGCCGGGTGAGCACCCAGCCCACCGGCGCGGTCGCGCCCTCGATGGAGGCGCGGCCTTTCATGCCGGCGAGCAGGGCCGCGGTTTCATCCGGAGCCAGCACGGCCTCGGCGACAAAGACGCTCTGCCCTTCCACCGTCTCGGCCTGCGGCCGGATCCGGGTGATCCGCGACGTCCAGCTCCGGCCGGGGAAGGAGGTGAGCCGCAACGAGAGCGCGTCGCCCACGGCCACCAATGAAATGTCCTGCGCCGGGATCATGAGCTCCACGAGCATGCGATCCACCGGCCCGATCTCGAAGAGCACCTCGCCCTGCCGGACGGGGATGCCCCGCGCGCGCTCATGGTCGCCCGCCAGCACCATGCCCGCGAGCGGCGCGCGCAATTCGAGATTCTCCTGCTTGAAGGCGATCAGCTTCAACTCCAGCTCCAGGCCGTCGGCCTCGAACTGCGCCATCTGCGCGGTGGCGACCGGCGCCGACGGATCCGCCATCGCAAGGTCGCGCTGCCGCAGCGCCCGGTCGCGCGCCGCCGTCAGCTCGGCCCGGCGCCAGAGCAGCTGCTGGTCGTCCATCACCGCCAGCAAATCGCCCGCCGCCACGAGGCTGCCCGGCTTGACCAGGCTCTCCTTCAACAAACCGTCGAACTGCACCGACACCATGCGGCGGATCTCCGGCTCCACCACGCCATCCACCCGCACGGGGTAGGCCACGGGCCAGGCGAGCACGACGATGACCGCCGCCACGAGAGCGAAGAGCAGGGCCTTGCGCCAGCGGCTCAGGCGGCCCCACAGGTGATAATGCCATTTCCGGAGGTTGCCGGGATCCGCGCGGCGCAACGCCCCGAGGACCGCGCCCAGATGCGGCGTCGCCGCCGCGATGAAACGATCCGCCTCCGCCGGCGGCGGGCGGTCGCCCCGCCACATCAAGGTCAGCACCGCCAGAATCCGCCCGTCCGCATGCCGCAGCGGCACGCTGCTCACCCGCACCAGATCCAGCGCGTGGTGCAGCTCCTGATGCGCGGCGTCGGCGAGGTCGGCCCCGGCGGGGTTGGCGGCAACCGGCCGCGGCCACGACACCGCTTCACCGGCGAGAAACGCCTCCTGCATCGCGCCCTCGATCATGCCGGTGGCGCTGCCCCAGGCGTCAAAATGCTCGGAGCCGGAAAGAGCCGCCAGTTTCACCCGTTTGCGGCCGGCCCGGCCCAGCGCGACCAAATGACAGCCGAGGTGCTTCTGGACCCGGTCCACCACGATGCGCACGGCCTCGTCGAAAAACGGCGCCGCCGCCGCGAGGCTGACGAGCTCGACCATCGCCGCGGTCTGCTCGACCGCCCAACGGGCGGACTGCGCCTCCTCGTGCAACAGGCCATAGTGCAGAAAACCCATCGCCGCCTGCAACACGGCGACAAACGGCTGGATATCGTCCAGCGACGGGGCGACCAGTAGCAGGTTGACCACGCCGTGCACCCGGCCGTCGCGCACGAGCGGGGCCGCGACCACAAAATAGCCGGTAAACAGCTCCAGCGGCGCCACGACCACGCGCTGGCCGCCGATCGACCGCTTGGCCGCATCGCCCGCCGCCTCCAGCAGGCTGGGCTGGAAGCCGTTGTCCGCTTCCTTCCAAATCGCCTCCCGCCAGGCCAGCTGGCGGTCGCCCACTTCCAGATAGGCAATGCCGACGCCGTTGGTGAGCCGGAGGATGAAGCCGAGCAGCCGGCGCACCCGGCGGCCCGCCGCCTCGCGGTCTTCGGCCAGCCGCGTCAGTTCCCCGCCGATGGCGAGCAGGTCAATCGGACCCGCCGCCACCTCCGCGCGCCCATGATCGGATGAAGCGCGTGCATCGGACATCGGACGGAGCGTTCAACCGGGCGAACCCGGTGTTCGAAAGTCCCCAATTAGGAGACCGGGGGCAACGAAGCCCGCTGGCCGCTGGTGGCCTTGGCGCCGGAGGCCTCGATCCGCTTGAGCGTCTGCTGCAACGCCGCCAGGAGGCGGCGCGCACCGTCGTGCGACATCGCAATGCGCGTGTGCACGGGCACGAGCGACTCGCCGGTGGTGCCATCCGGCACCGGGCCGGAGGAGAAATCCAGGAACACTTCGTTGGCGGAGCCGGACAGGATCGTCTGGCTGGCGTAACGGGCGGAATATTCCTCGTATTTGAGCCGGATCTTGCGCGCTTGGGGGGAATCGCTGGTCGGGTTCTGGGCCATATCCCTGAAAACGGATAAAATGCCCCCGCTTCGGAGCAAGGCAGGAGGGCCCCACGCCCTGACGGATTTTAGGTAAATTTACCCAAGCAGGTGTTAGGTCCCTGTCCGGAGAAGAGAGGTTTTGTAATGGGAAATGAACCCCTTCTCCAAGGCGTAATGGATCAACTGGGGCGTCGAAGTCAGCCCAAGCTTGCTCATGATGTTCTGGCGGTGATTGCGGACAGTGTTGGCGCTGAGGTTTTGGAGCCGGGCGATCTCTTCGTTGGACAAGCCGCGACCAAACAGCGGCAGGAGCTGCATCTCGCGATTCGAGATCAATTTGGCAAAGGAGTGGGAATCCGACCTCAGCCTGGCGTGCACCCGCTGGACGGCGGCGGAATAATAGGTTCCGCCATTTCTCACGCTATGGATGGCCTCCACCACGGTCGCGAATGTCTGTTCGCCCTTGTCCACAAACCCCTCCACCCCCAGCTCCATCACCCGGTGGATGGTGTATTCGTCCACCCAGGCGGACACCGCGACAATCCGGACCCGGGGAAGGAACTCGCGCAATTGCGGCACCAGGTCCAGCCCGCTGCAATCCGGCAGCACCAAATCCAGGATCACGACATCGGGTCTGTACTCCTGGCACAGGACCAGGGCTTGCCCGCCCGATTCCGCGATCTTCATCTCGGCCTCCGGCAACGCCTGCCGGCAGGCCTCCAACATGAACCGCCGGAACATCGCCTGATCTTCAATCACCACCAGCTTCATCGTCGGTTGGGTGGGTGGTGAGTCGTGATTCATCGCAAGGGACAACATCCGTTACTTGCCCCGACCTTGTCAGGCTTGGCAAGCCCGCAGCCTGTCATGACTGCGTCATCAACGAAGCATCGCAAGATCCCCGCATCCTTCATGGGCAAAAAACAACGCGGATCAGCGGCCCATTCAGGGCTGCGTCAGCACACAGCGGAAGCCCACGTGATTGCTGCTGGTGCCGGGATCACCCTTGCCTCGCGAACCCACCATATAGCGCGTGCAGTATTGGTCCGTGCACAGGAACGAGCCACCACGCTGCACCCGCTTGGGCAGGCCGGGCTCCGCAGGATCGTGGCTTTCCTCCTGCGGCGGGCCGGGCGGATTAACAATCGCCGATCGCCCGGCCCGGCGCGCATAGGCATCCGGCCGATACCAGTCGGCACACCACTCCCAGACGTTACCCGCCATGTCATGCAGCCCATAGCCATTGGCGGGAAACGCGGCGACTGGTGCAGTCCCCATGTAGCCATCCCCACCCGTGTTGTGATGGGGAAACTCTCCTTGAAATATATTGGCCATGTGGCACCCGTCCGGATCGAGCGTATCGCCCCACGGATACAGGGCGCCGGACTTGCCGCCCCGCGCGGCGAACTCCCACTGCGCTTCGGTCGGCAGTTGCTTGCCCGCCCACCGCGCATACGCCTCCGCATCCTCATAGGCGATGTGCACCACCGGATGGGTTTCCCTTCCCGCCAAATCACTGCCCGGCCCTTCCGGATGGCGCCAGTTCGCGCCAGGCACATAGCGCCACCACCGCAGTGCGGTGTCCAAAGGCACCCGCCCCCCGGGCGCGATGAAGACCAACGATCCCGGCACCAGATTCTCCGGCGGCACCCCCGGGTAATCCTCCGGCCGCAGCGGCCGCTCCGCCACGGTGACATAACCGGTGGCCACGATAAACCGCTCGAATTCGCCATTCGTCACTTCGGTCCGGTCCATCCAGAAACCATCAACCCTCACGCGATGCACCGGCCGCGCATCGCCCATCGCCTCGTTTCCCCCGCACATGGCACCGCGCGGATCACGGGATCCCATTGAGAACTCGCCACCGGGAATCCAAACCATCCCGGCCGGCTCCGCCATCGGCGCCGGCCGACTGTTTTCCACAGTCGGCAGAAAGTCCGCCGCCGGTGACATCACGCCAAATAGCAGCGCCCAACCGAACTGGAGAGACGAAATCATGTTCATCATAGAGCTATCCGAGAAAAACACCGGGCCCACTTTTTGCACGCCTTCGCCCTACGACAAGCTTCACGCCACCCCTGATCCCGCACCGTCCGGCGACCGCTTTGCTGACACGAGCAAGCGAGATGACCGCGACAACGCCATCCACCTTCAGCTTTGAACCGCCGGCCATGGAATGGGCCGCAGATTTCATGGGTCGCCGCAGGGGCGCGACAGCCGCGAGGCGCTGAAGCCCTGCCGGATCTGCGCCTCCAGCAACGCCGCCAACTCCCGCACCTTTTCCGGGTGCCGATGATAGAGGTTAATCCTCTCCGAGGGATCATCCCTGATCTGGTAAAGCTCCCCGTTAGGGCCCTCTGGTTGCACCGGCCGCGGAGGCCCAAGGCCCGCGGCGCCCGGAATATATTTCCATCCATCCCGCGCAATCGCCTGACGCCCATGCGCCGCGTAAATGATGCTGTCACGCACGGGGGATTCCAGACGGCCCTGAAGCACAGGGAAAAAACTCACGCTGTCCTCCCCGGCGTTGTCGGCCAGCGGCTGCCCGGTGAGTTCCGCAAGCGTGGCAAGGATGTCGTTGAGGCTCACGCTGTGCCCATACTCGGCGGGCGAAGCGATGCCCTCCGGCCAACTGATCAGCAGCGGCACATGGTGCCCACCATCCCAGATGTCCGCCTTGTTCCCACGTCGTGGAAAATTCGCCCGATGCCCGGTTCGCCGGATGTCCTCCTCCCGCCAATGCGCCCCATTGTCGCTGCTGAAGATGAAGATCGTATTTTGTTCCAGCCCGGCAGCTGCGAGCTCGCGGCGGACCTCGCCGACCGCGTCATCCATCTGCAGAACCCAGTCTCCGTAGGTTCCCACGTCTGATTTTCCCCGGAATTTCTCCACCGGCATCCACGGGGTGTGCGGCCCTGTAAGCGCCAGATAAAGGAGGAACGGTTTCCGCCTGACCGACCGGTCGCGAATGTATCGCCTGGCCTCCTCGAGTATTCGGTCGGCACAATCCTCGATTCGGAACGAACGGGAGATTTCACCGTTTTTGAAGATCACGCCTCTTTCCCAGTAAACGTCGCCGGGGCCATCCACATGTTTCACATCCCAATCAACCACGGTATTGTCGCGCCGCGCCGGATAGAGGTCAGGAATCAAGGCCATATCCGGATCGAGCACCCGTCCATTCTCCATGAAGACAAAGGGGGGGGCCGATGCCGACGCTGGAATGATGAAAGCGTAATCAAAGCCGCGCGAGTTCGGGCCGTTGCGGGTTCCTTTTGAAAAATCGGTGTTTGTATATCTCGATGCCGTCCCCCGTTCCAGCAGGCCGGGAGGCCGGGAGCCATCCTGAAGCGCCCAATCCTGCCCCAAGTGCCACTTTCCAATAATTGCGGTATCGTAACCCGCCCTCTTCATGAGCGTGCCGATCGTTTCGCGGCCCTCCTCAATCAGCGGAGGAAGATACCCGCCGCCACCGAGTTCCGCCGCCCGTATCCCATGACTGTCCGAACGGAAGAAGAACCGCCCCGTGAGCAAGGCGTAGCGTGACGGAATGCAGGTGGCGCCGCCGGAGTGGGCTTCCGTAAAACGAATTCCGCCGCGCCCCAGTGCGTCGATATGGGGAGTGTGCGTGCGCGCAAAGGCGTTGTTAAGCGAGACATCGCCATACCCCAGATCATCGGCCAGCACTATGATGACATTGGGGAGATCTTGGCTCCACTGAACGCCGGACGATGCCGCAGGGACACCGCCAGCGCCAATGACTGACAGGGATTCCGCAAACAGGACCCTGGGCAGGGCCGCAAATGCGAGCGCAGCCATACTGACCGCCAGCGGCTTTCGATAGTGCATGATCTTTCGGGGATTGGGTTTCAGAAGGAACTGAAAGCAATGTCCCGATATTCTTTCAGCCTATGACTCCTCCCTTCGGAATGAGGCTTTACCGGAGGCAAAGATTGTCAAATTGAAACATATTTAAACAATATTGAACATGCGTGAATTTGAGCTCCTTGGGTCCGGCATCGCGGGCCCTGCGCTCCCCGCAGGGGGATCCGCCGGCCAGATTTATACCGCCCGTTGCACGTGGATCCCTGCTTTGGTGAGGCGGGTGGCAAATGACAGGGAGGCCCTGTGATCGGTGATAAGCCCGGCCACTTTTTTCAAAGGAAAGATCTTCCACAGGGCGGTGCGGTTCAGCTTGGAACTGTCGGCGACGACATAGGCCTTGCCAGCCGCTTGAGCCATTTTTGAAAGCATGACGACCAGGTCGGCCGAGTCGGTGTAGGCCGCGCCGGAAGCATCGATCGCATCGGCGCCAACAAAAGCCAGATCGGTGTGCAGCATCTCCAAATTGGCCAGGGTGATGGCGCCGGAAAGATCCGGGGTGCCGGCGCGTAACTGCCCGCCGAGGAGATTGATTTCGATGGACTCGTTGAATTGCAGCATACTGGCAATGGGCAGCGATGTCGTGACCACCTTGATGTTGCGACGCAGTTTCAAATGTTCGGCAATGGCCAGCGTGGTGGTGCCCGAATCAAGGATGACGGACTGGCCCTCTTGGATCAGATCGGCCGCCAGCTTACCAATCGCCTTTTTTTCCTTTTGGGCCAGTTTGGTGCGCTGGAGAAACGCGAATTCAAAATTCACGCCGGAAGCGAGCCGGGCGCCACCATGCGTGCGAATCACGCGGCCAAGGTCCGCCAAGGCTTGCAGATCCCGTCGCACCGTCATCCCGCTGGTGCCAAATTTTTCCGCCAAAGAATCAATGCTGCATTCCCCCTGGTCCTGCAGGATCTCAAGAATCTGATTCTGGCGGGTCGAGTTGATCATGAGCCCGCAAGCTATGCGGAGTCCGGTCCGGACTCAATTCCTTTGATGGGAGGCCACGCTCGCCGGGTGGTCAGGCACGCGGCAGGATGGGCGCGCTCCATCCCGCCATCCCCCCGATGGAATCATCAAGCGTGGCGTACAGGCCTGCCGCATGGGCGGCCAGCATCGCCGCGCCCAGACAGGCGCGCTCGGGGCAGAGCGGCGTGATGATCGGGATCCTGAACAGGTCGGCCTTGAGCCGAAGCCAGGGGATGCTCCTGGAACCTCCGCCGGTCGCGACCAGGGTTTTAATATCCAGTGAAGGAGCGATCTGTCGCAAAAGCTGCAGATGCGCCTGAGCAATGTCACCCAATACCGCACGGATTCGCCCAAGGGCGCCCGATGAAAGCAGGTGGGGCGATTGCCCGGCGTATTCGGGAATGGCCGCCGCAATCATGTCACCGATCGGGATTCGGGGGCAAAGCTCCCTCTGTAAACGTTCCAGCCGCGCAGCCCCATCGGAATGAAACGCCAACCGATAATATTCGCCCCCCCGAAAGGACGGACCGTGGTAGCAGTTTGGCTCCGCCGTCGGAGCAGGGGTCAGCCGCATGGCCGCAAGCACCGTGCCGGTAGAAATGCTGGCGTCGGCCCCTGCGCCCAATCCAGAACCCAGGGCAGCCACCTGATGATCAAGGCCGCCGACACAGAACGGAATCCCCGATGGCAGCCCCATCAGTCTGTATGCGGCGGAAGTGGTGGGGCCGACCGCACTGCCCGGCAACAACGGCCTGCCCAGGCAGGCCGGAGCAAGCCCAACGACGTCGAGCGCCTCCGGCCACCAGGTGCCACGCTGCAGATCATACAGCCCGAGAAAGGCCGCCGTGCCGGCATCGCCGACATGCCGCCCGGTCAAAGCAAAGGTTAGATAGTCAGATATGGTCTTAACGTGACGAACCCGTTTCCAGGTTTCCGGTTCATGGTGCTTGAACCAGTGAAGTTTGCTGGCGGCCCATTCCTCGCCTATTTTGAAAAACCCGGCCGTCCCGGCAAAACGGCTGGTGGATGAAAATGTCTCCAGGAGGGGGCTCCGGGGAGCTCGCCGGTCGGTCCAAAATATCAACGGGGTGATCGGCGCGTCGGTTTCGTCCAACAGGAGAAATGTGTTTGCTTGGGACGAGTAGGAGACCCCGGCAATATCCGCAGGATCCGCATGGGCGGCTTGGAGCGCCTGCTGCAGACCACGGCGCAGCAGTTCCCAGAACCGGCCGACCGGTAGCTCCACCCGATCGGGGGCGGAAGAGACGGTTTCAACTTTTAAGCGGGCCAGGCCCTGCAAGGCACCGGTACGGCTGAAGAGACCTATTTTGAAATAGGAGGTGCCCAGATCAATCCCGAGTAGCAAAGACATGACAGGGTGGCCGGGAATCCAGCAATTGTTGCGTGGCCTTGACGAATCGGCGCCCGTTCTGCGCGGAAAAAACGGCGTTGCCCGATTCATACAGTTTTCGCCGTTCAGCCTCGGGGGTGACGATATACCCCTGCAGCACACCATTGGCGAGGGTGACGATGTGCGCATGGGGATGCCGGGCCTTGATCTCCAAGGCGTATTCCACGAAAAATTCCCCCGGCCAAAAAACGAGCCCAAGCTCGCCGATGCAGAAGAGCTGGATTTCCGCCGGAAGACACCCGGCCATCGCCTGAGCCAGGCTCCCATCTTGGGCGCTCTGGGCCAGAGCCAGGGTTTCTTCGGCCCCAAACAGATCACACTCGGCGGTGCGGACGGCACTGCGCGGCGCGTTTTCGTCCTGCAATCGGCGCAGGTCGTCCTCCGCCGCCTTCATCGCCTGCCTGGCTTCACCCTCCGCAGGAAAAGCGCGCGGCTGCAAATCCACAAACGTGCGGGCGACCGTGATGGCCATGCCATCGGTGAAGCCGGCGTTTGCCACGTCGCGGGCAATGCATTCGCCAAGCCGGCACCCCAGCCGGCGGGCCTCCTCAAACGTATTGGACCGGGCCGTATGCCGCGGGCTCTGGTTGCCGGAGGCTCCGTTCAAGAAGAGCACGGCCGCGGCTGGCGGCAAGGCAAGGGCCTCGCGCAAAAATTCGCGGGTGAAATGGGGGAAGTCGGAACTGATGAGCGTCGAGTCTTCATGCAACACGGTGGGGTGCATTGCATAAGTGATCGCACAGGCGATCATTTCTTGGGACCCCGTCCGCCGCACGGCCATGACAAGGGCCTGATGGTCAGCGGGCCCGTGCTTGTCATGCCGGTTGGAACCCACCCCGGAAACTTCCGCGGTGGTTATGGCGATTTCCGCCGGCTGGGCGGCAGCGATGGCTTCGCAGCCGGCGGCGGTCAATTGCTCGGTCAGCCAGTGGAGATAGGCTGGGGCAGCCTTGGGCACAACCGGATCGTTGCGGTTGCTCAGATAGTTCACCGTCACCGGCCCGGAATGCGTGTGGGTCGCACAAACGGCGATACTCCCGGAAGGAAGCCCGGTGCGCATACAAATATTGGTCCGGACGGTATCAACCAGCTCGCGGGCGACAAAAATGAGGTCGTTGGCCAAAATCAGACAGCCGCCCCCCGCCCCCTCCATATACAAGGCCGAGCAGAGCAGGTCGTCATGCACGCCCGTGCTTTGCCGGGGCACATGAGGGTAGCCATAGAGAAATACGTGATGCGCAGGCGTGATCTTGCGCACAGCCGCTCCGCTACGAAAAGGCGCGGCCGGCACGGGTGGGAGCGGCGGCATCACTTGACTCTCCGGCCGGGCAGGGCGCGGGTTGACGACCATTCCTGCAATTTGGTGCGCAGATCCTCCACGATATCCGCGTATGCCGGGTCTTGCCCGAGATCATGGATTTCGAGGGGGTCCTCGCCCAGATTGAACAACTGGGTGGTCCCTTCACCGGGAAAGGAAACAAGTTTCCATCCGGGGGTGCGAACGCTGCGGGATTCATCAAGATAATAGCCCACGAGATAGGGATGAATCTCGGCGGTTTCTCCGTCGAGCAGAGGCCTCAGGCTCACCCCATCCCAGCCTTCAGGGACTTCAAATCCGCACATGTCCAGCAAGGTGGCCGAGACATCGCGCAGATAAACCTGGGCCTTTTGGATGGCTCCGGAGGCGATGCCGGGACCGGTCAGAATGCAGGGAACCAGCAATGTGTGATCATATAGGTTTTGTTTCCCGATCAGTCCATGGCTACCCAAGGCCAGTCCGTGGTCGCTGACAAACACGATGATCGTATTCCTATCTTTGCCGGTGGCGCGAAGCGCATCAAGCACCCGGCCGATTTGCGCGTCCATATGGCTGATCTGGGCGTAGTAGGTCGCCAGCGCCTCCTCCACGTCAGCGCATGCAAGCGGGCGGGGCAAAAGCCTTTCATCCCTGGTTTTCAAACCGATGGTCGGGGTGGTCCGGAAGTTCTCCGGCAACGGCACCGTCCCCGGAGGATAGCGGTTCTCGTAGCCCGCGGGTAACAGCCAGGGATCGTGCGGCGACGTGAAATTGAGATGCAGGAAAAAAGGTTTTTCCGTGTTTCTCCGCAACAAATCGATGGCGGCGTCGGCGAAACGTTCGCTGATATTGGGGGTCAACCCTACTCCGAGCTCAGGAAACTCATTGCCCTCATCGTCTTGAAAAACCCAGCCGCGATACCCCGTTATGGGCCGGCCATGGCGATCATGGGTCAATGGTGGCCTAGGATTGACGGTGCTCTCTGTGAAAAGGCCGCTTGATTCGGTAAAACCGCGCGTGACCGGCCTTCCGGCCATATGCCATTTGCCCACATGCCAGGTTTCATATCCGGCGTCGCGCAGACATTCGGCCAAGGTCGGAGGCTGTTTGTCATGGGGATCAATGGCCGCGGAAAAAATCCGCCCCGTCAGCATCTCCGTCCTGCTGGGCACGCATACGGGGTAGGCACAGTTGGCTTGCGACAGGACGGTGCCTTGACGAACCAGGCTGTCGATTGAGGGGGTTTCGATCACAGGATTGCCCAATGCGGCAATTGTGTCCCGCCTCATGTCATCGGCCACGATGTAGAGGATATTCGGCCGTTCCGACGACTGCGCGGGCGCGGATGCATACGATAAAGCGACACCGAGCAGCAGCGCCATGACGCATGACCTGGCGGCTGATGGGGGCGACAGGGGCCGATGATCTGCCGGAATCATTGGTTGCTTGCTTTCAAACGCTCCACCGCAACCGCCATCGCTTCAATGAGTAGGGAGGTCTGCTTTTCCTTGTGGTAGTAACTTTCCTTGATCCTTCCGAATGGCGTTTCACCCAGATAATGAGGGTCGAGCACCGCATTGATTTCCGGAGTATCCAGGCTGGCAAGGATCCGCTTGAGGTCGGGCCATTTCCACTGGTTTTGATAACCGGTTCTTTCCTGCCAAGGCCGGACCGCGGCGAGAAACCCGGTGAGCGGATCCAACAAGTCGCGCTTGTTCTTTTCTGCATCCAGCAAATCGGCATAGGCGGCGGCGACCCGCAATTGCATGCCCAGATCCGTAACGTAACGGGCCGGATCCCGGAATATGAGTCCCTTTAAATCACCGCCTGTCAGACCGTCATGATCGATAGCGGCAAGTTTGTCGGCCGCGCGCTTCATGGTGAGAGTATCCTCGGAGGACAAGGCCTGCCAGGCGTGAGCGATGGCTTCGCCGTGACCCGGGATCAAACGCTCCGCAAACTTCTGGAAGTCTTCCGCCTGCACCGTCTGCGTTTGCGTGCCTTTGACGAAGGCCAACGTGTTGGGCAGCTGGAGGACGTGCGATTGGGCGTTGCCGACGATCCCACGCGGAGCGGGCTCGGTTCCGGCCTTGTGGGCCTTTACGGGCCAGAAATTGGTGAATGGAAATTGCGGCTCCTGCTCGATCTGGCCGTAGCGAAAATTCACCACCCTGTCCTCAAGCCCAAGCGCCGTGGCGGCTTCCAGGTTATTGGCCAGCAACCAAGGTTCGGGATTCTTTTTCTTCAAAAGGGAAAGAACCTCCGTGAACTCATCCTTGGTGCCGCGTTTGAAATTGCCCGTTTCGTAATAACGGCTGTAGGCCGGCCAGCCGGCATGCATCCAGTACACCAGCTCGATCCCGGGACGGAATGCATCAAACATCTTCCGATGGGCCATGAGCAAATCAACGAACACCTCGTTCGTTGATCCCGGATAGCCACCCGGGTCGCTGTCGATGATGACAAAACCGTCGGCATGGGCAAGCGGCTGGAGAACCCGGGATCGACGTTTGATCATTTCCGCGACGGCTTCGGCATCATTGGGATCCACGCGCAGATCAGAATGAAAGAAATGCCGGTGTTCGAAATCGGCCTGGATGGCGACGGCATCGTCCGCGACAATGTTGGGGCAAAGCACCACGTAGAAACGCAGCCCCAGCTCATCATGCGCAAAGTCGATGACACGGGCGATTTTCTGAATATGGGCCTCGTCGCTGGGCGTAAGCTCCTTCGGCATGGTCTCGATCAATGGCCAGAAAAGCACGGTGTTGTAACCAAGCTCCCGCAGTCCCGTGAGGTATCCCTGCCAGTCCTCAAAAGTCCAGGTTCGGGCGGCATACGGATGGTTATACGGCCAATGGGTGTGGATATACATGCCCACAATCGGTTTGTGCGGAGCGGCGGCCTGCAGCCCCGGGGCCAGCAGCGTGGTCAGGCAGATAACGGCAAAGAGGAGAGATTTCATAGGGGGAGGGGATTTAATCGCGCGCTTGGGAAAGCTTCAGCCAGTGGCCGCCGATTTCCTCGAGTGTCTTGTCTTTGGTCTCGGGCAACAGGCGCCAGACGAACACCGAGCAGGAAAGGCAGATGCCGGAAAAAATGAGAAACGTGCCGCCCGGGTTCCCCCACACATTCTTGAAGTAGTCGAGCATGGCGGGAAACAGGTTGGTGGTGATATAAGATGCGGTGAACATCGCGGTGGTCGCGATGGACATGGCTACGCCGCGTATCCGGTTGGGGAATATCTCGGAAAGCACCACCCAACTCAGCGGGGCAAGCGTCAACGTAAAGGCACCGGTGGCCAGAAATATGCCGGTCAACGTGGCCCACGGCGGGAGGGCGTAGTTGAATTTGCAGAACATGATGGCTTCCCCTATGGCCATCCCGACAGGGCCGACGATCAGGATGGGCCGCCGGCCGAACCGGGATATCAGCCAGAAGGAAGCCACGGTGCACAGGGTGATCCAACTGGTGACATAAACACTGTTGAGAATGGCGTCAGGCGCGTTTGTGACGCCGGCTTCCATGAACAATGTCGGCGTATAGATCAGAATCATGTTCACCCCGTTGATCTGGGAAAAAACCATCAGGATCACCCCGATAAGAACGGCCCGCCGGATGCCAGGACGCAGCAGTTCACCGAAACCACCTTTTTCCTCCTTCAGCTCTCCAGTAATTTCCGCCAGCTCCCTCCGGGCCTGCGTTTCCCCGTTGATTCTGGTCAAGACAGCCAATGCCTCGTCATTGCGGCCTCGTGTCGCCAGCCAGCGCGGGCTGTTGGGCACGTAAAGCAGGCATATGCCCAAGATCGCCGATGGCAGCGCCTCGGTGGCAAACATCCACCGCCAATGGCCGCCAAAGGACAGGAGATAGGCCACGTAAACTGACAGGGTCAGGCCAACGACGATGGCCAGTTGATTCAGGATCACCATCCTGCCCCGCAAGTGAGCCGGTGATATCTCGGCAATATACATGGGCGAGATGGTGGATGCGAGACCCACGCCAATGCCGCCAATAAAACGCCAGAAGCTGAAATCCCAGGGCCCGACGGGCAGGGCGCTGCCTATGGCGGAAACGACGAACAGGATGGCCGAAATTTCCAAACAACGGTTCCGCCCCCAGCGATCGGACATGAATATGCCCACCAGCGCCCCGAATGGGCACCCCAGAATGGCACTGCCCGTCACCGCCCCCATCATGAACGGACTCAGTGACCATTCCTCCTGAAGGAAGAGAATCGCTCCGGATATGATGGAAAGGTCATAGCCGAACAGAAATCCACCCACGGCCGCCACCATCGTAACCAGCAGCAGATAGGTGAAGGAGGCGCGACGGCCTGTAGCGGCGGCGGAGGTCATTGGGGTGAAGTGTAGTTTCCTCCGATGGGGATGCGGGAGTCTTCGAAAAAGTTGTCATCAATCTGACAGGGCATACTGAGCTCCAAGAGCAGCGTGGGGCCAAGCCCGCGGAATCCGTGGGGAACCCCGGGGGAGATCGGCAGGCGGTCCCCCTCGTTCAAGATCAGGGTTTTCTCACCATAACTTACCTCAAGCCGCCCTTTGATCACAAAGAAGGTCTCATGCTTTGTCACATGGTGGTGGCGGGGGCAGCTTTGCCCATCGAAGACAAAAAGATATTTTCCGCAGTACCCCGCCGCGGCTTCGTTCGCTATCCAAAACTCGATCAGTCCGGTTTGGCTGAACTGCCCCAAACCGAAGTCCAGCACCAGCGGCCGCACCCTCGGGAGCGCAACCTTCCACTCGTCAGCCTGCTGGCAAAAGCGCCGCAGCGCTTCGTCCGCAGCAGGACCATGCACACTGATCCCCAGCCCTTTATCCAACTCGTCCATGGCCATGGGATCGCCCATCTCCGGCGGTGTTTTCATTTTGGTATAATATGTTAATAATTGTTCAAATCTAACAGGCTGCTGGCCATGTCAACGCCTGATATGAAACTGGTGTTGTCCTCATCCAACAGGGGCCCATCCGCGCGGATTCTTCTGCATGATTCGAAAGATCGGGCCGAGGTTTCATTTACTCCTGACTGGTGGATGGAGCCGGACGAACTCCTCCCGCGCTTCCTGCAAAGCCTGGATCAGCCGTTTGGTAAAATGCTCCAGATCAGCCAGGCCGTTTTTGACGCGGTCGAAAGGCGTCGCCCCCTCCTTGCTTACTATCGTCAGCGTATCCATCACCCCGTTTATTTTGGGGTGGTCCAGGCGTCGCAGCGCTTCCTGCATCTCCGGCCAGCGCCAATTACCACCGTAACCATGCCTGGCCTGCCAGGCGGAGACGGCATTCACAAACGCTGAAAATGACTGCGCCACGGCCTGGGGGTCATCCCGGGCATCCTCCATCGCCATGGCGAATCTGCCCAAGGCCGATCGAGCTTCCAACTGCAGAACCAGATCAGCCACAAAGCGCTCGCCCCCGCCGATCATCAACCCGTGGAGCGGCCCCGCCTCAAATCCGGTTTTTTTCAAAACCCTCAATGCGGCCGCCGCCCGGTCCATCCGGTTGGCGTCGGCTCCCTGCAACGCCTCCCACGCCTCCACGATCCGCTCCCCTTCCCCCGTGATCAACCCGTCGGCAAACACCACGTAGTCCGCTCGCCCCAACGGCAACCCCCGGGCCCCCCGCGCAAACGCAAAAGTATTGGGCAATTGCACGACATGGGTCTGGGAATTCCCCAATACCCCCCGCGCCCCTTTGCGCCGCCCGCCTTCATAGGCTTGGTCGTAGCCAAACAGCGTAAATGGAAACGAAGGTTCCTTCTCAATCGCGCCGTAGGGAAAGCCGAGCACCCGGTCGCCCATGCCGAGGGAGTCCGCCAGATCCGCAGGAAACCCGCTGGAGGCCACGCTCCATGGCTCGACATTCTGTTTCGCCAGCAACCGCATGGCCTCGCGCGGCTCGTCCTGCGTTCCCCGCTTCAGTTCGCCGGTTGCATAAAACCTGCCATAGGCCTCCCACCCAAAGTGGGTCCAGTACACCAGCTCAATCCCCGGTCGCAACCGGTCCAGCATCCGCCGATGCGCCTTGAGCAGATAAACGAAATCCAGGTTGCTCGAATGCGGAAAACCGCCCGGATCGCTGTCGATCACAAAAACGCCATCCGCTTCCGCCAACGGCCGCAGCAGCGTTTCACGCCAGCCCACCAGACGGCCCAGCGCCACGGGATCAGCCGGATCCACGCGATCGTCCGTGATAAAGAAGGGCCGGTCGGTAAAACCGTAGCGGCCAGCCACCTCATCCTTGGCCGAAACATTCGGGCACAGCACCAGATTGACGCGCATGGCAAACTCATCGTGAGCCATGCGGATCACCGCCGCGATCTTCCCGATGTTCTCTTCATCGCTCGGCGTAAGCGGATTGGGCATGGTTTCCAGCATCGGCCAGATCAGGACCATGTTATACCCCAGGCGGCTGATGCCATCCAGGTAGCCGCGCCAGTCATCAAGCGTCCATGTCCGTGCCGCATAGGGGTGATGGTAGGACCAGTGCTGGTGGATGTAGATTCCCAGATCAGTGCGTCCCTCCACACGGTCCGCCCCGATCACACGGTCCCATGGGCACAGCAAAGCCAGAGCGAGCAATCCAAGTCGTGTTATCATCATGACAACAGGTTCCGATGCAAACAGACGGCACCCGGAGGCTAGAAGGTTCCCCGCAGCGTCAGTGAATACTGGGCACCCGTGTTGAACTTTATCCACCCCTTGGCGTAATCAGGCGTGTGCGGCCCGTAGGCCACCCATGTGGTGCGCGAAGCATTGGTGAGATTGGTCACATTGAACGCGATGCGATAGCGTTTGGAGAGAGTGTAGTTCAAATCCAGATCCGTCGTCAGGGACTTGTCGAAATAGGTCTTCCCATCCGCACCAAAAGTCGCGTTGGCCGAACGGTAGGACCGCCCGCGATAATTCCACTTGAGCGCCGAGTAAATCTTCCTGCTGGCAAACGAAACACCCCAGCTCGCGGTCTCGGGAACAAAACTGGAGAAATCAGCCTGCCGATGCCCTTCCAGCCGAAGCTTGGTCGCATTGGCAAAGACATTGAGGCGCTTGGCCCATTCCCCAAAACCCGCAAGTGACTGACGGGCATTCAGCTCGATCCCTGACACTCTGGCATCGCCGGAATTGAAAGCGGAGGTCAAACGCCAACCCAGGTACTCAGACCCCAGACCCAGCGCATCCAAGTCCTCCTGCGTGGCGATGCGTTCCTCGTTGCCGAAGAAATCCTTGATGTCCTTCAAAAAGACTCCGGCGCTGAAAATGCCACCAGACGGGGTATAATACTCCAATGAGAGGTCATAGTTGTCGGCCAGCCAAGGCTTCAGCCCAGGATTCCGCACAGTAATCGAGCCCGATGTCCCGCCAGGGTTCGTGGATATGTTGTCTTCATTGATCGTGGTTCCTGGAAGAATTTCCAAAAAGTCAGGCCGGCCAAAGCTTCTGGCGTAAGCCAGCCGAACCAGAAATTTATCGGTGGCGTTATACGTCAGGTGCAGACTGGGATAATAGCCATCATAGAAACCATACCCTTTCGCCCCAAGCTCGGTCGTCGTCAGATTCAGCTGTTCGATAGAATTCGCCGCACCGGCCTCGGGCTTGCGGATTCTCGCCCCCGCGGGGGTGCGGGCAAATGAGCCGTCCGGGTTTCTTACCCACACCGCATTCGGGTCAACCAATGGTCCCCAGCCATCAACCACCGTGCGCTCATACCGTACTCCCGTGAGAACATTAAGCCTGCCATCAAACAGGCGCGCCTCCATCTGGAAATAGTAGGCGGCATTCTCTTCTTCAATATCACCCGAAGTATTTCTCCGGTTGTTTTCCTGCTGATAGACCTGGGCGGCTGTCTGTGAAAACAGGGTCGGAGACTTCAACCATTCTTCCCAAACCCGGTCGGGGGAAAGAAAGGGCACCTGACCGCCGCCGGTAAAGGTCGAGTGGTTCCGGTAGGTCTGCATAAGGAACGATCCCGGGATCGGGTCCACAGTGCTCGCGATGCCGTCCGGCCCGTTATAAGTCAGATTCTTCACCCAGCCCCGATTGGAGTATTCCTTAAGGATGCGGGCAGCGCCCACTTCGACTGACATGGGAAACTGAAACGCCTCGATCCGCCGTTTCACCCGCAGATCAAGGTTACGGGCCTTGGCCGTGTTATGGTAGAATATTTCCTGCCCCGAAACGATGCGGTAATTGGAAATATCATCAATATCCACCGCGTTGTTGCTATTGTCATATACGGCGAGGGAATCGGGGCGGCGGCCGTAACCCGCACCCTCTATGGACACCCGTACCGGCATTCGCGTCTGCGCGATCAGGCTGGAAAACGGACCTCCCGGATTATCCTTCTCCATAAACGAATCCGACTGGCTGGCTGTGGCGGTCACCTTCCAGCGCCCGTTATCAAAACGGTAATTCAAATTGAGCATGTCGGAAGCCCCATTGAATTCTTGGAATGCCGACCGCAATTGCACGTGTCCTCGACCGGTCGCACCATGCGAGTAGGTCGGGCCGTAGTCCAAGGCCGCCCCGGTGGCGGGAGCCGGTGTCCCGACTGCGCCAACCACGGCCTCCCGGACCGAATCGCCAATCAACGTCTTGTTTTCCCCCCAGGCGACCCCAAGGGACAGGACCGAATTCGGCGTAATGCGCCAATCCGCCCTCGCGCTTAGATTCGTCTTGGTGAAAATACGCGGGTTATCCGCCTCATAAAGGGACTGCAGATAAGGGGCTGCTTGCGAAGCACCCGTATTGGTCCCCCCTGTTTCATAGGCAGTTCTATAATTCTCGTTGTTTCCGGCTCTCGGAAAATGCAAACCACTGAGAAAAATACCAAAATTCTTGGTAAGAGGGAGACTGTAATCGAAGCTTAAAGCCGGCTGCACTTTGTAATCTTTTTTGTCGCCACGCGGGGTTGTGGTCTTGCCGAATTTTTCCATATATCTGCTGTTGGCATTAAGCCCCGCGCTTATCCGCCCAACCGGCTTGTCATTATCAAATGCACTCTTGCTCACCATGTTGATCGAACCGCCGATTGAGTCCGCCGGGCTGGATGGCGTCGGCACCTTGGTGACTTCTATTCTCGATGTGCTGTTGATATCCGAAGTGTAGGGGTTGAACACGCGTGACGATCGGGTATAGGATCCAAACACCATCGGCGCCCCGTCCTGAGTCACGGATGTCATCTCGCCGCCAATGCCCCGCACGGCAAACTCGGTGATTTCGTTGCCGGAATAGCCCACCGAAAGCCCGGGGATGAACTTCATGAACTCACCCACGCTGTTTCCCACCATGCCGCCAAATTCATCGGTGGACAGGACGTTTTTCAAATTTGCGGAGTGACGCTGCTCATTGGTGGCCACGGTCTGGGCGTTCAACTCCCGATCGGCTTCCACAGTGAAGACATCAAGCTCGACCAGATCCCTGTCACCATACCGTGCGGCGCTGTATAAATCCGCATTGTATTCCACCCTCCCATCGGGTGGCACCTCCACCTCGCCGCGCTGTTCGTCCAGCCCGGTGTAAGACACGACAATAGTCCGCTTACCTTCCGGAACCTGGAGCAGGCGGTAGGATCCGATTTCATCGGTGAAGGCCACGATGTCAGTATTGGCAACCGACACCCTGGCATTGCCGAGGTATTGCCCGGTGGCGATGTTCTTGACGCGGCCATGAACGCCGCCCGTTGCGGCGGCCTCCGTGGAGGAGGCTTGCGCCGATGCCATCGACGGCAAGCCGATGACGACGAATCCGAATAAAATCACGGATACGATTTTCTTGGTGTGCATGTTTGGTGGGGTAATGTTTTGGGAGAAAGAAAGGGCGTCAGGGCTCGGATGTCTTTTCCAGGCTGCCAAGCAAAGCCAGCGCGTCTTTTACGGACATCCCGTGATGCACAACCTCCATCAACGCGCGGGTGATGGCACCCGGGTTCTCGTGCTGGATAATGTTGCGGCCGTACACAATCCCTGCGGCACCCTGCTCCAAAAGCTGCTTGGTTCGCAGCACGATTTCAGCATCGCCCACTTTTCCCCCGCCGCGCACCAACACCGGGATGCCGCCGGCGGCCTCGACCACCGCATGATAGCGCGAAACATCATCAGTGGGATCGGCTTTGATGACATCCGCGCCCAATTCCGCCGCCTGGCGGACCAGCGCGACGATCTTTTTCTCATCACCGTCCACCATGTATCCGCCGGCCTTTTCATTGCTTTGAAAGACAAGCGGCTCGACCATCATCGGCATGCCATAGCGGGCGCAGTCCGGCTTCAGCCGCAGGATGTTTTCCACGCACTGCTCCCCCACTTCCGGCTCACCGGGTATCTGGAAAAGATTGATGCATAGACAGGCTGCATCAAGGCGCAGCGCCTGTTCGACCGCATCGCCGATCATCCGGCTGTAAAGCCGGCGCGGAAGCGCCCTCCCGTAAACGTTGGCCACGTCAACGCGCAGAACAAGCGATGGCTTGAACCGGCCCGGCTTGAACTGCAAGTGCCTGGCCTGCCCGACCGTCAGCTGAATCGCGTCCGGGGCGGCTTTGACGACCGTGTCGATCGCCCGACCGATGTGCTCGATTCCTGCAAGAAAGCCATGCTCATTGAAAAATCCGTGGTCGATCGCCACATCAAAGCAACGTTCGGATTCCGCGTTGAACAAACGCGCCAGTCTTGGATATGCGAAGGCCATGATCAGGAGTACTTGAGCTCCTTTGCCGTTTCGCCGATCGCCTCATCAATGATGTCGAGGCCCTTCAACAGCGTGGCCTCATCCATCACAATCGGCGGGCTCATCCGCAGAATGTGACCGGCGGGAATCCACGCCAGGCCTTTGCGGAAGGCCTTTTGGTAAATCAATTTTCCGGCCTCGTCAAAAGGCGCCTTGGTATCGCGGTCCTTGACCAGCTCAATGCCCATGAGGCAGCCTTTTGCACGCACATCGCCGATGATTTTGTGCTCCGCCTTCATTCTCTGCATGCGCCGCAACGCCACGTCGCCGAGATGCGCCGCATACTCCAGGAGGTTTTCCTCCTCAATGATCTCCGTCGCCGCCAGCGCCGCGGCGCACGCCATCGGATTGCCGCCATAACTGCTTGAAGCCGAAATGCTCTCAAAGCTCTCCTTGAACGGCTCGCGCACCGCCACGCATGTCACCGGGAACCCGTTGCCAAAGCCTTTGCCGATGGTCACCACATCAGGCACCACGCCCCAGTGCTCCAAGGCCAGCCACTTGCCCGTCCGTCCCCAGCTTGTCAGCACTTCATCCGCCATAAGGAGTAGCTTGCGCTCGTCACAAAAGCGCCGGACCTTGGGAAAAAAGTCGTCCGGCGGCATCACGGTGCCGCCCCACCCTTGGATCGGTTCCAGCACAAAACCAGCCACCGAGCCCACCGTTGCCCGATCCAGATACTGACCATAAAAAGCGAGGTATTGGTCCGTATCGATGGTGCCGTCAGCCTTGGTCCACAGCGGCCGGTATGTATCCGGGCGAGGCAGCATGTGCGCTCCTGGCGCGCGGGTCGCGCCATAAACGTGCGAGCGGATGTGCCCCAGCGACACCGCTCCGTAGGTTTTGCCATGAAAATCGTTGAAGCAACTGACCGTTTCGTGCCTGCCCGTCGCAGCGCGCAGCACCCGGATCCCGGCTTCAACCGCCGTCGTACCCGAATCGTATAATTGGAAGCCGTTGAGGTCCCCGGGCAAAATTTCCGCCAGCTTCTCCACCAGCGCGGTTTTGATCGGCGTGGTGAAATCATGGGCATTCATCAATTGCGATGCCGCCCGGGCGACCGCCTCGCTTATCTTGGGATGGCAGTGCCCGAGTGTCGTGACATAAATCCCGGATGAAAAATCGATGTATTCATTGCCATCCACATCCTTCAGCACGCACCCCGTTCCTGAATCGAACGTCACGGGAAACAGTTTCACCTGACTGCTCAGCCCTTTGAATAATTTGCTGCACCTTTCGTGATAACCCGTGGATATCGGCCCTGGTGGAGGGACGACAACATGGGGGAGGCGGTTGATATCAACCCGCGCCCAATTCAAGGTGTCCACTTTGCTGTGAGGGGTAGTGTCTAGAGTGTCCATTTCTCAATTTGAGCCGCGCCGAGATAATGACAGCGGCATACGTCATCATCCTCGATCAGTCTCATGGCCCTCTGGATAGGTTCAGGATCAGTGATGTCAAATATAAACATGGATTAACATATTTTAACATTTTCAATCCAGGTAATCCCCGCCACAACGAGCCCGTGCTTTACCCTTTTCCTCCCGCTCCCGCGCCACGCCGCCCACCCTGCTTGACTGGCGCATGCCGGGGCGGCCAAAGCCGAAACGGGCGACGGACCGGGTGCCACCACCCCCGCGTGGTTTTTGCATAAATCCACCTCATGGCAGCACCGCAAAAGAATCACCCCAGCCATTCATTTGAAGCGACCACCGCCCTCGTGCCGGTTGCCCGATCAAACCAGTGAACTCCCCCTCCCCGGCTTCCCTCCCGCTTGAAACCCTGGCCTCGCACCTTGAAGGCGAGCTGCACCACGACGAGACGATGCGACGGCTCTATGCAACCGACGCGTCCGAGTACCAGGAGCTGCCGCTGGCCGTAGTCCTCCCCAGAACGGAAACCGACGTACGCCGGTTAATCGCCTTTGCCCACACCCATCGTGTCGGGCTCATCCCCCGCACCGCAGGCACTTCCCTCGCAGGTCAGGTCGTTGGCCACGGCATTGTCGTCGATCTCGGCCGGCATCTCAACCGCATCCTCGGATGCGATGCCGCCAACCGCCGCGTGCGCGTACAGCCCGGTGTCATCCGCAACGAACTCAACCTTTTCCTCAAGCCTTACGGCCTGCTTTTCGGCCCTGAGACCTCGACCGCCAATCGCGCCATGATCGGTGGCATGGTCGGCAACAATTCCTGCGGCGCGAACTCCATCGTTTACGGCAGCACCCGGGACCACCTGGTTTCCTCACGTGGCTTTCTCAGCGACGGCTCTGAGGTGACTTTCGGCCCGCTCACCGCAGATGAGTTCGCCGCCAAGTGCGCCGGGCCCTCAACCCTGGAAACCCGTATCTATCGCCTCGTCCGCAACCTTCTTGGTGACGCGACCAATCGCGATCTCATCCGGGAAAGCTACCCCAAGCCCGAGGTCACCCGCCGCAACACCGGCTACGCCCTCGACCAGCTTATCGCGAACTCGGTCTTCGACCCGTCCTCAGACAGGCCCTTCAATCTCTGCCGCCTCCTCGCCGGCGCGGAAGGCACTCTCTTCATCGGTGTCGAATTCGAACTCAACCTCGAACCTCTTCCCCCGCCGGGCGCGCTCATGTGCGCGCACTTCCCCACCGTCCATGATTCGCTCAAAGCCACCCTGGTCGCCATGGCCCACCATCCCTTTGGCTGCGAACTCATCGACCGTCACATCCTCGAGTGCACCAAAGCCAACATTGAGCACGCCAAAAACCGTTTCTTTGTGCAAGGCGACCCGGGAGCCGTGCTCGTCATCGAAATTCGCCACGCAGACCGTGTGCACATCGAGAGCCAGATGGCTGCGATCGAGCGCGAGTTGCGCGCCCGGAACCTCGGCTATGCCTACCCCGTGCTTTGGGGCGTGGACTGCGACAAAGTATGGGCGCTTCGTCGCGCCGGCCAGGGCCTCCTCAACAACGTCAGCGGCCCGGCCAAACCTCGTGAGATCGTCGAAGACACCGCCGTCGCCGTGGCAGACCTTCCCGACTATATCGCCGAGTTTGATGACCTCATGCGCCGCAAATATGGCATCGACTGCGTCTATTATGCCCACGCAGGCGCCGGTGAGCTGCACACCCGGCCGCTTTTCGATCTCAAGTCTCCGGAGGGATTAAGCCTTTTTCGCAATGTCGCCACGGACATCGCCACCCTCGTCAAAAAATACCGCGGTTCCCTCTCTGGCGAACACGGCGACGGCCGCCTCCGCGGCGAGTTCATCCGTTTCATGGTCGGTGATGAATGCTACGCGATGATGCGCCGGATAAAGAACACCTTCGACCCGCACAACATCCTCAATCCCGGCAAGATCATCGACACCCCTCCGATGGATACCGCGCTGCGGCATGTCCCCGGCCACACCGATCCCCGATATGAAACCATTTTTGATTTTTCCAAGAGTGCCGGCGTACTCGCCGCCGCCGAAAAGTGCACTGGCGTAGGCGAATGCCGCAAAACCCATCTTGCGGGCGGAACCATGTGCCCCAGCTACATGGCCACACGCCAGGAACAGCATACCACCCGCGCCCGGGCCAACATCCTCCGTCACCTGCTCACCCACCCGCGCGATCCCGCCAACCCCTGGGCCAGCAAGGAGGTCGAAGCCGTCATGGACCTGTGCCTCTCCTGCAAAGGATGCAAATCCGAGTGCCCCTCCAACGTGGACATCGCCCAGCTCAAAGCCGAGTGGCAGCAACACCATTACGACACCCACGGCGCCCCCCTCCGCACCCGGCTTATCGCAGGATTCGCGCACGGCATGAAGCTGGCCGCGCTCGCACCGCGGTTTTACAACTGGTCGATCAAATCACCTCGCGTCTCCAGCATCATCAAGCGCTTCGCCGGCTTTGCGTCTCAGCGCAGCCTGCCCTCACTGCACCAGACTACCCTGACCAGATGGCATGCGCGTCATGCCAACCCCCGGAATCTCGATTACCCCAACGGACGTGTTTACCTATTCTGCGACGAATTCACCAACTACAACGACACGGACATCGGCATCAAGACCGTCGAACTCCTTAACAGGCTCGGCTACGAAGTCGTCATCCCGGAGCATGCCGACAGCGGTCGCCCGCAGTTTTCCAAAGGTCTCTTGCGCGATGCCCGGCGGCTCGCCATTCGCAATGTCGAACTCCTCAAGGACACCATCACGGCAACCACACCGCTCATCGGCATCGAACCCTCCGCCCTCCTCGGTTTCCGTGACGAATACCCTGATCTGGTCCCCTCCAGGCTGAAACCCGCCGCACACTCCCTCGCTCAACACGCTCTGCTCTTCGACGAATTCCTGGCCCGAGAGATCGATGCCGGTCGCATCCGCCGCTCCGCCTTCGATATCCGGAAACGCACTATCAAGCTTCACGGTCACTGCCACCAAAAGGCCCTCTCCTCCCTCACTCCCACCGTCAGGCTCCTTGAGCTTCCCGCCGGGCATAGCGTCCAGCTCATCCCTGCCGGCTGCTGCGGTATGGCTGGGTCCTTCGGCTACGAAAGAGAACACTTCGCCGTCTCTCAACAAATCGGCGAACTCGTCCTCTTTCCCACCATCCGCTCCACCTCGCCGGACACCCTCATCGCAGCCCCCGGCACCAGTTGCCGCCATCAAATCAGGGACGCAACAGGCCGCATTGCCTTGCATCCGGCGGAGATCCTTCACGCTGCCCTCAACTAGGACGTAGGGGACCTAATCCTTAATCCAAAAGTGCAAATGGCTCTCCCTCGTTGGGCCTTGAGGGGCAGGGATGACCGCGTTCTTCAGTCCGCCATCCAGCGCCACCTGGGGCAGGGGAGCCGAAATTGACTCGCTCCCCGCACCCGCACCCGCACCATCGCCACTTGGTCTGGGCCTATAGCTCAACGGTCAGAGCAGAGGACTCATAATCCTTTGGTTCTGGGTTCGAATCCCAGTGGGCCCACCAACAACCCCACCTTCCCCGTTAATGCGGCCCCTCCCCCTGTTTTTCCTTCTGCTGTTCTCCGCCGGCCTGGTCGCTGCGGAAACCCGCCCCCTCCGTATCGGGGTGGAGTTGGATTCCCCGCCCATGTCGTTCGTGGATGCCAAGGGCCGGCGCACCGGCTTCACCATCGAGCTTCTGCAGGAGATGGCCAAGGTCGGGGATTTCGAGGTCGAGCTCGTGCCGGACTACTGGTCCAAACTTCTCCCCCGGCTCGACACGGGGGAAATTGATGTGCTGGGCAACATCGTCATCACCGAGGCCCGGCGATCGGCGATGGATTTCAGCATTGGCCACGCCCGGGTCCATGGTGTCACCTACCGGCGCGACGACCAGCCGCCGCTGCGGCTGACGCGCGATTTTGCGGGCAAGCGAATCGGCGTGCTCGCCGGCAGCATCGCCTACGTCAATGCGATGGTGCACCAAGGCTGGGGCGCGGAGATCATCCCCTACACCTCGTGGCAGGATTCGCTCGATGCCACCCACCGCGGCGAACTCGACGCCACCCTCCTCCTCAGCCCGGTCAGCAGCCGGCTGGCCAACACCCACAACCTCCACATCGAGCTGGTGGACGACATCACCCATCAGTATCGGATGGCCGTCCGCAAAGGGGAGGCCGAGCGGCTCGCCCAGCTCAACGAATCGCTCGCCCTCCTCCGGCACAACGGCACCTTCGACCGGCTCTTCGCCAAGTGGATCGGCCCCATCGAGCCCCGCCCCCTCCGGTTCACCGACATCCGCCCCTATCTGCTGCCCGTGCTGACCGGCCTCGCGATCCTCAGCCTCATCATCTGGTGGCAACGCCACACATTGCACCGCACCGCCCGGCAGGCCGAAGCCCTGCGGGTGAGCGAGGAGCGCTGGAAATTCGCCATCGAAAGCTCGGGCGACGGACTCTGGGACTGGGACGCGATCACCGGACGGGTGCTGCGCTCCAACCAATGGATGCAGATGCTCGGCTACAACCAGGCTGACATCGGCGACACGCTCGACGGCTGGCGCCACCTCATCCACCCCGACGATCTCCCCCCCGTGCTCGAGGCGCAGGAAGCGCATCACCAAGGGCTCACCCCCGCGTTTTCCATCGAACACCGCCTGCGCTGCAAGGACGGCAGCTGGAAATGGGTCCTCAACCGCGGCAAGGTCGTCAAACGGGACGCCGACGGCCGGCCCCTCCGGGTCATCGGCACGCACACCGATCTCACCGCGCGCAAGCAGGCGGAGGAAGACCGGCTCGTGCTCAGCAAGCTCGAGTCCACCGGCATCCTCGCCGGCGGCATCGCCCACGATTTCAACAATCTCCTCGCGGTCATCGTGCTCAACCTCGACCTCGCCCAGCTCGTCGGCGACTCACGCGAAGCGGTCGAGAAGCGTCTGCTTGAGGCCAAGAAGGCCGCGCTCGCCGCCCGCCATCTCACCCAGCAGCTCATCACCTTCGCCCGTGGCGGCAGCACCGTGCGGCAGGCAACCTCCCTGGAGCAGCTCATCCACGAATCGGTCCAGCTCGCCCTGAGCGGCGCCAGTATCGGCAGCGAAGTCGTCGTGGCGCCCGATCTCAGGCCCGTGGAAGTGGATGAAGGCCAGATCGGCCAGGTGATCCGCAACCTCGTCATCAACGCCCGCGAAGCCATGTCCGGCAAAGGCACGATCCGCCTGCGGGCGGAAAACATCACCCTCGCGCGCACGGACAACCCCAGCCTCCCGGCGGGGGATTACGTGTGCGTGTGCATCAGCGACACCGGGCCGGGCATCCCCGCCAAGGTGTTGCCAAAAATCTTCGATCCCTATTTTTCCACCAAGGATCGCGGCGTGCAAAAAGGCATGGGGCTGGGATTGACCATCTGCCACTCGGTCATCCAGCAGCACCAGGGGGCGATTACGGTGGAGTCGTCGCCGGCCGGCACCACCTTCCGCGTTTACCTGCCCTCCCTCCGGCAGCCCGCAGCGCCGGCTCCGGCGGAAACCCGCGCCTCCCTCCCGGGCACCCGGCCGGGCCGGATCCTGCTGATGGATGACGAGGCCTCCATCCGTGAAACGGTCGGCGGCACCCTCC
>CAYSBR010000002.1:0-171395 GCA_964429385.1 uncultured Opitutaceae bacterium
GCGCACCAGCTCGGCCATGTGCTGATGGGCGAGGGCGACAAGCCCATCAACCTCCTGCACCGCGCCATCGAGCACGCCGCCACCACCGCGCGCTTCAACGTCTTCTTCGGCCAGGGCCGCGACAGCTATGACGTGCGCGGCCGCGTCGCCCACGAGTCCATCTTCAACCGCAACGACGGCCAGTTCCGCTGTCCCAGCACGCAGCAAGGCTACTCCGCCTTCACGACCTGGACGCGCGGCGCCGCCTGGATCATCTGCGGCTACGCCGAACAGTTGGAATTCCTCGAAACCGTCAAAGGGTCCGAACTCGATGCCGTGGGCGGCCGCCGTGCCGTCACCCGTCTCTTCCTTGAGACCGCCCGGGCCGCCGCCGACTACTACATCGACGGCTACTCGGCCCTCGACGGCGTGCCCTACTGGGACAGTTGCGCGCTCAACACGCACAAGCTCGGCGACTACGCCAAGAAGAAGGCCGATCCCTACAACGACCATGAGCCGGTGGACAGCTCCGCCGCCGCCATCACCGCGCAGGGTCTGATCCGTCTCGGCAACTATCTCTCCGCCAACGGGGAGAAGGCCGCCGGCAAGAAATACTTCCAGGCCGGTCTCACCATCGCCGACACGCTTTTCGCGGAGCCTTATCTCTCGACCGACAAAAAGCACCAGGGCCTCCTCCTGCACAGCGTGTATCACCGCCCCAACGGCTGGGATCACATCCCGAAGGGCCGCAAGGTTCCCTGCGGCGAGTCCTCGATGTGGGGCGACTACCACACGATGGAATTGGCGCTCCTCATCCAGCGCCTCGGCGCCGGCGAGTATCACACGTTCTTCTAAAGACCTGATAGCTGGGGAGGGCTGACCTCCGGGCGGGCCGCTCGGAGAGCGGCCCCCACCTTTTCAATCACTCGTGTCCACACCGCTTCTCTACGAATCCCACAGCCACACGCCGCTTTGCAAACACGCCAGCGGCGAACCGGCGGACTATGCGGCGATGGCCGGGATACGGGGGCTCAAGGGTATCATCTTCACCTGTCATTGTCCTCTCCCCGGGCTCGGGCCGAACAACATCCGGATGGATCCGGAGCAGTATGAGGACTACGTCGCGCTGATCGCGGCCACGCGGGAGGAGTTTGCCGGGCGGGTGGACGTGCGGCTCGGCCTGGAGAGCGACTACTATCCCGGCGTCGAGCCATGGCTGGAAAAACTTCACGCCCGCCACCCGTTGCACCATGTGCTCGGCTCCGTGCACATGCAGGTGACGGAGTATCGCAACCGCTTTTTCCGCGGTGACTGGTTCGAGTATCAACAGTTGTATTTCCAGCATCTCGCGGAAGCCGCCGAGACGGGGCTCTACGACACGCTCGCGCACCCCGACCTCGTGAAAAACGAGTCGCCCACCGACTGGCACTTCGCGCGCATCCAGCCCTTCATCGAACGAGCGCTCGATCGCATCGCCAAAACCGGCGTGGCCATGGAGCTCAACACCAGCGGACTCCACAAAGCCATCCGAGAAATCAATCCCAGCCCGACCATGCTCGGCCTCATGCAGGCCCGGGGCATCCCCGTCGTACTGGGGGCCGACGCCCACGTGCCCACACGCGTCGCCGCCGACTACGCCAACGCCCTGCGCACGCTCCAGTCCGTCGGCTACACCGAGATCAACTACTTCCTCGACCGCCAGCGCCAGACCGTGCCGATCGCGGACGCACTAGCATCGCTGAAGTGAACGTCGTTTGAATCGCTCATTGTTGGCCCTTGCTTAATTTTAAGGTCAGTCGGCGATCGCCTGTAACTTGCGGCGTAGGAGTGGCAGCCGGCGCTGGCTGGCATCGTCACCGGGTAGATGGCCGGGGAGAGATTCATTGAAGGCCGGCACAGCCAATAGCGTGCGCACAGCGTTGATCACGAAGGCGCGCAGGGCTGACGTGGCCGTGGCAACCTCTGCCACGATGTTCGCGCGACCGTCAATGACCGTGACAAAATCCTCCAAGTCGTGGCTGGCGTAGTAGTCGGCGTTGCTGCGATCAAGAAACGCGACGTATTTTGTGGCGAGAAACGCCGCCGGTGAAATCAGCTTCAAACGCACGTGGCCGAAGTCGCACTCGCTGACGGTCGCCAGCGCTTCGGTGAACCAAGTGGTGTTCAGGCCGAGGAAGGCCCCTTCCGTCGGCATGATGTCCACCGTCAGATTGCCCAGCACCCAGCGGCAACGCGGTGCACCTTCGCGCATATCGTGATCGAAACCAAGCCCGCGTAGCTTGGCCTCTACGTCTGGGTAACGGTGGGCGGTCACCGCTTCGAGGATGACATCCAAATCATCGGTTGGCCGCGCCGGGGAAAGATGGGGGTTGTCCAGAAGCAGATTGACGACCGCACCGCCGACAAAGGCGTATTCCAAACCAAGACCATCCAGGCGGTCGGCGACTGCGCGCAGGGCGGAAAGATTAGGCGGTGGCATGATCGAGCAGGCGTTGGCGGAGTTCGTTTTCCGCCATCGCACGTTCCCGCGCCCGGCCGAGGCGGAGGGCGTCAACCAAGGCGAGCAGATCGTAAAGCGCCGGGTCGCGACGGACCGCATGCGGCACACTGGAGTAGAGCGGCTGCACGGAAGCGCCCTGCACCTGGCCGTCGGGATCGGGCCATACCGGAGGAATCTGCTCCCCGGCGCTGATTTTTCCGACCAAGGCGGGGGCTGCCCATGCGGTCGGCAGTCCGCGGGTTACTTCTCGGGCACGGGCTGGAAAGACATAGGGCACGCCATGAACCAAAAAATTACGCAAAGCTTCACGCCGGACTTCCTGGGTCTGGGGATCGAGCAACCGCGCTTCGCCCAACCGACGCACGGCGGCATGGGCCTCCGAAGCACTTATACCGAGGTCGGCCGCGAGTTCCGCATAGCTTGGCCGAGACGCAGTCAATGCGAGTTTGAGCGCAACAACGATGTCCTGTGGCTTGGTAAACATTGAATTACATTATTCGCGAATAGCGAATAATCAAGCTTTGGTTCATCCCTCCGAGGAGGATACAGTCATCTGATCGCAAAGTTAACCGTCGCTTGAATCTGGGCGGATGATCCTGACCCGGGTTTTGAGCCCGCCAAATCGCCGGCGGAGGCGCTGCCTTACAGATCAGGCCAGCGCCTGTTCGATGAAGGCCATGTCGTCCGCGCTCAATTCGCGGCCGCTGGCGGCAAGGTTGCAGGCGACCTGCCGTTCGTTGCGGAAACCGGGGATGACGCAGGCGACGTTGGGGTGGTTGAGCAGGTAGCGCTGTGCGACCGCCGCGAGATCCTCGGTCGTCGCGCCGAAGCGGGTCTTGAGCTGGGCGAGCTTCGGTTTGAGCGCGCGCAGTTTCTCCGGGGTGAAACGACCGCTGTTTTTCCGGTGGTCGCCTTCCTCAAAGGCCGGTGGCTTTTCGGGGTCGAACTTGTCGAGCAGCAGACCCTGGGCGAGCGGGCTGAAAGCGACGTAGGACATTTTGTATTCCTCCAGCAGTCGTGGCACCACGCCGCCGGGGGTGATGAAATCGCGCGCGAGCGCGCTGGCCCATGATTGCAGCACGGCCGGCTTCACCACGGGCACGGCGCGCTGGAAATCCGCCTCGCTGTAGGCACTCTGGCCTTTGAGCCGGATCTTTCCCTCGCGCACGAGCGCATCGAGTGTGTCCGCCGCGCCCTGCAGCCATTCGCCGTTTGGACCGAAATCACCGTGATGCAGATAGTAGAGATCAATGTAATCGCGTCCGAGGTTTTTGAGCGACTGCTCGCATTGGTGGCGGATGTGCAGCGGATCGTAGGCGTGCGCGGCGGTGCCGGGGAAGTGGCCGACCTTGGTGGCGATGATGAAATCGGCGGACTTGAGGCCCAACCGCTGGAGCACGCGCGCCAGCATGCGCTCGGCCTTGCCGTTGCCATACACATCGGCGTTGTCGAAGTGGTTCACGCCGGCGTCCACCGCGCGCTTGATGGCGGCGGCGATCTCGTCCTCGTTCACATTGGCCCAGCCGTTGGGGGTGCCGTTGACCCAGTTGAGTCCGCCCATCGTCCAGCAGCCGAGGCTGACTTCCGAGACCTTGATGTCGCTGGGGCCGAGGGGACGGTAGTGCATGCCGCCAAACAAAGCCCGCGGTCGTCTCACGGCAACGCCTCATTCGGCGGATCGTCCGGCAGGCCCGCCCGAAAAAACTGTCCTTTCCCGGCGCACCGCCTATCTCGGCGGATGTGTCCGCCACACCTGTCAATCTCTATGACCTGACCCGGGCCGAGCTCGGCGCCCGCTTTGCGCGCTGGGAGTTCAGCCCGGTGCACGTCGCGCGGCTGTGGCGTTACCTCTACTGGGAATGCGCCGCTTCGTTGGAGGCGATGACGGAGCTGCCCGCCAAGGTGCGGTCGCGGCTGGCCGCCGAAACTTTTCTGGGCGTGCCCGGGATCGCGCTGGAAACGGATTCCAGCGATGGGTTTACCCGCAAGTATTTGCTGCGGCTCGACGACGATGAACGCATCGAGACCGTGCTCATGCGCTACACGGGGCGGGTGACGGCCTGCATCAGCTCGCAGGTGGGCTGCGCGATGGGCTGTGTGTTTTGCGCCACGGGCCAGATGGGCTACACCCGGCACCTCACGCCGGGTGAGATTGTCGCGCAGGTCGTGCATGTGCAGCGGGTGTTGCGGGCGCAGGGCCAGCGGTTGCGCAACGTCGTGCTGATGGGTATGGGCGAGCCGCTGCACAACTACGATGCGGTCATGCAGGCGGCGGCCATCCTGCATGACGGCAACGGCCTCGGGCTGGCCGCCGATCGCATCACGGTGAGCACGGTCGGCGTCGTGCCGGGCATCCTGCGTCTCGCGCAAGAGCAGCGCCCGATGCACCTGGCCGTTTCCCTGCATGCCGCCACGCAGGCGGAACGGGCCGCCCTCGTGCCCGCCGCCAGAAAATGGCCGCTTGATGAACTCATGGCCGCCTGCCGTGCCTACAGTGAAACCACCGGCCGGCGCATCTTTTACGAGTGGACGTTGATCGAGGGTAAAAACGACCGACCGGAGGACGCGCGCGCGGTCGGCCACCTGCTGCAAGGGCTGCCGGCCCAGGTGAACCTCATCCCGCTCAATCCCACCGCCAACTACGCCGGCACGCCAACGCGCACGGAGGCATCCCATCGTTTTCAGCGCATTCTGTCCGAGGAATTCAAGATCCCCAGCACCGTCCGCCAGCGCCGGGGCATTGATATCGCCGCCGGCTGCGGCCAGCTGGCCGTGGCGGAAAAAAATTAACCACGAAGAACACGAAGGACCAGCGAAGACGAATCTGGCTTGGTGGGCTTCGTGGGTGTCGTGGTTAAACCAACGAAATCAAATTACTCACGGCGGCGCTTTTGCACGGCTTCAGCCAGTTGGGCGAAGACGGGCAGCGTCTGCTCCCACGCGAGGCAGCCATCGGTGATGCTCCGGCCATGGACCAGCGGTTTGGTCCGGTAATCCTGCGTGCCGCCGAGAAGATTGCTTTCGATCATCACGGCGCTGAGGGCACGCTCGCCGGCGGCGACTTGCGCCGCCAGTTCCGCCGCGACCAGTGGCTGGCGCGCGGGGTCCTTGCCACTGTTGGCATGGCTGCAGTCCACCATGAGATGCGGCGACAGGTTGTTCTTGCGCAAAAGTGCCGCCGCCCCGCCTACGTCGGCGGTGGAGTAATTCGGGCCGTGGGTGCCACCGCGGAGCACGAGGTGGCCGTGCTCGTTGCCGGCCGTGCCCATCACCGCGGCTACGCCTTCGCGGGTCAGCGAGGGAAACCAGTGCGGATGCCGCGCCGAGCGGATGGCATCCACCGCCACCTGCAGGTTGCCGTCGGTACGGTTCTTGAAACCCACGGGCATCGAGAGTCCGGAGGCCAGCTCGCGATGTACCTGGCTCTCAACCGTGCGCGCGCCGATGGCGCCCCAGGACACGAGGTCGGCATAATACTGGCCCAGCGTGGTATCGAGAAACTCCGTGGCCACCGGCAGGCCGAGGCCGGTGACCTCCAGCATGAGTTGCCGGGCGAGCCGCAGCCCCTTGTTGATCTGGTAGCTGGCATCGAGATCGGGATCGTTGATCAGCCCTTTCCAGCCGACGACCGTGCGCGGTTTTTCAAAATACACCCGCATCACCAGCAGCAGGTCCGAGGCGTAAAGCGGTGCCACTGCGCGCAGGCGTTCCGCATACTCGCGGGCGGCGGCGGGGTCGTGAATGGAGCACGGGCCGACCACGACGAGCAGCCGGTCATCCGCGCCGGTGAGGATCGCGGCGACTTCGCGCCGGGAGCGGGCGATCAATGCGGCGCGGCCATCGTCGAGCGGCAGTTCGGCCTCCAGGGTCGCGGGCGCGACCAGCGGCTTGATCGCGCGGATGCGAAGATCGGCGGTGGATTGATGCATGGAGGGTTCAGCGTGGGCGGAGCCGCGCCCAAGGCAAGGCGAGCCGTCTGGCTCAAGCCTGCCCGAAGGAAGCTTGCGCCTGCTCGACCAGCGGGGTCTTGAGCATCATCGCATCGCCCAGCGGGGGGAACCCGAGCCGCTGCGCGCGGGCGCGCTGGGCCAGCCACGCGAGGGAAGCCGCTTCACTGCTGGCCGCGTGCTGGGCGACGGTTTCGAGGGACGCTTGGGCCGTCGTGAGTTGCCCGGCGGGCAACAGGTTTTTATCGCCGAGAAAGAGGGTGAGCGAAGAGCCCAGGACCTCCAGCCAGGCCCATGGCCGGGCGGAAGGGGTGTAGGCGGGGCCGGCGCCCTCGGGGTAAGGCTGCCACTCCATGAACTGCTGCAAATAGTCATGCAGCTTGGCGAGTTCGGTGTCGGCCGTGGCGGGGGTCCAGCGCAGGGAGAACTGCTTGCGCTCGCGGAATTTTTTCACCTCCCAGAGTCGCAGCGTCAGTTCGTAGTCGCCCGCGTGATGGCGCAGGGCCCCGGTGAAAACGTAGTCGAGCCCGCCCTCGGTCGAATCCACCAGCTGGCGGAGATTGTCGTTGGTCCACTCCGTGGGGAAAAGCGCGTAATGTCCCGGCTCACCCGGCCGCTGCCAGAGCCCCACGGCTGCCAACGGGGCATAATGCGGACAGAAATACAGCACCTCGGCGAACCAGAGCGGCAGCGCCCGGCTGAGCCGGCCGAGTTCATCTTCGGGCTTTCCGGCGGTGTCTCCCGCCACACCCAGCACGGCGAGCTGGGCGAATGCCACCCGGCGGGTGCGCCGCTCCTTCGCCGGCAGCAGGCCGGGCACGGCTTCCAGTCCATAGGACCAGATGGGCCGGCTGATGGTCACGAGATTGATCTTGGCCTCCTCTGCGTTGGCCGGGGCGGGCCCGACCTCATCCGCCCCGGAGTGGATCATTTCGGCGATGACGTTGGAAAATCCGTGCAACCGTTCCTCCAGATCCGGCCGGTTGAGGCCGAAGAGAATATCGAGCACATGCTGCGCGGCGTCGGCGTTGCGCAGGGCCAGATAGGCCTGCAGCACGTTGAGCCCCGTGGCGGGGCCGTGGCGCTCGGCATCGTAACGCGGCGCGACCAACTCGACGATTTCACGGACATGCCCGTTGACGCCGAGATCGGCGGAGATCGTCACAAGCACATCCGCACGATCCCCCGCCGTGGCGAGCACCTCCTCGTAGAGGGCGAGCGCGCCGGGCAGATCCTTCGCCTCGATTTTTTCCCGGGCCGCGATGAGCTGCGGCCTGATGCTGCCCCCGGTGGAGGCGGGCTGGGTGGACTCAGGCGTGGAAGTCTCGGCGGGAGTGGAAGCCGGAGGCGCGGAGGTTTCCGGCTTCTTGCCGATGAAGCGGTCAAAAAATCCCATGCCGCGAGCAAAGGGGCCGCAGAGCGGCTGGCGAACCGTTTCTTGTCTCCGCCTTTATGGCAGCTTCTCCGGCGGAAGTCCTGCGCGCACCGCGAGGGTGGCCAGCACCTTGGGCACATACATGCGGGTTTCCGCCGGCAGGGCCTCGGAAACGCCGGCAAAATCCTTTGCTCCGGTTTTTTCAAGAGTGCGGCGCACCCGGCCCGGTCCGGCGTTATAGGCGGCGAAGGCGAGCGGCCAGTCGCCAAAGCGATCATGCAGCTGGCGCAGGTAACGGGCGGCGGCGCGGGCCGATTTCTCCGGATGCGTGCGTTCATCGGGCAGCCGGATACTCAGGCCCAGTTCCTCCGCAGTGGCGGGCATCAGTTGAAACAGGCCGCGCGCGCCCACGGGGCTGCGGGCGTTGGGATTGAAGGTGGATTCCACCTCGGCCAGCCAGACGAGCTCCGGCGGCAGGCCGGCTTCCGCAAAGATGGCGGACAGCTCCGGAACAAGCTGCGCCGCATTGGCGGGCACCGGCCGGGCCCGGATGCGTTCCAGCCACACGTCGTAATGCGGTATGGCCGGAACCGGCGGGCGGGGCGTGGTGGCCGGCTCCGGCGCTGGAGGGGTTTGCACGGCCTTGGCGGCCTCAATGTAGTCGAGTCGTTCCGCCAGCCAGTCGGCGTAATCCTCGTAGCCGGGCAGGGTGCGCAAGGCGATCAGCGCGGCGCGGGCGTCCGGTTCGTAAACGGCCAGATCCGCCAGCGAGTCTCCTTCGAGGGCGGTCTGCAGCTGGGCGGCGAACCGATCCCATTGTTCGCGGGAGGGAAATTCAAACTGCTCCTTGATTTCGGGCGGGGCGAAGAGCTCGAAGAGCAGGGCTCCGGTTTCGTAGAACTCCTCCAGTGAAGGCAGCTCAGGCTCCGGGGGTGATTCCGCCCGCAAGGAGGCGCTCATCATCAAGGCGAACAGGATGGGGGCGGGCGTTTTCATGACGGCTTCGACCGGTGCAGCGTGCGGGAGTTGCATGCACCCGGCGAGCCCAGGATGGCAATCCGCGTTGACCGCCGGGGCGGGGTGGATCATCAAGACCCCTCCCGGAAATGAACCGCGTCCATATCAAGACCTACGGATGCCAGATGAACGAACGCGACAGCGAGGCGGTCGCGGCGATGCTGCGCGCCCGGGGCTACCGCATCGTGGGCTCGGAGGATGAGTGCGATATCATGCTGCTCAACACCTGCAGTGTGCGCGACGCCGCCGAGCAGAAGGCCATCGGGAAGGCTAGCAACCTCGCGGCCCGCAAGAAGAAGCAGCCCGATTTTGTCCTCGGCGTCCTCGGCTGCATGGCGCAAAACCGCGGAGCCGCGCTGCTCGACCAGCTGCCCGATGTGGACCTGATCGTGGGGACGCAGAAATTTCACCAGGTGCCGGACTACCTCGACAACCTGCGGGCGGCCCGTGACGCGGGTGTGCCGGTGGGCGAGACGATCGTGGACATCGCGGAGGAAGCCGGCTCGCAAAACACCATCCGCGAGCACGTGCTGGCGGAAAAGCAGGTCAGCGCCTTCGTCTCCATCCAGCAGGGCTGCAACATGGACTGCGCCTTCTGCATCGTGCCGAAGACCCGGGGTGATGAGCGTTCCCGGCCGATGGACGACATTGTGCGCGAGTGCGAACAGCTTGCCGCCCGGGGGGTGCGCGAGATCACCCTGCTCGGGCAAATCGTGACCAGCTACGGCCGGCGCGACTATGTGCACACGGGCGGCATCTCGCCCTTTGTGCAGTTGATCGAGCGCGTCCACGCCATCGCGGGCATAGAACGCATCCGTTTCACTTCGCCGCACCCGCGGGGGTTCAAGCAGGATCTGGTCGAGGCCTACGGCCGCCTGCCCAAGCTCTGCCCTTACGTGCACCTGCCGTTGCAATCCGGCAGCAACCGCATCCTGAAGGCCATGAACCGGCCTTACTCGCGGGAGCGCTACCGGGAGATCGTGGACGCCCTGCGCGCCGTCACTCCGGACATGTATTTTTCGACCGACGTGATCGTGGGCTTCCCCGGTGAAACCGAGGAGGACTTCCAGCAGACGCGCGAGCTGTTCGAGGCCTGCAACTACGACATGGCCTACATCTTCAAGTATTCCATCCGCACCGGCACCCCGGCCGAAGCGATGCCGGATCAGATCCCCGAGGAGGTGAAGGAAGCGCGCAACCAGGCCCTGCTCGATCTGCTGCGCGCCAATTCCGAGCGGCGCAACGCCGCCCTGATCGGCACCGTGGAGGAGGTCCTCGTCGAAGGGCCGGATAAGACCGGAGCCAGGTTCACCGGGCGCACCCGCGGCAACCGGGTCTGCATCTTTGACGCCGACCCCCGGCTGGTCGGCGAGATCGTGCGCCTCAAGATTGAGCGCGCCTCGGTGAGTACGCTCTACGGTTCGCTCGCCCTCGCGGGCGTTGAAGTTTAAGAGGGGAAGTCGAAGGTCCTTCCACTCCCGACTTTCCGCTCGTCGCAGGCATCACTTCAACTTCAACTTCCTTCTTCAACCGTTTCATGAGCCTCACTCTCGCCACGCTTCTTCCCGGTCTGTTTCTGCTGGCGCTGGGGGCTGCACTGGTTTCGGGCCATGCCGCCGTCGGCGGCACATTGAAGGCACTGCCGCGCTCGCCGGCGGCCACGCTGGTGCTTTTCGGTTCGGGCAGCCTGTGGTTCCTTTATCATGTGTGGAATCTGTCGCCGGCCGACTTTGGCGAATACCGCGTGGCGCTCACCCTCGGCTTTGCCGCGATTGCCGGGCTGTCCTTCAAGTATGTGTCCGATTTTCTCGCCGTGCGCGGGCTGGCGGTTCTGATGCTGCTCACCGCCATGCCGCTGCTGGAGGCTGCCTACATGGAGTATGCGCATCCCCAGCGGCTGTTCATGGTGACGCTCGTCTATGCCGGCATCGCACTGGCGATCTATCTCGGGGCGGCGCCCTACCGGCTGCGTGATTTCTTCGAGTGGCTGTTCCAACGCCCGGGGCGCAGTCGCGCGCTTGGTGGCGGCATGATTGGTTACGGCCTGCTCCTCGTCATTCTCGCCTTCACTTACTGAATTCATGACCGGTTCTCCGACGGCTCTCATCATCCTGGCCGGCCCCGCCGGGGTCGGCAAAAGCACGCTCTGCGATCGTCTGGTCCGCGAAGTGCCGGGTTTCGAGCGGGTGGTCACCGCCACCACCCGTGCGCCCCGCCCCAATGAGAAGCACGGGCACGATTACCACTTTCTCTCGGAGGAGGAATTTGACCGCCGGCTGGCGGCGGACGAATTTCTCGAATGGGCCTGGGTGCACCGCAAGCATCGCTACGGCACGCTGAAAAGCGCCGTGCTCGACCGGCTGCCCCATACCAGCCTCGTGATGAACATTGATGTGCAGGGCGTGCGCAGCGTCCGGGCCGCGGCCGGACACCTGCCGGAGCTGCGCGGGCGGCTGGTGACCATTTTTGTGGCGCCGGACTCGATGGATGTGCTCCGCGAGCGGCTGCAGGGCCGTGGCCCGGTGAGCCCGGAGGAGTTGGAGCGTCGTCTGCAAAGCGCCGAGCGCGAACTGGCCGAGCGCGACAGTTACGACTACGTCATCCACAGCGACACCAAAGACCGGGATTTCCAGGCGTTGCTGGATTACTGGGCCAAGGCGCGGCAGCAGCTGGCCGGCGCCTGAGCGTCAGCGCCGGCTCTGCCGGTTGCGGTATTCGCTGCTGCGGCGGAGCGCGTCGCGCACCTGCTGCTCCGTCCAGTTTTCCTCCAGGATCATCCGGCGGTAGGAGCGCAAGCCCGACTCATCCGGCTCGCGTCCGAGGATGTCTTCATAAGCGCGGCGGATGATCCGCTCGACGCCGGGGCCGCGGTATTCCTCGCTGCGCCGGAGGTGAGCGCGAATCATCTGATCGGTCCAGCCCTGATCAATGACCAGGCTGCGATAAGTCCGCAGGCCGGCGGTGTCGGGTGCCCGACCGAAGAGATCCTCATAGGCGCGACGGACGAGGGTATCGGGATTGACCGCCCGTCCGCGGGTTCGGGGCGCCCGCTCGGCCTGCAGTGAGGAGATGCGGTCGTTCCAGCTGATCCGGGTCTCGGGGGTGGGTCGGTCCGCCAGATTGGGAATACTCTCGGTCACGCGCATGACGTGTCCGCCGAACGAGGCATGCTCATAGACGTATAGTTCGACCGGACCTTCGATGCGGATGGAGGAGATCCGGTCGTTGATGCGGGCGCCGCCGTCGAAGCGGCCGGTGGCCAGATTCGGAATCGTGTCGCCCGGATAAATCACCAATGAGCCGCCGCGAAAGTGGGCGTGTTCGTAGAGGATGATTCGAGGCTCTTCGCGCCGCGAATCGCGATGCACCGAGCCGTGGGGTTGAGCGTGAAGCGTGACAGCCAGCAGTCCCAGCAGGACAAGGATTCTGGTTTTCATATCTGATAAGACGTCCGGGCGGGCGGAAAAATTCACTCCTCCCTGTCCACAAAATGGCAGCCCTTGCTCACCGGGTTGAGCGTGGCGGCATGGACGACCAGCAATGCGGTCTGCACGGCGTTGCGCAGCTCGATGAGATCGCGGGTCGGCCGGCAGTCGCGGTAGAAGGCCTGGATGTCTTCGCGCAGTTCGAGGAGGATGCGGCGGGCCCGCGCCAGCCGGCGTGGAGAACGGAGAATGCCCGCATAGTTCCACATGGTCTGCCGGATCTGTTGCAGATCCTGGCGGATGAGAAGAGGGTCGGCGGTCTTGGCGGGGCTGCGCCACTCCTGCGGCTTGGGTGGGGAGACGGGCGGATGGCCGGCGGCGGACAACTCGGCGAGATCGGCGGCGGCGGCGGTCTTGGCGGAGATGAGGCATTCGAGCAGCGAGGTGCTTGCCAGCCGGTTGGCGCCGTGCAGGCCGGTGCAGGCGGTTTCGCCGATGGCGTTCAGGTGGCGGACGTTGGTGCGCCCGTTGAGATCGGTGTGCACGCCGCCGCAGGAGAAGTGCGCCGCCGGCACGACGGGAATCAGCTCGCGGGTGATGTCCACCCCGTGCGCGAGGCAGCGTTGGTGGATGGAGGGAAAACGCTCGCGGATGAAATCCGGCCGGAGCGCGCCGAGGTCGAGGTAAACGCAGGTTTCTCCGGTGGAGGCGAGGTGTTGTTTGATGGCCCGTGAAACGATGTCGCGCGGGGCCAGCGAGCCGAGCGGATGCACCGAATCCATGAAGCGCCGGCCCTGCCCGTCCACGAGTACGGCGCCTTCGCCGCGCAGGGCCTCGGTGATAAGGAAGGGTTGGGCGCCCTTCTTGAAGAAAACCGTGGGGTGAAACTGGACGTATTCGAGGTCGATGAGCCGGGCGCCGACGCGATAGGCCATGGCCACGCCGTGGCCCACGCTGCCCGGTTGGTTGGTCGTGTGCTGAAAGATCCCGCCGAGGCCACCCGTGGCGAGGACGGTCTTGTGCGCGGTGAGGGCGATCACCTCGCCGCTGGTGGTGTCGAGCGCATAGCAACCGAAGCAGGTGAGCGGCTCATAGCGCGCGTGTGGATCGGTGGAATTGTGCGACAGGGTGAGCAGATCAATCGCGACGAAACCGCTGTGGCGTGTAATGCCCGGGGTGGCGTCCACCTTGGCCGCCACGGCGGCAAGAATGGAATGGCCGGTGGCATCCTTGGTGTGGATGATGCGGCGTTCCTGATGGCCGCCTTCACGCGTGAGGTGCAGATCGCCCGAGGCCTCGCGGTCGAAGCCGATGGCGAGTTCGTCGATCAGGAGCTCTTTCACCGCGGCCGGGCCTTCGGACACGAGTTGTGCGATGGCGGCGGGATTGGCCGTGCCGTCGCTGGCTTCCATGATGTCGTGGGCAAGGCTGGCGGGGTCGGAAGAGGTGTCGTAGATGATGCCGCCCTGGGCCCAGTCGCTGTTGGCCTGCAAGGGGGCGGCGAGCGACAGCAGGGCCACTTTCCGGCCGGCCCGCGCGGCG
Source organism: uncultured Opitutaceae bacterium (assembly GCA_964429385.1). Taxonomy (GTDB): domain Bacteria; phylum Verrucomicrobiota; class Verrucomicrobiia; order Opitutales; family Opitutaceae; genus UBA2377. The sequence goes on from CAYSBR010000002.1 coordinate 13,786, forward strand.
TGCAGCGCATAAACCGAGCCGGCGAGCCCGGCGCCGAGCACGAGGCAATCGGTGGAAAGGGTTTTCATCCGCGACGGACCGGTTGCAGATCCAGGCTCAGGTCGGCCGCGGCGACCGAGTGGGTCAGCGCGCCGATGCTGATGATGTTCACGCCGGGCAGCGCGTAGTCGCGCAGGGTGGCGAAGGTCACGCCGCCCGAGACCTCGATCAGGGCCCGGCCCGCGATGGTCTTCACCGCCGTGCCGACCTGGGCGGGGGTCATGTTGTCGAGCAGGATGATGTCGGCCCCGGCGCGCACGGCTGCCTTCACTTCCGCGAGGGTCTTGGCTTCGACCTCGACCTTGGCCCCGTGGGCGGCGGCGGCGCGGCAGAGTTTCACGGCGCGGGCGAGCGAGCCGGCGGCGGCGATGTGGTTATCCTTGATGAGGGCGAGTTCGCCAAGCGAGTTGCGGTGGTTGTTGCAACCGCCGGTGCGCACGGCGTATTTTTCCAGGGCGCGCCAGCCTGGCGTGGTCTTGCGGGTGTCCGCGATGCGGACGCCGGTGCCTTGCACCGCGCCGGCATACCGGGCGGCCTGCGTGGCGATGCCGCTGAGGCGCTGGAGGAAATTCAGGGCGGTGCGCTCGGCTGTGAGAAGAGAGACGGTGGCGCCTTCCACGCGGAGTACCTGCGCGCCGGGTTTCACCCGGTCGCCGTCGCGGGCGAGCGGGCGTACTTTCAGAGTCGGATCAAACCGGGTGAAGACGCGCTCCGCGATGGCGATGCCGCAGAGCACGAGCTCCTGCTTGGCGTCGATCACTGCGCGGCTGCGGTGTCCGGCGGGAAAAATGGCGCGGCTGGTGACATCGCCCAGCCCGGCGTCTTCTTCCAGGGCAAGGTCGATCAGGAGGTCGGTGCGGGGGGTGAGCATCAGGATGAAGCCGGAGAAAATTGCGGGGAGCGGACTGTTCGTAAGACGAACAAGGGGATGGGTCAGGAGGCCTTGGGGGTGAGCTCGAACATGCGGTCGATGCAACGGGCGGCGCGGCGGCGGAGATCCTCATCGAGGGTGACGATCTGGTCGGGGCGCGGGGCCTTGAGCGCATCGCGCACTTTCTCCAGCGAGTTGAGCTTCATGTAGGGGCAGAGCCGACAGCCGCCGATGAAGTTTTTCTCCGGGGACTCGACTTCGAGGCGACCGACAAGGCCGCATTCGGTGAGCATCAAGAAATAGGGGGCCGGCGTGGACTTCACGTATTTCATCATCTCACCGGTGCTACCGACAAAATCGGAGGCGGCGGCCACGGCCTCGGTGCATTCCGGGTGGGAGACGACCTTGAGGCCGGGAAACTGGGCGCGGGCCTGCCGGATCTGCTCCACGTCAAACTCCTCGTGGACCATGCAGGTGCCGTCGGAGGAGATGATTTCCTTGTGCACGCCGCGCCGTTTGAGCTCGGTGCGGATGTTGTCGGCCATGAGCCGGTCGGGCACGAAGAGGATGCGCTCCTGCGGCAGCGCGGCGACGATGCTGTAAACGTTGCCCGAGGTCACGCAGACGTCGCACTCCGCCTTCACCTCGGCGGTGCTGTTGATGTAGCAGACCACGGCCGCATCGGGATAAAGCGACTTCAGCCGGCGCACGTCGGCCCCGGTGATGGAATCGGCCAGCGAGCAGCCCGAGCCGCGGTCGGGCACGATCACGGTGGCGCCGGGGGAGAGGATCTTGGCCGTCTCGGCCATGAACACGACACCGGCGAAGAGGATGATCTCGGTCTGCGCTTCCTTGGCCTTGAGGCTGAGGTAGTAGGAGTCGCCCATGAAGTCGCCGACGCCGTAAACGATCTCGGGCTCGACGTAGGAATGGGTGAGGATGACGGCGTTTTTCTCCCGCTTGAGCCGGTTGATCTCCAGGGTGAGCGGGGCGATCTCCAGACAGGTTTCGTAATTCCACCGGCGGCCCTTGGGGTCGCATTCGACATGCATGAGCGCGCGCAACAGGCGTTCGGCCTCGGCTTCGATGGCGGCGGGGGTGTGGCAGTCAACTGACATGAGCGGTCCAATATGCATGCCAGGAAGCGAGCGTCAAAGCCGATGGTGGCGGTGGAAAACGGGCTGGGTCCGGGTTGCGTTGGGGTGAATGATGGGTTGCCTGTCCGGTATGTATCGCCGCCTTTTGGTTTTCATCCTGCTCCTGACCGCCGTTGGTGCGGACGGCTGGGCCCGGGTTTCGTTTTCCCCGGAGCTGCTTGATATCGGCCGGGTGGGGCAGCACGCGTCCTTCGAGCGTACCGTGCAGGTGACCAATACGGGGGCCGCTCCGCTGGAGATCCTCAGTGTGGAGCCCGATTGCTCGTGCACGCTGGTCATCCCGGAAAAACGGGTGCTGGCGGCCGGTGAGAGCACCCCGATGAAAGTTGTGGTGGAATCGCGCTCCTATCAGGGCGAGGTGATCCGCCGCATCAAACTGAGCACGAGCGCGGGTGATGAGATCCTCATGGTGAAGATGAACATCGCCCCGCTCGGCGACTGGAACATCGCCGCCTATCCCATCATGTTTACCCGCAGTCAGCGGAAGGCTGAGGCCAGGCTGGGTGTGCGGCTGAGCCCGGCCGAGCCCGGGCAGCCGGTGACGACCTTGGTGTCGGCCGAGACCGGTGCGGCCTGGCTGGAGGCGGAGATTGTCCCGGTGGGAAATCCCGGTGGCTACGAGCTGAAGCTGCTTCGCAAAGCCGGTGCTCCGGCGGGAATGCTCAAGACCGAGGTGCGCATCCACACGGCTTCGCCCGATCACGCCGCTCTCGTGATCCCGGTTTTTGCCCCGGTGGCTTCCGCCACGCGGGTGAGCCCTAATCCTTTGACGCTGCCCCGGGTGCGGGTGGGGGAAACCGCGGAGGCGGTTTTCCGGGTCATCGCCTGGGAGGGGGAGAATCCGCCCACGCTGCGACTGGAAGGTGCGGAGATTGCCGCAACGGAGTCCGGCGACGGTTACCGGGTGACACTGCGGGTCCGGCGTGAAGGCGTGGAGACACGGGTTCTGCGAATCGACGATGGCGAGGTGCGCGTGCTTGAAACGCCGGTTATCGTGCAGGGTATGCCGTGAATTACGGTGCGGCCGACCACAGGTCGGCCGGCCGGATGCGGGTGGTTGAGGTGCCATCACGCAGGAAGAGCCGGGGAGTCTGGAAAGTATCGGCGGCGGCCAGAACCGCTTCACCCTGGGTCAGCCTGAGCTCCGCCGCCGCGGTCTGCCCGGGTGCCGCCGGCAAAACTTCCGCCAGCCAGGCGGCGGCGAAGTCCGGCTGGGCGAGGACCAGATCGCGTTGAGCGAGCAGCAGCGCAAGGGCGGTTTGAAAAGCCTGATGTCCTCCGCCCAGTGATTGCACCGCGGCGACAAATTGCACCGCCAGCTTCCGGTCTTGCGGCGTGGTTTTGAGGAAGATCGCGGGTGCGTCTGCCCCCCGGGGCGCGTCTGCCTGCGAAGCTTCATCCAGCAGATCAAGGCAGGCAGGGCAGGTCAGGCTCAAGACCAGTACAGCGCTGCGGTCTCCGGTCGGGCCGAGCCAGTCCAGTGCGACGGATTGGTCGAACCAGCCGGCTTCCGCAGTGGCTGTGGTGCCGCGGGTGGTTTGGTGGCCGGTTTGCCAGGCGAGCCCGGAAATCAGCGTGGCCAGGAGCAATCCAATCCACGCCGCATGGCGTGAAGGCGTGCGGAACAGCAGGGCGAGTCCGCACAGCGCGGCGTGGGCCAGACACCAGGGACAGAACGCGCGGAGGACAAAGAGCTGGACGCAGGTGAAGTAGAGCGAGCCGAGCGCGAGCGCCGCGTAGGTGGCCGGCCTCGCCCTGGTCCAAAGAACAGCGAGCAGCCATCCTGCCAGGGCATAGAGGCCCACGGGCAGGCCCAGCCATACTCCGTAAGTGCTGCCGATCACCGCCCCGCAGCCCGCGCCGGTGCAGGGCAGTCCGAACCATTTGAGCGCCGTCAGGTATCCCGCTAAGGCCAGGCCGGCGGCGGGGATGGCCGTGCCGAGGACGCAGGTCACGCGGGATACCGGCCGGCTGGGCATGAAGCGTTCCTCGCTGTTTCAGCGCCCGGGCCGGGGAAACCCGGGAGGCGGTTCCGGTGGTGTGGGTTCGCTGACCTGCCGCCATTCGGCGAGCCGGGAAGCCGGATAGTAGATGCCAATGGCCGTCTGGGCGGCGACACTGGCGGGGATTTCGTAAACGTATTCCGGACCCTGGCGCTGCCGGCTGTCCTGCAACACGAGGAAGTGGCGCACGGGTTCCCTCCAGTGCAGGGGCAGGCCGCGCGCATCGCGGGCGGTGGGGTGTTGGAAGACCCGGCCACCCAGGCTGATTTTTCTCCGCACGATCAATACCGTCGAAGGATGAGGAGGCGGAGGCAGCGTGACGACCGTGCGCTCCGGCGCGGGCGCCGGGATGGTGGTCCGTTGAGCCGGCGGGGGCGCGGGTTGAGGCCGGGGTGAGGGGGGCTGGACGACCGGAGGAGCCGATCGCACCGGCTCCGTTCTGGCCGGTTCCGGCCTTGCACTGGCTTGCGGCTCGGGCCTGGGCGGCGGAGGCGGCAGTGTGAAGACGATCGGCCGGGGTGAGGCATCGGCTTCGAGGCCGACCAGCACCGGCGGGGAAGGTTCATTCAGGAAAGACGGATCACGGGGCACTGACCGAGTTTCCAGCCAAAGCAGGGCGAGGAGCGTGAGGGCGATGCCCCCGGCTCCGATACCCCAGACTACGGCGGGAGATTTCATAGCACGAAACAAGAGTGGTTTGGGTGTGATGGGAAGCGGTTATGTCGCGGCGGAAACCGGCGAGCGGAAAGTAAAACGGGAGAAAAAAGGGCGAACCCCGTAGGGTTCGCCCTTTTGAAGTGATCCAATCAGGTGATCGAGGCGAACTTAGTAAACGTTCGTGGCCTCGGTTTCCTGCACCGGGCGGCCGAGTTCGTCAGCCGTCATGGACACATGGAAGCGGGTGTCGCCCGCGGCCGTGGTGCGGACCGTGACATGGTAAACCGCCTTGCCGCCCACCGGGATGGAGCTGATCGGCGAGAAGTTGACCGTGCGACCGCTGACGCTGGACGGCGTGTTGCCGCTGGAGGTCAGGTAGGTCTGGTTGTCTTCGAGCTCGACCTTGATGGTCACGTTGTGCGCGGGGGCGCTGCCCTGGTTGGTGATGGCGATTTCATAGACGACGTTGTCGCCAACGGCCACCGGGTCGTTCTGGTCGATCACCTCAAGGAGGAGCGCCGGGATGCCGACCACGCTGGTGGTGGAATGGGCGCTGGCGCTGCCGGCGCAATCATTGCGGACCGTGACGTTGGTGGAGTAGTCACCCGCACCGCGCGGCTTGACCGTGAAGCTGTAGTTCGCGGCACCTTCGGGGCTCAGGCCGGAGACGCTCCAGACCACGCTGCCGGACTGCACCACACCGCCGCCGGTGGCGGAGATGAACTCGGCATTGGCCGGGAGGGTGGCGCTGACGGTGGTGGCGCCCACGGCAGCCTGGCCGAGGTTGGCGACGCCGACATCATAGGTGATGGTGTGGACGATCAGCACCTGATCGGGCGAGGAGGCCGAAGCGGCGAGCTCGGGGGCGAGCGTGGTCGTGCTGGCGGTCGCGGAGGCGCTCACGCCTTCGCTGGCCGAGGCGGTGGGCAGCACTTCGTATTCGCCGCTGGCGGCGGGCTTCACGTTGACCGTGAAGGACTGGGAGGCACCGGGCGTGAGCTGGTTGACCGTGAAGCTTGGGGCGGCGCCGACGACCTGCAGGCCGCTGGGGATCGCCGGGGTGATGGACACGTTGTTCAGGGTGGCCGAGCCGGTGTTGGTCACCGTGTAGGTGATCGGGGTCGTGGAGCAGATGTCGGTGACGGACGCGAGGCTCACGCCGAGCTCAAGGCCGGGCGAGACGATCGGGGCCGTGGCACAGAGGACGGAGCGGTAGGTGACTTCGGCGCAGGTGGCGAAGTTGCTGCCGCTGTGGGCGACGCCGCTGACGGTGATGGTCACGGAGTTGTGCGGCGCGAGGCTCGGGATGGTCCAGACGACCTGGTCACCGCTGCTCACCGCCTCATAGGGCGTGGAGGAGCTGAGCGTGTAGTTTTCGGGGAGAGTCTCGTTGATGCGAACGTCCTCAAGGGTGAAGCCGGTGAGGTTGGTCACAACCAAGTCGTAGGTGAACTCACGGCCTTGGAAGATTTGCACCGGGAAACGCTTTTCTAGGAGGACGGCGCTGGTGGCGCGATCACCGGTGGGGAAAGCAAGGGCGTTACCCCGCGGCGCAGGGGCACGGGTTTCTTCTCGGGGCGCGGCTTGCGTGGTGGCCTGTGTTGTGGCGCAACCGCCAAGGGCCACTGCAGCGACAGCGGCCAGAAACAGGGTCATAGCCGCACTGAGGGATTTGTTGTTCTTCATGTTTGTTCTGGGAAATGGTCTTTTTCCCCTCCGTTCGGGAAGGGATTCCGTGTCATTAAATGCAGGTCGGAGGCAGTTTAGACCAGCCGGAATGATGGCGATTCCGTAGGGAATATTTACCCCTTGGCGCTCTGGTTGCCCTTGGGTGAAGGCCTCCCAAGGCCCGACCGGAAGCCTTGCGGGCAGGATGAGGGCATGGGAAGGAATGAAGCATGGAAAGGCGCGAAGTTTTCGCTGCGCGGCGGGGCAGGAACGGCACATGGTGGGCGCTTTGGCCGGTTGGTTCCTTGCCGCTGCACGAAATCGTGAGGAAAACTCGGTTTTTATGACAAACTGCTTTCGGCAAGGCTGACTGTTGCCGGTGATCCCACGACCGCGGGTTTGTCTCACTCGAGCCATACAGGGAGGGAGGCAGCCGCCAGAATTGAACTGCACCGGACAACCCGTTCCGGGCGAGCGATGCCTGATCAAGGAGTGAGCCGCTTGGAGAGCAGGTGGCGTTGGTCGTCGGTGAAACCCGATTTCAAATAGACCGACAGGGCTTTCGCATTATGATGGTTCACCTCGAGCCGCAGGGTGGATACGCCTTGGCCAATGGCCCAGGCTTCGACGCAGGCGATGGCGCGTTTGCCTTCGCCACGTCCGCGTGCCGCCGGTCGCAGATAAAGCTCGTCCAGCAGGACGTAGCGCCCGCCAAATTCCAGACTGCAGGCAAAGGTCGCGACGACGTAACCGAGGCTCTCCCCGGCTGCGCGGCAGAGGAAAATCGCTCCGGTTGCGGGTGAGCCAAGGAGTTCGGCCACCACCCGGACTGCGACGGCTTCCGTGTAGGGCAGCTTCTCCTCGGCGTAGAATTCACGGAGCAATGCGCCTACGACGGGCGCGTCAGCGGGAGTTGCGAGGATCCAGGCAGGGGAGTCTGACATGGGTTTTGACGATGGCTGGCAGTGCGAAGCCGGGCGGCCTAGCGGGCGAATTCAGCCGCGGGTTCATCCTCATCCAAGAGCGTAAATTTGTGACAGGAGCTGAGGCATGATCTGCTCAAATCGAGAAAAGCGAGTTGCTGGATCTGACTTTGCTCACGTCCCATACAGCCGGTCGCCGAAGTCGCCGAGGCCGGGGAGAATGTATTTTTTCGTGTTCAGCTCACGGTCGTGGGCGGCGGTGTAGAGCGGGATATCGGGGTGCTTTGCTTGCACGGCGGCCACGCCCTCCGGGCTGGATACGATGCTGGCGAAGATGAGTTCGGCGGCGCCGGCCTGTTTCACCACCGTGAGCGCCTGCGCGGCGGAGCCGCCGGTGGCCAGCATCGGGTCCACGACGATGACGCGGGTGCCGGCGAGCGGCGGGAGTTTGCAATAGTAGCTGCGGGCGACGGCGGTCTCGTGATCGCGCTCAAGACCGATGTACCCCACGCTTACGTCGGGGAAGAGGTCGAGAAAGGGCTGCACCATGCCGAGGCCGGCGCGAAGGATGGGGACGACGACGAGCGGTTTGGCCAGCACCTGGCTGGTGAGAGGCTCGAGCGGGGTGCGGATGGTCTTGCCGGTCGTGGTGAGGTCGCGAGTGGCCTCGATGGCGAGGAGCAGTCCGATCTGGTAGGAGAGCGTGCGGAAGGTGGCGGGCTTGGTGGTCTCGTCGCGTAGGTGGGTGATGATGTGGGTGGCGAGGGGGTGCTGGAGAACGTGAAGCATGGGGAATTGCGGAGTGCGGTGTAACAGAGGTGAAGATCCGACTTTCGTCACGGGAAATGAGGGCGGCGAGCCGGCACCCGCCGCGCGGCCAAATCCGCAATCCGAATTCCGCACTCCGCATTCACAACAGATCCTTTTCCACTTTGCGTTCGAGGATGGCTTCGAACTCCTTGCGCAGGGTCTTCTCCTTGCCGCGCAGGCCGGGCATGAGGGCGAGCCATTGGTAAACCTCCTCGCGGAGGTGCCGGGGCATGGCGGGCTGCAGGGCGAGCACACGGTCGAAGGCGCGCACGCAGGCGGCCGCGATTTGCTCGCACATCACCTGTGCGTCGGCCGAACTGTGCTGGCCGGCGAGGCGGATGACCTCGTCGAGCCGCCGGTGGCGGCGCTTCATCAGCTGCTGGTAGGAGCCGAGGCTGTTGGCGGTCACCTTCACGCAGCGCGGATAGAAGCTGGACATGAGATCCCACGGGTCGGGCCCGTCACCCGCGCGGCGGACATCGCTGCGCAGGAGGACGGCGGGGATGTCGGCGAACTTGGCGAGCATGAATTCGACGACCGTGCCGGTATCGGGCTCGGTGCCGTCATAGCAGAAGAGTCCGAGGTCGCATTCCAGCAGGGCCCGGATGGCGTGATCGCGCACCGCGATCGCGGTTTTGCCGCGGGGTTCGAGATCCTGCGGCAGCATGCAGAGGTATTTGCCGTGGGATTTTTCGTAAATGGCCTCGGCGAGGTAGGCGTTGCCGATGAGATGCTTCAGGTTGAAGAGCTCACTGCCGAAATAGACCGTGTAGGTGTGCTTCTTTTGCGTCATCGGGCGGGGTGCCGATGAGCAAGCCGCGAAGCGCGGGCGGGACAACGCCAAACTCGCGGGGGAGGGATCGAACTTTGCCGGCGGAGAGGGCGGGATCGAGATGGTCGAGCCCTTGGGGCGTCACCGGCCCGGTTTGGTCACGAATGGATACATGCTCACCCGCAGGAACGAGACGTGCGGAGTCAGATGTTCACGTCCGTTTGTGCCTAAAACCTCATCAGGTGAATCAGGGAACCAGGGTCAACGTGTGTTGCGCGGGGCCGGGAAGGAAGGGAGTGGGCTCGCCGCGCACCCAGGCGTCATGACCGGCGCGATAAAAAGGTGATAGGGGGTGACCGCTCTGGCCGCCGGGTAGATGCAGAATGCCTTCGTGCTCGCGCCCGGGCGCGACGACGAGCCGGTTGCTCGCGCCGTGATGAGGGGCCTGCACGCGCGGCGTGTGGGTGTCGCCCGGCAGCGGGTCGGCGGCGATATCAAGCCAGCGGGTGGTCCAGCGCGGGAGGAAATGGCCGAGCGGATGACGGATATGGGCGCGGTTGCGGCGGCCCCAGGTGGCTTTGTCCGGACTGAGACCGGCCTGGTCCAATTCGGCGAGCACGGCGTCGGCGGAGGCGAGCAGGAGTTCGTCCCAGGTTTCAAACTCGGGGTTGAGCAGATGCGCGGGTTGTTCCTGCAGCAGGGTCCAGAGGGGCTCTTCGTAGTGAAAGCGCCGCCAGTTGAATATGAGGAGCGGCTCATGCCGGGAGGCGGAAGTGAAGACCGGGGTGAGCACACGCTGGGCGACTTGCTGCCGGAAAGCGCGCACAAGCCGGTAACTTGTGGAATCCACGGTGGCGCGGCCTTCCCAGGTGGCGCTGGCGGTCCGGAGGGCGGTGCGTTCCGGATCGGTCTTGGCGGAGAGTATGCGTTGCAGCAGTTCATGCCAGCGCGTGAGCAGCGGCGCGGCCTCGTCGAGCTGGATGGCCAGCAGGTCGGCCGGGGTGGCGGCGGTGAGATGGCTGAGACGGTCGCGAATGCGGGCGGCCCGGTCCGGCGCCGCGTAGCCACCGTCGCCGAGGCGGGTGAGCGCTTCACCGCCCATCATGCGTTGATTGGCCGACCAGAGCTGGCCCGAGGCGGGCGTGAGGACGACCGGTGTTTCGGCCGCCGGCAGGAGGCCTTCCCAATGGCGGTCATCATAGGTCCAGGCAACCGGCAGGCGGCCGTCGTAGCCCACGCGTTTGGGCAGCGCTCCGGCGATGGTCCAGGCGATGTCGCCGACGGTGTCGGCGAGGAGAATGTTCTGCGCGGGGAGGCCGGCGCGGTGGGCCACGGCGATGCCTTCGGCGACTGTGTTGGCGTGCTCCATGTCCAGCAGCGCGAAGTTGATGGCGCCGGGCTCGTGCATCACCCAGCGGTAGGCATAGGGGCGCTCCTTTTCCCCGGTGCCGATGATCGGGCCCCAATGGGTGGAGCGCACATCCAGCTCGACGTCTTTTTCGCCCTTCACGCGGATCACCTCGCGGCGGTGGATGAAATCGAGGTTTTCCGTCCCGTGCCGATAAAGGGCGCTGGAGATGGTGTTGAGGTCCACCATGATGACATCACTGGCGTCGGCGTAGCTGTTGGTGAATCCCCAGGCGACGCGGCCGTTGCTGCCGACAATCATGGCGGGGGTGCCGGGCAGGGTGAGGCCGGTGACGCGGCGGTCGGCCCAGACGAGCGAGGCGCGATACCAGGTGTTCGGCATGCCGTGGTCGAGGTGCATGTCGTTGGCGAGAAGCGCGGCGCCCCCGGCGGCGGTGCGGGATCCGGCGAGGGCAAAGCTGTTGCTGCCGGGCAGGGCGGGATCCTCGGTGACGGTTGGCTGGACCGGGGCGGAGAGCCGGCGGCGCAGGTTGATCTGGCGGGCGGTGGGGACGGGTGGCAGGACCGCAGTGGAGCCGTCGAGGGCGGCATCGGCGGAGGTTTGCAGCGGGGCGAAAAACGCGGCGACCTCCGGGCCGTAGTGGTTGCGCAGGGCGGCGAGGGAACGTTCGTAGCGGCCGTCGCTTTCCTGCAGGTTGAGCGCCATGGCGTAACCGATCAGGTAGCTGTCCTCGGGCAGCCAGGGTTGCGGTTCGCTGCGCAGCACAAGGTATTCAAAAGGTGGGCGACGCAGAGCGGAGAGACCGGCGTTGACCCCTTCCGTGTAGGCGGTGACGACCGCGCGATTTTCCGCGCGGTCGAGGGTGACGGCCTGCCGCGCGAGGGCGCGGAAGCCATGCAGGCGCACCGCGCGGTCCCTGTCCACGGTGCGCGGACCGAACAGCTCCGACAATTCGCCGGCGGCCTTGCGGCGCATGAGGTCCATTTGAAAGAAACGTTCCTGGGCATGGAGAAAGCCGAGGGCGCGGGCGACATCGGCGCGGGTTTTTCCATGCAAGGTGGGGATGCCCAACGCATCGCGTTCGATGGTTACGGGGGTGGCGAGGCCGGGCAGCTTCGTTTCACCGTCGAGTTGCGGCAAGCTGGCCTGGAGCTGAAGATAGAACCAGCCGGCGAGGCCGGCGGCGGCAAACAGGAGGAGGCTGGTGGCGAGGACCAGCCGACGGAGGAGTTTGGCGAACCAGGTTTTCAAAGGGCAAAGGCCGCGCGGATGCGGGCGGCGAGTTCGGCCGGGGTGGGCGCGATGTTGAGGGTGAGCGCGTCGGCCGGCTCTTCAAGAAGGGCGAGCTGGCCGTCGAGCATGGCGGGTTTCATGAAATGACCCTGACGTGCTTCCAGGCGCGCGGCGAGCTGCTCACGTGTGCCCTGCAGGTAAACCAGTCGCACGCGCGGGTCGGACGGGATGAGGGCGTGGCGGTAGGCGGCCTTGAGCGCGGAGCATGTGACCACGGTGGGCGTACCGGTGGCCAGGGCGGTGTCGATGCGAGCGCGCAGGGCGACGAGCCAGGGCGCGCGGTCGGCGTCGGTGAGCGGCTGGCCGGCGCTCATTTTGGCTATATTGGCGGGCGGGTGGAAATCGTCAGCCTCGGCCAGACCCCAGCCCAGAGTGTGGGCGAGGGCGCGCGCGACAGTGGTTTTGCCGCTGCCCGCCACTCCCATGATGACGATGATCTGCGGCGGGTTCACTGTGCCCAAGCGCGATTCGCGACCGGGTCGCGCCCTTCATCGAAATCCAGATAGTCGAACATCGTCTCAATGGGGCGATTCTCGAGGGATGATTCGCGGATGCGTTGGGTGAGGATGGGGGCGCCGGCGTCGCGCCAGCCGCGTTTCATCATGAAACCGTTCCATACCTCGCATTCTTCGTCGGCGCGCGGTCCGCCGTGGGCGTGGCACCAGTCGAGCAGCGCGTCGTCGTGGAGGTCGCCGTCGAGCGTGCGGGTTTTGAGCGCTTCGTAACTGACACGCAGGAAATTGCAGCAGCGGCCGTCGAAACCCGTGCCGAGGTTGGCGATGTAGTCGGCGGGGAGTTGGCCGGCGGCGTGCAGGCGGATCTTGTCGAGCATGCGGCCGAAATAGACGAGTCGGCCAACCTTGAGATAGGGGCTGCGGAGTCCGGGAACGTGAGGCATGACGATAATACCCTCCGGCAATGATGCCGGCGGCGAGCCGAAAACCGCTGAACCTACCAGCGCCGCCAGTAAGCCACCGTGGCGAGCACGCCAAGCAGCCAGGTGGGGGCGTTGACCCATAGTTGGTGGAAGGGCACCGGCCGGAGGTGGCACGCGTAGATGATGAGGACGTGCTTGATGGCGATGAGCACCCAGCAGACGAGGATGAAGCGCATCATACGCGGATCGCGGGGCTGCCGTCGCACGACATTCACTTCGCGCACAAATCCCTGCTCGTAATCGGAGGCGTGTGGACGGGAGAAAAGCTGGAGCAGGTTGGCGAACATGAGGGAGGCTTGAAACCCTAACGAAAAGCCGCAGAAAGGAAAGCCGTCGTGTCCACCCCCGCAAAACCCACCTCCGCCCAGCCGCCCGTCGAACTCGCCGGCACCAAGCTGGATGCGCCCAGCGCCGCCGCCGCCGGTCTCACCGCCGTGGTCAAGACCAACAGCTATGTCGTCATGGGCGTGGGGCCGGTGCGCGGCACGCGGCTGCTGCTCGATGTTAACAAGGTGGACGGGTTTGACTGCCAGTCCTGCGCCTGGCCCAGCCCGGACAGCGACCGGCATACCTTCGAATTCTGCGAAAACGGGGCGAAGGCCATCGCCGATGAGGCGACGCCGAAGCGGTGCACGCCGGAGTTTTTTCAGCGATACTCGGTCGCCGAACTGGCTGCGCAGAGCGACTACTGGCTCAACCGGCAGGGCCGCCTGACGCATCCCATGGTGCTGCGGCCTGGCGCCACGCATTACGAGCCGATCGGATGGGATGAGGCCTTTGCGCTTATCGCCCGTGGGCTGCAGGCCCTCGGTTCGCCTGATGAGGCCGCCTTTTACACCTCCGGGCGCACGAGCAATGAGGCGGCTTTTCTCTACCAGCTTTTTGTCCGTCAGTTCGGCACGAACAATCTCCCCGACTGCTCCAACATGTGTCATGAATCGAGCGGCACCGCATTGGGTGAAACCATCGGCATCGGCAAGGGCACGGTAAAGCTGGATGACTTCGAAAAGGCGGATGCCATCTTCATCATCGGCCAGAATCCCGGCACCAACCACCCGCGCATGCTCTCGACCCTCGAAGCCGCGAAAAAGCGCGGGGTGAAGGTGATCTCGGTCAACCCGCTGCCCGAGGTCGGGACGGACCGCTTCAAAAATCCGCAGCATTTCATGAACCCGCTCAAGGCGCTGCCCACGCTGCTGGGCGAAGGGGCGCGTCTGGCCGATGTGTGGGTGCAGCCGCGCATCAACGGGGATCTCGCACTCTTCAAAGGCATCATGAAGGCGATGCTGGCGCGGGAGGACGCCGCGCCGGGTACGGTGTTCGACCACGATTTCATCCGCGCGCACACGCACGGCTACGAGGCGCTTGTGGCCGATTTGCGGGCCACGGCCTGGGAGGACATCGTCGGGGCCAGCGGCGTGGATCGCGCGCAGATCGAATCACTGGGCGAACTGGCGGCGCGTTCACGCGGGACCATTTGCTGCTGGGCGATGGGCCTCACCCAGCAGCCCAACTCGGTCGAGACCATCCAGACCGTCGTCAATTTTCTGCTCCTCGGCGGCCACATCGGCCGGCCCGGCGCGGGCGCCTGCCCGGTGCGCGGCCACTCCAACGTGCAGGGCGACCGCACCATGGGCATCTTTGAAAAAATGCCCGACTGGTGGCTCGACCGGCTCGACGCGGAGTTCGGCTTTCAGTCGCCGCGCGCACACGGGCTCGACACGGTGGACAGCATCAAGGCCATGCACGCCGGCCGCGTGAAAGTGTTTTTCGCCATGGGCGGCAACTTCCTTTCGGCCACACCCGATACCGAATACACCGCCGAGGCGCTGCGGCGTTGCGCGCTGACCGCGCAAGTCTCGACGAAGCTCAATCGCGCCCACCTCGTCACCGGCCGCACCGCGCTTATCCTGCCCTGCCTTGGCCGCAGCGAACGCGACCGGCAGGGCACGGGCGAACAGTTTGTCACCGTCGAGGACTCGATGGGCATCATCAACCCCTCCCGCGGCAAGGTGGAGCCGGCCTCCCCGCACCTGCTGAGCGAGCCGGCCATCGTCTGTCGTCTGGCGCAGGCGGTGCTGGGCGCGAAATCCGGCACGCCCTGGGCGGACTTCGCCGCGAACTACGACCTGATCCGCGACCGCATCGCGCGGGTGGTGCCCGGCTTCGAGGATTACAACCGGCGCACGCGCGAGGGCATCTTCTATCTGCCCAACGCGCCGCGCGACCAGCGCGAGTGGCGCACGACCACACAACGGGCCAACTTTACGGTGGCGGCGATCCCCCGCCGCTCATTTGTGCCGGGTGAGTATGTGATGATGACCATCCGTACGCATGACCAGTTCAACACCACGGTTTACGGACTCGATGACCGCTACCGCGGCGTCTTTGGCGGCCGGCGCGTGGTCTTCATGCACGAGGAGGATATCCGCGAAGCCGGCCTGCAGGCCGGGCAGATCGTGGATCTCACCAACCGCCATGGCGGCACCGAGCGTGTGGCGAAGCATTTCATGGTGGCGCCCTACCGCATCCCGCGCGGCTGTGCGGCCACGTATTTCCCCGAAGCCAACGTCCTTGTGCCGATCGGCAGCGTTGCGGCCAAGAGCAACACCCCCACCAGCAAATTCGTGATCATCACGATAGTGCCCTCGCCCGATCCCGAGGCGGCCCTCGCCGCGTTGCGGGCTGGCGCCGCCTGAGCCGTGAGATAAAGGGAACCAATTCCCGCCGGTCTTTGTCACAAACCCCATCATGAAAACCCAATCCGTTATCATTCTCGCGGCGGCGTTGCTCGCCGCTCCGTTTGCGATGGCGAATGAATCCGGCTCCAATGTCGAAGTGCTCTTCGCCAAGGAGCCCGGACAATACGCCGATGTGCGCGACGCGTGGAGCCCCACGGAGAAAGGCCAGGCGGCCAATCTCGACGCGCTGAAACAACACATTGAGCAGCGGGCCAAGCCCCTGTTGCAGGACGGGCAAAAACTCACGGTCACCCTGACCGAGGTGGATCTGGCCGGCGACTTCGAGCCCTGGGGGCGCGCCGGCATGCAGGATGTGCGCGTCGTGAAGGAAATCTATCCCCCGCGCATCGACCTTGAGTTCAAGCTGACCGATGCCGCCGGGGCTGTCGTCAAGGAAGGCAAACGCGAACTCCGCGACCTTGCCTTCATGATGAAGCTCTCGATTGATCGCAGCGATGCGCTCCGCCATGACAAGGAGCTGCTCAACAACTGGCTCCGCAGCGAATTCAAGGCCGGCAAGTAAAGCAATTTCAAGGCGCGAAAACGCCTTTGCCCGCGGCCGCGAGCGTCTCCACGCTCGCGGCCGTGTTGTCTTCGGATTCCCCCGTCAGCGCCCGCCTCGACAAGTGGCTGTGGTGGGTGCGCCTGTTCAAGACGCGGGCTCTGGCGGTAGCCGCGATCCAGCACGGCTCCGTGCGGGTCAACGACCACCCGGTCAAACCCGCGCGCGAGGTCCGTCCCGGGGAGACCGTCACCTTGCGGCAGGGGGTGGTCACGCGCACCCTGCGCGTACTGGCCGTGCCGGGCTCCCGCCTCGGCGCGAAACAAGTGGCCGCCCATTGCGAAGATCTCACGCCTCCCGCCGAGTTTGAAAAAGCCCGGGCGCAGCGTGAGCAGCAATCCCTGGCCCGGGACAAGGGCAGCGGCCGACCCACGAAACGGGACCGCCGGAGGCTGGATCAACTCTGGGAATAAGGCCGCTCCCCCTTGGCCCCATCTGGAATAAACTTGCTTAAATTCACTCTCCCTGTGTCTTAAACCCCATCGTTAGAGAAAGCGTTAGATGACAGTATCTGGTGAGTCGTAGGCTGAGCGAGTGCTCAAGTGATGATTTCGAAACCCACGGTGGGAACGGACTGGCAGCAGACGATGGATCTACGAGACATCACATGAGTAACTCCAAACTGTACGTTGGTAACCTGTCCTTCAAGACGTCCGAAGACGAACTCCGTTCGCACTTCGGCCAGTTCGGCAGCGTGACCGACGTTTACGTCGCCATGGACAAGATGACCGGCCGCCCCCGCGGCTTTGCGTTCGTCACCATGGGCACGGATGAAGAGGCCAAGATTGCGGCCGAGAAGGTCAACGGTACCGAGCTCGGCGGCCGTCAGCTGACCGTCAACGAGGCCCGGCCGAAGGAAGATCGTCCCAGCGGCGGCGGCTTCGGCGGCGGTGGCCGTGGTTTCGGCGGCGGCGGTGGCGGCGGTGGTCGCGGCGGTTTCGGCCGCGATCGCGATCGTGGCGATCGCCGCTACTGATCAGATCGGTCTGACCAACTGATTTTTCGAGGGACGGCGCTCCTTTGGGCTCCGTCCCTTTTTATTTTTCGCAGCGTTAGCAGATAACTTTCCATGTCATTCAAAGCACTCAACCTATCCCCGGATGTCCTGCGCGGTGTGCAGGCTGCCGGCTATGCCGAGCCCACGCCCATCCAACTTCGCGCGATTCCGATCGTGCTGGGCGGGGGCGATGTCATCGGCTCGGCGCAGACCGGCACGGGCAAGACGGCGGCCTTCGCCCTGCCCATTCTCACCCGGCTGGGCGGCCACGGCAAAACGCGCGTGCTCGTGCTCGAGCCCACGCGTGAACTCGCGGCCCAGGTTGAGACGGCTTTCCGCGATTTCGCCCGCTTCACCAATTTGCGCACGGTCGCCATTTTCGGCGGCGTCGGTTACGGCAATCAACGCGCCGAGCTGCGCCGGGGCGTTGACATCATCGTCGCCACCCCGGGCCGCCTCATGGACTATTTGAAGGAGGGCACGCTCAGCCTCCGCGATATCAGCACCCTCGTGCTCGACGAGGTGGATCACATGCTCGACATGGGCTTTCTGCCAGTGGTGAAAGACATCATCGGGCGCTGTCCGCGCGAGCGCCAGACCCTCCTTTTTTCCGCCACCGTGCCGCCGGAGATCCAGGCCATCGCCTCCTTCGCGCTGCGCAATCCGACGCGGATCGAGGTCGGCGTCAACCGCACCGTCAATCAATCGGTCAACCATGCGCTCTACCCCGTGGGTTATGCGCAGAAGTTCGACCTCCTGCTCGCGCTCTTGGCGAAGACCGACTTCGACAGCGTGCTCGTTTTCTCCCGCACCAAACATGGGGCGGACAAAATCGCGCGTCGCCTCAAGGCGGCCAACCACTCCGTCGCCGTCCTGCATGCCAACCGCTCGCAGAACCAGCGCATGGAGGCGCTCGCCGGCTTCAAGTCGGGCAAGTATGAGGTGATGGTGGCGACCGACATCGCCGCCCGCGGCATTGATGTCGCCGGGGTTTCGCACGTCATCAATTACGACGTGCCGGAAAAACCGGAGGACTATGTCCATCGCATCGGTCGCACGGGCCGCGCCCAGTCCGTGGGCGACGCCTTCACTTTGGTGACACCGGAAAACGAGAAGGACATCCGCGATATCCAGCGGTTCATCGGCGCGAAGATTCCCGAGCTGAAGCTCGAAGGATTTCCCTACGGCCCCTATGCGCCGCGGCCGGCGCAGCCGCCCGAGGCCCGGGAAAGCCGGAGTGAAGCGGCCCGGCATCCGCGAGAGGAAAACCGCCGCGGCGGACGGAGCCGCTTTGGCTTCCGCGGACGGCGGTAAAAGTGTGCGGGCCGGCACTGGTGGGGGATTTTCTGGTTTCCCTGGCAGGATTCCGCGCATTCCTTTGTCCCTGTGTCATCCGCCGTTGAAAAACATCTGACCGCGCTGCGCGCGTGCGTGCGCTGCCCGCGGATGCATCGGCCTGCCGTCGTGGGCCGGCCGGTGGCTAGCCGGGTGCTGTTGGTGGGGCAGGCTCCGGGGGATAAAGAGCCGAAGTTGGGGCGGCCGTTTGCGTGGACCGCGGGCAAGACGCTTTTCAAATGGTTTCACGCCGCCTTGGGTTGGACGGAGGACGAGGTGCGCGACCGCATTTATTTCGCCGCGGTGTGCCGTTGTTTTCCTGGCAAGCGCCCGGAGGGCGGCGATCGTGTGCCTTCGCCCGATGAAATCGCCCGTTGTGCGCACTGGCTGGAGCGGGAGTTCGCCCTGTTGCGCCCCGGCTTGGTCCTGCCGGTGGGCAAGCTGGCGATCACACAATTTCTCCCACCGGCACCGCTCAACGATATGATCGGCCGCACGGTTTCCATCACGTATCGCGGGCATACGGCGGACTGCATCCCGCTGCCGCATCCTTCGGGGGCTTCGCCTTGGCATCGGATGGAGCCGGGCAAGACCCTCCTGCACCGCGCGCTGGCGCAAGTGGCGGCGCACCCGGCCATCAGAAATTCCGTGCCAAACGGGGGCGAGGCCGTCTAGGGTCCGCGGCCATGGTTCGTTCCCTTTTGCTTGTTCTCTGTCTCTGCCTTGCCCCGCTGGTCCTCCACGCCCAGCGCGAGAAACTTCCGCCGGAGGATCTGGCCTGGGTGGAGGAGCACTTTCCCGAGGCGAAGAAAACCAGCACCGGCATCCGCTATGTGGTGCTGGAGGAGGGCTCCGGGGAGTTTGCCAAGCCGGGCAACCAAGTCTCGGTGCTCTATGTGGGCCGGTTGATCGACGGCCAGACTTTTGACCAGAAGCAGGATCCCAAGGATCCGTTCACCTTCCGGCTGGGCCGCAATCAGGTCATCCGCGGCTGGGATCAGATCCTGCAATTGATGCGGCCGGGTGACCGGTGGATGGTGATCATTCCCCCGGAGCTGGCTTATGGATCGCGGGGTCAGGCTCCACGTATTCCACGCAACTCCACGCTGGTGTTTATGATGCAGTTGCTGGAGGCGAAGGCGGACTGAGTCGCCGGTCTCCGGGCCGACCGATTGGCCGGACCGACCCGACTTACCGCTGCTCCGCGGCGCGGGTGTAGCTGTAATTGAGCCTGAACTCTTCGATGGCCTGGGTGCGGGCGAGATGCGGTGATACGCCCCGGTTCATGAGTTCGGCGGCGCGGTTTTCGATCCAGCGTTGCCGGAAGTTCTCTTCCACCTCGGTGGCGACCGCCTTGTTTTCCTTCGGTTTGCCGCCCTTTTTCCAGCTGATGCAGCCGGTCAGGCAGACGGAGGTGAGCACGAGGACAAACAGGAGGGCGCGGTGGGTGGCTGGCATGATCAAACGCATTGAAAATGATACGCTCACGACCGCGAGCGAATCTTTTTGGTTTCACACGTTATGAAAATCGCCCAGCTTCCGGGCCATGAGTGAGGAGACTCCGCCGCCGCTGCGCTTGAAGCCCCGTTTGCGACCAGCCGATGAAGGAGCCCAGCCCGAATCGGCCCCTGCTCCTGCGCCGGAGCCTGCGGCGACCCCGGCCGACCCCGGCGTCAACCGGCTTCGCCTCAAGCCCAAGCTCGCGGCTGAGCCTGAACCCCAACCGGCCGCTGCGCCGGCGGATCCTTTGCCTCCATCGCCTGGACCGGTGGAAGCGACCGCGGCGGGGGAGAAACCCCGGCTCAAACCGCGTCTGGTGATTGCCGAGCCGGAGCCCGCCGCCAAAGAGTCTCCGTCGGAGGAGATCGCGCCGGAGCCTGAGGCGTCCGCCCCGGAGGAACCGGTGGCGCTCCCACCGGAATTGCCGAGCGAGGAAGCCCCCAAATTCCGACTCAAACCCAAGACGGCGGGAGAGGCTTCGTCGCCTGCTCCCGTGAGCGGGAGTGTGCCTCCGCCGTTGGAGCGCCCGGCACCGGCCGCCGTGCCGAAGCTGCCGCCGCCCCCGGCGGCGGCGATGAAGAAAAGACTGTCTTTGATCGGAGGCTTGGCGGCGGTGCTTCTTCTGGGCGGCGCCGGATATTTTGGCTGGCAGATGTATGGAGACCGATCCCCGGCCCCCATGCCGGCCCCGGCACGACCGGCGGCCAAGCCGGCGCCCACGCCATCCGAAACGCTCAACCAACTTGCTTCCATGCCTGGGGCCATGATCAACAAGGCTCAGGAAGTCATTTCCTCACGGCGCGAGCGCGAGCAGGACCGCATTGATGCGGTTGTCGAGGGGGATGATCCCTCCGAGCGCCGATTTCTCGACACGCCGCCGCCGGGTCAGCTGGGCCGGCCGCCGTCGGTCCCGCCGGCGAGCCAGCAGACGGTGACCCGGGCGGAAGCGCAGATCGCCCCGGGGGTTCGTGGTACGACTTTGGAGGTGGTGGCCGCCGCCGATGCCAGTCCGGCTTTCCGGGCGTTTGTGGGGGCGATGAGCATCAACGGGGTGTTTCAAGGATCTCCGCCCCGGGCGTTGATCAATGGGCGGACTTTCAGGGCCGGGGACACGGTGGACTCGGCCCAAGGCATTATCTTCGACAGCGCCGACCCGGCGACCAAGACCATCACGTTCCGGGACCGCGCCGGGGCGACGGTGTCGCGGAAATACTGAGTCCGTCCGTCAAAGGAGCCACGCCCGGCGCCCGGAAACCGTTTCGGGTTTCCGGCCGGGCAGTCGCACCGCGGCCTGCACGCCGCGAGGCAGGACGAGGGACACGTGGATCCTTTCCCCTTCACGCCGCCAGGCGCTGCGGATATCGCCCCGTGGGGTAGGAATGGTCGCCGCGCCGTGATCGCCTTCGAAAACCGGTGTGAAACTCACGCGCTGCCAAGCCGGCGCGGTCTGCCTCACGCCGCCGATAATCTGCATGAGATGGAACAGCGGATGAGCCGACCAGGCGTGGGAACGGCTGCTCGCGAATCCTTCGTGCTCGGCGCCGAAGGTCTCGAAGGTCGAGCCATAGGCGATCATCGGTTCCCAGCGGGGGCGGATATGGGCGAGCACCGCCGCGCCGTGGCCGCGTTCCGCAAGCAGGGTGTAGAGGTAGGTGATCCAATACGCGCTCGGCTGCGACTTGTGGCCGGAGCCGTCACGCAGATAGTCCACGAGAAATTTCTCCATCGCGGCTTCTGCTTTTGGCGCGAGCCCGGTGAGAAGCGCGAGCACCTGGGCGTGGGGTGAAGTGCGGCTGACGATGCGGCCCTTCCAGTCGCG
Source organism: uncultured Opitutaceae bacterium (assembly GCA_964429385.1). GTDB lineage: Bacteria > Verrucomicrobiota > Verrucomicrobiia > Opitutales > Opitutaceae > UBA2377. The sequence goes on from CAYSBR010000002.1 coordinate 35,239, forward strand.
GCCGTCGCGCATGAGGCCGCGCTGGTTGATCAGTTTCTGCAACGACTGGCGCAGGCGCGCGGCCCAGCGGGCGCAGCGGGCGGCGGTCTTGGGCTCGCGGCTGAGACGGTACAGGGTGGCGAGTTTCTCCAAAGCCAGCAGCAGCCACAGATTATAAATGCTCGGGGCGCCCTCTTTGAAAAGATCGGCCCAGTCGAGGAAGAGCCAGTAGCGATCATCGTATTCCGCGAGGCCGTGCTTGCCGGTGTGAGCTTCGAAATAGGTGAGCGCGCCCTCAATGGTCTGTCGCTGGCTGCGGAAAAGCGCGAGGTCGCCGGTCTGCCAGTAGTAGTCCCACAGCGTGATGATCCAGATGAGGGTGAAGTCGGGCAGCACGCAGTTGTGCGCCATGGTCGGGGCATGACCATAGGTCACGCCGTCAGGCGAAGTCTGGGCGCCGATCTGCCGGATGCCGCGCGCGAAGAGGCGGGCATCCCCGCTGAGATGAAAGGTGTTCCAGGCCTGCACCCGCGCGTCGCCCCACCATTGGGCCTGTTCGCGCCATGGTGTGTCCACGTAGGCGTCGAGCATGCAATTTTGCTGGGAGCGGACGCAGGTTTCCCAGATGCGTTCCAATAGCCCGTCCGAGCTGGAAAACTGCCCGCGTTGCTCGACGGGATAACCGGTGCGATGGAGCCGGAGCGAGAGGCGGAGATCAGTCCGGCTGTCGCGCACGGTCACCATTGCATAGCGAAACCCGAAGGGGTGATAGAAGCGGTGTTCCGTGCGACCGGCCTGACAGACAAGGCGGGTGCTGAAGGTCACCCGGCTGCCGTCGGGATACTGCATCACCGGCTCCAGTTTCGAAAAATTCACGCCTTCGACGTAGATGATGTCGAGGGTTTCACCGCCTTGGGCGCCGCTGACGGCGACGGTAAAACTGCCGACCACCGGCCGGCCCACATCAATCAGATAGCTGCGAAACCCTTCCGCACCGGCGGCGGGAACGATGAAGGTCTCAGCCGCCAGTCCGGCGGGAGCGTGAGGGGCCGCCGGCCCGGTCATTGCCCGGGTCGCATCATCCACGGGCTGGTGCGCGTGGGTTTCATGCTGGCGCAGCAGGTAGAGGTTGCGCGTGCTGCGCCAGCCCTCACCGCAGGTTCCCCCGCCGGTGCCGAGGATGCGGCCGGGAGACTCGGTCGTCTCAAACATCATGGGGAGGCCGCGCGGTTCGAGGCTGGTCCAGGGCAGGCGCCCTTGGGCCCAGAGCGCGGGCGCCAGCCAGCGGCCATCGTCGAAATCGGATTCCATCCAATGGGCGACTCCCGAGCGGGCGTCGTAGTGCTCCTGGGGAAAAAGCTGGTGACTGCTTTGCACGGTGTCCCGTTGGATGCCGGGTTGGGGCAGGCATTTCCAGGTGGCATCGGTTGCCAGACGCAGCCGGCCCCAATGCGCGGCGACGAGCAGGCCGCCGTAGCTTTCGCTGAGATACTGAAAATTGCTCAGGCCGGGATTGTATGCGCGCACGGCAATGAGGTTTTTTCCCGGCGCGAGCCAGCGGGCGACATCCACTTCGTCATAGGGCCAGCTGGCTTGGAAACCGCGGGCCGGGCCGCGGCAGATGAAGGCGCCGTTGATGTAGAGCTGGTAGGACTGGTCGGCGGTGATGAATAGCGGCGCGTGGCGCGGCACGCGCGCCAGTGTGAAGGTCCGGCGAAACAGCACGAAGGCGTTGTGCAGGTCCCAGCGGTGGTCCTGGGGCCAGATCCACTGGGCGGTGCCAAAGGGGGCGGGGGCCTTTTTCTTCATAGGGCGGTAAAACTCAACTGGCCAGGGTGTCGCGGATGCCGCGCAAAAGATCGGGATTGGTCACGATGCCGAGCACGCCATTCACGACAAACTGGATGCCGATGCAGAGAATGATGAAGCCCATGACCTTGGAGAGTGCGTTCATGCCGGTGACGCCAATCACGCGGACGATCTTGGTGGAGACGCGCAGGGTGGAGTAGATGATGCCCGCAACCACGAGGATGCCGATGATGATGGCGAGGTAGTCGGTCCAGCTGGTGGCGAGCGAAGTGAAACCGAGGGTCACGGCGATGGCCCCGGGGCCGCTGAGGATCGGCATGGCGAGCGGGGAAAAGGCGATGTCGCGCTTGGCCCGGGCGGCTTCGGTCTCCTTCCGGGCTTCGTCGGGATCACGAGGCGTGGCCATCAGCATGCTGGAGCCGATGCCCGCCACGAGCAACCCGCCGGCGATGCGCAGGCCGGGGATGGAGAGGCCGAAGAAATTCATGATGAAGGTGCCCCCCACCAGGAAGCCGACGAGGATGGCCACCATGTAGATGCAGGCCATGCGGAGCTGCTGGTGACGGCGCTCGGGTGAATCCCCTTCCGTCATCGCGAGGAAGGTGGGGGCGACGGCGAGCGGATTGATGAGAGGGAGCAGGCCGATCACCGTGCCGAGAACCAGTCCCAAAAAATGATTCATGGCGTTCATGGAGGGAGATGTGGTGTAAAGGAAAGCCGGGGTTACCAGACATCCACCGGGCCCTTGGGCACGGGGATGGCTGAGCGACTGAGCGCCGCGGGTTCATCGTCCCGCATGAAGGAGGCGGTCATCGGACTGAGGGCAAAGCGCGGCAGGAGTTCCCCGTGCTCGTCACAGAAGGGCGTGCGCCAGGCGATGTATTCCTCGATCGCGGCCTCGAAGTCGGCGCGCGAGGTGATGGTGATGATGCGTTGCTTGAAGGGCTTGGCCGGACCGAAACGCTTCGCATACCACGGGGCGACCTTGCGGAAGAGGCGCGCCCCGTGCGCTTCGCCGTAGAAATCGCAATAGCGCTCGAAGTGCCGCCGCATCACCCGCACGCGCTCGTTGAAATCCGGTTCGGGCTGCAGTTCGTCCGTCGCCAGATAATGCGCCGTGCGCCGGAAGATCCAGGGATCGTAGAACGCGCCGCGCCCGATGCTTACTCCCGCGCAGCCGGTGGCATCGATCATGTGCTTTGCCGCCTCGGGCGTGGTGACGTCGCCGTTGCCGATGACCGGGATGGTCTTCACGGCCTGCACGACGGCGCGGATGCCGGCGAGGTTGACCGTGCCGCTGAAACCTTGTTCGCGGGTGCGGCCGTGCACGAAGACTGCGGCGACTCCGGCGTCCTCCAGCACGCGGGCGAGATCGGGCGCCGTGAGGTTGTCGTCGTCCCAGCCGAGCCGCATCTTGGCCGTGACGGGAATCTTCACCGCCGCCACCATGCCGCGGACCAGCGCGGCGGTCTTGTCCAGCTCGGTCATCATGGCGGAGCCACCGCCGATGCGGACGACTTTCTTCACCGGACACCCCATGTTGATATCGACGCCCTGGGCTCCGAGTTCCTCGCACAACACCGCGGCGTCACGCATCTCTTCGGGTACGCTGCCGAAGAGCTGGATGGCGAAGGGACGGTCCCCGGGGGAGGAGGCGACGAGTTGCAGGGCGGTGCGATTGCGCTCCAGCAGGGAGCGCGCGTTCACGAGGTCGGTGGTCGTCCAGCCGAGTCCGCCGAGTTCGCGCAAGGTGGCGCGAAAGGGCAGGTTGGTGTAGCCCGCCAGCGGCGAGAGAAAGAGATTGGTCGCGAGCGTGTGCGGTCCGATGCGCATGAGACTGGACCGGCAGGCTGTGACGCTTCCGCCCTCGCGACAATCCTGCAAAAACGCCATCCGGGTCACTTCATGGATTGCTTTTGTGGATGGGCGCCCGGCGGGCGGCGGAAGCGGGCCATGAAGATCATCACCAGGCCGGTGATAAAAATGAAGAGTCCGACGATGAGCGGGGTGGTGCTGATCTGCAGCGGGCGCCCGCTCAGGTTGGCCTGATGGACATGGTGAAAGAGGAACATGAAGAACCCGAGCAGCGCGAGCCCGAGGGTGTGGATCATCGCGGCCAGCCATCGGGCGCTGGCGGCCCGGCGGGCGGGGGCGAACCAATAGTCGCGATGAGGCAGGTTGATGAACCGGGCGGGGATTCGGTCGCTGAACCGGGCCAGGCCGCCGATGATCAGCCCGACGGCCAGCGCGAGCCCGGCTTGGAAGGCGGTGTGGGCGGAGCGGCTCATCCAGGCATCGGGCTGGCCGGAGAGGTCAAAATGCGTGGCGACCTGTTCCGGCAGCGAGGTGTGGTGGTGTGCTGCCTGCAGCAGGGCGGCGAGCAGCAGCAAGAGAAAAGCGGAGGCCAAGACGCGGTGCATCCGGACATGGTGTAAAAAATCAGACGCGCCGCCACCGCTGTTTTTGCCCGTGCCGGTGCTTGAGTTTGCGGGGTGGCGGCATCACGGTCGCGCCGCCCCGCCTCTCTTCGGTCATGCCGGCTTCATCCCAGTCCAAATCGCGCCGCCCCGTTTCGAGCCAGCCGTCTCCATTGGCGGCGGCGCGCCGGATTCTCGCCTTGGAAAAGCGTGTCGGGCGGATGCGCGTCGAGCTGGAGAGGCGGAGGGGGCAGGAAATCCGCCTGCGGGAATCGGAGCGGCGCTATCGCGAGTCATTCATCCATGCCAGCGATGCCATTCTTATCTTTGAACCGGTGGGCGAGGTGATTCTTGAAGCCAACCGGCAGGCGTTGAAACTCTATGGCTTCCGGCGGAAGGACCTGATCGGGCGCAGCCTGCTGGAGCTTTCCGTGTATCCGGCGGCGGGGCGGCGGCGGATACGGGAAGTATTGCGAAAGCGCCGGTTGGCGACGTTTGAAACGGTGCAACGCCGGAAGGATGGAGCCCCGCTGGAGCTCGCGGTCACGGCGGCGGCGATCAATTACAACGGCCGGCGCGCCATCCTTTGTGTCAATCGCGATGTGACACAGGAGCGGCGGGCCGAGCATGTCCTGCGGGAGAGCGAACAGCGGTTGCGGGCGGCGCGGGAGGCGAGCCTCGATGCTTTCTACCTTTTGGAGAGCGTGCGCAATCGGCGCGGTCGTATCGTGGATTTTCGTTATACGGATCTCAACCGGCGCGGGGCCGAGCTGGTATCGCGCCGGCGCGAGGAGCTGATCGGCCAGCGATTGAGCCTCCTGTTTCCCATAGCGCGGACCAATGGGCTTCTTGATGGATTGAGGGAAGTGGTCGAGACCGGTCGGCCATCGGTGGAGACCTGGCGCACCACGCTGCCGGATATCCAGGCGGCCTGGCTGCATCAGCAGGCGGTGAAACTGGGGGATGGGGTGGTCATCACCTCGCGTGACGTCTCGGAGATGAAACGGACGGCGGAGGCGTTGGGGGCGAGTGAGCAGCGGTTGCGGGCGGCACGGGAGGCGAGCCTCGATGCGCTGGTGGTGTATGAGAGCGTGAGGAATACGCGTGGGCGCATCGTGGATTTCCGGTGTGTTGACGCCAACCAGCGGGGCCTCGAATTCGCGGGTCTGTCGCGGGATGAAGTCGTGGGGAGCCGCCTGTGTGAGCGCTTTCCCGGCCTGTGCGGGAACGGGCTTTTTGCACGTCATGTGGAAGTGGTCGAGACCGGCATCCCGCTGGAGAACGAGTTTCCCGTGGGCGGCCTGGGCTTCGGGGAGAAATGGGTGCACTATCAGGTGGTCAAGGTCGGCGACGGCTTCGCGAGCGTGACGCGGGACATCACGGATCGCAAGCAAGGTGAGGTCGTGCTCAAGGCGATGCCGAAGCGAATTCTGGAAGCGCAAGAAATGGAGCGGCGGCGGGTGGCGCGGGAATTGCACGACAGTGTCAGTCAGCTGCTGGCTTCGACCCGCTACCGGTTGCACGGGCTCAGATCCGGCCTGCCGGAATCCCATCAGGCCCGGGCGGCGTTGGTGGAGGAAATCGTGGACAAGGCGCTGGCCGAGGTGCGCCGCATTTCCCGGGGTTTGAGGCCGAGCGAACTCGATGACCTCGGTCTGGGCGCGGCCTTGCGGGCGCTGGCGGATGATTTCAGGACCCGGACCGGGGTGGTGGTGGCTTTCCGGCAGCCCGGGCCTGGGCTGCGGCTGCCGGCGGGGATTGAAGAGGTCATTTATCGCATCGTTCAGGAGGCGTTGACCAACATTGAAAAGCATGCGCGGGCCTGCCGGGTGGATCTGCGTGTGACCGTGGCGGGGCGTCATGTCCGTCTGCGCATCCGTGATGACGGTCGGGGGTTCTCCTCCGTGGCCAAGGGGGCGCCGGCGGCGGGATTGGGGCTCGGGCACATGCGGGAGCGCGCCGAGCTGGTGGGCGGAAAGTTTTCGCTGACTTCCACGCAGGGGCGCGGCACGGAGATTATTGTCCGCATCCCCCTCGCACAACCCGTTCCGGTTGAGTCATGACTTGTCCTTTCGAATCTCCCCTCAAACTTTTGCTGGTAGATGACCATCCTCTGGTGCGCGCAGGAGTGCGGGCCTGCCTTGCCGCGGTGGCACACCTGGATGTCGTGGGCGAGGCGGCGGATGGTGAGGAGGCGGTCAAGCAGGCGCGGCTTTTGTCCCCGGACGTGGTGCTGATGGATGTGAACATGCCGGGAATGAACGGGCTGGAGGCGACGGCCCAGCTGCGGCGCGAGGTTTCCGGCGCCCGGGTGCTGGCCCTGACGATTCACGATCAGGCGGAATATGTCCTGCAGCTCATGCATGCGGGAATCTCGGGCTACGTGACGAAGGATGCGCCGCCATCCGAGCTGATCCGGGCCATCGAGGTGGTGGGGCGGGGCGGGAGCTATTTCAGCGCACAAGCGGCCAAGGCCTTGCGTCCGGGAGCAATGGGGAAAACCCCCAAGCTATCAGCCCGGGAACATGAGGTTCTGGCGATGGTGGCCGAAGGGTTAAGCAACAAGGATATTGCCAGCAGGTTGGGTGTGGAAGTGCGCACGATCGAATCTCATCGCAGCCGGTTGATGCGCAAACTGGACATCCATTCGGTCGCCGGGCTGACCCGTTACGCGCTGGCTCAGGGCTACGTGCGGTTGGGTTAACCTGATAGGGATAAATTACTCATTTTTGAATAGGCATTTAACCCTATTTAAAAATTACGTAATCTCCGGTTTTGCGATGAGGGGGATCAATATCAACAAGTCATTGATGGCATTGGTCTTAAGGGTATAGGCAAAAGACCGGTGCCTTTGCTCCCATGACCCAAAATCGCATCCGCATCATCAAAGTAGGCGTGCTGGTTGTCGCCCTTGTTCTGCTGGTGATGGTGGTTTTGTCCCATCGGACGCTTACTTCTTTTGGTGAGGCCAGCGAGCGGGTGCTGGCGACCCACGAAGTGAGGGATGCACTGGAGGAAGTGCTCGCACAATTGCGTGATATGGAAACCGGTTCACGCGGCTTTCTCCTGACGGGCAACGAGCGGTTTTTGGAACCCTATGCGCAGGGGCGTGAGACCATCAAGCAGGGCCTGGCGCGGTTGCGCGAGCTCATGCGGGATGAACCGGGCCAAAACCTCCGGTTGGAACGGCTCGAATCCCTGGTTGCCCGAAAGCTCGCGACGATGGAGGAGGGGATTGATTTGCGCCGGCAGACGGGCATTGAGGCGGCGGCGGCCTACGTGGCGACGACCGGGGGCAAACAGGCCATGGATGAGATCCGCGAAGTGGTGACAGGCATGAGGGCGGAGCAGGACCAAGCCCTGGATATCTGGTTGGAGGCGGCGCGGAAGGACGGCCGCTGGACGGTGGCGGCCTTGGTGGTGGGGCTGGCGATGGACGGGTTGCTGATACTCAGCATCATTATTCTCATCCGTCAGGACTGGCGGGCCCGCGACGAAGCCGCCCAGGCCATCCAACGACAAGCCGGGGAGATTCATGATCTCTACAATCACGCACCCTGCGGTTACCACTCGTTGGATGCGAACGGGGTGTTTGTGTCCGTCAACGATACCGAGCTGCGGTGGCTGGGTCATACCCGGGAGGAGCTGATCGGACGGCGGAAATTTTCCGACCTGCTCACCACGGAGAGCCGGGCTCTTTTTGCGGAGAATTTCCCGCGTTTCAAACGGCAGGGAGCAATTTCGGACCTGGAGTATGAACTGGTCTGCAAGGACGGCACCACGCTGCCGGTGGTGCTCAACGCCGTGGCGGTTTACGATGAGACCGGGTGTTATGTGTCGAGCCGGTCCACTTTGTTCGACAACACGGATCGCAAACGAATCGAGAAGCTGGGCCAGCAGGCCCGCCTCCATGCGGAGAGCATTGTTGAGAGCGTGCGCGAGCCGCTCGTCATCCTCACGAATGAATTGCGCATCAACCGGGCCAACCGGGCCTTTTACACCACTTTCCAGACCACACCCGCGGATATCGAGGGATGTTGTTTCCGCGAGCTGGCCGGCGGAGCGTGGAACCAGCCTCAGCTGCTGGAGAAACTGGAGCGCGTCATCCCCCAGGCTACGCCGTTTGACGATTACGAAATGACGGCGGACTTTCCCGGTGTGGGCCGGAAAGTGCTCCGGCTCAATGCCCGCAAGCTCTACCGCCCGGGCAACCACACCACGATGCTGCTGCTTGCGCTGGAAGACGTCACCCGGCGCCGCCAGGCGGAAGCCGAGCTCGACCGCTTCTTCACCCTGTCGCTCGACTTCCTTTGCATCTCCAGCGTGGACGGCTATTTCAAGCGCGTCAGTCCCGCGGTTTCCGATATTCTGGGTTGGAGCGTGGAGGAGTTTCTGGCCCGGCCTTACATGGAGCACGTCCATCCCGAGGATCATGAAGCCACGCGGCAGGAGGTGGAAAAGCAGGTGCGTTCCGGCTGCAAGGTCCTGAGCTTTGAGAACCGCTACCGGCACAAGGACGGATCCTGGCGTATCCTTTCGTGGCGCTCGGTGCCGCAGCCGGGCGGGTTGATGTATGCCACGGCCCGCGATGTGACGGAACGGCGGGAAGCCGAGGCGCGGATCCGGCAGCTCAACACCGAGCTGCGGCAGCATTCCGCCCAGCTCACCGCTGCGAACAAGGAGCTGGAATCCTTTTCCTACTCCGTTTCCCACGACTTGCGCGCGCCGTTGCGGCACATTGATGGTTTTGCCCAGCTGCTCCAGAAAAACGCGGGAGACCGGCTCGATGAGACCGGGCGCCGCCACCTTGGGGTGATCAGCAGTTCGGCGAAAAATCTTGGGCTGTTGATCGACGAGCTGTTGCAGTTCAGCCGCATGGGGCGGGCCGAGTTGAGACATATGCAGCTGGATATGCGGACGCTGGTGGAGGAAGTGGCATCCGTCCTGCAGGGAGAGCCGCAGGAGCGTAAGATCGAGTGGCGCATCCATGCTCTCCCCGTGGTGGAGGCCGATCCGGCGATGCTCCGGCAGGTTTGGATGAACCTGCTCGGCAATGCCGTGAAATACTCCCGTCATCAGCCGGAAACCTGTATCGAGGTCAGCCACCGGCTGGATGGCCAGGATGGGCATGTCTTCAGCGTGCGCGACAACGGCGCGGGCTTCGACATGCGTTACGTGGGCAAGCTCTTCGGGGTTTTCCAGCGCCTGCATGGTCCGAGCGAGTTCGAAGGCACCGGGATCGGTCTCGCCAACGTGCAGCGCATTGTTCTCCGCCATGGCGGCCGCGTCTGGGCGGAAGGTGCGATTGGCCATGGCGCCACGTTCTATTTTTCCCTGCCACTGCACGATCCGGCTTCCATTGCCGGGGCCCCTGCTCCCCAAAACCATGAATGAAATCCATAGTATCCTCTACGCGGAGGACAATCCGCACGATGTTGAGCTGACGCTCGCCGCCCTGGCCGAACACAATCTCGCCAACGAAGTCGTGGTTGTTCCGGATGGGGCGGAGGCGCTCGATTACCTCCACTGCCGCGGTCGCTATCGGGATCGTGTTCCCGGTAATCCTGCCTTGGTCCTGCTCGATCTGAAGATGCCGAAGGTGGACGGGTTGGGCGTGCTGCGGGCCATCAAGCAGGACGAGGCGTTGCGGGTCATTCCCATTGTCATGCTGACTTCATCGCGTGAAGAGCAGGACCTGCTCCGCAGTTACGAATTTGGCGTCAACGCCTACGTGGTCAAACCGGTGGACTTCCAAGGTTTCATCGATGCGGTCAAGCAGCTGGGCGTGTTCTGGGCCATGCTTAATCAGCCTCCGGTTGGCAGCGTCCGCCGCGACCCCTGAGGCCAATCTGTAAATCCATTTCGTTGTCATGTTGCAGCCCGCCACCTCCGGCAGTTTCCCAAAAATCCTGCACCTCGAGGACAATCCGGCCGATGCCGAGCTCATTCATCTCCAGCTGAGGGATGAGTGGCCCGGGTGCTCCATCCTCCGGGTCACCCGCCGGGAGGAGTTCGAGACGGCGCTGCGGCAGGAGGCGTTCGATCTCATCCTGTCCGACTTTTCCCTGCCGGCCTTCAACGGGCTGGAAGCGCTGACTTTGGCGCAAAAAACCGGGAGCGCCGCCCCGTTTGTCTTTCTGTCCGGTACCATCGGCGAGGACAATGCGGTGGAAGCGTTGAAGTGCGGCGCGGCGGATTACATCATCAAAGACCGCCCGGCCCGGCTCATCTCCGCGATCCGGCAGGCCCTGGCCCGCATGGAGGAGACCGAGCGCCGCCACCGTTCAGAAGAGCAACTGCGCGAACAGGCCATGCTGCTCGACAAGGCGCGCGATGCCATCATCGCCACCGACCTCGACCATCGCATCACTTACTGGAACGTCAGCGCCGAGCGGATCTACGGGTGGGCGGCGGCTGAGGTGCTTGGCTCCAGGCTGGAGGAGCTGCAGCTTCATGTGGAGCCCGAGCGATTCGCCGCCGCCCTTCGCACTTTGGAAGTGGCGGATGAGTGGCGGGGCGAACTCCGGCTCCAGATCCGTGACGGTTCGATCATCCAGGTGGAGGGCAGCTGGAGTCTGGTGCGCGACGCCGCCGGCCGGCCGCGCTCCGTCCTTTTCATCGACTCGGATGTGACGGAGCGAAAGAAACTGGAGGCCCAGCTATTGCGCACAGAGCGGCTCGACAGCATCGGCATGCTGGCCGGCGGAGTCGCCCACGATCTCAACAACGCGCTCGCGCCGGTGTTGATGGCGGCGGAGCTCCTGCGCATGCGCCTGTCCGGCCCGGATCTGCGTCTCGTGGACAACATTGAGACCAGCGCCCGCCATGGGGCGGCATTGGTGCAGCAGTTACTGGCCTTCGCGCGCGGCACCGAGGGGCAGCATACGGAGCTGGATGTGGTCGAGTTGATTCATGACGTCGGCAAATTACTCCGCTCCACCTTCTCCCGCTCCATCGATCTGGAGGTGGTGACGCCGGCAACCCTGTGGAAAGTCTGCGCGGATACGACCAAGCTGAAGCAGGCGCTGGTCAACCTCAGCCTCAATGCCCGCGACGCCATGCCCCAAGGCGGGCGTATCGAAATCTCCGCGGAAAATACCCTGGTGCCGGAGACGCTCGCGCGTCTGCATCCCGGCGCGGAGTCGGGGCCGCATGTGCGCGTGGTCGTGAGGGATAATGGCAGCGGCATTCCTCCCGGTGTTTTGGACAAGATATTCGACCCCTTCTTTACGACGAAGCCCGCCGGCAAGGGCACGGGGCTGGGGTTGTCCATGGTGGCTGGCATCGTCAAAAACCACCGGGGCTTTTTCAACGTCGAGACCCAGTTGGGGCGGGGCTCCATGTTCGAGCTGTATTTCCCGGCCGGCCCCAAGGTGGCGCAGGAATCGGGTGATCGTGCCGACTTTGCGACGGCGGCCGGCTGCGGAGAGAAAATTCTGCTGATTGATGACGATCCGGCGGTCCGGGATACTTTCCAGCTCCTGCTGGAAAAGGCCGGCTACCGGGTGTCTGTGGCCGCGGGCGGGGACTCCGGACTGGACGCTTATGATCGCGGTTCGCAAGCCTTTGCCGTCGTGATCACCGACATGATGATGCCGGGGATGCGCGGTGCCGAAGTGATCACCGCCTTGCGATCGCGCAACCCGCAACAGCCGATTCTGGCCATCAGCGGTTTTCTAAAGGTGGGCGATATGGAATCGTTGCGCCGGCTGACGCCGTCGGTGGAATTCCTGTCCAAGCCGATCCCGGCCGAGACCCTGCTCGTCACATTGAAGCGTCTCGTGGGAACCGGGGCCGGTCGTTCCTAAAGTGAGCGGACGGCTTTTTGCAGCCGGTGCAGCCCTTCGATCAGGGTGGCGCGAGGACAGCCGAAATTGAGGCGCACATGCGTTCCCTTCGGCGAACCGAAGAAAGCGCCTTCGCTCAGGCCGACGCCGTGCTGTTCAAAGTGTTCGACGGGATCGGCGAGCCCAAGGGCGGAGACGTTGAGCCAGGCGAGATAGGTGGCTTCGATTGGAGCCTCGATCGTCACGCCGGGTAGCTCGCGGGTGACGAAATCGGCGATGTGATCACGGTTGCCGCGCAGATGGGTGATCAAGGCCTGCCGCCAGGGCTCGCAATCCCGGTAGGCGGCCTCGCAGGCGGCAAAGCCGAGCGCCGTCACCTCGGCCACGACCCCGGCGGTGGCGCGGACGAATTGCGCGCGCAGCTGCGGGTCGGGAATGATGGCCAGGGAGGTGCCGAGCCCGGGGACGTTGTAGGTTTTGCTCGGGGCCATCAGGGTGATCGTGCGCCGGGCGATTTCACCGGCCAGGGAGCCGGTGGAGATATGCTTCAGCGCGGGTTCCAGCACGAGGTCGCAGTGGATTTCATCGCTGCAGAGCACGAGGTTGTGCCGCAGGCAGAATTCGCCGAGACGCACCAGTTCATCTTGCCGCCAGACGCGGGCGATCGGGTTGTGCGGGTTGCAAAGATAGAAGAGCTTGGTGCGCGGGGTGACGGCGCGCTCCAGCGCCTCCCAATCAATCACCCACCGGCCTTGCTCCAGCGCGAAGGGCACGGAGGTGGAGAGGCGCGCACTGTTCTTCGGCGCACTGATGAACGGTGGATAGACCGGTGTGAGCGTGAGCACTTCATCCCCCGGAGCGGCGAAGGCTTGCGCGGTGATGTTGAGCCCGACGACAAGCCCCGGCAGCCACACGATCCAGGCCGGATCAATCCGCCAATTGTGGTGCGTCTCCAGCGCGGCGACGACAGCGTCCACCGTGGACTTCACCGGCCGGGCGTAGCCGAAGATGCCGTGATCCACCCGCCGGTGCAGTGCCTCGATGATGGCGGGCGGGGATTTGAAATCCATGTCGGCCACCCACATGGGCAGGATATCACGGCCGGCGTATTTCTGCCATTTCTGGGAATCGGTGCCACTGCGCCCGGGGACGGTGTCGAAATCAAAGCTCATGGGAGGGTTGGCACCCAACCACGGAATCCCGGCCGGAGCACGGATTTTTTCCGACATAACCGGGAGGAGGGTTGAGACACCGGCTGCGTTGACCTGAGCGAAGGCGGGCTGGTAATTCAGGCCCATGCAAATCGGTTCGCTCGTCGTTTGTCTGGATGACGTATTCCCGGAATGGGCCAAAAAAATCTACACGGCCCTGCCCGTGAAGGGTGAGGTTTATACGGTCCGCGAAATGGCTCCCGGCCGGGGCGTGCCGTTTGTGGTCGAGAATGGTAAGATCGTACCCAATGGGGGCGGGGACAAGAGCCCTGAAATCCACTTGCTTCTCGAAGAGCTGAAAAACCCGCCGGACCCCTTCTGTGCCGGGCGTGAGCTGGGCTTCAAAGCCGAGCGCTTTGCCCCCATCGAATTTGCGGAGGCGGAGACCGCGGCGGAGGCCGAAGTCAGTGCCGAATCCGGTTACTGACCGTGGGCCAATGGCCTCGCTCCGGCGGGGTTTTGCCGAAGCAGGCTGGGGGCGAGCGGTGGCGCATCCTCTTGGGAAAATATTGCGCGGTGTGACGGCACAGGGCGGGTAAATATTACCCGCTCTCTGGAGCGACATCAGTGTAAATGGCCTTTTTTCAGTGGGTTATATCCTGTGCGACTCAGGCATCGGATATGCAAAGGAAGGAGCACTGAATCGTTCCAACCTTAATTCAAAACCCATATCACCATGACACTCGTTCGCTACAGCTATCCTTCTTATCGCAGTCCGGTTTATCGTGGCTTTTCCCGTTCGCCCTGGGCGGGGCTTGAAAGCGAAATCGACCGTCTCTTCACCTCGGCGTTTGCCGATCATGGATCGGCGACGGCTGATACGCGCTTCCCCGTTGATCTCTACGAGGACAAGGAAAACACCTACGTCCGCGCGGAGCTGCCGGGCGTGAATCGCGACGACATCCAGGTCGAGATCGTGGACGGCTACCTGACCGTCAATGCCACACGCAAGCCCAAGGAGGGCGGGCCGGAGCAAAGCTTCGCGCTCAATCGTTCGATCCATCTGCCCGACGAGGTGCAGGCCGACCGCATCAGTGCGGCCTACGAGAACGGCGTCCTCACCGTCATCCTGCCCAAGAAGGAAGCGGCCAAGCCGCGCAAGATCACCGTGGAGGTCAAGTAAACCACTGGCCGCCACATACCCTTAAATCCTCCAACCTAATTCATCATCATGAGCATTCTTTCATCCCTGATTCCCTCATTCAACCGCGTGCCTGTGCGCCGCGACCAGACTGAGTCCACCCGCAGCCCGGGTCCCGTGCTGCGCCCGGCCTATGAGGTCAAAGAGACCGCCGAAGCCTACGGTCTCACGGTCCACCTGCCCGGCGTAGCCAAGGACGGTCTGGAGCTCACCGCCGAGGATGGGCTCTTCACCGTCCGGGGTACGCGGGCCTGGCAACGGCCCGAGGGCTGGACGGCGCTTTACCGCGAATCGGCGGACGGTGCCTACGAGCTGGCGCTCACCCACGACAATACCCTCGATGTGGAAAATATCCGCGCCGAGCTGAAGGACGGGGTGCTGAGCGTTACGCTGCCGAAAACCGAGGCGGTGAAACCCCGCAAGATCGCGGTGGCCTGATCCGCCGGGGAGTTTTCAGCTGGCGGTTTCAAGCCGGGGGGCACCGAAGTGCGCCCCGGCTTTTTTTGTCGGTCAGATCAGACTCGCGGCGTTTTGTTTTCAGCCTAACGTGCCGGCATGGAGCACGTTCCTGTCTCGGTTCCCGCCTTGTTGATGATCCTGTTTTTCATCGGCATGCCGATCCTGCTTGTCCGGGCGGGGATCAAAAGTGTCCGGAGAATGCGGGAGAATTTCGCCCGGCTTGCCACCAATCTTCAGCTCCAGCTGGATCCGCCAGAGCCGCCGTCCGGCTGGTTTTCTGCCTTGCCCTCTGTGATTGGCCAACGGCGGGGCAAGCAGGTGCGCATCCACACGTATTCCACGGGCAGTGGCAAATCACGCCGCACCTGGACGGCGGCGGCGGTGACGCCCGCTATGACGGGCGGGTTGACGTTTTCTTTCACCCGTCAGGGGTTTGGTTCGAAGCTGGGCCAGCTGTTCGGGGCGAAGGAGATCACGGTGGGCAATCGCGAATTTGACGATGCCTGGTTCATTGCGACCAATGAACCGGACTTTCTGCGCGCCGCCCTGTTGCCGGAGTTGCAGCAGAAGTTCCGGCCATTCCGGGGTTCGTTTAAGCTGGAGAAGGGCGTGGTCACCTATGTGGAGCAGGGGAATCTTGTCGGTGACGAGCGCCGGCATCGTTACGAGCTGGCGGTGGAATTGGCCTGTAATCTGGCGGACATCGCCGAGGTGCAGGCGCGGCATGCGGGGGCTCGCTGAGTCGCGCCATGCCCACTCCGCCTCCTCTGTCCGGTCCGGTGCTGCTGTTCGACGGCGAATGCGGTTTGTGCAACCGTTGCGTCCGCCTGCTATTGCGGCTCGACCGGGCCGGCCGGCTGCGTTTTGCGCCGCTGCAAGGGCCGTCGGCGCAGGCTTATCTCAAGCTGCGCGGACTTCCGACCGAGGATTTTGATTCGCTGGTCTTTGTCCCTGATTGGGGGAGGCGGGAGGAGCAGGCACCGCTCATGCGTACGAATGGTGTGCTGGCCGCCTTGCGGCTGGGCAATGGCTGGGCGCGCGCTCTGGCCGCTTGTTTGGGGGTGTTTCCGGCCGCCTGGCGCGATGCGGGCTACAAATTGGTGGCCCGCTGGCGTTATCGCATCTGGGGCGAGTGGCAGCCGCGGCCTCTCGCCCGCCCCGAGTGGGCGGAGCGCTTTTTTCAATAGCGCTCCGCTGAGCTTTACTTCTTCGCCTTGGATTTGTCCGGTATCAGCAGCGAGGCGATGACGGAGATGGCGAGGATGCTGGCGATCACACCGAGGGACAGGGCGATCGGAATTTTGTACCAGCTTTCGATGAGCATCTTTATGCCGATGAAGACGAGGATCATGGAAAGACCGATCTTCAGGTAGCGGAAGAGCTGCATGATGCCGTTGAGGGCGAAGTAGAGCGAGCGCAGGCCAAGGATGGCGAAGACGTTTGAGGTGAGGGCGATGAAGCCGTCGCGGGTGATGGCGAGCACGGCCGGGAGCGAGTCGAGGGCGAACACAAGATCGGTGGACTCGATCACGATCAACACCACGAACAGCGGGGTGGCCATCCGCTTGCCGTTATGGATGGTGAAGAAGCGGCCGTTGTCATTGTGCGGGGCCACGGGATAAAAGCGCCGGAAGAGCCGCACCGCGATGTTATGCTCGGGATTCACATCCACCTCGCTCTTGCTGGGCAGGGCCATCTTGATGCCCGTATAGACGAGGAAGGCGCCGAAGATGTAGATGATCCAATGGAAGCGGGCGATGACGCTCACGCCCACGAGGATGAAGACGGCCCGCATGACCACCGCGCCCACGATGCCCCAGAACAGCACGCGGTGCTGGAAGCGCGGCGGCACCTTGAAGTAGGTGAAGACAAGGATGAAGACGAAGACGTTGTCGATGCTCAGGCACAGCTCGACGAGATAGGCGGCGAGGAACTCCTTGGCCGGCACCGCCCCGCGCCACCACCACAGGAGGGCGTTGAAGATGAGGGCGAGGCTGAACCAGACCGCGCACCAGCGCAGGGCCTCCTTCATCTTGACCTCGTGGGCCTCCTTCTGGAAGACCCCGAGATCCAGGGCCAGCATGGCGGTGATAAAGGTGAAGAAAGCCAGCCAGGCCCACATGGGGAGGGGTGGCAGCTCGTTGAGGACGGCGAGGGCGGAAAACATCGGTCGGCGAGCATGGGCGGAGGGCCGGCCGGGGCGCAAGCGGGGAGTGCGGCGGGTGGAAACGGGGGCTGGATTTTCCAGCCCGGGGAGCAGGCTGGACAAAATAAACCGTGCACCCCGGCCGCCGCCTGCCTAAGCATGGGCCTTTCATGTCAGCATCCCCGCCTAGTCCTGCTGCCACGCCCCTGACCAACGGGGTGCTGATCCGGCGGCTGTTCGGGCTCGCCTGGCGCTATCGGTTGCACTGCATCGGCGTGCTGCTGCTCCAACTGGTCCTGCTCAGCATGGGCATCGCGGGGCTGAGCTTCACCGGGCTGGGGATTGATTACATCCGTTCCCAGGTGGAAGGCGTGCCGCTGGCGGATAATCCGCTCCATCTCACTCCGCCGGCCGGCTGGCCCCCCTTGCAGGTGCTGGCGCTCCTGGCCGGTCTCATTCTGGTGTTTGCCCTGAGCCGGGCCGTGCTCAACTACGCCTACGCCATCTCGATCAATAAACTGGTGCAGCAGAAGCTGGTGGTGGACCTGCGCGCGCAGGTTTACGACAAGTTGCAGCGCCTCAGCTTCCGCTTTTTTGACGCCAACACCACCGGCTCCATCATCACGCGGGTCACGGGCGACGTGCAGGCCGTCCGCATGTTTGTGGACCAGGTGCTGATGCAAAGTGTGATCATGGTCATCTCGCTGTCGGTCTATGTGGCCTACATGGTAAGCCTGCACCCAACGCTGACTCTGGCCTGCCTCGCCACGACTCCCCTGCTGGCGCTTATGTCCACCTGGTTCTCGCGCAAGATCCAGCCCGAGTATGCGCGCAACCGCACGCTCTTCGAGCAGATGGTGCAGACGCTGGCTGAGAGCATCCAGGGCATCGCCGTGACCAAGGGCTTCGGTCGCGAGGACGAAGACCGGGCGAAATTCGACGCGGCCAACCAGGCGGTGTATGACCAGCAACGCGGCATCTTCTGGCGCGTGAGCCTTTTCTCGCCGGCGGTGGGCCTGCTCACCCGCGTCAACATGCTTGTGCTGCTTGGCTACGGCGGCTGGCTGGTGATGCAGGGGCAGCTGCCGCTCGGCACCGGCCTCATCGTTTTCGCCGGCCTGCTGGAGCAGTTCTCCGGCCAGGTGAACAGTGTCGCCACCCTCGTCAACAGTGTGCAGCAGTCGCTGATCGGCGCGCGCCGGGTCTTCGAGATCCTGGATGCTCCGGTGGAGGTGCAGAACTCTCCCGAGGCCGTGCGGTGCCCTCAGCTCAAGGGCGTGGTGCGCTTCGACAATGTGAGTTTCGCCTACACCGGCATCACGCCCATCCTGCGCGAGATCAACCTGGAGGTGCAGCCCGGCCAGTGCGTCGCCATTCTCGGGGCGACCGGCGCGGGCAAGAGTGTGCTGATGAGCCTGATCCCGCGCTTTTTTGATCCGACGTCCGGCTGCGTGCTGATCGACGGCATCGACGCCCGCCGGCTCCACCTTGATGACCTGCGGCGCAACATCGGCCTCGTTTTCCAGGAGAGCTTTCTCTTTTCCAACACGGTCGCGGCCAACATCGCCTTCGGTCACCCGGGGGCGACGCCCGAGCAGATCATCAAAGCGGCCAAGATCGCCGCGGCGCACGATTTCATCATGGCGCTGCCCCAGGGCTACGACACGGTGCTGGGTGAGAGCGGCAGCGGGCTTTCGGGCGGCCAGCGCCAGCGGCTCGCCATCGCGCGCGCCGTGCTGCTGGAGCCGGCCATCCTGCTGCTCGACGATCCCACCGCCGCGATCGACAGCGAGACCGAGCATGAGATCTTCGAGGCGCTGGAGCGGGCCATCGCCGGCCGCACGACCTTCATCGTGGCGCACCGCCTGAGCACCCTGCGCCGGGCCGATTTCATCATCGTGATGGAGAACGGCCGCCTGGTGCAGCGCGGCACACACGAGGAGTTGATGCGCGAGCCCGGGTCCTACCGGCGGGTCGCCCGGTTGCAACTGGTGGACGGTCGCGAGCTTCAGGCCGCCACGGAATCGGAGGGCGGCGTATGAAGCCGGGCTCCATCACCCCCGGCGTCCGTCAGCTCACACTGGCCGGTGACAACCGGGAGGAGGAAGACGAACTCCAGTTCAAACCTCTGGAGTGGGGGCTCATCCGCCGGCTTTTCACCTACGCGCAGCCGGTGCGGCGCAAGGTGGTCTGGCTGGTGGCATTGACGCTGACCCGGGCCGTCCAGCTCCCTCTGCTGGCGTGGGCCGTCGGCCTCATCATCAGCGGTCCCATCGCCGGTCATGACCCCGATCTGTTGTTGTGGGGTCTGCTGGCCTATCTGGCGCTGGCGCTGAGCACCGACGGGCTGTTTCATTTCCGCCAGCGCTTCGCGCTGGAACTGGGTGAAACTGTGGTGAGCCGTTTGCGCGCGGAGATCTTCGCCAGGGTGCAGCGGCAGCAGATGGGCTTCTTTCACCGGGTGAAACTCGGGCGGATCCTCGGCCGGGTGACGAGCGATGTGGAGTCGTTGCGCGTGGGCATCCAGGATGTTTTTTTCGTCAGCATGGTTCAGGGCGGCCAGATGGTGGTCGCCGCCGCGGTCATGGCGTGGTGCGACTGGGTGCTCTTCCTTGTGGTGGTGGCGATGGCCCCGGTGCTGTGGGGGGTGAACCGGCACTTTCGCGGCCGGCTCAGTCGCGAATCGCGCGCGGCGACGGAGAGTTTCAGCCGCGTGACCGCCACGCTGGCGGAATCCGTGAACGGCATCCGGGTGACGCAGGGATTTGTGCGGCAGGAGACCAACACGGGCCTGTTTCGCAACCTGCTCAACGCCCACTCGCGCTTCAACCTCGCGCTCGCCCGCACCTCGGCGATCCTCGTGCCGCTGCTCGAGTTGAACAGCCAGTTCTTCATCGCGATCCTGCTCATGGCCGGCGGGTGGCGGACCTTTCACGATCTGATGACGATGGCCGATCTCATCCAGTTCTTCTTTCTGGCCAACCTGTTCTTCTCGCCGCTGGCCACCCTGGGCAACCAATACAACAACGCGCTCATCGCGATGGCCGGGGCGGAGCGCGTCTTCCGGCTGATTGATGCCAAGCCGGATTGGGAGGACGATCCGGCCGCGGTGGATCTGCCCGATCCCCGGATCGGCGGGGCGCAGGCCGGAGCCCGGGTGGAATTCCGCGGAGTGTCCTTCGGCTATGATCCGGAAAAACCCGTGCTCCATGACGTGGACTTCATCGCCGGGCCGGGGCAGACCATCGCGCTGGTCGGCCATACCGGGAGCGGCAAGAGTTCCATCATCAATCTGGTGTCGAAATTCTATCTACCCACGGCCGGGGAGATCAGGATTGATGATCGCGATATCAGGTTGATCACCGGCCGGTCCCTGCACCGACAGATGGGCATGGTGCAGCAGCAGAACTTTCTCTTCACCGGCACGGTGCTTGAAAACATCCGCCTCGGCCGGCCGGAGGCGAGCGACGAGGACGTCCGGGAAGCGGCCCGCCAGCTCGACTGCCTCGACATCCTTGAGGCCCTGCCCATGGGACTGCTCACCGAGGTGGGGGAGCGCGGCGCGGGGCTTTCCGTGGGCCAGCGGCAGCTCATCTGCTTCACCCGCGCCCTGCTGGCCGACCCCCGCATCGTGATCCTGGATGAGGCCACCAGCTCCATTGATGCCCTGACGGAGGCGCGGTTGCAAAAGGCGCTATTGGAACTCCTGCGCGGGCGCACCAGTTTCATCGTGGCGCACCGGCTCAGCACCATCCGGCATGCCGACTGTGTGCTGGTGCTGGATCAGGGCCGCGTCATTGAGCGCGGCACGCATGCCGCATTGCTGGCCCGCGGCGGACAATATGCGGAATTATACGCCCAGTTCGTACAGGTGGATGAGGTCTCCTCCCCGCCCGGTTCCCCTCGTAAAACCACAAGATTCTCCTAGGCAAGCCTGCCTCTCCCCCTCTATAAGTGCTCTGTCTTCACCCGAAGGCACCCTAAACAAAACAATCAATATGGCTAAAAAATCCGCTCGCAAACCGAACGCTGCGTTCATGAAACCCGTCACGCCTGATGCCGCTCTTGCCGCGGTTGTGGGCGCGAAGCCCCTCCCCCGCACGGAGCTCACCAAGAAGCTCTGGGAGTATATCAAGAAGAACGGCCTCCAGGACAAGAAGGTGAAGACCCAGATCAACGCCGACGAGAAGTTGAAGGCCATCTTCAACGGCAAGGCCAAGGTCAGCATGTTCGAGATGACCAAGCTCGTCTCGGGCCACGTCAAAAAGTAAGCGGAAAATTCTTTCTGCCAAACCGCCGCGGACAACCGCGGCGGTTTTTTTGCGCCTGTTGATCTTCCATTCCAAGATTGCGTGAGTCCTTGTCGCGCGATTCGCTGCGGCGGTCGTTTGTGCGCATGAGCTTTCTTGAAAAATACCGCGTGCCGCTGGCCGTGACGGGCATCCTGCTCGCAAGCCTGGCGGCCGGGCGTCTGGGTTACACCGGGGCGCAGCGGGAGATGCGCGGCGAACTCATGCACGACGTGATCAATTGTGCCGCGGCGTTTGATCCGGAGGAGCTGCGGCAGCTGACGGGCACGCCGGCGGATGTGGCGACCCCGGCCTATGAAAGTGTCAAGCGGCGCCTCATGCGTTTCCGCCAGGCGGATACGATGGTGCGCTTCATCTATATCTTCCGTCATCTGCCGGAGTCGGACAAAGTCATCTTCCTGGCGGATTCGGAGGTGGCGGGCTCGCCCGAGATTTCCCTGCCCGGCGATGAATACACCATGGCGTATTCATCGCCCGGATTACAGGCGAGCGTGCGCAGCGGCCTGCCCGCCATGGAAGGTCCGCTGGAGGATGAGTTCGGTGTCTGGGTGACCGGCTATGCCCCCATCGTGACGGGGAATGGCCGCCGCGAGATTGTCGGGATCGACATCGCGGCGAATGACTGGATGCGACGGCTGTGGCTGGCGGGGTTGCAGCGTGCGCTCTACATCTGGCTGCTCCTCGGGCTGCCGCTGGCCGGATGGCTGGTGGCCCGCCGCCAGCAGGCGCAGCGCGAGGTGATCCGGAATCTTTTTGAGGCGATGGAGCAAAGCCCCTCGGCCGTCATGATCGCGGATCTCGAAGGGCGCATCGAGTATGCCAACGCCGGCTTCTGCCGTCAGCTCGGTCATGCCCGGCGCGATCTCATCGCCCGGCCCTGGCGCGATTTCAAATCCCCCGGGATGACGGAGGAACAGATCGGCGATCTGTGCGGCACGGTGCGTTCCGGCCACACCTGGTGCGGCGAGTGGTCGAACCGCCGGCGGGACGGAAGCTTTTATCCCGTGCGCGGCAGCGTGACCCCGGTCCGGCGGCGCCAGGGCGAGGTGGCCTGCTTTGTCGCGGTTTTCGAGGACATGACGGAGGTGAAGCGCGGCGAGGCCGTGTTGCGCGAGGCGCTGGAGCGCGCCGAGGCCGGCGACAAGGCCAAGAGCCAGTTTCTTGCGACCATGAGCCATGAGGTGCGCACGCCGCTCAACGGCATCGTGGGCTTCACCAATCTGCTGCTTGAGACGCCGCTCAGCGATGAGCAGCGCGAATACATGCAGACCATCCAGCTCAGCGCGGAGGCGATGATCCAGCTGACCAGCGACATGCTTGATTTTGCCCGCATCGAGTCCGGCAAGTTCAAGCTCGATATCCAGCCCTGCGACCCCCGCGAATGTCTTGAGGACGCTCTCGACCTGCTGGCGGCGCGGGCCTTGGAAAAGAAGATCGAGCTGCTGCACTGGGTTGAGCCCGGGGTTCCGGCCCTTGTGCAGGCGGATGCCGGCCGGCTCCGGCAGGTGCTTATCAATTTGATCGGCAATGCCGTGAAATTCACCGACGCCGGCGAAGTCGGGGTCACGCTTTCCGCCCGGGCTTTGGATGAGGATCGCTGGGAATTGCATTTCTCCGTGCGGGACACCGGGCCGGGCATCACGGAGGCGCAGCAGCTTCTGCTCTTCAAACCGTTCTCCCAGGTTGAGGGCGCCTCCACCCGCCGGCACGGCGGCACCGGGCTGGGCCTGGCGATCAGCCGCAACCTCGTCCATTTGATGGGCGGTCAGATCGCCGTGGAGAGCCGGGCCGGCGCGGGTGCGGTTTTCAGTTTTTCAATCGTCGCTCCGCAGGTGGATGCCGGAGTCGTCCCGGTTGCGCCGGGGCTGGCCGGCTTGCGTCTGGCGGTGGTGGCTGCGCCCGGCTCGCTGCGGGAGGAACTGGTGCGGTTGGCCCGCAGTTGGGAGGCCGGCGTGGTGGAGTCCGCGCCGGAGACGCTGCCCGATGGAGAGTGGGAGGTGATGTTGTTGGACATGGATCAATCCTCCGCCGCCCGGCTGGCGGCGCTGCCGGCGGAGCGCCCCGGCTGGCCGCGGGCCAAGATCATCGGACTGGTGCCGCTGGTGCTTTCCTCCGAGCTGCGGGGGGCGTTGCGCACGCATTGCCGCCTTTTGGTCAACAAACCCGTGCATCATCAGACCCTGCGTGCGATGCTGACGGCGCCCGCGGCGGCGAGGCCGGTGGCGTTGCCGTCCGCCGGAGGCACGGGCTTCGATCTGCGGGTGCTGCTGGTCGAGGACAATCCCGTGAACCAGCGGCTGATGCAGCGGGTGCTGACCAAGCTCGATTGTCAGTGGACCCTGGCGGACAACGGGCATGCGGCGCTGGGCGAACTTTCACGGCGCGATTATGATCTGGTGCTGATGGATCTGCACATGCCGGTGATGGACGGACCGGAAGCCATCGCGCAGATCCGGCGGGGCGCGGCCGGAGAAAACGCGCGGGCGGTGTGGATCGTCGCCCTGACGGCGGATGCCCGGGAGAACCAGCGGGAGCGCGTGCTGGCCGCCGGGGCGAATGATTATCTCACCAAGCCGCTCAAAGCGACGGAGCTGGACGGGGCGTTTCAGCGGTTCCGCGAGGCGCGGGATTCCGGACGGCCCGCCGGCGGGTGATGCGGCATCAAGCTGGCTTGGCGGCGAGGGCGGCCTCGATCTGACGGCAGGCGAGTTTCAGCACTTGCAGGCGGGCATGGCGCTTGTTGTTGGCGGGCACGAGGTGCCAGGGGGCCTTGCGGGGATTGGTCAGCGCGAGCATGTCGCCCGCCGCGATTTCGTAGCCGGTCCATTTGCGGCGGTTGCGCCAGTCCTCCGCGTTGATCTTGTGGCGCTTGTACTCCGTTTCCTCCCGGTGGCGGAAACGCCGCAGTTGCTCGTCCTTGCTGATCTGCAGCCAGAACTTCACCACGATGATGCCGCGTTCGATGAGCTGGGCCTCGAAGTCGTTGATCTCTTCGTAGGCCCGCAGCCACTCGTCTTGGCGGGCAAAGCCTTCCAGCCGTTCGACGAGCACGCGGCCATACCATGAGCGGTCATACACCGTTACCATGCCCGAACGCGGCACATGACGCCAGAAGCGCCACAGGTAGTGATGGGATTTTTCCTCATCGGTGGGTTTGGAAACGGGAATGACGCGGCAGTCGCGGGCATCAATGGCGCTGGTGAGCCGGCGGATGGCTCCGCCCTTGCCGGCGGCGTCCCAGCCCTCGAAGACAAAGACGATGGAGCGCCGTTTTTCCGCCGCCAGGCGCACTCCGGCGTTGAGGCGGCCCAGCCATTTGTCGCGCTTGGTCTCGTAGGCCGTGGAGGAGAGTTTCTGGTCGAGGGGGAGTTGCAGCAGGCGTTGCCGGCCGGCAGGGCTCAACGGCACGGGTTTTCCCGGCCGTCCCGCAGCGGGCAGCCGCTGCATTTTTTGCCGGTGGGCTTGGAAACGGGTGAGCAGGGTTTCCGCCACGGTGAGGTTGCGGGTGCGTTCGTCCCCGGCTTCGATGATATGCCAGGGGGCGCCGGGCCGGTTGGTGCGGCGGTGCATGAGCGCGGCCAGTTGCGCCAGGCGGTTGTAGCGCCGGTGGCTTTCCCAATCTTCGGGGCTGACCTGCCATGCGGTGCGGGGATCGCCGGTGAGTTCCTGCAGGCGGCGTTTTTGTGCGGGCTTGGACAGCTGGAGCCAGCACTTCACAATGAGGGCCCCGTCGGCCACCAAGGTGCGCTCAAAATGTTCGATGCGGGCCAGCGCGTGGAGGAAGGCGGCGGGTTTCGCCCGGGGCTGGGCGGCCTCCCGCAGGGCCTCGGTGTACCATGAACCGGCGTAGATGCCGAGGCGGCCGCGCGGAGGCAGGTTGCGCCAGTAGCGCCACATGAACGGACGTTCGCGCTCATCCTCTCTGGGCGGATGAAAGGCGAAGACCTCGATGCCGCGGGGATCGAGCCAGCCGTGCAGGGTGTTGACCACATCCCCTTTGCCCGAGGCTTCGACGCCGGCAATGACCAGCAGGACCGGGCAGGGCAGCGGTTTGAGCTGCACTTGCAGTTGTACAAGCTGCTCCCTCAGCCGGGGGAGTCGGGCTTCATATGCTTTGCGTGAAAGCTTGGTGCATTCCGGCACGCGCTTGGCCATGTGCGCAAAAGCAGTGTGGACTCCTCCGGCTCGTGTCGAGTCGCGCTTACGGTCGGAGGCCGAAATGTCACAATTCTCTTTTCTAGTTTCCGGCGACCGGCGGGTGCGCAGGCGTTGCTGTCGGCGGATGGCGCAGCGAATGCAGGGCGCGGACGGTCACGGCCGCCAGCACCACCGCGCCTCCGAGCAACGCCCAGGGCGTCGGCTTTTCGCCGCTGGCGAGGAAGACCCACACGGGATTGAGGATGGGCTCCAGCACAGGGATGATCACAGCTTCCAGCGCCGTGACCTGACGGATGGCGCGGGCGTAGAGCCAATAGGAGAAGCCGAGCTGTACGATTCCCAAGGCGGCGATGGCGGCGAGGCCGCCTGGCGAAGGCGCGGGCGCGCCGATCATGAAGGGCAGGCCGATGGCGAAGGCAATGAGGTTGCCCAGGATGATGGACTCCACCGGCGAGCCGTCCTTTTGCCGGCGCAGCGCGATGGTCATCGCGGCGAAGCAAACTCCGCTCAGGATGCCGGCCAGGTTGCCGAGGGCGCCGCCCAGCTCCAGACCGCCGCCGAAGAACAGGGCCATGCCGGCGAGGGTGATCGCGATGATGATCCAATCGAGCCGGCGGGCGCGCTCACCGAGAAACCAGGCGCCGAAGAGCGCGATCCATACGGGGGCGGTGTATTGCAGCAAAATGGCGTTGGCCGCGGCGGTGAGCTTGGTTGCGACCACAAAAAGGACGGTGCAGCCGGCATAGGCGAGAGCGGCGATCACCTGTACGGGGGAGAAGGTGAACCGCAGATTCCGGCTCGCCAGAATCAGGAAGAGGGCGGCGACCAGGCCTCTTCCGCCGGCCACGGCCAGCGGTGGCCAGTCGGCCGATTTGATCAGCAGCCCGCCCAGACTCCAGAAAAGCGCCGCCAGCAGCAATTGGCCGATCGCGCGGGAGTGGGCGGGGTGAGACATGCGGCGCGAATCTGCGATGCCGGTGACAAAAAGCACGTTTTTTGGGGCGGGTTGTTACTTTTTGCCTATGGTTGTGCCGGAACCGGTCTGTTACCGTGCCCGTCTCAGTGTCGTCTTAACCCGTAACGCAGGCTCCTCATCTTGGTCTCCCCGCGTCGTATTCCATCCCCATTCGATTTATGAAATCCGTCTCACTGTTTCGTCGTCTCGCCCTGGGCGCGGCGCTTTCCTTCTTTCTGCCGTGGCTGGCCGCCACGGAAACGGTTCCGGCCCCTGCGGCCGGCGCAACGGCAGCTGCCCTCAAGGAGGGTGAGCTGGCCCCGGATTTTACAGTGATCGGCCCGGATGGCCGCGAGATGAAGCTCTCCGATTTTCGCGGCAAGCTGGTGCTGGTGGACATCTGGGCCACCTGGTGCGGGCCATGCATCGCCTCGATGCCGCACCAGAGCTCGCTGGCGGAAAAATTTGCCGATGAAGGCCTGGTGATCCTTGCGGTGTGCGCTTCGGATACCCGCCAGAACTACGACGGCTGGGTGCAGCGCAATCAGGACCGCTACAAGTTCATCACCGCGCATGATCCGGCGGGCCGCAACTGGAGCGAATCGGTCTTCAACACGCATTATGGTGTGCGGGGGTTCCCCACGCTTTTCCTGATTGATCGGGAAGGCCGGCTCGTGGGCCAGGCCAGCGGCGGTGGTCCCAGCGAAAATCCGCGCGTCACCCGTTTGCTCGCCAAAGGCGGGCTGTCCATCGACACCTCGCACCTTCCTCCGGAAAAAACCGATGGCCCGAGCTCCATTCCTGCGGTCCGGAAAACCCCGGCCCAGCCGGCGGGCAGTGTGCCGATGATGGGCGGCATGCGCCCTGCGGGTGCTTCTGCCGACAAACTGGGTTCGCTCAAGGCGGGCGAGCCGATGCCCGACTTCTCCGTGCAAGGCGTGAGCGGTCAGGCTGTCCGCATGGCTGATTTCAAGGGCAAGGTCACCCTGGTCACCTTTTTCAGCCACTCCGAGCGGGGTCCCGAGGCGTATGCGGTTGAGGCGTTTGAGAAACACCGCGGCCAGGGCGTGGAGTTTCTGGCTGTCGGCACCGCCATGGCCCGTGAGCAGTTTGATGCCTTTGCTGCCAAAGCGAAACCGGGTTACACCCTGGCTTGGGATCCTGCCGGTCGCGCCTTCATGGAAGGGGTGGCCCATATGGAATTCGGGATCGGCATGTATCCCGCCTTCGCCGTGGTGGACAAGGATGGCGTTCTCGTGGGCGGCTATATCGGCGCCGGGCCGCGCTCCGCGCCCGTGTTGAATGCGCTGCTGGCCAAGGCCGGCGTGAAGGTGGAAGGCGCGCCTGCCGCGCCCGCCGCCCAGAGCATCCCCATGGGAGCGATCCGGCCGAGTCCTCCGGCTCCGGCCGGAGCTCAGCGCCGGGCGACCCTCGGCGTCGGGGCGATCGCCCCGGATTTCGTCATGCAGAATGTTGATGGCAAGGAAGTGCGGCTCGCGGATTACGCGGGCAAAATCGTCATCCTCGACTTCTGGGCGACGTGGTGCGGTCCCTGCATCGCCTCCTTCCCGCATGCGCAGGAGATCGCCGCCCAATACAAGGATCAGGACGTGGTCTTTCTCGCCTCGGGCACGAGCGACACCATCGAAAAATTCAAGGAGTGGATCCCCCGGAATCAGCCGAAATACCCGGACATGGTCTGGGCCTTCGATTTGAATGAGCGCGGGTCGGAGACCTTTGAGGAGCGTGCGTCGTCCAAGCTTTATGGCGTCACGGGCATCCCCACGCAGTTTGTCATCGGCCGCGACGGCAAGATCGCCGCGGTCATTGTGGGCAATGGCGGCAAGAATGACGCGCGGACCGAGGCGGCCCTGGCCGGCTTGGGCGTGAAGGTGGATGAAGCCGTTGCGACCAAGGGCCGTGAGCAGCTCGCGGCGGCGGCCGAGCGCGAGCGCGCCCGCCAGCGGGCGGCGGCGGAGGAAGCAAATGCCGGCCCCCGTCCGCGATTCTCCGAGAAATTCGGCCAGTTGGAAGCCGGCTCGCCGGTGCCGGATGCGAAATTGCTCGATGCGGAGGGCAACGAGGTGAGCCTGGCCGAGCTCGGCCGGGGCAAGACCGTCGTGCTCAGTGTTGGTGTGGTGCCGGTCTTCATGCCGCCGGGCCAGGGCAATACCGATATGCTCGCTTTCAATGATGCCTGGGCGCGCAAGTATGCCGACCAAGGCGTGCTTTTTGTGAACCTCGCCTCCTACGCGGGGCGCGAGCAGGTGGACGCGTGGCGCGAGGCCAACACCGGCAAGTTCAGCTTCCCCGTATATTCCGATCCGGCGGGCGCGCCGCCGCGCCCGCCCAAGCCGATGGATGAATTGTCCGATGAAGAGGCCGCGGCCTTCCGTCAGGCTTCGAGCGCCTATTTCCCCCGCACGGTGCCGCTGCAGCTCACCGGCGGTGCGATGGCTCCGGTGCCGCACAATCTGGTGATCGATGCCCAGGGCCGGATGGTCGGCTTCTTCGGTGGCGCCGGCCAGAGTTCCAAGGATTCACTGGCCAACCTGTTGCTCCGCGCCGGCATCAAGCTCGCGCCCGAGGACATGCCGGCCAAGGTTTTCACCAAGGAGGAGACCAAGCCGGCCGCGCCCGAGCCCCGCCGCGAGATGATCAAGATCGGCGCGCTGGCGCCTGATTTTGTCACGCAGGATCTGGCCGGCAAGGATGTGCGTTTGTCCGATTACCGCGGGCAGGTGATCATCCTCGATTTCTGGGCGACGTGGTGCGGCCCTTGCATCGCCGCCTTCCCGCACACCCAGGAAGTCGCCGCCCAATACAAGGATCAGGGCGTCGTGGTGCTCGCCTCGGGTACGAGTGACGCCCGCGCGGCGTTCGAGCGCTGGGTGCCGGAGAATCAGACCAAGTATCCCGACATCCACTTCTCCCACGATGCCGCCGAGCGGAAGCCCGAGCGTGCGTCGCTGGCACTCTACGGGGTGAGCGGCATTCCCACCCAGTTCATCATCGACCGCGAAGGGCGGATTGTGGATATCGTCATCGGCTACCGGAAAGGGGAGGTCATCCTCGACGCCGCGCTGGCCAAGGCCGGGGTCAAGGTGGACCCCGCCATCCTGGAAAAGGCCGAGGCCGACCTCAAGCGGCGTGCCGCCCTGCGCGGGTGATGGCTCCGGCTGTCCTGCGCCCTAAAAAAATCCACTGATACGCTGGTCATTCCGGCCCGATTCCTGCAAGGATTCGGGCCGTCGTGCCCAAGTCTTCCGCCAGCATCCAGGTTTCCGACCGGTCGATGCAGATCACCGATCCGGTGCTGCACCGGCCGTTGGTGGATTTGGAAACCGCCTCGAATGTCACGGCCTTCTGGTCGGCCCTGCGCGCTTTTCTGCAGGCGGCGTTTCCTTCCCAGCACTCCACGACACTCTTCCTCGATGCGAAGGAAAAGGTTCCCGGTGCGCTCACGTTGCATTCGCAGCCTTCACAGCGCTCGGCGGAGTGGTGGCGCGCGCGCGCCAAACTTACGCCGACGCACGCCTACCTGAACGACCACCCCGGCATCAAACTCTACAACCTTGAGGATGTGCTGCCTTCCGACCCCGGGCGGCGGAAGCAGAGCGACTTCTACCAGCAAGTGCTGCGGGCCGAAGGCTTCGATAAACTGGTCGGCCTGGCCACCTGGGAAAAAGGCGAACGCAAGAGCATCATGGTGCTGCGCCGCGCCTTTGCCCAGCCGGCTTTCTCCCGCGGTGAAATCAACCTCCTGCTCGATCTGCACCCGATTTTCGACCGCACCCTCCGGCGTATCGAGAAGCAGGAGGAAGAGCGTGTCTGCCGCAGCACGCTCCAGCAGTTCATCAATCTGCTCCCTCAGGGCGTGCTGCTGGTGAACGCCAAGCGCGAGGTGGTGTTCGCCAACCCCGAGGCCTTTGACGCCTGCGCCATGTGGAACCTCGGGCCCGAGGCCGCGCACCGGATGAACAGCCGCGCGGTGTTCTCCATCCCCACCGCGTTTCTTGAAGCCTACGATGAGTTGCTGGCCGAGCATTTTGCGCAGGCCTTGGTTCCCTCCGGCGGCCTCGGTCAGCTCCGCCGCCGGCTTGTGCATCCGGAACAACCCGCCTTGCAGGCCGATCTGAGTCTGGTGACGCTCGACGACCCGTTGCTGACGCGGCCCTATCTTTTCGCCCAGCTGATCAACCATGCCGTGCTCAACGCTCCGAGCACCGCGTCGGAGCAGCGCCAGATGACTGTGCTGGCCAAGCTGACCCCGCGCGAACGCGAGGTCGCCCTGCTGGTGCGCGACGGTCTCGGCAACGAAGAGATCGCGAACCAGCTCCACAAGAGCGTCGGCACGATCAAGAACCAGCTCCAGTCCATCTTTGCCAAGCTGGGTATCACCAGCCGGGCGAAACTGATCTCCCTGCTGCGCTGAGCCCGGCTTGCCGGCACTCCCGACTCCGCACCTCATCCAGTCCGTCCGGTGGCGCGCCCAAACCAGGTGTCACGCAAGGCGTGACACCTGGTTTAGGGCGGGATCAGCCTTTGAAGGCGTCGAGGACGATGCCGGGGGTGAGGAGCTCGGGGAGGATGACGGCTTCGTCGCGACCGGGCAGCCAGATGACGTTGAAGGGGATGGCGCTGCGCTGGTATTTCGCGAGTTCGGTGGTGATCTTCGGGTCCTTGTTGGTCCAGTCGGCCTTGAGGGCGACCACGTTCGTGTCGGCGAAATACTTCAGCACTTCACCCGAGCTGAAGACGATTTTCTTGTTGGTCTGGCAGGTGGCGCACCAGCGGGCGGTGAAGTCCACATAGACGGGACGGCCTTCGCGGCGGTATTTCGCCACGGCTTCCTCGCTCCAGGTCTCCCAGACGATCTCGGTCGGCGCGGGCGGGGTGGGCCAGCCGATCCAGCCGCCGAGGGCGAGCAGGCCGAAGCCGGCCAGCAGGCCGAAGCGGGCGCGGCCGGCCGAGGCGCCGGGGGCGCGCCACCGGCCGTAGAACCACGCGCCCATGGCGATGACGACGAGGCCGAAGAGGGCGAGGAGCATGCCGCTTTCAGTGGTCTGCCCGGCCAGCACCCAGATGAGGTAGCCGACGGTGGCGTAGAGCGGAAAGGCCATGAACTGCTTGAAGGTCTCCATCCATGCGCCGGGGCGGGGCAGGACCTTGATGGCCTGCGGGAAGATCGAGAGCAGGAGATAAGGGGCGGAGAGGCCGATGGCGATGGCGGTGAAGACGAGGAAGGATTCGCTCACCGGCATGGCGAGGGCGGCGCCGAGCGCCGGCGCGAGAAAGGGCGCGGAGCAGGGCGTGGCGACCACGGTGGCGAGCACCCCGGTGAAGAAGGAGCCGCCAAAGCCTTCCTTCATCTGGAGTCCCGCGCCGACGCCCGTGGCCCCGAGGCCAAATTCGAAGAGTCCGCTCAGGTTCAGGGCAAAGACCATCAGGAGGACGGCGAGGGCGAAGACAAAGGCGGGTGACTGGAGCTGGAAGCCCCAGCCGAGCTGATCGCCGCCGGCGCGAAGCACGGCCAGCGCGCCGGCCAGCGCCCAGAAGGAGAGCAGCACGCCGAGGGTGAAGACCAGGCCGTGGAGGATAACTTTGCGTTTGTCGCTGCCGGCCTGGTTGACGAACCCGAGGATCTTGATGCCGAGCACGGGAAACACGCAGGGCATCAGGTTGAGGATGAGGCCGCCGAGGAAGGCGAGGAGGAGGGTGCCGGCCAGGCTGGTGGAGCTGCTGGCGGGCGTGGCGGTGGGGCCGGCTACCGTGCCGGCGGCGCTTTCACCGCCGGCGAAGGGAATGTCCACACGCAGCGCTGGGAGGGAGCCATCGGCCAGCCAGCCATTGCTGGCGGCAAGGATACCGGTGAGCCGGCTGGCATCGTCGGGCGCCTCGGGCGAGGCGGAGAGGGTGAGGACAAACCCGCCCTGACCGTTGGCGGTGACCGTCTGGGGCAGGTCGTAGCCCACGAGATTGTCGTCGGCGAAAAAGTGCAGTCCGGCGGGCGTATGCGCGCTGCTGCCGGCGGTGGGCGTGACCGTCAGGGTGATGGTCTTGCCGGCGCGGGTGGCACCGACTTCCCAGGCGGCATCCGTGCGCGGCCGCGCGGCGAGCGTGGCCGCGATGCGCGGGCCGAAGGTGGCGTCGGCCGCCGGCGCGGCGGCGGTGACGGGCAGGGTGAGCGTGAGCGTGGCGTCGCCGGGCATGCAGACTTCGTCGCACATCAGCCATTCGGCATAGACCTTCAGGGCGACGGTGCCGCCGGGCGCCAGATCGGCGGGAGCGGTCAGGGTGACGGGCAGGAGGATGTCGCCTTCATAGCCGTTGCCGGTGACGTAGCCGGCGGCATCGCGCAGCACCTTGGGGGTGGGCCAATGAATATCGCTGGCGGTGAAGCCCGCGGGGAGCGTCCAGGAGAGACTCGTGGCCAGCCCGGTGCCGGGGTTGATCCAGTAGGTGTGCCAGTGGCCGTCGTGCTGGAGGCGCAGCGCGACTTCGAAGGATTCACCCGGTTGGACGGAGGTGACGCTGCTGACCAGCGTGGCTTTGACTTGGGCGGAGACACTCGCGGGCAGAAACAGGGCCAGGACGAGGGCGCAAAGGGCGGAAAGACGGGCGAACTTCATGGTGGAAAGGAGAGCGCACTCACAGGAGGGCGCAAATGGAGAGACGTTTATTCCTTGGCGGAGGTTTCGCGGGAAAAGAGCCGGGTGGAGTAATAACGCTCGGCCCGGTCGCACAGGATGGTGACGACGCGGGATTCGGGGCCGAGGTCCTGCGCCACCCGGAGGGCGGCGGCGACATTGGCGCCGCTGGAGGTGCCCACGAGGAGGCCGAACTCGCGGTTGAGGCGGCGCGTCATTTCCAGCGCGGTGTTGCTGCCGACCTTGATGGGCGCATCAATGTGCGCGGAGCGCAGCAGCGGGGGCACATAGCCGCCGGCGACTCCCTCGATGAAATGACAGCAGGGCATTTCGCCCGAAAGCATGGCCGCCTCGGCGGGCTCCATGGCGTAGATCTTGGTCTGGGGATTGGCGGCGCGCAGGGCGCGGCCACAGCCGGTGATGGTGCCGCCGGTGCCGTAGCCGGCGACAAAGGCGTCCACGAGGCCGTGCATCTGGGAGAGGATTTCCCGGCCGGTGTGCTCCTCGTGATCCTGGGCGTTGAGTTCGTTTTCGAACTGGCGGGGCAGAAAATAGCGGGCGTCCGCCGCGGCCATGTCCTTGGAAAGCTGGATGCCGGTGCCGTAGCCCTGGGTGGCCTTGAAGAGCTGCACTTCGCCGCCGAACTGCTGGATGAGGTAGCGGCGCTCCACGCTGGCGGTGTCGCTCATGAGGATCTTGACCTTGTAGCCTTTCGCGGCGCCGACCATCGCGAGAGAGATGCCGGTGTTGCCACTGGTGCATTCGAGAATGACGGAGTCCTGGGTGAGCAGGCCGCGCTGTTCGGCGTCCTCGATGACGCAGAGGGCGAGCCGGTCCTTCACGGAGCCGCTGGGGTTGAGGAACTCGGCCTTGGCGTAGAGCGTGCGGTTTTCCGCGGCAAACTGCAGCGGGACCAGCGGCGTGTTGCCGATGAGGGAAAGGACGGGAGGCCGGGGGCGGTGAGTCGTCGCGGACATGAAGAGGATGAGTCTAGCGGAACGGATCGGCCAAGGGCTATGGGCCGAAAGGACTAATCGCAAAAAAGAAAAGGCGCCCGGGCCGAAGCCCGGACGCCTTGATCACACACAACACACAAGATTTTTCCGATGATCAGAAGGGCAGCATGAACGAGAGTTCGTAGCTGCGGCCGAGCGCGTAACCGCCGTGCAAGCCGCCATTGTAGCCGAAGATCGTGTCGGCGAAAGGCGGTTTTTTGTCGAAGACATTGCCGACGCCGACCTGCACGCGCAGGCCTTTGCCGTGGCCGCGCCACACACCTTCGGTGAATTCATAACCACCGCGCACATCCACCTTGTAGGCTGAGGCCACGGGTTGATCGAGGGTGAAGGTATTGCCGGCTTGGTTGCTACTGAACCCATCCGTATAGGTGTAGAGCAAGGCGGCATTCCAGCGACCGAGGTTCCAGAAGATCGACGCGTTGACGCGCCATTCCGGCGGGGCAAAGGTATCACCCTCATCCACGAAGGCCGGTTGGCCGGGGGCGAGTTCGCGGGTAGACTTCAAGGTCTTGGAGGCGGAGGTGCTCAGGCGCCAGCGGCCGAAATCTTCCCACGGGAGAATGTAATCGACGACAAAGTCGAGCGACTCATTTTGTACCTTGCCGAAGTTGACGAAGGTCAGGTCAACACCAGTGATGCGGCCGGGCTGGCCAAGAGCGATGTCATTAGCATCGGCCGCGGCGCGGGTGATGCGGTCGCCGAAGATGGCCTCGTTGTTGACGATCACCTGGCCGCTCAGCGTCTGGATGACGTTTTCCTGGGTCGTGCGGTAGTAGTTCACCGACAGGGTCAGACCCTTGATGAAGGGCGGCTCGAAGATCGCACCGTAGAATTCGTGCTGGGAGGTTTCGGGTGCGATGTTTGAGTTCTGACCGCGCGTGACCTGGATGCCGGTGGTGCTGGGCGGGGTGCGGCGGGGGTCCAGCAAGGTGGCGGTCGAGGTGGTGTTGGCCACCTGATATTCAGTGAGGGCCGGGGCGCGGAAGCCTTCGGAGAAGTTGGCCCGAAGCAGCAGCGGCTGGACGGGTGCCCAGGTGAAACCGATCTTAGGCACGGTCGTGCTGCCGGCTTT
Source organism: uncultured Opitutaceae bacterium (assembly GCA_964429385.1). Classification (GTDB taxonomy): domain Bacteria; phylum Verrucomicrobiota; class Verrucomicrobiia; order Opitutales; family Opitutaceae; genus UBA2377. The sequence continues at coordinate 70,352 of CAYSBR010000002.1, forward strand.
TCCATAATCTTCGTAACGCCCGGCGAGGTTCAGCTCAAGACGGCGGAGACCGGGAACGGCATTGGGCTTGCCAAAGAAGGGCACGGAGAGTTCGGCAAACGCCGCACGGGAGATCTCGGAGCCGGTGACATCGGACCGGGTGACGATCGGGTTGATCGCGGTGCTGTAGTTGACCGCGTTCTGCTGGTTTTCGAACTTGGTGTAAACCCCGCCGAAGGCGCCCTGAATCGGGCCGCCCCAGATATCGACGATATCGCCGTTGGCGTTGAAATCCCAGGAGACTTGGCGGCCCTTGGACAGGATCGTCGGGTAAAGTGCCATGGTCTCATAGACGGCGGATTGGTCGGGAGCACCGACGGCGCGCGCATCAATGAAGGGATTGAGCGTGCCGTTGGCCAGCGGGGCGGACACGGCCGCGCCATTGAAGAGGCGGGAGACCTGGAAGTTCTCGTTGCGCTGGTAGCTGACGGCGGAATCCCACACCCAGGTGTCGGTGATCTGGCCGCGGGCACCAAAGAGGCTGCTGAATGCCTTGGTGTGCGTCTTTTGCCAGACCGAACCGAAGCCGTAGTGGATCATGCCGACGATCACATCTTGGTTGAAGGGATTGAAAGCGGCAGGTACACGGGTGGCGAAATTGCCGAACCCACTGGTGGCGGAGGCTGAAGACACCGCCGGCTGGGTGTTGTAGAAACCGCGGGTATCATTAAAGCCCAGATTTCCGTAGAGATCGATCTTCTCGGTGAGTGAGTAGGTGAAGTTGCCATTGAGGCCCCAGCGCTTGGATTCGGGGATGAGATCAATGAACTCGGCGGTGTTGCCGCGGCGCTGACCGGAGGCGTTTACCACTGTGGCCGGAGGAATGATGGTGTGGGTTGGAATGAAGCCGCTGATCCCGGGTGTGCCGGTAGCTCCTTCAGGTACAAGTACGACACGGACGCCAGGGAGAGCGGAAAATTCACCGTTCAAGGGGAAGGCTTGCACGACGGCGGGGTAACCCCACAGCAATCGCAGATCGCGACCGTAGATGGGAGCACCAGTCACCGGGTCTTGGTGTACAACAATGCCGGAGTGGTCCTGATTGTTGGAGAAATCACGCTGGGAGGCCTTTAAGGCGGACCGGTCGTAGTAGGTGGCGGAAAGGGTGCCGCGGAGTTTGCCGTGGGCAAAACCGCTGGTGAGCGTGACGGAACGCTCGCGGCCGCCACCGTGCTCTGCCCCTTTGAAGGTGGCGCTCAGCTCGTTGCCCTGCCAGTTCTTCTTCAGGATCACATTGATCACGCCGCCGACGGCATCGGCACCGTAGATCGCGGAGGCGCCGTCAGTGATAACCTCAATGCGCTCAACCATGCCGAGCGGGATGGTGTTGAGATCAACAAAGCCCTGGCGGGAATCCGTGGAGCGGTTGCCGGCGCCGGAGCGGGCGGCCGGGCGGCCATCCACCAGCACCAGGGTCGAGCCGGCACCCAAGCCGCGCAGGCTGGCGCCGGAGACACCGGTCTGACCGGGCGTGGAATTGGCGGCGCCGAGAACGAAGTTAGTGAAGGGCAGGGAGGTTTCCGTGCGCTGGCCGAACTCGGGATTGAGCTCATTAGGCGCACTGCCGCGGCCGGCGCCAATGCCGGTGTAGTTCTGCGGCAGGTAATTCATGAAATCAGCCAAGGTCATGGCTCCGGTGGCCCGGATATACTCGGTGTCGTAGACATCGACCGGGGAGGGGCCTTCGAAATCCACCCGCCGGATGCGGGAGCCGGTGACCTCCAACGCTTCGAGGCGGACGGTGCCGCGCTCCTCTTCGACCTTGTCGGAGGGTTTGGCGTTGTCCTCGATTTCCTTGGGTGAGGTTGCCGGTTCAGTCGTTTGTTGGGCCGACGCGTAGGACGCGCCTCCGAGCAGGGCTGCGATGAGCAGCAATCGTTGCAGGCTTGGTGTCATGGTGGTGTGTAAGCGGATGAATGAAACGATCCGTAGGTGTGGCCGGCTTGAAGCCAGCCACGGTCAAATTGCACTCTAGGGGACAGACGGCCCAGCGGCCATAGGGCGAAAGTAACAATCGCCGCCGCATATGACACCGTATTGTTACACATGGCTACGGCGGGAGGCGCATAGGTCTCAACCGGAGAGGTTCAGTGGAAAACTGCAGATTAGGAATTTCGCTGTGGCAGTCGGGGAAGGGCGCTGCTTCCGATTCGGCCTCAGCGAGACCGGCTACAGGCGGCAGTGGCTTCGGGGCAAACGAGCCACCTCTCATACCAAACGCACGTAGGATTTAGATCTTTCAGAATACGAGGCGCTCAATTTTTAGCCACGGGTTACACAGATAGCCACGGATTAAGAAGCACCCTATCTGCGCTCAAGCGTGTGATCTGTGGCCAAAGTCTAAAAGCATCGGGCGATTGATATAAACTGCCGCGCTTCGGCGAGGTGGCCGTGCGCTCCGCGCGCGGCAGGAAGGGATGCGGTTTGCCCGCGTAAACTGCCGCGCGCGGAGCGCACGGCCCACCTTTCCATCGGGCGTTCTCTGCCTTGTCTCTGGTTGGCCGCTTTTCGCGGGGCTATTCAGATAGCCTCTCAGAAAGAGAGGATGAACTCCGCGGCGTTGAGCTGGAGGGTGACGCTGCGGGTGGTGATATCGGTCACGCGGAGAACGACGGGCCCGCTGGTCAGCCGGACGGGGATCACATCCCCCACGGCGTAGTTGGCGGTGTTGATGGAGAGGCGTTTGCGGCCGCCCACTTCGAGGAAGCCGCTGACGCGCAGGGTGGCGGCGGCGCGGCGCAGGAGTTCGTCGTCGCTCATGGGCTCCACGCTGCCGGTGGGGGTGCGGGTTTCCGGCGGCAGGGCGCTGCCGATGAGAAAGGGGTTGTGCCGGAGGTTGATGGGCGCCGGCGACCCGCTGCGCGTGGCGTAGAGGGCGTTGATGCGATCATCCACCCGCTTGACCCGCGCCAGATCCACGGGAGTGAGGGACTGCGCGGTGGCGCCGGCGGTGAAAACTCCCAGAAAAAGAATGAGCAGCGAGCCGGGCTTCATGGCTTGGAAATGAGGGCGACTTCGAGCTGCAGGGTGACCTGCATTTTTTCGTAGTCGAGGCGGCTGAGGCTGAAGGAGCGGACTTTGGCCAGCTTGGGTCCGTTTTCGAGGCCTTGAAGAAAGGCCATGACCGAGGCAAAGGATCCCGAGACTTTCATGATGTAGGGAACGACATTGTAGCGGGCCTCACCCGCCACGGCGAGGGAGGAGAGCTGGTTGAGGTCGCGCAGTTCGACCTGGGTGCGCTCTTCCAGGTTGTAGAAATACCAGTAGTTTTCGGCGCGGTTGGCCTCGATCACGAGGTTCTCGTTGATCCGGGCCGTGGTGGTGCGCACGCGGGTCAGCGCATCGCGCAGGGCGGGGCCGGCGGCGAGGGCGGCGAGCACGGCCTCGCCCTCGCTGGAGCGGGCCTGCAGGCGGGTGTTGAGCGTGCGCTGGTCGAGCCAGAGGAAGGTGGCCGCGAGCAGCAGCGCGAGGCTGACGCCCACGCAGCATGCGGCGAACAGGTAGCGGTTGAGCAGCGGGCGCAGGGTGTAGAGGAACTCGCGGATCATGGCCGGCCCTCCGGCTTGAAGCGGAAGGTGATTTCGAAGCGGATCTGGTCGCTCTCGCTGATGCGCTCGATGCTGGTGAGCACGATGTCCTGGAAGGGGGCGCTGGCGGCGGGGTTGTCCTTGAGCTGCTGCACGTAGGCGCCGAGCAGGCGGCTGGCGCGCTCGGAGGATTCACGCAGGCTGCCGCGCAGGATCAGGATGTTGCTGGAGCGCTCGATGAGATCGATGACCATGAGGTCCGGCCGGGCGCGGCCCACTTGCTGGACAAAATCGGTGAGAACAAGCGGGCTGTGGATCAGGTCGTAGGCGGCATCAATGGCCGTGGATTCCCGGTTGAAGGCCAGCTGGAGGTTTTCGACCTCGGTGATCTCGCTGCGCCGGTCGGCGATGCGGTGTTCCCAGTCGCGGATGGTTTCGCGGGTGGCGAGGTTGACGTAGGCCAGCCAGATCGTGCCCAGCAGGATGGCGACGGTGGCCGTGCCGATGCCGGCGTTGATGAGAAAGCGGGTGCCGACGACGCTGTCCTCGGGCAGTTCCGCCACGAGGCGGCAGTCCACGTGCCAGTGGACGCTGAGGTCGAGGGGATTGCCTTCCGAGCTCATGAGGTGGCGTTGGCGGGTGGGACGAGGGAGGAGACCAGGCTCAGACTGGAGAGCCAGTTAGGGCCGAGGGGCGCGTCGGGGGACTGGATGCCGGCTTCCGCCATGAGGGTGGCCGGGTCGGGCTCGACCAGTTGCAAGTCCACGGCGGCACCGAGGGCGGGGGCGAGCCAGCTGAGGGCGGTGGGCAGGTGGGCGCAGTGCAGGGCGTCGATCCGGTGCCCGGTCTTCAATTCAAAGTGATCCACGGCGGGTTTGAAGTGCCGGGAGAGGATGCGGGTGAGCTTGCGGCCGTGGGCGATGAGTTCCTCGTTGGGCGACTCCAGCAGGCGGCGGGCGGTGAAGACATCGGGTGTGTTCAGCTCCTTCATCGCGGTTTCGGTGATGGAGAGAAGACCGTGGGGCAGTGGATTGAGGACATGCACCCCGTCCTTGGCGACAATGTAGAGGCGGGTCTGGGTGTGCTCGATCTCGCATACGGCCAGCGCGTGCGCGTAGCCGGTCTGCAACCGGTGGCGGGACAGGCTGCCGAGCAGGCTCAGGGTGCCGACTTCCAGCCGGCGCGGCCGGATGCCGAAGTCGAGCAGGAGTTCCTGTGCCCGGCGGATGGCGGTGTAAGGCAGGCCAAAGATCAGGGCGTGGCGGGGATTGCCATCGGTGGGCAGGGGCGCGCCATCCTGGGGGCTGAGGGCCGTCACCAGCCAGTCCCGGGTGGTGCTGACGCGGGCGTGATCGGCCAGGATGCCCGCCAGATAGCCCGGTTCGCTGAGGCGGCGCGGGGTGATGATCTCGCGGATGAGCACACGCTCGGGCGGATGAAAGCTGCAATACCCCTGGTAATACTGGCCGCGGCGGAGATCCCCGAGGTTACGTTGCAGCCATTCCGTGCAGGATTGGGGATGGTCGAGATCCAGCTCGGCGAATTCCTGCAGGACCAGCGGCGACTCTTCCAGTTGCCCGATGTGGGCCAGCTGGAGGAAGTTGCTGGTGAGATTGAAGAGCACGCCGCCGCGCGCTTTACGTTTGAGCAGGGACATGAATGGCTGACTCAGGGAATAGTCCGGGCGGCGCTCAAGGCGAGACTAAGAATTGAAGCGGCCCCGGGCGGCGCAGGTTTTCAGAAGGAGATACGCTCTGCATCTGTGAGCAGCTCCCGCCATTCCCTGATCAGATAGGGGGATTCCGTGCCGGAGGTGTGCACATGCTGCAGCGAGGTGTCGTAGTGGAGGGTCGGCTTGTAAGGAAAAGTGATGTTTCTGGCCGACAGGGCTCCGAAAATTTCAACATTGTTCCAAATGGTCAGGTGGGCGTTCGGCATATAAATGGTGCCGTAAAAGGGAATTCTGGACCACAGGTAATGAGAGTCGGAGGTGTTGGCCGTGCTGGTTCCGATCAATGTGAGTTTCTTGGGGTCTTTGGTTTTATTGTCTATACCGCTGGATGTGCTGCTCCCCACGTAAAGCTGTCCGGAAAAGTGAATCGTGGCTGAACCGGTTTGGCTGATTTCGATCAGACCGCCGTTGGTGTAAAGCCGCCCTTTTACATTGAGCACGACTGGACCGATGATTCTGAGCAGGCCTCCGGAATTGAGATCTAGATTGCCGTTTATTACGTAAATGGAGGGGGTCGTTGCTCCCGGTGTGCCAATGGTTGTTGTGCTATTGCTGCTGACGGACAGGGTGGTTCCTCCGGTCACGGACTGCAGACTATGACGAGGGATGTAGGGACTCCGGCTGATCCGGGAGTTATCAACTCCAGAGCCGGTGGAGCCGCCTCTCACAATGGCACCGCTACCAAAGGCAGCTTGGGGATTGTGTGGAGGGGTTACGGCAGGAGGGGCTGCGACGTAGCCTTGTAGCGTCCCTTGGGTAAACATCACGGCATTGCTGGAGGCGTTGCCGCCGGCCAAGGTGGCCAAGGCGGTACGATTCGGGGAGGAGGCGGAAAACGGTGCGGACGTTTGATTGTAGTCACCGGCGGTCGCATCATAGCTGTCGATCAGTCCACCAGTGGTGCCGCTGCTGAAATTGACCCGTTCCGAGGCCGCCACGGCGTTGGGGAAAAGCGAGGCCACACCGAGGGTGGCGCGCAATTGGGTTGTGACGGCTTGTCTGCCGGGGATGGCGGCGCTGCCTTCAACATAAATCACCGGGGCCGGCGTCCAATAGGTGGTGTTGGGTGGCTCTCTGTCGGTGTGGGACTGGATACAGCGATACCAAGTGCCACCATGGCTGACGATGCTGTTGACTGCGTAGCTGCGGGTTCTGCTCCACGCGATCGTGGCGAGTGGAGTGTCCGACCAATAAGTGGTATTGGGCGGTTGTTGATTACTGTGGGCGATTAGGCAGCGATACCAGCGTCCGCCGCGATAGACGACATCGTTGATTTTGTAGTTCTCCGTTGAGCTCCAAGCCCACTGGCTCTCCACCCGGCGCCATGGGCTGTTGTTATCGATGGGCTCGTTGGACCAGGTGCTGGTATGAGTTGTTGTGCAACGATACCAAATGCCCTCGTAGTTAACGAAGTCGTTGAAAGTATAGGTGACTCCATCGCGCCAGCGCCATGAAATCGGGGCTGCCCAGTTCCAAGTCGAGGGACTGCGCAGTTGAGCCCAGTCATCAATGCCACTATTGTTCCCTAAATTGGTGTGCAGAATGCCTTCAGAGGGATACGGCCAAGGCGCCGAAGTATAAAACGCGTCGATGGTATCCCAGAAGGTTGGGTTGGGGGGGGCATTTCCAGCCGTTGCGTTGTGGTTTGATTTGGCGCGATACCAGACACCGTTACGATTTACTAGGTCTTGAGTTTTATAGGCTAGACCAATGCCCCATTCCCATTGGGTGCCCTCTTCCGCCCAAAAATTTCTGTTCGGCGGCTGGCGGCTGGCGTGACCGGTATGACCAGTCAGGCAGCGATACCAAATGCCATTATAACCGACGAGATCGCCTAAGACGTAGGTCTGGCCTGAAGACCAAGAAGCGCCGAGTTGAGTGACATGGTAATCGTCGAGACGCACTTTGAAGGTGCCGATAATTCCATTTCCACCGAATTTATCTGCCTGAAAGGTGTGGGTAAAATATGCGGTGGTGCCGTCGATCTTCCATCCGCTCCAGTCGTTGCGGTTGAAGGCCCACAGCGCGCGCTCCAGGCCCATCTCGGCGAGCTGTCGGCTCAGGCCGTCGGCGTAGTTGCGGTGGGCCAGCCGGGAGGCCTGCTGACTGACGGCGAGGTGGGCGGTCAGACCGATGCCCAGCACGGCGAGCATGCACAGGGCGACCAGGACGATCGAGCCGGCTTCCGGTTGGCGGGAAAACGCGCGCATCAGGAGGCGGGTTGCCGGTTGCGCAGGGTCAGCCGCGATGAGGCCACGCGGTGAATGCCGGAAAGCGTGCCGTTGGCGGCGTTGCCGGCCTGGGCGCTGAACGAGAGGGCAATCTGGTCTATGCCCGACAGGGCGTTCACGAACGAGCTGTAGGGGCGGCCGTAGCGGTCGTAATAGGTGAATTGGCAATCCAGCAGATTGATGTGGATGACCGTGGTGACGCCGCCAGTCGTGCGGGAGAGAGTTTGTGCGGTCTGGTTGTATTGGTAGCGCACCTCCGCGCTGCCCGTGGGCGTGGGAATCTCCAGAGTGACACTGGTGGCGCTGGGCGCGCCTTTGATGCGCAGCGCCTGGGTGGCGTCCTGTTGGAAAAGCATCAGCGTCCGCCGGCCCTGGCTTTCCAGCGTGGGTTGCGTGGCGGAGCTGACCCCGAGGGTGCGGGTGAAGCTGCGGGCGACGAACAGGTAGCTCGAAAGCAAGGCCCCCATGACCATGAACGACAGGCTGATGCCGATGATCAGTTCGACCAGGGTGAAACCGGCGCGGGATCTGGAGGCGGGGAGGCTCACGAACGTTGGTGCGAGAGATACAGGCCGTTCTTGCCCAGATAGGTGGAGTAGCGGCGCGAGTAGCTGGTGCTCTTCATCGTCCACGTCACAGTGAAGTTGACCTCGCGCAGATCGGCGGCGGGGTTGGGATTGGTAAAGTGGCGGGTCAGCGTGTAACGGGCGCCATAATAGGTATCGCCGGAGGAATCCTTCGCCCAGTCGAACTGACTGTCGATGTTCAGGGTAACGCTGCCTGCGGTCGCGGCGCTGATGGCTTCCCAGGTGGTGGGCTTGTTATCGATGATGAAGCGCACCCGGTCGATTTCGTGGGTCAGGATCTGGGTGGCCAGGGTTTGCTGGCGGGCATGGGCCATGCTGTTGGCGCTGATGCCGATCGCGCTGATCAAGCCCACGAAGCCCACGAGCAGAAGCGTGGAGGCCATCATCACCTCGACCAGGGTAAAGCCGGTGGTGAAAGGGCGAGTGTGGCCATGCGGACGCCGCTGTGCGCCACGACGGGCACAGGGACGTGATTGTCCGCCTCGGGCGGACAGGGCGCATGAATTCATGACCACGGCTAGGGTAATATCCCCGCCTGCCCGGCCGGCAAGGGCGATTCATAAATCTGCACTTGGTGGGCAGGCTTGCCGAGTGCGGCCACGGTTTTTGCTACTGGATAAAACAGGCGATGAAGCGGGGGATCGTGCGGAGGCCGGCTGCGTTTTTTTAGCGGTTTTGGTGCAAAGGGTATGCTCACGCCAGGTTGCCAGCAGCAGAGGAGGCGTTTTTGTTACAGCAACACGGGCGCACGGTGCTCGGCGGATTCGTAGAGGGCGCGGATGAGGGCGACGGCGTGGCGGGCCTCGGGGCCGTTGATGCCGAGCGGGGTGCCGTCGCGCAGGTGGTTTACGAGATCCTGAATCTGGCGCAGGTGGCCCTGGTGGCTGATGGCGTTGGGCGCGCTCGCGCCGGAGCCCATCGCAGTGTCGGCGGCGGCGCGGCGGATGGTGGCGTCCTCGGGCCGGGCTTCACGGAATTCCCAGCGGGTGATCGTGTCGTCTTCCAGGCAGACGGAACCGTGCTCGCCGCAAAGCTCGATCCGGCGCGACCAGCCGGGAAATGCCGCCGTGGTGGCTTCGAGGGTGCCGAGCGCGCCATGGGTAAAACGCAGGGCGGCGACCGCGGTGTCCTCGGCTTCGATGCCGGTGTGCACGCGGCGGGTTTTCTGACCGGAGACTTCGACGGGCAGGCCGGCGAACCATTGGAGGAGGTCAATGCCGTGGATGGCCTGGTTCATCATCGCGCCGCCGCCATCGAGCGCGAGCGTGCCTTTCCATCCTTGGTAATACTCGGGTTTGCGGTGCCACTTCACGTAGGCGCTGGCGAGCACGAGCCGGCCGAAGCGCCCCGCCTCGAGGGCGGCTTTGATGCGTTGCGCACCCGCGCCGAAACGGGCCTGGAAAATCGGGGCCACCACCACGCCGGCCTTTTGGGCGGCGGCGAGGAGGGCATCCACGCGCTCGACCGTGATTTCGAGCGGCTTCTCGATGACGACATGCTTGCCGGCGGCGATGGCGGCGAGCGCGGGTTCGAGATGGGCGCCGCTCGGGGTGGTGATGCAGAGCACCTGGATGTCATCGCGGGCGATGAGTGCGCTGACGTCAGTGGTGTGAAAGGCGGCGCCGTGTTTTTCCGCGAGGGCGCGCGCGGTGGCGGCGTTGCGCCCGGCCACGCCGACGAGCTGCGCGCCGGCGGCGTCATGGATGGCGCGGGCATGATAATCGGCGATCATGCCGCTGCCGATAATGCCGAAGCCAAGTGCGGTTGATGATGCCATAAAACGAGAGCATGGAGTAATTTGCCGGTCCGTCCATACCCAGATCCTTTAGCCACAGATGGCACGGATAAACAGGCCCATCGTCCGGTCATCTGTGGCTGATTTTTCCGGGCAGGGTAATTGACTCGGATGGGGGCGGCGTGCCTGCTGGTCGGCATGGCGCAAAACTCCGATGGCATGAACTACGCCCCGCAGGGAAAGCCCCGGCCGGTGGTGCAATCCGGTGAATTTGTTTACGCGGCGGCGCATCTGGACCACGGGCACATCTACGGTCAGTGCAACGGGCTCAACGAGGCGGGCGGGATGCTGAAATGGGTTTACGATCCCGATCCGGCGAAGGTGGAGGCGTTTCGGAAAGCCCAGCCGCAGGTGAAAGTGGCGCGCAGCCTCGATGAGATTCTCGACGATGCGGAGGTGAAGCTCGTGGCGGCGGCGGCGGTGCCGTGCGACCGCGGCCCGCTCGGCTGCCGTGTGATGCAGGCGGGCAAGGACTACTTCACCGACAAGACGCCGTTCACGGAAATGGCGCAACTGGAGCAGGCGCGGGCGGCGGTGCGCGCGACCGGGCGCAAATACATGGTTTACTACAGCGAGCGGCTGCACGTGGAGAGCGCGATGCACGCGGGTGATCTCGTGCAGGGCGGCGCGATCGGCCGGGTTATTCAGGTGCTCGGGCTGGGACCGCACCGCTTGAGCAAGTCTTCGCGGCCGGCCTGGTTTTTCGAGAAGGAGAAATACGGCGGCATCCTCTGCGACATCGGCAGCCACCAGTTTGAACAGTTCCTGCATTACAGCGGCGCCACCGATGCGACCGTGACGAATGCCGCGGTGGGCAACTTTGCCAATCCCGACACGCCCGAGTTGGAGGATTTCGGCGAAGCCTCGCTTGTCGGCGACAACGGCGCGTCGAACTACATCCGCGTGGACTGGTTTACGCCCGACGGCCTGCGCACCTGGGGCGATGGCCGCACGATCATCCTCGGCACCAAAGGTTACATCGAGCTGCGGAAATACCTCGATGTCGGGCGCGATGCCCAAGGCGACAACCTCATCCTCGTGGACAATGCGGGCGAGAAGTTCATCAACGTCGCGGGGCAGGTCGGTTTCCGCTTCTTCGGCGAGCTCATCCTCGACTGTCTCAACCGCACGGAGAAGGCGATGACACAGGCGCACGCCTTCAAGGCGGCCGAGCTCTGCCTGAAGGCCCAGGTGGCGGCGCGGGTGCTGTCCCCCGCCTGAGTTTGCAAAACTACGGGCAACCGGTTGACTGCATACGTATGAACCTTCGCCCCGTAATCGCCCCGATTATTTTTTTCGCCATGTCCCTTTTCTCCAAAGCCGAACCCTTGATCGCGGGAGCCGTTGCGCCCGATGTCACCGCGCCGACCGAAGCCGGCACGCCGCTTGCGCTCGGTGATGTCTATGCCCGGCACACTTATACGTTGGTCTATTTCTATCCGAAGGCGGATACGCCGGGTTGCACGGCGCAGGGTTGCTCGCTGCGCGATGCGTATGAAGAGCTGACCGCGAAGGGGGTGGCGGTGATCGGGGTCAGCACCGACACGGTGGAGGCGCAGCGCAAGTTCAAGGAGGCGCAGCATTTTCCGTTCACGCTGCTGGCGGACACGGAGCAAAAGGTGATGCAGGCTTTCGGGGTGCCCTCTTATCCGGGATCGAAGGCGGCGCGCCGTCAGGCGTTTCTTATCAAGGACGGCAAAATCATCTGGGCCGACCACAGTGCCTCGACCAGCCGCCAGGCGGAGGATGTGTTGAAGGTGATCGCCGCGCAGTAAGCCGGCAGGGTTTACAGTTCATCGTCCGGGGCTTCCGGCAGGGCGGGAGCCTGCGGGTTGAGGCGCACGCGTTCGAGCCAGTTGGCGAGCAGGGGTTCGCTCGCGATGAGGACGGGCGGCAGCGGGGCGGCGAGCAGATCGATGGCGCGCAGGCGGCCATCGGCCGCGCGCACGAGGTTCTTGGCGTGAAGGTCGGCGACCAGCCAGGGTTCGTTGCCCCGGAAGAAAAGCCGGGGATGATCCCGGTGGGCGCGCAGAAAACGTGCGGGAATGGGGATGAGCGCGGGGGGCTGGAGGGCGGAGGTGTCGGCCCCTTCGGGCAGGCGTTCGCCGAGGGTCTGTTTGGTGATGAGGATGCCTTCGCGGCGCGTGACTCCCAGCACTTCGATGGGCATGCCGTCGAGACGCAGAATGAGGTCGAATTTTTCCAGCATGGCGCGGTAGCTGCCGTCGCTGGCGACGGCCAGCAGGGCGGTCTCCTCTCCCCGGTGGAAGGAAAAGCTGCCGCCGATGCGGCCGTCCTCGCGCGGCATGAAGAACTTGTAGATGGAGTGGTCCGCCGCCTCGAAGGCGGTGGCCTCGACGCCGCTGCTGATCGGGCGCAGGCGCGGCCCGGTTTCGCCGAGCAGGTCCTCCACGTCGGGAGGGAATCCGAAATCCTCCAGCGCCAGCAGTGGCAGGGTGGCGCGGAAGGCGTGCGCCGCCTCATCCAGCTCCCGCCAGAGCGGGTCGGCGGCGGCCAGCAGGCCTACTTCGTCGGGTTCCCAGTGGACGAGGTCATCGTCCGGATCCGTGCCGATGCCGACGCGCGCCGCTGCCGTGACGAAACGATTGAGCGCTTCCAGTCTTCGCCGGTGATCGTCGTGAAGCGTGCTTCGCCGGGCGTCGTCCGGAAGCTGCCCGCCTTGGATGCAGGTGGGTTGTCCGGTGAAGGGGTCGTGCATGGGTGGCTCATGGCGGCGCGGTCACCGTCGGTCTGGCTGCCGGGATTGGCAACAGGTTCTTGCCCACAAGTTGTTCGCAAACCGGTCAGGCGGACGGCGTCTCCTGGGTCGCGGGGGTGGAGACGCGGGTGAGCAGCATTTTGTCAATGCGGTGCCGGTCCATGTCCACGACTTCGAAGCGCCAGCCGTCCCATTCGAAGTAATCGCCGGCGGCCGGGATGCGGCCGAAATGTGTCATCACAAAACCGCCGAGAGTCTGGAAGTCCGCGGAGTCTTCGTGCGGGAGGTCGCCGGCCACGCCGAGCAGTTCCTTGAGCTCTTCGACGGTCAGGGTGGCATCAATCAACCAGGAGCCGTCTTCGCGCTGCTTGGTGGCGGGCTGGCTGCGCTGACCGGAGTCGGGCAGGTCGCCGACGATGGCCTCCAGCACGTCCTTCAGGGTCACGAGGCCCTGCACGGTGCCGAATTCGTCGTTGATGATGGCGAGGTGGCGGCTGCTTTTCTTGAACTGTTCGAGCAGGGTGGCGGCGGTCATCGTCTCGGGCACGACGAGCGGGGGCATGAGCAGGTTTTTGAGCGTCGTGGGCAGGCCGATGGCGGAGTGCGCCCAGAGGGCTTTCACGGCGACGAGGCCCACGACCTGATCGCGGCTGGTCTGGTAAACCGGAAAGTAGGAGTGGCCGCTGGTGACGATCTTGCGCCAGTTGACCTCGTCGCTGTCGTCGAGGTTGAGGAAGACGATCTTGGGCCGCGGCGTCATGAGCGCGGTGACGGGCATCTGGTCGAGCGACAGCACGCCTTCGACCATCTGTTCCTCTGCGTGGTGGAACGTGCCGGCATCAATGCCCTGGCGGATGAGGCTGCGCACTTCGTCCTCCGTGACGGGTGCATCCTGCGGCTGGCTGATGCCGAAGAGCCGGAGCACGCGGTCGGTGATGAAGGCGAGGGCATTGGCGACCGGGGCGACGATGCGGGAAAAGATGCCGATGGGCCCGGTGAGGGCGATGGCCACGCGCTCGGGACTGTGCAGGGCGAGGCGTTTGGGAATCAGTTCACCGACCACGACCGAGGCAACCGTGATGCAGGAAACGATCAGCGCGATCCCCAGCACATCGGCATAGGGGGCGAGGAGGGTGATCTGGGCGATCAGGTCGCTGGCTTCATCCGACAGGCGGGCGCCGCCAAAGGCGCCGGCAAAGATGCCGATGAGGGTGATGCCGACCTGGATGGTGGAGAGGAAACGGGTGGGTTGCTCCGCGATGGCGAGTGCTTTGCGGGCACGAATATCCCCTTTGTCTGCAAGGATTTGCAGGCGGGCTTTGCGGGCGGAGACCACGGCGATTTCCGCCATGGCCAGCAAGCCATTGGCGAGGAGAAGACAGCAAATGACGAGCAGCTCAGTCGAGACGGCGGGCATGATATGAGGTGGGCATGGTGTCTATCCGTCGAGGTAAAGCAACCCGGAGAGAGGGGGGGGATGAGCAATTTTGGCGCTTTGGTTTGTCGAAACCCCTGATAAAGGCTTGAGTCGCAACGCTGGTGAGTCTCCTGGCTCGCATTTATTCCGATATGAAAATCGCCCGTCTTTACCGTTTGTTCAACCCCAAGACCAATCGCTGTTTCAGTGTATCGCTGGATCATGGCTTCTTCAACGAGGCTTCCTTGCTCGGGGGCGTTGAGAATATCCGGCAGATCGTGGAGACGCTGGTCCCGGCCGCCCCGGATGCCCTTCAGTTGACGCTGGGACTGGCGCCGCAACTCCAGCGCATTCCGCTGCGGCCCAAGCCCGCGCTCATTATGCGGGCGGATGTCACCAATGTTTACAATTCGCCACCGCCCCACCTGTTGTATGCGCGCATGATCGAGGATCCGGTGGCTCAGGCCGTGCGGCTGGATGCCGCCTGCGTGGTGGCGAGTCTTTTCAGCATCCCCGACCAGCCCGAGGTTTCCGATCAGTCCATGCAGAATATCATGCGGCTCAAGTTCCTGTGCGAACAGCAGGGATTGCCCCTCATGATTGAGCCGCTGGTTTTTCAGCCCGGGACCAAAGGCGGTGGTTATGCGCCGAATGGCGATATCAGCAAAATCCTGCCACTGGTGCGGCAGGCGGTGGAGCTGGGCGCCGATGTGATCAAATCGGACCCCACTGCCGACATCCGCCTGTTTCACCGCGTGGTCGAGATTGCGGGCGATGTGCCTGTCCTCGTACGCGGCGGCAGTCGGGCGACCGAGTCGGAGATTTTTCTGCGCACGGAGGAGGTTCTCCGCCAAGGCGCGGCCGGCATCGTCTATGGGCGCAACATCGTCCAGCATGCTAACCCTGCCGCCATCACCCGGGCGTTTGCCACGATGGTGCACGGCGGGGCCAAGGCCATCGAGGCCATGCGGTTGCTGCATTGAGGCGCGGAGGGTGGGGATTTCACCGGTTTGGGCGGGCCGGGCTTTACATGGCCGGGGCGCCGGAGTCGGATGGAGTCACCCCTTTCAAGCCCCGATGGAAAAATCCCCGGTTCCGGTTCGTAAAATCCATGGCCAGCCTTCCTGGCGGCTGGCCAGCGACAGGGTGGAAGCCTTTCTCACCCGGCGCGGCGGTCATCTGGCGCCGGTCACCTTCCAGACGGCGGTCGGGCCGGTGCAACCCTACGCCATTGCGCCTTGGCACGACGAGCCGCTGCCGGCCGGTTCCGATGGCGTGTTGCGTCCGTTGCGCGGGGATTTTTTCTGCGCGCCCTTTGGCGGGAATGCCAAGGCCTGGCGGGGGGAGCGTCATCCCCCGCATGGGGAGACGGCGGCAGCGGAGTGGAAACGGGTGGCGGCGAGCTGCGCCCCGGGGGAACTGGTGGCGGAGTTGAAGACCCGCCACCGGCCCGGCCGCGTGGTGAAGCGCATCGGCCTGCGGTCCGGCGAGACCAACCTTTATGTGCGGCATGAGTTGCACGGGATGCGCGGGCCGATGTGTCTCGGGCACCATGCGATGCTGCAATTCCCGGAGGCGCCGGGCTCCGGCCGGATCGCGCTCAGCCCTTGGCACTTTGCCCAGGTTTGCCCCGTGCGATTCGAAGATCCTGCGCGGGGCGGCTACAACTCCCTGCGACCCGGGGCCGTGTTCCGTGACCTGCGCCGCGTGCCGCTGGCGGAGGGAGGGTTCACTGATCTGACCCGTTATCCCGCACGCGCGGGCTTCGAAGACCTGGTGATGCTTTCGACCCGGCCGGAGGCTCGGCTGGCCTGGACGGCGGTGACCTTTCCGGAGCGGCGCTATGTGTGGTTTGCGCTGAAGGATCCGCGGGTGCTGGCTTCGACCGTGCTGTGGCACTCCAACGGCGGCCGCCATTATGCGCCCTGGAGCGGCCGGCACCGGGGGGTGCTGGGGCTGGAGGAGGTCACGAGCTATTTTCACTTCGGTCTCGCCGAATCGGCGGCGCCGAACCCCGTTTCGCGGCGCGGAATTCCCACGGTGTTGCCGCTGCGTCCCCGCCATCCGCTGACCGTGTCCTACATCATGGGCGTGGCGGCCATCCCGCGCGGGTTCGACACGGTGAAACGCATTGATTTTCGCGGCGATCACCTCCGCCTGTGCGCAGCCTCGGGCCGGACCGTGGTCCATGCCGTGGATCTCGGCTGGCTAAACCGCGAATGAACACGAAGGCGCCCGAATGGAATCCCGGTGGCGGGCAGGCCATGAAGAGGTGACAACCTGCATCCGGCTGAGACGAAGCTGAAAATCCAAAAGAAACCCGACCGGGCTCGGCTCAGTTCATTTTTGCCAGCCGGCCGGTGACGTCTTGGCGGAGGCGTTCGATATGGGCGAGGGTGAAGGCTGCGATGGAGAGGGTGTCATCCTGCGCGAGCGGGGTGAGGTCGAGGGCCCAGGCGACTTCAGTGAATTTGTCGGTGGCGTGCGAGGTGTGGAAGGTGGCATTGGCCTGCCGACGGCCGATCGAGGCGGTGTCGTAGCGTTTGCCGCCGGCGATCTGGGACTTGAAAACCTGGATGAGCCGGAGCGCGAGTTCGGGATGGGCGCTGCAATCCAGCGGGATCTTCTCGTCGTCCATGAGCCAGTCGAGTCCGCGCCAGGCTTCGATGCCGAGGACGCGGGTCGGGCGTTGCGCGGCCGGGAGCGAGCGAATGGCTTCGAGTGAACGCAGCAGCACCCCGACGTGGGTGTCGTGTTTGTCGAGCGGCTGATGGAGATAGACGACCTGCGGCCGGCAGGCGGCGAAGAGGGTGCGGAGATCGGCGAGCACGCCGGGGTGCCCGGGTTGTTTGACGTTGGCGCTGGGGTGCGCGAGCTGGAGCTGAAGGTTGTAGCGCCCGAGGCGGGCGGCCTCGCGTTGCTCCTCGATGCGCACCTGTTTCATCTGTTCATCGGTGAAATTCGCAAAGGGGCCGCTGCGCGGTGAACCGGCGCCGTTGGTCACAACCACGCCGGTAAAGAAACGGTCTTCGCGGCCGTAGCACTCGGCGACGGCGGGGTAGGCGTTGATCTCGATGTCGTCCTGATGCGCGATCACACAGAGGTGGGTGGTGCGCGCCAGGGCGGCGGCGGGATCGGCCCCGTCGGGGGCGAAGACATCGGCTTCAGGGCGGGAGAATTTCATGGAAGGAAACACTCAAGACTGGATTGCCAAAAAAAGGCACAAAAAAGCCTCCGTAACAAAGAGCCCGTCCCGCGCGCCTATCCGCCTTCGCCGAGGCTACGGCGGGCAAGGAGGCGCGCGGGCCGGGCGCGATTTTATGCAATTGCAGTGGTTTTTTCGAGGATGCGGTTCATTTCGCCCTGATGGGCCTCGATGCTGCGGACGAGGGCGAACTGGGTGCGCGTGCGGTCGAGGTTGTGGTGTGGATGCTTGATCTTGTAATAGGTGTCGCCCTGCAGGTAATCGGTGAGGAAGCGCAGGCCGTTTTCATAGGTCATGAGCTTGCCGGCGAAGCCGAGGTGGGCGCGTTCGGTGGCGTTGAGGACTCCGCCGACGGCGGACTCGAGGTAACCGGCGACGAGGACGCGGAAATAGGGGAGGACGAGGTGCATGTTGGCCGCGTCGGGATCGTCCTCGGCGGTCGAGCTGGCGGAGGTGCGCATCATCTCGCCGAAGTCGTAGAGCGGCAGGCCGGGCATCACGGTGTCGAGATCAATGACCGCGACGGAGCGGCGCGTGGCATCGTCGAGCATGACGTTGTTGATCTTGGTATCGTTGTGGGTGACGCGTTCGGAGACCTCGCCCCGGGCGAGGAGGGTGAGCAGCACGTCGGCATCGGCTTCGCGCGAGAAGGCGAAGTCGATCTCGGCTTTCACTGCCGCGGCGCGGCCGGCCCGGTCCTCCTGCAGGGCGCGGCGGAAGTTTTCGAAGCGGCCGCGGGTGTGGTGAAAATTGGGGATGGTCTCGTGCAGCCGGCCGCCGGGCAGGTCGGCGAGTTGCGCCTGAAAGTCGCCGAAGGCGCGGGCCGCCTCGCGGGCCTCGGCTTCGTTGGTCACGCGATCCACGGTGTGCGCGCCTTCGATGAAATGATAGATCCGCCACCAGCCACCGGCGGCATCCTGAATGACGACGCGACCGTCCTGCGCGGACACGAGGGTGAGGGCGCGCGAGCCGGGGCCGTCCTTCGCGGCCAGGTGGGCGGTGACGCGCCGCACGTTGTCCATGAGCGCCGGGACGTCCTTGAAGATGTGGTGATTGATGCGCTGGATGACGTAACGCTTGGGCGCGGTGCCGCCTTCATCGTAGTGGGCGACGAAGGTGTCGTTGATGTGGCCGCTGCCGTAGGGGGCGGCGGACAGATGGCGGCCAGGGAGGGGAAACTGGCGCAGGACTTCGTGAAGGTGTTCGGGGACTGGAGACTGGCTCATGCGGAAAAAGGAAGATGAAGTTCGATGGGGACTCCGGGGGCGAGGGTTTTTGCCCGGGGCAGCTCCAAATCCCGGCCACCGATCACGAGCCGCTGGAGTTCGAGCCGGCCGCCCAGAACGGTCAGCGTGATTTTGCCGGAGCGTTTGCGTGGAACAAAGGTGATCTGTCCCCAGGCGCCGCCTGTGCTCCACGGCCAGGTGCTCCGGCGTTTGGGCGCGGCAAACGCCAGGGTCCGGGTGAGGCCGGAGTAGTGGAATCCGGTGAGGGCGGGAATGAGTCCCCAGCTGGCGAGCGCGCGGGCGTAATGGTGGCCGCATTCGGCTTCGTCGAAGGGGTTGCGTTTGCGGCCATCGTAGCGGGCGCGGATGTCGCGCACGACCTTCAGGCCGTCGCGGAGCATGCCTTCCTGCAAAAGATGCAGGGCGACGCAGTATTCGAAGCCGGTCATCACTTCCGTGTAATAGGGAAAGGGCCGCGCGGGCCGGCGGCCGCGCGGATAGGAGGCCATGAGCAGGGCCGTCTCGTCGCCGAGCACATAGCTGCGCATGTGGTTGAAATGATCGTGAAATCCGCGACGGCGGTTGTGGGCGAGCACGGCGCGGAGGGTCTTGCGCTCGTGTTCGGGGTCGAGCACGTGGCCGAGGTTTTCGAAATGGGCGTTCACCTGGCCGGCGAGCTGGTCGATGAGGCAACCGGCGCCGAGCTGGAAATCGGGGTGGGCGGGATTCTTGGCTTCCGGGCCGATGACGAGTCCCGGGTGGATGTCATCCCAGCTGCGCGCGGGCCGGATCTGGTGCTCGTAGTAATCGCCGTTGAAGAGATGTTCGTCCACCCAGGCGCGCCCGCGTGCGGCCAGGTCCTCGCACTTGGCGGCAAACTCCGTCTCGCCGAGTGCGCGGGCCATCGCCGCGGCGGCGCGCAGGGCGCCGAGATACCAGGAGGCCATCTGCGGGTTCGGGCCGAAATACTCCACGTCCATCGTGTTGTGTTGGCAGCCTTCCATGACGCCGTCCTGATCGGCGTCCCAGCCGCCCGGCTGCCAGGCGAACTCAAGGGCGCGGCGCGCCTGCGGCCAGAGGGAACGCAGCCAGGCGGTGTCACCGGAGAGGCGCCATTCGCGGTGAAGCTTGAGCAGACAGCCCATCTGCCCGTCGGCGGCGGCATGGCGTGCGCTGGCGCCTTTTTTCAAAGGCAGGGTGACGCGAAAGGCCATGAGCCCGTCGGGGAACATCGTGAAATCGGAAAATTCCGTTTCGCGCAGGGAGCGGGCGAGATCGGGAAAGAGGTGGGCGGTGGCGTGTTCGTAGTTCCAGACGTGCGTGCAGCTGCCGTAACAGCTGCCTTTGCGGTCGAAGCAGCCTTCCCACGCGAAGAAGCGGCCATCGGCGGTGCGGAAGCAGGTCTGTGAACGAAGGGTGGAGAGATTGAAGAGCGCGGCCTCGCGCACCTCGGCGGGCAGGTCGCTTGCGACGACGCTGCGCACGAAAGCGACGGTGTCGCGCTCCAACGCGGGCCAGCGGGCGGCCGCTTGCTCCGCGGCGGCCCAGGCGTCGGTGAATTGGGTGGTGTAATAGTTGCCGACGAGGGCGGGTTTTTCGTCCGGCCCGGTGTTCCAGGCTTCACGGTTGGGAAAATGCCAGGCGAGCACGAACTCCACGGTGCGCGTGCTGGTGGCGGGGACTTCCAGGCTGACCGCGAGGGAGGCGTTGGGCGTATCGGTGCGGGCCGTGTGTTCCTCCAGGCGACCGTCGGCGGAAAAATCATCCCAGAACTCCAGCAGCGAATCATTCCACGTGAGGTCGGCCCAGGCGGTGCGGTGGGAGACGCCGGTTTTGGCCGTGGTGGCGAGGGCGAGCGTTCCCCGGGCGGGGTGATCGGCGGCGACGCCCGACGAAGAGAGGAAGACGCCTTGCAAGCCGTCGGCCAGGCGCAGGGTGTTGACGTTGCCCTTGGCTCCGGCGGGCTCGAGTTTGCCGCGGAATTCATCGGGCTGGAGCGTGAAGCCGTCCATGCCGATGAAATTGGGGAGCGCGGCGGCCACGGCGGCCTGCACGGGAGCGCGGGAAAGATTGCGCAGGACGACCCGCACCAGGGCGACGGGCAGGCCGCTGTCCGCGCTGTTGCCCGGGATGAGCGGATTGAAAACCTGCAATGTGGCGCGCAGGGGCACGTCCTCGTCGGCGAGTTCGAGCTGGGCCAGCGGGTAGGCGGCGTGGAATTTGGCGCGACGGAAGCGCGGCAGGCCGGCATTGGGCGAGGGTGAGCCCTCCGCGCCTTCCCACTCGCCCACGGGCAGGGGGCCTTCCAGCAGGCGGGTGACGGGCGCCGTGCCGCGCTTGGCGGCGCGCAGGGCAAAAAACGGGGCGGCGCGGCCCTGCCCAAGCGGGGTGAACCCCTTGGCCGGACGGTTGGCCACTTCCCAGTGTCGCCAGGCTCCCCACCCGCAGAAGGAAACCGTTCCTGTGCCGATGCCGCCGACGGGGAGTGCGATGCGGGCCAGCCGGTCGCCGGTGTAGGTCTTGAGAACGGGCCAGTCGTGGGCGGGCATCGCGGGAATCTCGCTCAGAAGAGCCGGTCGGGGTAGTGGCCTGCCTGCACGAGCCTGGCCAGGGCGGCGACGACGCGAGGTTTGTCCTCGCGATAAGTGACGCCGAACCAGGAGCTCTCCGTGGGCAGCACGCGGACGACGGCTTCGCCGTGGCCGATCATCGTGGAGACGGCGGCGGGCAGGTAGAACTCGCTCTTCATTTCGTGGCCCGCGCTGGCGAGGAACTCCCGCAGCTGCCGGTCGAGGGCGCCAAAGAGGGCGGGCGTGAAACCCCAGCAGTTCATCGAGGCGGTTTCGTCACCGGAATAGCGGCCGCCGACGCCAACCTCGCTGGCAAGAATACCGGTTTGCTCGACGATGGATTTCAGCCGGCCCTGGTCGTCGGTGGCGCAGATGCCACGCGAAACCGCTCCGTGCTCGGAAAGGGTGTTGGCCAGCCGGAATCCCACCATGGCGAACTGCGCGGCGAGGGAGGGCGGGGCATCATGCCCGGACATGGGATCAAATCCGCGCGGCGCGGCGGCCGGGCTGGAGAGAAAGGCCCCGAGTTGTTTGAAGGAATCCGCGCCGTAAAAATCGTCGGCGTTGATCACGGCAAAAGGCTCGCGGACGGTTTCACGGGCGCACCACACGGCATGACCGGTGCCCCAGGGTTTTTCGCGGCCGGCGGGCGGCGTGAAACCCTCCGGCAGGGCCTCCAGAGATTGAAACACATAATCCACCGCCACCCGGCCGGCGTAGCGGGCGCCGATCTGGGCGCGGAAGACTTCCTCGAAATCGCGCCGGATGATGAAGACGACGCGACCGAAGCCGGCGCGCACCGCGTCAAACACGGCGTAATCCAGCACGGTCTCCCCGGACGGACCGACGGGATCGAGCTGCTTCAGACCGCCGTAGCGCGAGCCCATACCGGCGGCGAGGATGAGAAGGGTGGGGGACATGGACCTTCAGGAGAAAGGATTGCGGGAGGAGGTGCAACCCGCGACCGAGCTTTGATCAAAACACGGCTTGCCTGCCACTGGCGGATGCGGCCACGCTCAGGACTGTGGCCATTGATCCCGCCCCCCACGATCAAACCCGCTGGCTGACCGACGAAGTGTTGCCGCACGAGGCGGCGCTCAAGGCCTACCTTCGTAATCAGTTCCCCTTGGTGCGTGATGTGGATGACATTGTGCAGGAAAGCTATCTGCGTCTGCTGGAGACCAGGCGGCATCATGAGATTGTTTCCCCCCGGGCCTACTTGTTCACCACGGCGCGGAATATCGCCCTGTCCATTTTGCGGCGGCCCCGGATTTTTTCCGATGAGCCGGTAACTGATCTGGCCGAGCGAAACGTCGTTGAAATGGCCCCGGATGCCACCGAGGTCCTGAGCCAGAGGCAGGAAGTCACCCTGCTGATGGATGCCATTGATGCGCTGCCTTCCCGTTGCCGTGAGATTTTCATTCTTCGCAAGCTCCAGGGTCTCCCGCAAAAGGAGATCGCCCGCCGGCTCGGCCTTTCCGAACAGACCGTGCAGGTGCAGATTGCGCGGGGCGCGGCCAAGTGTGCCGCCTATTTTCAAAAACTGGGAGTGACCCGGTCCTAAAAACATTACCGCGCAATGAAAATGAGAGAGACCGCCCTCCGAGAGACCGCCGCCCGCTGGCTGGCGCGCCACGATGCCGGACTGGATCCGGCGGAGCAGGCGGAGTTTCAGCGGTGGCTGAAGGCGGATCCCAGGCATGAGGTCGCCTGGAAAGAGGTGTGTGAACCGTGGAGCCGGCTGGATGCGGTGCAGGCTTTGGGTTTGGCTCCCGATATGATCGGGGCGCTGGAGGTACGGGCGGCGCGCCGGCGGGTTCGCCGATGGTGGCAGGGATGTGCCGCGGCAGCGGTCGTGGGGCTGGGGTTGATTGCGGCGATCTTTATCTACCCGGTGGTGGAGGCTCCGCCCCTGGCCGGGGCGGAGCCGATCTCGGAGCGGCTTTTGCACCCCTCGGAGCGGTTTTTGCACCCGGACCCCGCACTCGCGATTTCTTCGCCATCATCATCCATTGTCATCCACCGGTTGGGTCAGCGGCGGATGGATGATGGCTCGGTGATCGAGTTTGATGAGCAGGCTTTGCTGAGCGCCCACTATTCTGCGGACCGGCGTGAAATCGTTCTGGTTGGCGGGGTGGCTCATTTCACGGTGGCACCCGATGCGGACCGACCTTTTGTGGTGCGGGCCGGCACGGTGGAGGTGCGGGCGATTGGCACGGCGTTTTCAGTGGGTCGGACGGAGCGGGCGGCGGAGATAGTGGTGACGGAAGGACGTGTCGAAGTTGCCCGCGATGCGTCGCCGGGGGCGTTGCCACTGCCCACCCGCGGGCGGGTGCTCATGCCCTATGACGCCGGGGCCGAGATTCCTCCGGTGGTCATGCTGAGCGAGGAGGAACTGGCGCGCCACCTGCATTGGCGGGCATCGTGGTTGCAGCTCCGGTCGGCCCCGCTCAGCGAGATTGTCGAGGTTTTGAGCCGGTTTCATCGCGAGCGGATCACTCTGGAGGATCCGTCATTGGCCGGGCTGCGCCTGAGCGGGCGGTTTCAGGCGGATAATATGCGGGGGTTTGTCCGCATGCTCGAAAACAACTACGGGGTGGAAGCCGACAGAACGGACGACAATGGCCTTCTTCTGCGGCGCAAATAATGGTTTGTCGGTTGGCTCCGGCACCCTGGGAGCGGTCCGTCGCCGGCTTTGGCTGCCGGCGCTGCTGGGGCTGGGCTTGTCCAGTCTGACGGGAGCTCCGACGCTGCGCAACTTCGACCTCCCGGCGGGGCCGGCGGAACAAATGCTGGACCGGTTTGCCCTGCAGAGCGGACTGCAGGTGATTTTTCCTTCCGCGCAGGTGAAGCCGGTGTACACCAGCGCGGTGCACGGGCGTTTCACGCCCCGCGAAGCGCTCGACCGCTTGGTGGCCGGCACATCCCTGGTGGTGGAGATTGATGAGCGGACGGGGATCATGGCCATTGTCGTGGTCGAGACCGTGAGTGAGCTGGTGCGTCTGCCGCCCTACCTGGTGGAATCCGGGTCCGCAACCTGGCGGTATGCCCGGGTGGGAAGATTTGAGGTGCTGTCCGCTTGCACGGAGAGCGCCACGCACCGGGCGATCGAGCAGATTCACCGATTGCATGAAGCGCTCGGCCTCCTGTTGCCCGAAGAGTTCCAGGCCAGGTTGGCTGTGTCTGAATTGTATGTGCTGCATTCGGATCACCGCGATCTGAAGCTGTCCGAGGAGTTGATGACCGAGATCCGTCGCCTGGGAGAAGGGCGGATGACATCGCTCATGCACGATGCCGTTGGGGGTTCCGGTGGCTGGCTCAAGCGCAACCATGCTTTTTGGGACTATGACGGCCATGCCACTTATCTTAAGGTGGACGAAGCCGGCCTGTTGAACGGGCAACTGACCCTGGGCGCCGAGTATTTGCGCAATGTGCTGGAGCGACGCGTTCCCGCGCTCCCGCCGTGGCTGATTGAGGGCATGATGGAGCTTTATCGGATAACCACGCTGGATCCTTATGGGGTGAAGAGTCCGATGTTTGAGGTACGTGAGGGGAATGAGGGGCGTCCTGGGGGTGTGGCCCGGGTAGCCCCGGGGCGAACGGTGTTTTCCTCTCTGGTGGGAAGGGATGAGGGGATGCTGCCGATGGCTAAGCTGCTGGCGGCCGACCCACCGGCCCGTGAGGCCCCGGAGTATGTGCGATGGCGGGCCCAGGCGGCCCTGTTTGTGCGTTGGGCCTTGGAAGGAAAGAGGCAGGCGGCGCTTTGGGACTATGTCAGACAATCTGAGCGGGCTGCCCCTGGGGAGACGGATTTCCAACGGGTCTTTCAGTTTGATTATGCGCAGATGGATGACGAGTTGCGCCGTTATCTCCCAAAAGCGCGACGACAGGCTTTCGAGTTGCGGCCCAGACAGTTTGCGGATGATCCCCCGTATGTGCTCTGGTCGGCGGGGGAATTGGAAATCGGCTGGGTCAAGGGTGATCTTGATCGGCTCAAGATGGGTTATGTGCGCCGGCATTTCCCCGGTCTCACGCCGCACTACGCGGAGCAGACCCGCCGGATATTGGAGCGGGCTCACGCGAAAGCACCGGAAGATGCCCGCTTGCTGGGGCTGTTGGGGTTGTTTGAATGCGATGCGGGCAACGATGAGGCCGCCCGGCCCTGGCTGGAGGCGGCGGTGGTCGCGAGAGTCAGCCGACCAAGAGTCTATTGGGAGCTGGCCCGTATCCGGCTGCTGGCCTTGCGCAACCATCCCGAAGAGGTTCTGCCGCCCCCGGGCGAGATTGCGGCCATCATTGATCTGCTGAACATCGCGCGCACGCAGTCACCGCCCCAGGCCATGACCTATGAGCTGCTGGCGGAGGTCTGGAATGCCTATGCCATTGTTTTGCACCGGCAACAGCTGGCGGTGCTGGATGAGGGGTTGAGTTATTTCCCCCGGCGCATCGCTCTGATTGCTTCCGTCGCCCGGCTTAATGCCCGTCATGGTTTTGTCGCCGAAGCCCAGACGATTCTGGAACGGGCCCTGAATCTGACAACTGACCCGATAAACCGCCAGTGGTTGCTGAGCCTGAGGAAGGAGATTTCCAGCTATGCTGAGCGGGTTGACCGTTCGGTCTTTGCTGTGCGGGACTGAGGGCGGGGAGCGGCTTCGCTCCGGGAGGTGCGCCCGGTCGACATAAAGGTGTGGCGAGGTCGCAGCGCGTCACACGAGAAATAAAAAGCGGCAGAGGGAAACCCTCTGCCGCTTCGCAATGTTTAGCTAAGGGCCGACGATCAGAACGTCATATCCAGGGACAGCCACCAGGCCCGCGCAGGTGCAAGGTTGTAGCTGCCTTCGGAGTAGTCCTTGTCGAGCAGGTTGGTGCCGCGGAGGTTGGCCCGCAGCTGGTAGCCGAGCAGCTCGAACGGATAGGAGATCGAACCGTCAAACACCACGTAGTCGCCGGCTGTGTAGCCGCCGTTGCGTGGGTTGAAGCTGATGTCCGCAGTGTTGTTGTTAAGCTTGCTCGAGTAGCGCATGCCCAGGCCCAAGGACAGGCCACGGATGGCGCCATCGCTGAACGTGTATTTCTGCTGGATGTTCAGGCGATACTTGGGCGCATTCATCATGCGTTCGCCGAAGTAGATCGGAGCGACGGCACTGGCTGGGTTGATCGAGGCGTCATCCAGGACCGCAGCTTTCCACATCCACGAGGCCGAGATGTAGGCCTGATAGTTGCGGATGGGGGTCCAGATGGTCTCGAGCTCAAGGCCTTCGCTACGGTAGCTCGCGTCATTGCTGTACCAGCGGACGAGGCGGCTGTAGGCGCCGGCGGCGGTATAATTCAGGGCTTCACCGGTCTGGCGGGCGCTGTCGTCCAGCATACGATTGATGCGATCAAGCTGGTAGATGGACACCGTGGAGACGATCTTGCCGTCGTTCAGGTTGAGCTTCACACCGATTTCCGAATTCTTGCCGGTTTCGTGTTTCGGGATGATGTCTGCACCTTGAGCGGTCAGACGGGCCTGTTCGGCGACGGGATCGAGGCCAAGCTCGGCTGCTCGCGCTGCGATTTGTACGGGATTGTAACCGCCACCGAGGTTGGGTACAGTGGTGGGGAGGTAGGTCTCCGAGTAGCTGGCGTAGATGGTGATGTCCTTGGCGACCTCGAAGGAGGCGCCGGCCATGCGGGATTCACCCTCGTAGGTGCTGGGGAGCGAGAAGTTGCTCAGACCCCAGGTGGTCCACTGGGACTCCGGAATGGAGTAGGGGGTGTGGGAGACTTCGAACCAAGGGGCGTTGGCCGCCAGCACCTGGCCGCTGCTCTTGTACTTCTCCTTGCGGTAGCCGAGGAGAACGTTGAGACGGTCATCCAGAGCAGAACCCTGGTAGTTGACATACCATTCATCGCGCCACTGACGGCCACGGTCCACGAGACCGCGGGAGACTTCCATGATGCGACGGACATCCGGGAAGGGATGAACGCCGGGATCATAATGGGAGAAGATCTGCTGCGGGGTGATGATCTGGCCGTTGCGGTTGCGCACGAACTGGGTGGTGTAACCCCAGCCGGCCGCGACGGTGGAGGGCGGACGGAACTCCGGGGGGATGGGGGAGACATAGCCTTCATCGGGCTTGTCGAAGGTGCCAGGCAGGTAGCCGTAGAACGGATTGAGGTTCGCGTGGCCGTTGTTGCCGGTATAGCGGACATACAGGTAGCGGTCCACGGCGCCGACGAGCAGCTTGTTCTTGATGCCGGCGAAGTCGGCCTTGAACACGAGGTCCAGCTGGTGGGTGCTGATGTCGGGGATATAGTCGCGCTTGACGAGGCCGTTCAACGCATTCCAGGTGATGCCGTCGGCATTGGGCTGGGCGAAGGACTTGGTTTCGTGATAGATGGTCTTCTCCAACGTGTAGCTGTGGCGGATATCCAGCCACTCCAAGGCGGCGAGGTCGGTCGTGACATTAAACGTGGAACTCTCTTCGTCGGAGAAAGAACCCGAACCGTAGTAGTTGAATTTTTTGTCCTGTACGCGATTGCCCGAGGCATCGACATAGTAGGCTCCACGCTCCAGCGTGCGCCAGAGAGCGGCAGTCGGATCGTTGTTGGCGACGCGGTAGTCGGCGATCCACAGGTCCGGGCGCGTGAAGATACGGGCGCGGTAGGCCGCGACCGGGTCAGCATTGCCGGAGAGACCGGCGGCTGCGATCAGGGCGGGGGTGGGATTGGCGTAGGCTTGGAACCACTCCGCCGGCCAGCGCCACGACTCGTCGCTGATATTGCGCTCACGCTTGACGTATTCGCCTTCCAGCGTGACCTGGAGCTTGCCGCTGTCGAGCGGAACGAGGGTCAGGGAGGGCGAGATGGAGAAGCCCTTCTGATACTCGAAGCGCTGGTCACCGATCAGCTTGTCCCAAGCTCCGACGATACGGAAGGCGGCCTTCTTGGAGAGGGCGGCATTGTGATCGAGGGTTACACGGGTCGAGCCCATACGATCGCCTTCGCCACCATAGGAGAGGGAGAGGGTCGTGGGGACCTTGTGGAACTGGGGCTTCTTGGTGACGTAGTTGATAACACCACCGGGGAAGGCCATGCCGAAGAAGATGGCGGCGGGACCTTTGATAACTTCCACGCGCTCGACGGCGTCGAGGTTGTAGTTGTTATACCGGAGGAGGCCGTTGCGCAGACGGGCGTTGACCGGGAAGCCGCGCAAGGAGATGTTGCCTGAGGGCGTGAACGAGGTGGCCGGTTGGAGGACACCCATACGGTTGTCACCCGCGGCGGAGGCCTGATAACGGAGGATATCCGAGATATCCCGCATGCCGGTATCCTTGATGAAGTCCTCGGAGACGACGGATACGCTCAGAGGAATCTTCTGGATGGCCATGTTGATACGGGTGGCCGTCGAGGAGTTGGTCTTGAGGTAGCCGTAGTCCTTGTCTTCCTGGACAGTGAACGGCGTGAGCCGCACAATATCATCGTCGGCTTGGTCGGAGGCGACGGCCTGGGCCCACAGAGGAGCGCCGGACATCGCGACCAACGCAGCCAAACAGGCGGCCAAGCTGCGCTTGGTCACCGGAGCTGGGTAGCTGGTTTCTTGGTTCATTGGGTTTTGGGTGGTTTCTGAATAAGGCCGGCAGAATACCGACCAGAGGGGATCAGGCTCCGGGATGTCGGAGTGAAAAGGGATCTCTGCGCCCGAAACGGGCGAATCCGGGAACAAACCACCCCCCGGTGGTATCCGGCCGGGAAATCAGAACCGGCCGGATGCGTTCAGAGAAAAGCCGTGGCTCAGGCGCAGAGAAAGGGTGACGGGGGGCGGGGGGCAAAGCGGTGGGATTATGCCTGCAAAGAAATCCGGCGGACACTGTGGCGGTTACCCAATATTGGGTAAGGCCGGAAGGCTGGTCAGGCCGGCCAGCGCGATGGCTGGCAGCATGGAGGAGGCGATTTTATCAAAGCCGGGGCGGATGACCGTGCCCTCGGTGGTGATGCGCACCATGCCTAGCCGGACGGCCTCCCTGACCAGCTTGGCGCTGCTGCTGATGCCAAGTTTGCGCATGATGTTGCGCCGGTGGGTCTGCACGGTGGCTTCGCTCAGACCCATTTTAACAGCGGCTTCGCGATTGCCGCTGCCATCGCCGATTTCAGCCAGAACATGGATTTCCGCCGGAGTCAGTTTCTGGGCAAGCACCCCGGGAGGGTTCTTCTCGATGACATGGGTGCGAAATGTAGGGCTGATATAAGCCTCCCCCATGGCGACGAGTTGCAGGGCTCTGGACAGGGTCTCGACACTCTCCTCCAAGGTGTCGATCAAGCCGTCAAACCGCGCCGTCCGCAGGGCCTGCAAGGAGTGTTCTTCGCGACGCTGGGAAGCCACCAGGAGCCGGGCCGCCAATTTTTCCGCGGCGATCGGGGGCAGTAGATCGACGCCATCCATGTCGGGAAAGGAGGACAAAGCGAGGAGCAGGAGATCGGCCGGTTCCTGGCGGAGTGTGGACAAGGTTTCCGCGCCATTGCCACAGATGACGATTTTCGCCGTTGGGAAAACCCCGGCGCAGATGAGTTGCAGGGCCTCCGCGTAGGTACGGCCCCATTGGGCGATGACAATGCGGCCGATCCCTGCCTTCACAGAAGAGCAAGGTAAAATCACGGGGCGCGGGTCAGGGGGGGCTGAAGCCTTGGGGGGTGGCATGGGGAGGAAGTTCCTCTCCCGGGTACGATGCGCGGCTCGGTGAAAAACGTTACAAGGCAACCTACCAAATTTTAGGTAGGCCTGAGTCTGCGTGGCGACTGGCCGGGATCAGGAAGTGATTGCGCGCCCATGCGCGGGCTTTGAGGCTGGCGGCGCATGTTGCCTCTGAATCCCCTGCTTCAACTCACTCCTTTGAGGGCCCAGCGCGGCGTGGCCCGGCTGGCCGCCATGATCTGGCGCGATCCGCGTCCCTTGCGGGTGGAGGCGACGACCGCCCGGCCCGACGCGGTGACGCTGGCGGTGGCGAAGCAGGCGCCGCGCCGGGTGGTGCGGCCGGGGGAGGGTTGGGGGCGTCTTTATGACCAGCGCTGGGGCCGGGTGGTGATTCCCGCGGGTGGGCCGCGCTGGTTGCACTGGGATGAACAGGGCGAGGCGACGCTGTTTGTGCAGGGCGCGCCCTTTTACGGTTTCGACGTGGCGCACCGGTATTGCGAGCTGCCGGCGGGGGTGCGCGAAGTGTGGGTCGAGAGCCTGTGCGTGCAGGCGGCCATCTGGCATCCCGATGCGAAGGGGCTCGATGCGACGGGCAATCTTTTCCACGGCGCCCAACTGCTGCATCGCGATGAGGAGGCCTGGCAGGCCTATCACGATCTGAACTGTCTCTACGACTGGATGCTGGATCTGCGGGCCCGCGAGTTTCCCGGTGTGCCCAAAGAGCTGTTCAGCCAGACGGTGCAGCCGCCGCTCACCGATGTGTCGCCGCTTTTCCGCCGCTTGCTGCGCGGGCTCGATACGGCGCTCGACGCCTTCGACACCGCGGGGCTCGGCGCCTTGCGGCGGGAGCTGGCCAGGCTTTACCGGGAGCTGCGTGAGGCCGCGCCGCTCAGCCGCGCCGCGCTCACCGGCCATTCGCACCTCGATCTGGTGTGGTTGTGGACGGAGCAGGCCGGCGAGGGCAAGGCCGTGCACACGTTTGCCAATGCCAACCGGCTGATGGCGCTCTACCCGGAGTTCCGTTTCGCCTACTCGCAGCCGGCGAGCTATGAGGCGGTGGCCCGTCGTTCGCCGGAGCTGATGCGGGCGGTGAAGGCGCGGCTGCGGACGGGGCAGTGGGAGGCGACGGGCGGCATGTATGTGGAGAGTGATTCGCATGTCGCCTGCGGCGAGGGGCTCGCGCGTTCCTTCATGCTCGGGCAGGAGGCGTTTGCGAAGCTCACCGGCCGGCGCTCGCGCATCCTCTGGCTGCCCGATCTTTTCGGTTTCAGCGCCTGTCTGCCGCAGCTCATGCGGTTGAGCGGGGTGGATTATTTCTTCACGACCAAGACGACGTGGAACACCGTCAACCGGTTTCCCCATTCCAGCTTCATCTGGCGCGGGCCGGGCGGACACGGGGTTGTCAGCCATGTGACGCAGGGCGTGCAGTTCAACAACGCGCTGACCGTCGAGCAGCTGCGCGTCGCCTCGCACCAGCACCAGCAGGGCGACGTACACGATGAATTTATCATGCCCAACGGCTGGGGCGACGGCGGCGGCGGTCCGAGCGAGGAGATGTGTGAGCGCGCCCGCCGGCTCAATGCCTTGCGCGGCCTGCCGGCGCTCAAGTGGGATCAGCCGGAGGCGTTCTTTGCGCGGCTCGCGAAGAAGCGGAGTCAGCTGCCCGCGCTCGATGGCGAGATTTACCTGGAATACCATCGCGGCACCTTCACGACGCAGAGTCAGGTGAAGGCGCGCTTCCGCGCGCTGGAGCGCGCGTTGCAACTGCGCGAGGCCGCGCTGGTCACCGCCGGCCGCGCGCCCGGGGCCGATCTGGATCACGCCTGGCGCCGCCTGGTCTTTGCGCAGTTTCACGATTACATCCCCGGCAGTGCGATTCCGGAGGTCTATGCGGAGGGTCTGCCCGAGCTCGACCGGCTGGCCCGTGAACAAACCGAGGCCGCGGGAAAAACCTTGGGCGCGGCGGGTGCGGCCTGTCTCTTCAACCCCCTGCCGCTCCCGCGCCGCTGGGTGGAGCAGGGGCGCGTGGTCGAATTGCCGCCCTTGGCGGGCGTCCGCGTGCAGGATGCGGTCGTCAGCGATAGTGCGCCGGTGGTGATCAAGGGGCGAACGCTGACCAATGGCCGCGTGACCGCGCGGCTCGACGCGCGCGGCGGTCTGGCCGCGCTCAGCGTGGATGGCCGGGCCGTGGCACTGGCTCCGGGGGCGGGGGAACTGGTGCTCTATCCGGAGCAACCGGCCAACTTCGGCCCTTGGGATATTGATCGGCATTCGCTTTCGCTCGGCCGGCCGCAACGCACCCCGGCGAAGATCGCGGTCACCGATGATGCCATCGCAGTGACGCGCAAAGTGGGCGAAGGCAGCACGGCGACGGTGCGCTATGCGCTGCGCCCGGGTGAGGCGGTGCTGCGGATCACGGTGGAGCTCGACTGGCGGGAGGAGGACACCTTGCTGAAGCTGCATTTCCCGACGGATTACCGCGGTCGCGAGGTGCGCTGTGGCACGCCGTTTGGCAGCGTGCTCCGTCCGCAACTGGCCATTCACCGCGAGGTCGAGGCCATGTGGGAATGGCCGATGAGCCGTTGGGCGACGGTCAGCGACGAGGGTGAGCGGGCCGGCCTGTTTGTCGTCACGGAGGCGAAATACGGGGTGAGCTGCCGCGATGGCAATCTGGGGGTCACCCTGCTGCGCACGCCGGCGCATGTCGGTTATGAGGACCACGCCAGAGCCTACCCGGCTCACCTCAGCCGGTTGCCGGCGCCCGCCACCATCTTCACGGATATCGGCCGGCAGGTGATCGAGCTGGCGGTCGGGCATTACGATCTCACGGCTTTGCGGGGGGAGCAGCCGGCGGCCCTGGCCGAGACGCTGTTCACAGCCCCGCTGGCCTATCGCGGGGCTCCGGCGGCCGCCGCTTTCGAAGGGTTGGAAGGGGGCGAAACGCTGATCCCGCATTGGGCGCAGCCGCAGGGGCGCGACCGCTGGGTGTTGCGTTTGCACGAGGTGGCCGGGCAGCGCGGTATCGCGCAGCTCCGGCTCGCGCCCGGCTGGCGCGCGCGAAAGGTCAACCTGCTCGGCGAGCCGCTGGGGGCCGGGTTACGCACTGCCCGGCTGGCGTTTTCGCCTTACGAGATCATCAGCCTGCAACTGGTGAGAGATTGATCCTCGCGGACACGAAAAAGGCGGAGCCGTGAGGGCTCCGCCTTTGCTGGAGGCCTGAAATCAGCCCTGGGCTCAGAACTCGACGCGGGCGCTGAACTGCACGCGCCTCGGGCTGGCATAGGCGGCGTTGCCCTGGCTGTAGAGTTTGTCGAACGCGTTGTTGATGTTCAGGGCGAAGTCGGTCGTGCGGCCGAGGATTTTGGTTTCATAGCCGATCAACAGATCCGCAGCGACGAACCCCTTGTGGAAGTCCGCCGAGTAGCGCTGGTTGTTGGCGATCGGCACGGCTTCGGTCATTCCGCGCACCCCGGCGCCGAGCGAGAGGCCTTTGAAGGCGCCGTCCGTGAAGGTGTATTTGTTCCAGAACGAGACCTGCCACTCGGGCGAATGAGCGAGCCGGCGGTTGAAGAGAATCTCCCGTTCGACGCCTTGCAAGGCGGGGTTGTTCTTGATGCCGGAGTCGTAGATGTGGGCGAGGCCGAAGAACGCCTGATAGTTGTTGCTCGGCGACCAGAAGAGCTCGAGCTCGATGCCACGGTTCTGATCTTCGCCGGTGGTCGTGAAGTAACGCGCGGGGATGAAGCCGGCGTTCACGACCTGCGGCACGCCGTTGGCGTCGGGATAGAGGATGCCGAACTGGTTGCGCGGATCGGAATCGGTCGAGGCGTGGTCTTGGATCTCGATGTTGGTGCGGGCCACGGTGAACCAGGTGAGCGAGCCGGACCAGACGCGGTCGGCCGACTGGAACTTGAAACCGATGTCCGTGCCTTCGCCGGTCTGGTCGTTGAGCTTGGTGTCCTCCTGCAGGCCGGGCACCAGCACGCCGTTGATGTCGCGATTGACGCCGACGCCGCGGACGCGGGTGTTGGTGTTGGGCATGTAGTTTTCGTTGAGGCTGGCGAAGAAGTTGAAGCCTTTGGTGAGCTCGACTGCCACGCCATACATCTTGCTGTCGCCGCTGGTCTCGGTGCGGGTGACGATGCCGGCGCTGCTATGGGTGAGCGCGTCCTGGCTTTCCTGACGGAAGCCGATGTTGGGCATGATGCGGCGGCCGAGGAGGTTGAACTCGCCGGACCACATGATGTATTCGGCGTGCTTGTCCAGATCCACGCGGGTCGGGATGGTCGCAAGGGTGGCGCCGCCGGAAGCATCCGGGACCGGGTGGAGGATGGGATCAAAGAAACGGAAGACATCGCTCCCGGAGAGCAGGTTGCCGTTGCGGTCCAGGACGGTGTAGCCGGGGTTGTTGTAGTTGATGCTATAGTCGTAGGTCCGGACCCGCTGGTCGAGCAGCTCGGTGCCGAGTAGGACCTGGTGTTTCGTGCCCCAGAACTCGGCCTTGATGACGGCATCCAGCTGAGCGCGGAGGTTTTTCATGTCACGCTGGTTGCCGCCGGCGGCGATCATGTCCCAGGTGAGGTCGGCCTTCGGCTCGGTGCGCCAGGTGGTGAGGGATCCGTCGTTGAGGTCCTCGGAGAGGCCGGCGGCGCGGAGGCTGAGCCAGCTGGTGGGCGAGTAGGTGGCATCAATGAAGAACGTGTCGGTCTCGGCATCCACGAAGTAGCCCTTGCCTTGGAAGTTGTAGGAAGGACGGCCGGCGGGATGTCCGGCGGGGAGCAATTCGCGACCGAAATCACTGAGGCGGATGAGACCCTGCTCGACCGCGACGGCGCCGGTGTTGCCGCGGGCGGCGATGGTGAGATCGCTCCACACGGTCGAGTTGGCGTAGATGCGGCTGCGATAGTCGGCGGCGTTCAGGCCATGGAAGGCCAGCACGTCGGCGGGCGGGTTTGCATAGTCGGCAAACCATTTTTTGTTGCTCAGGGGATTCTGGGCTCCGGGGTTTTGATCGGTGCGGATATGCTCATACTCCACGAGGACGGAGAGGTTCTTGAGCGGGGTGAACAGCACGGAGGGCGTGATGCCGATCTGGCGGAAATATTCGCGATCACGCCAGCCGCCGCGGTCGCTGCTGTAGAGGTTGAGCCGGTAGGCGAAGAGATCCTGATAGTGGCCGTTGTATTCGAACCCGGCTTCGACGCCGTCGCTGCGCGAGCTGCTGGTATCCCACTTCGACATGAAGTCGCTGTAGTCGAAAGTGAAGGTGCCGTAGTTGCGGAACTCGGGCTTCTTGGTGAGGTAGTTGATGGTGCCGCCGGGCTGGGCGCTGCCGAAGAGCACCGAGACGGGGCCTTTCAGGACTTCCACGCGGGCGACGTTGCGCAGGCTGAAGTTGGACTCCCGGGCGAAGCCGTTGCGCAGGATGGCGTTGACGGGAAAGCCGCGGATCGAGCCGGTGGCGGTGCCGCCCCACGGGCTGCGGGTGGCGGTATCGGCGCGGGCGTCGGCATACATGCCGGGCACATAGGAGTAAACTTCATCGAAACGGGCTTTGGCGCCGGTGTCCTGCAGGAAGCCGTCGGTCACGACAGAGATGGTCAGGGGCGTGTCCACGATCGGCCGCGCGAAACGGGTGGCCGAGATGGAGTTCGTCACCTGATAGCCAAGGGCTTTGTCGTCGGAGACGGTGAAGGGGTTGAGGACGATGACTTCCTCGGTGGCCGTGCTGGTTTCTGGCGAGGGGGTGGTGGCTTGGGCAAAGGCCTGGGACGCGCCCAGGCCGCTGGTGCACAGCAGGGCCGCGAGAAGGCCCCGCAAGCAGGCGGGTGTATGCTTCATAGTTGGGTAAGGATTTGGTCTTACGGAGGGGTAGGGGGAAATTGGGCCGACGCCCAATTGCGTTGCTGGCAAACGCTGCGGCTCAGGTCTCCCCAAGAAGCAGGGTGAAGCAATGGCTGCCGCTTTCTACCAGTAGAACCTGGCTTGCGATTTTTTCGCGGCCCGATTGGGTGCCTCCCGCCCATGACCGCCCGCCCCACCTTGCGCGATATTGCCAAAGCCACCGGCTACCACTTCACGACGGTGGGACTGGCGATGCGGGGGGATCGCCGGATATCCCCCGGGACGGCGGAGAAGATCCGGGCGGCGGCGCAGAAGCTGGGCTATGTGCAGGATGCGATGCTCTCGGCGCTTTCCTCCTATCGCCATGCCAGGCGCGAGCGGTTCGCCGGGTTGATCGGCTACCTGCACGCCTACGGCAAGCTGCCGGAGGTGTTCAAGGTCAACGAAGGCGCGCGGCGCATGTATGAAGGCGCCCGGGAGCACGCGGAGGAAAAAGGGTTCCGGCTCTATGATCTCGACTACTCGCAAAAGGATCTGAGCAGCGGTCGCATCACTGAGATCCTGCGCGCGCGCGGCATCCGCGGGGTGATCCTGACGCCCATGGTCTTTGACGAGCCCGACCTGCTGGTACGGCGCCTGATGGGGTTGGACTGGTCCTTTTTTTCCGCGGTCTCGATCAGCCAGTCCATCGAGGGGATGGGCCTGCGCCTGCACTGCGTGGCGCCCAATCATCAATACACGATCCAGCTTCAGTTGAATGAATTGCGGCGGCTGGGTTACCGCCGGATCGGGCTGCAAATCTACCATCGGGTGAACCACTTTACGAAAGGCACTGTGCTGGGCGCCTACATGGTCGATCAGGTTGCTCAACCCAAGGACGCATGGATCCCGCCGCTATTGTCGGATGAGATGAACGAAAAAATCCTGGGCCAGTGGCTGCGCCGCCACCAGCCGGACTGCATCATCGGCTCGGGACCGAAGCTGGCTCCGTGGATTGAAAAACTGGGCTATCGGGTGCCGGAGGACATCGGCCTGAGCGTGATCGCCCGCGCGCCGGACAGCCCCTACGCGGGCATTGTCGAACAACATGCCCGGCTGGGGGCGGCGGCCGTGGACTCGGTGATCTCGCTCGTGCAGTCCAACGAGCAGGGGCTGCCCCAGTTCCCCCGCATCACAATGATCGAGGGCGTCTGGATCTGGCAGCCGAGTGTGCGGGCCCAGGCGCCGGGATGAGCGCTTCTTTCATACAGGTAGAAAAAGGCGGGGGGGCTCTTCCGCACTTTTTCACTGGAGACGGGCGCGGGGATGGCTAACCCAAGGCGTCCCCTCAACGTTCCCCTCCCCTGAATTTTTATGAACTCCCCTGTTCGTTATGGTGTCATTGGCGCCGGTGTGATTGCCGGCCTCATCGTTTCAAAGCTCAAACCCGGCGGCAATGCGGTCGTGGTGGCGGTGGCGGACGTCAACCCGGAGGCGGCGCAGAAGCTCGGCGCGGCGGCCGGCATCACCAAAATCTACACCGACTATCATCAACTGCTGGCCGACCCCGAGGTCGAGGCGGTCTATATCGCGACCCCGCCCTTCCTGCACAAGCCGATGACCATCGACGCGCTGCGCGCCGGCAAACATGTGCTGTGCGAGAAACCCTTTGTCCTCACGCGCGAAGAAGTCCGCGAGATCATCGCGGTCAATCGGACCGTGCCGCAGCTCAAGGTGAGCTGCTGCTCCTCGCGCTACCACGATGCGGGCACGGCCCGCCGGGCCCGCGCGGCGATTGCGGACGGTGAACTCGGCGAGGTTTACCGCGTGCACTTCGAGCAGGTGACCGGCGCGCATGCCGTCGGGGCCAAGCTGCCCGCCTGGCGCAACGAGCCCGCCAAGAATGGCGGCGGCATCTCCTTCGACTGGGGTCCTTACGACCTCGACTGGCTCAGCTACGTGCTGGGTGACAAGTTTCGCCCGCGCGTCGTGTTCGGCACGCTGGACAACTACTTTCCCCTCACGGCGGAACGCGTGCCGCCCTGCCTCGATGTGGACGGCCGGCTGTCCGCGGAGATTATCTGCGAAGGCGGCCTCACCCTTCACTGGGAACGCCGCGCGGCCGAACACGGTCCGATGCGCCACAACGTCGAGATCCGCGGCCGCAAGGCCGGCCTCGATCTCTGCTTCCTCCCGATGGGCCAGAAGCAGCAGATCCATCACTACGCCTACACCGGGGCGGCGGATCTCAAGGAAACCGTGCTGCCCGATGCGGCCCCGGCCTGGGACGCCACCCTGACGTATTCCCATCACAACCTCGCGGCGGCCATCCGCGGCGAGGCCGAGCTCACCAACACCCTGGAGCACAACCTGCGCATCCACGCCGTGTTTGATGCGTTACTGGCTTCCGCCCGCACGCAGCAGGCGGTGCACCTCGCCGACTGAAATTTTTCCACCATGGCCCTGCCCAACAAGCTCATCCTCTTCAACAATCACTTCGTGATGCACCGGCGGCATTACCCGATGCGCACGCGCCTCGCGATTGCCGCCGACACCGGTTACGATGGCTACGAGTTCCATCCCACGGAGCCCGATGACGACAAGACCTGGGCGGAGATGGAGGCGGCCTACCGTGCCAGCGGCCTGACGCAGGCCGGCATGTATGTCGTGGCCAAGGGCATCAACGATGACGAAGCGGACCGGTTTGATGCCGAGGTGGAGCGCGCGAAACGCATCATCGACCGCCTCGCGGCCATTGATCCCGGTGCGTTTGTCAACTTCAGCATCTCCAGCAACCCCGGTGGCAAGTCCACGCCCGACTACCGCGAGGCGGGTTCCGGCAAGGCCGAGGCGCGCCATTGGGAGCGCACCGCGCGCATGCTGCGGGCGGTGGATGAGCACGTCGCCAAGCGCGGACTCAGCGGCAACCTCTACAACCACATCTGGTTCATGATTGATACGCCGGCGACGGAGGTGCGCGCGATCAACGAAAGCGGCGCCAAGGTGATCCGCCCGGGCATCGCGATGTTCCATGCGCATTTCCACCAGGGCGTGCCCGATCTGCACGAGGTGCTGGCCCAGCCCGGCATGGAGCGCCTCGGCTACCTCGCGCTCCTTAATGGCTGGCCGAAGCCCGCCGAGCCCTTCCGCACGCGCCCGCTCGACGATGGCAACATTGATCTGGCCGCGGCGCTCGGCCTGGTCTGGTCGCGCGGCTACACCGGTCCCATTGTCTCGCAGGCTTACGACCTCGGTGGGGATGCGTGGCTCACCGCCAAGCGTTCGGTTGATTACATCCGCGAAGTCCATGCGCGTTTTCAACGCAACCCGGCGTTGAACCCGTGGCATAACGCGTGATGCAAGGCGGGGATTTCGCTTTGCCCGTCGCCGCGAAAAATCCCCGGTTTATGTCGTTGGTTTTCGTGGCGGGGTCCGGAGACCCCGCCCTACAATTTTTCCCTCATGTCCCGCATCGTCAAAATTGAGATCGGCCGCTTCGACTACGCGGTGGCCGGTGAGTTCAAGTTCTTCAAACCCGGTCCCGACGGGCGTGTCACGCGCCCGTCCGTGCTCGTCCGGCTCACGGACGAAAACGGCGTTGAAGGCTGGGGCCAATCCGTGCCCGTGCCCACGTGGACCTACGAGACGGTGGAGAGCGTGCTCACTACGCTGGAACTTTACCTGGCCGAGGTGGTGTTGGGGCGTGATCCCGCCGATTTCGCCGGGCTGCACGCTGCGATGAACACGGCCATCCGCCCGGCGTTTTCCGTCGGGCAGCCGCTGGCCAAGGCGGCGTTTGATCTGGCCTGTCACGATCTGGTCGGCCGGCAGCGCGGCGTGCCCGCGTGGCAACTGTTTGGCGCGCCGGACGCCGCGCGCGAGGCGCTTACGCTGAGCTGGACCGTGGCCTCGCCCAAGATGGAGACGGTCGAGCGCCAGCTCGCCGAAGGCCGCGCCCGCGGCTACCGCAACTTCAACATCAAGGTCGGCGCGCCGCAAAGCGCCGCCTATGATCTGGAGCTCGCGCGCAAGGTCCGCGCCTTCGCTCCGGACGGTTTCCTGTGGGCCGATGCCAACACCGGTTACACGCCCGAGGAAGCGCTCGCCATCGCGCCGAAGCTGCGCGACGCCGGCGTGGATGTGTTTGAGTCACCGCTGGCGCCGACGCAGATCCGCGGCTATCAGGCGCTGAAGCGGCAGGGCGCGCTGCCGGTGCTGATGGATGAGGGCATCGTCGGTCCGGAAGTGGCCGAGGAGTTCATTGCCCTCGACATGATGGATGGCATCGCGATGAAGCCTGCGCGCAACGCCGGGCTCTGGCCCTCGGTGCGGATTGTGAACGAGCTGCGCGAGCGCGGGCTCATGGTGCTCGGCTCGGGCCTGACCGATCCGGATTTTTCCCTGCTGGGGGCGATGCATCTGTTTGCCTGGAGCGGGATCGCCCGCCCCTGTGCGCTCAACGGTCCGCAGTTTCTCGCCGACAGCCTCTTTGGCCCGGGGCTGGCGCCGCAGGCGGATTTGCTTTCCTTGCCGACGGCCCCCGGCCTCGGCTTCACGCCCGATGCTCGCGCCGTCGCCGTGTTGCGCACGGTCGCTCACCTCTGATCTGCTGAACAATCCTGAATGGTCCGCTTTCCCCGTCAGCTCCGCTTTCCCCTTAAATTCGCCGCCGGCTGTCTGGGCGCGGCGGTTGGGTTGGCGGGGCTGGTCTGGGCGACGGCGGCGTTTTTTCGTCCGGATGTCACCCGCAAGCCGGAGCCGCCGCCCCTGGAGCAGGCGGCCGCCGCCCGCGAAGCGCGCCACCCGCGGCTGAGTCCGGACGCGCCGCCGGTTGTCGTGCAGAAGGTGGATTATTCCCTCGGCGCGCGGGCGGCCTGGTGGCCCAAGGGGGAGTCACCCATGCTGGCGGAGCTGGTGCGCGAGGGGCGGCTGCCGCCGGTGGCGGAGCGCACGGGGCCGGAGCCGGTGGTCATGACCGGAGTGGAAACCAGGCTCGGCCGCTATGGCGGTACGATGCACCGGCTCGCGACGAGCCCCGAGGATATTGAAGGCGTCATTCGCACGCGCATGTCCTATGCCTCGCTGGTGCGCTGGTCGCCGCAGGGCTATCCGGTCGTGCCGCATCTCGCGAAGTCCTGGAGCGTGTCGCCGGATCAGAAGGAGTGGACCTTCACGCTGCGCGAGGGCCTGCGCTGGTCCGACGGCGCCCCTTTCACGGCGGATGACATCATGTTCTGGTGGGAGTGGGAGGCGCTGTATTTCCGTTCGGAAAACCAGATCTTCCACACGTCCTCGTTCATGCGGCATGCCGGCCAGCTCGGCCGCGTCGAGCAGGTGGACCGGCTGACGGTGAAGTTCATCTTCGAGGAGCCGCACAGTTTCTTTCTGGAAAAAGTGGCGAGCAACATGGAGTGCTTCCGCCCGGCGCATTACCTGAGAAAATATCATCCGGCGCTGGGTGACCCGGAGCTGCATGCCGCGCTGATGAAGGCGCTGAACGTGCCGAGTCCGGAAGCCGCCTATCAGCGCCTGCTCAACATCCGCAATCCGGAGCATCCGCGGATGTGGCCGTGGATTTACACCGACTACCGCGCCTCCGCCCCGCAGGGCTTTGTGCGCAACCCCTATTACTTCGCGGTGGATGAGGCGGGCAACCAGCTGCCTTACCTCGATCGCGTTTCGTTCGACGTGAAGAACAAGGGCATGATCACCGCGGCCATTGCCGGGGGTGAGGTCACGTTCCAGGACCGGCACATCGATTTCGAGGATTACACACTGCTGGCCAGCGGAACTTCGCGCCGCGGCTACACGCTGCGGCATTGGTATTACGCCACGCGGACCATGGCGCAGATGGGACCGAATCTGAACCGCATCGTGGATCCGGAGGATCCCGAGAGCGTCTGGAAGCACCGCTTCCTGAACGAGCGCGATTTCCGCCGCGCGCTTTCACTCGCGATCAACCGGCAGCAGATCATTGACGCGGTGTATAACGGCGTCGGCCAGCCCGCGCAGAGTTCGCCGGGACCGGATTCACCCTACTACAACGACCGTCAGTTCCACAGTTACACGGAGCATGATCCGGAGCGCGCCTCGGCGATGCTCGATGCGCTGGGGCTCGACCGGCGCGACCGCGAGGGCTTCCGCACCTTCCCGGACGGCTCGCGCATGACGTGGTTCCTCAATCTCGGGGAGATGTTTCCGCCGGATGCGGCGCACATGGTCTCCGCGCATTGGGCGGAAGTGGGCGTGCGCGCCCTCGTGCAGATCCGCCCGCGCACGCTGTGGCAGGTGGAGCAGTCGGCCCGCAAGCACGACTTCTCCTTCTGGGCCGGGCTGGAGGAATTTCTGCCCATGCTCGATCCGCGCTTCTACGTGCCGATTAATGGTTCGTCGTTCTTCGCTCCTTCCTGGGGTCGCTGGTATAGCTACGGCGGATTGCTGGGCAGCCCGGAAGCGGACAAACCGGGTATCGAAGGGCCGCCGCCCGATCATCCCGCGCGCCGCGCGCAGGAGCTCTACAGTCTGGCACAGACGGCGCCCACGATTGAGGAGCGGATGAAATACTTCGACGAGGTGCTGGAAATCGCGGCGGACAACCTGTGGAGCATCAGTCTCGCGACTTCTCCGCCCTTGCTCGTCGCCGTGAAAGACGGGTTTCGCAATGTGCCGGACTCCATCCTGGCCGGCTATTTTTACATGACGCCGGGCAATGTGGGCATGGAGACCTTCCATTGGGACGAGCCCAATGATCCCGCCATCGTGACGGCGCGTATCAAAGATACCATCGCCGGTCCTTCCAAGCTGCCCATGGCGGGCGGACGTTCGCTGGACGAGATGGCGGATGGCCCCGGTATCCGCTGGCTGACCTGGGGCCTGTGGCTGGCGGTGGGTTTGGGTTTCGTCGCCCTGACCGCGCGGCACCCCTTTATCTGGCGCCGGGTGCTCACGCTGGTGCCGACCCTGCTGGCGATCTCGGTCATCGTTTACACGATCGTGCAACTGCCGCCCGGTGACTTCATCGCGTCGAAGACCGCGGAACTCAGCCTCAGCGGTGATCCGAACGCCGCCTCACAGCTGGAGGATATCCGCCGCAACTTCCATCTCGATGATCCGCAGTGGAAGCAATACGCGCGCTGGATGGGCTTCAAGTGGTTCACGAGCTTCGACCCGGCGGATGCCGGACTGCTGCAGGGCCATCTGGGGCGCTCGATGGAAAACAATCTTTCGGTCAATGAACTCCTGGGCGACCGCATCCTGCTCACGTTCGTGATCTCGCTCTTCACCATCCTGTTCACCTGGGTGGTGGCGCTGCCGATCGGCATCTATTCCGCGGTGCGGCCCTACACGACCGGGGATTATGTTCTCACGCTGGTCGGTTTCTTCGGCATGTCGGTGCCGCCCTTCCTGTTCGCCCTCGTGCTCATGTATCTGAGCTCCGAGTATCTCGGCATCAATGTCTCCGGCCTGTTCAGCGTGCGCTACGCTTCCGATCCCACCTGGTCCTGGGGCAAGGTGGTGGACCTGCTGCAGCACGTGTGGGTGGCGGTGGTCGTGCTCGGGGCGGGCAGCACGGCGGTCATGATCCGCGTGATGCGCGCCAACCTGCTCGATGAATTGAAAAAGCCCTACGTCGTCGCGGCCCGCGCCAAGGGCGTTCGTCCCCTGAAGCTGCTGCTGAAGTATCCCGTGCGCATGGCGCTCAATCCCTTCGTTTCGGGTCTCGCGGTGCTGTTCCCGCAATTGATCTCCGGCGGCGCGATTGTCGCGCTCGTGCTGAGCCTGCCGACCATCGGTCCGGTGTTGCTCCAGTCGCTCCTCAACGAGGACACCTACTTCGCCGCCTCCATGCTGATGATTCTCAGTGTGCTGGGCGCGGTGGGCACGATCGTGAGCGACCTGCTCCTGTTGTGGCTGGATCCCCGCATCCGCCTGGAAGGAGGCAGCAAATGAATCCTCCGGACAATGCCGTGCGCACCGAGGCGGTGCTGTCGCCGTGGGAGCTCACATTGCGGCGCTTCACCCGGCACAAGCTGGGCATGGCCTCGTTCTTCCTGCTCATCGTGCTCTACGTCATGGCCATGGCGTGCGAGTTCTTCGCCCCCGCCGGGCGCAACTGGCGCAACCTGGAGTATTCCTACTGCCCGCCGCAACCGGTGCATTTCTCCTTCAAGGACGGCTTCTACGTGCACGCGATGGAGCGCTACGACGATCCGCTGACCTTTGCGCGCAGTTACACGCTGAACGAGGACGTGAAGGTGCCGCTCGGCTTCTTTGTCCGCGGGGATCCCTATCGGTTGTGGGGGCTGATTCCTCTCCAGCACCACTTCTTCGGGCTGGACCGCGAGGCGCTGGCCGCGGAGGGCCGCGGCGATGAACCCGGGGCGGTCTTTTACCTGCTCGGCGCGGACAAGTATGGGCACGATGTCTTCAGCCGCCTCATCTACGGCGCGCGCATCAGTCTTTCCGTCGGCATTATTTCCATCGTCATCACCTTTGTGCTCGGCGTCGTGCTCGGCGGTATCTCGGGCTACGTCGGCGGTGGCTGGGACAACTTCATTCAGCGCGTGATCGAGGTGATCAACGCCCTGCCGCAGTTGCCGCTCTGGCTCGCGCTGGGCGCGATCTTCCCGGCCTACTGGTCGCCGCTCACGGTGTATTTCTGCGTGACGATCGCCCTCAGCCTGATCGGGTGGACGGGCCTCGCGCGCGTGGTGCGCGGCAAGATCCTCTCCCTGCGCGAGGAGGATTACGCCGTGGCCGCGCGCCTCCTCGGCGCCAGCCACGCCCGGGTGCTCTTCCGGCATCTGGTGCCCGGTTTCACCAGCCACATCATCGTCACCCTCACGCTCAGCGTGCCGGGCATGATCCTCGGCGAGACGGTGCTCAGCTTTCTCGGGCTGGGCCTGCGCCCGCCGATCGTGAGCTGGGGCGTGATGCTGCAGGACTGCCAGAACCTCCAGACCGTGGCCAACTATCCCTGGCTCATGGCACCGGTGCTCTTCATCGTGCTGACCATCCTTGCCTTCAACTTTGCCGGCGACGCCTTGCGCGATGCCGCGGATCCTTACGCCAGCCGATGAACCCTTCACCCGCCCAGCCCGGCTCGCCCGCTGCCGCCCCCGTGTCCGACACGGTGCTGCAGGTGGAAAACCTGCGCACGGTCTTCGCCACCGA
Organism: uncultured Opitutaceae bacterium; assembly: GCA_964429385.1. GTDB lineage: Bacteria > Verrucomicrobiota > Verrucomicrobiia > Opitutales > Opitutaceae > UBA2377. Next base: position 115,071 of record CAYSBR010000002.1, read on the forward strand.
AGAAGGCGAGGTCGTGGCGGTGGACGACGTGAGCTTCTCCGTCGGCCGCGGCCGCACCCTTGCGCTCGTGGGCGAGAGCGGCAGCGGCAAGAGCGTGACGAGCTACTCCATCCTGCGGCTCATCCAGCCCCCGGGGCGCATTGCCGGCGGTCGCATCCTCCTGCGCTCCGCGCGAGCGGGTGACATTGATCTGGCCCGGCTCAACGAACGCTCCCCGCTGCTGTATCGCGTGCGGGGCGGGCTCGTGAGCATGATTTTCCAGGAGCCGATGACCGCGCTCTCCCCGGTCCATACGGTGGGCGAGCAGATCTGCGAGGCGATCCTGCTGCATCAGCGGGTGAAGCCTGCGGAGGCCCGCGCCCAGGCGATCGAGATGCTGGGCAAGGTCGGCATTCCCGAGCCCGCGCACCGCATCACGCAGTATCCGCACGAGCTTTCCGGCGGCATGCGGCAGCGCGTGGTCATTGCCATGGCGCTGGTCTGCCGGCCCGAATTGCTGATCGCCGATGAACCGACGACGGCGCTGGACGTCACCGTGCAGGCGCAGGTGCTCGGCCTGATCCGCAGCCTGCAGCGCGACATCGGCTGTTCGGTGCTGCTCATCACGCACGACTTCGGGGTGGTCGCGCAGATGGCTGACGACGTGGCGGTGATGCTGCGCGGCCGGATTGTCGAGCGCGGCCCCGTGCGCACCGTTTTGAAAAACCCGCAGCATGCCTACACCCGGGCGCTGCTTGACGCGCTGCCCAGCCGCCGCGCCGTCCGCCGATGAACGCGCCCGCGCCCATCGCCCCGCTCCTGTCCGTGCGCGGACTGTGCAAACACTTCACGATCATGGGCCGTGGGTTCAGGCCCAAGCCCGTGGGGCTGATCAAGGCCGTGGACGATGTCAGTTTCGACCTCGCGCCCGGCGAAACGCTTGGCCTCGTCGGTGAAAGCGGCTCGGGCAAGACGACCACGGCGCGTTGCGTGATGCGCGCGCTCACCCCGACCGCCGGCGAGGTGATCTACCGCCGGACCGGGGCGGCGCCGGTTGATCTGACGAAACTGTCCGATCACCAGTTGAAGCCGCTGCGGCAGCATCTGCAGATGGTGTTTCAGGATCCGTTTTCCTCTCTCAACCCGCGCATGACGGTTGGCGACATCGTGGGCGAGCCCCTGCTGCTCCACCAGCTGGGCAACCGCGCCGAGCGCGAAGCCCGCGTGGTGGAGATGCTGGAGCGCGTCGGCCTGAAGGCGGACCACCGCATGCGCTACCCGCATGCCTTCAGCGGCGGCCAGCGGCAGCGCATCGGCATCGCCCGCGCGCTCATCATGCGTCCCTCCCTGGTGGTGTGCGATGAGGCGACCTCGGCGCTCGACGTCTCCGTGCAGGCCCAGGTGCTGGACCTGCTGAAGGAGCTGCAGCGCGAGTTCCAGCTCACCTACCTCTTTGTCGCGCACAACCTCGATGTCGTGCGCAATTTCTGCGACCGCGTGGCGGTGATGCGGCGCGGCCGCATCGTGGAGCTGGCCGAAACCGCGCAACTCTTCGCGGCCCCCGCCCATCCCTACACCCGGCTGCTGATCTCGGCCGTGCCCTCGGATGACCCCGATGTGCCGATGAACTTCAACGTCGGCGAAGAACTGGCCAGGCTCGACCCCGACCCGGTCCCGCCCGCCACCCCTTGAGCAGGGTGGCGGAAATCCGGAGTCGCGCTCAGCTCGCGACGTCCAGCTTTGAGTAGTCGCAGCCGATGAAGAGACCGTCGGTGCGGGCGAACTTCTTCTGGTATTCCTCGCGGGGCACCACCTGAGTGGAAGCGCTGCGGTAGTGGAATTGCAGCGCGCGGCGGCGGAGGGTGGATTTGTTGGCCGGGGTCTCGTGGGGGATGAGACCGTCGAAAATCATCAGGCCGCCCGGCGGCAGCTCGATCGCGACGGCGTCGGCGGGGTTCACCTCATCGGTCGTGATTTCGCAGTCCACCTTGGACCAGTGGTGCGAGCGGGGCCCGCTGCGGTGGCCGCCGGGGATGACGTGCATGCAGCCGTTCTCCACTTTCGCGTGATCGAGCGCGATCCACACACCGGCGACTCCGTCGAAGCGGTTGACCGAGAAATAGGCGAGATCCTGGTGCCACGGTTTTTCCGCGCCGATGCCGGCCGGCTTGCACAGAGCCATGCTGGAGTAGGGCGCGTAATCCTCGCCCAGCACCGCGCCGAGCAGCGCGCGCAACCGGGGATGCTGGTGGGAGATGTAATCGTAGATCGGCAGCTCCTTGTCGTAGGACTGGAATTTCCGGATGTTGTCGGCGAGATCGTCGAGCCGGTCCGGTCGCGCTTCGTAATCGCCTTCGACCTGGAAATGGAAATCGGACGTGCGGCTTTTGAAGAGCAGCCCGCGGCCGTTCTTGATGGATTCTCCGTAGCCTTTGCCCACGTGCTCGGTCAGGGTTTCATTGAACGCATACTTGCGCACGAGCTCGTTGATGCCCTCGGAGGCCTGGCGCACCTCCTCAGGCGTCAGGGCGCTGAGAAACGCGAGGTACCCGTCCTCACGGTAGCGCGCGATCATAGCGGCGTCGGGGCGTTCGGGGAGAGTCGGGTAAATATTGGGGGTCTTTGTGTTCATCGCTCATAAAATATCAGTGTCCCCGAACGTATTAAATGGACGTGTTGCGCAGATTTTTGCACTTATCGCGCATGAAAGGGATGACATTGGCGGAGGTGGCCGCGGCTGGAAACCTGCGGGTCAACCTGACGCCGGGAATTGTGCGTTGCGAACCGATGTGGGAGCTCAAGCCCTACCGGCTCACGGATTTTTTGATCTGGTGTGTGTTGGACGGGTTGGGGGTGGGGCAGTTTCAGGATGGGGTTATTCCGTTGCGCCCCGGGACCTGCCTCTTGCTTAAGCCCGGCCAGGCGTTGGGCGCGGTGCAGGAACCCAACCGGCAGTTGCGGGTTTTCTATCTGCATGCGGATATCCTCGATGCGGAGGGGAACCCGCTGACTGGTGAGTTGGTCGGCTTGCCGACCTTGCCGGTGATGATGGGCGACCTTGCCGGGTTTGAGAGCTTGGCTCGCCAGGTGATTGAGGGCCACACGGCGGGCGGCGAGACCGGCCGGCTCCGGTGCGACTTGGCCTTGCGACTTGTGCTCTTGCAGTTGCATGGGGCGGCGCAGCAACATCCGGGGCGCAGTGATCTGGGCAAGCTTACGGCGGTGTTGCTGGCGGTGAAGGAAAACCCCGGTCACTTGTGGACGGTGCCGGAGATCGCCGCCCAAGCGGGCTTATCCGTTGCCCAGGCGGCCCGCCGTATCCGTGAGCTCACCGGCTGCAGCCCGCGCGAGTTCATCATCCGCGCCCGCATCGAGCGCGCCCGCCGCCTCATGGAGGAATCCTCGCTCAGTCTGAAACAGATCGCCGAAACCCTGGGCTACAGCGACGTGTATTTCTTCCACCGCCAGTTCAAGTCCGTCACCGGCCAGACCCCGGGCCAGTGGCGGAGGGCTTCATGAGAAGCCCATGTCGGCGAAAGCGGGCCAACAGGCGTACCTCATATTTCCGGGTAAGCTCGTGCTCCCACAGACGCATCACCCGCCACCCCTGAGCGTGGAGTTGACGGGTGACGAGAAGGTCGCGCGCCTGGTTACGGGCGATCTTCGCCCGCCAAAACTCGGCGTTCTGCTTCGGCTGCGTGGCATGGAGCGGGCACCCGTGCCAGAAACAACCGTCCGCGAAGACGGCGAGCTTGAGCTTGGGGAAAACGAAGTCGGGTTTACCGAAGATCCGGGCTTTGTAGGTGGTTAGTCTACTGTTGTGAGCCCCAAACTGAGCAAATAATTGTAGGTCACATCGTAGAAGCTCGGTGACCGTGTGGGGTCATCCTTATCCCCCGGTGGCATGAAAATGATCATGCCTTGGCGTGCCCGAGTAAGCAGAACTCGATAGGCGTTTTTGAGGTAAACTCGATTGTCCGCATTGTTCACGTTGGTCCATCGGTCACCGCGAAAATCGTGGAAGCTCCAACCTGATTGAGCGAAACGCAGATCGGCATCCCATGTAACGCAGGCCCAATCGAGTTCGAGCCCCTGAACCTGAAATTCGGTGGCAGCATCTTCGAGGTAATAGCTTGAGCGGGTATCGTCTCGGCCGTTGAGGAACCAGTGTACCGGATCGATGCTGACCCGAATATCGATGGCGTGCGGTTTGAGGCGCATCGCTTTCGAGGAGGCTATGAGACCAAATCGTTCGGAGCCGCGAGCACGTTGGCGAATCCATCGTTTAGCTGCGCTTAAGTCGCGCGTCAGGAGAATCGGAAAGCGATCTCGAATTTTATCTAACAGGGTGCGCGCGGTGGTGTGTTCTACGTCGAGTAAGGCTTTAACGAAAGCCGAGACATCTTCGGCCCGGAATGATCGCATCGAGATCGCCAGATGCAGATTCGGCTCGAGATGCGCGTGAGGATATTCGTGCAATGCGGTTAGGGTTTTCGCTGCACCGTATTCTAAATCGTGCAGGTGCTTAGAAATGTAGAGGTGCCAGTGAGGAAATTTTTCACGAACCGCGTGCAGCCACTCCGAAATACCAGCTTCACCGGTATTGATCTCTTGTCCACCGCCGACGAGGCATACGATCAATGCCCAGTCTTGGTGACGATCCATGTAGCGGATCAGGAACTCGGGCTCTGATTGGTCGAAGCCAGGCTGTCCTTTTTTCCGCTGCATGAAGTTGGAAGTTTGTTGGCGATTCCATGCGCGCTGGGCCTCGTCGAAGATCACTACACGCTCATGCGGCGGCGCAGGATCTTTGAGTGCTTCATCTCGGAAATGGTGAATATTTTGGATGAACGATTCGATGCGGTTGCGGACCTCGCCCTTGCGGACGCGCTTGCCCTGCATTTTACCTCGCTCCACCTCGTCACGTGTCAGCGCTTCGCGGAGCACAGCTACTAATGGACCGTTTCCAGAAAGAAAGACGGCGTGAGTCAGGTCGTTCTCATTACGGCGCTGAGTAGCGACGTTTAAACCAACAAGTGTTTTTCCAGCGCCGGGAACGCCAGTCACAAAACAAATAGACTTCCGTCGGTGGCTACGGGCTTCGTCTATGAGGGCTTCGACGCGTCGTGATGTGATGGCGAGATTCTGCGCACCGGCATCGTATCGAGCGATCGCTTCGACGGAGTGTTGGGCGTAGAGTGCACGAGCTGCCTCGACGATTGTGGGGCTCGGACGGTAAGAGGCATTGAGCCACGCTTGGACATGAAGCGGGGTGTTGGCTGGGATCTCGCCCCGGCACAGGTCAATGGTTGTTCGCAGTCTTGTGGGGGGAACCAGCAACGGAACGTAAACCTGATCGGGGGCTGCTACTAGTGCGGTATGCGTAGGGATGTTCTGCGCTTCGGTGGCGACAAGGATTGGGACAAGTGCGGCGTCGTGACTCGCGGCATGAAAATTTTTCAGGTCGAGTGCGTAGTCCCAAACTTGTTCTAACGCGGCACGAGTGAAGTCGGACTCTCCGACCTTAAATTCGATAACGAATACGACCGGACCAATGATCAGCACCACGTCGATGCGTCGGCCCATGCGAGGGACGGTGAACTCGAAACAAACCAGTCCTTCTAGTCCTGCTAGCGCAGGCTGAAGTAGCGCCAACTGATATTGCCAGGCCTGTTTTTGATTTGTGACGAGATCGAAGTCTCGGTTGTCGGCTAGCCGTGCGAAGACGGTGTCGGTAGACGTAGCTAGAAATTCCGAAATCGATGCCGAATACCATGCACGAGAGGCAGGCAGTGGCGTTGCTTTTGAAGAGCCCGAAGTCGGCATTTGCCGGCATGTTGTGAGCGCGGCTAGCCGTGCTCGCAAGTCAGACTATGCATGGGTGAAGCCGAGATTATTGAGTCTCGTAATAGGCTGACGGGTAGGGGCACCGGGCCGATCCGCCCTACATCGACATGGTCGGAGTCAGTCTATTGCGCGAGTCTCGATAAGCGCACATAATTTCTGTCAGATACCTCGCGGCGGCAGATGGCTGACTGGTGATTGAAGCATCTTTGACCGCAAGCGCCGAAGGGCCAGTTTTACTGAATATCTGGCGTTGGCCTATAATGTCCCTTGGCGCTCCGCAGGAGCGTTGAATGTCGCAAAATATGGGTCTGGCGCACGGCAAGCTATGCTGCCCGCTGTTTTCGACTGTGCGACAATCGGACCGTCCACCGTGTCGTATCAGCTGTGGCAGTGAGGGACAGCTTGCGGGTGGTGGGGCCATCAGGGCCGGGGAAGGCGATCATGATGAAGCCGCTTTCGCCGGCGGGGCGGTGGAGCTGGCCGGAGAGGGTGCGGGTTTTGGGGTTCCACTTTACGTCGCTGAGTTCACGGCCGCCACTTTGATGGAAGCTTGTGCCGAGCGGCCAAGGGTGCGGCCGGGGCTTGCGCAGGATGACGAGCTTCACCGCGGGGCCGTGGAAGCCGAGGTCGAGCACGCCCGGGCCCGACTCGAGAATCGGGTGCGCGAAATCACCGGGGTGGCGATAAGAACCGCCGGGCCGCAACGGGCGCGGGATTTCGCCGAGGAATTGGCCGGACCAGAATTCGTAAGCCCAATACCGCGCGTGGCGCGGCAGGCCGAGCCGGGCGAACTCAACCTGGAAGCGGTGGGCGAGGCGCACGCCCGAGCCTTCCTCGGCCGGGGATTCGTTCCAGTTGAAGAAGGCGACGAGGTGCCAGTCGTCCCAACCGCCCGTCACGGGCAGTGACCACACGCAGGCGCCGTGCGGCTCCGCCTCCACCGGCGGCGGGATGGCGGCGGCATGATCCGCGGCGGCGGAGAGGCCCTGCTCCTTGGCCTTGATGAGGCCGAGGTAGGGCAGCGTGCCGGTTTTCACCGGATGAAAGAGGTCCACCGGCGTGGCCGGCGTGTGGTTGGGCGGCAGGGTGGCGAGCAGGACCGACCAGCGGTCCTCGGGCAGGTGGGTGAGGTCGTCGCCGAGGTCCACATGGCCCGCGCCCATGAAGGTGACGGTGGCGCGGACGCGCGCCTCCTCCAGCGTGCCGGACAGGCCGGTCAGCAGGCACGAGGGCTGGAGCAGGGCCCAGTGGTGCTTGAAGAGGTGGCAGGCGTAGGAGGTGTAAACTTCGCGCAGGTGCCGCCAGCCGAGCCCGGTGTTGCCGGTGTCCATGTTGACGTAGTTCACCGCCGCGATGCCGGCGGCGGCGTAGTCAATGCCGGAGCAATCGATCATCACGGCTTTCTCGCCGGTGGAATCGAGAGCTGCGTGCGCGATGCGGAAGGCGGTGCGCACGGCTTCGCGCGCCCGGGCGTTGACGAATTTCGCATCGTGCCGGCCGCGCAGATCCCGGCCGGCGACGACACCGGCGAAATCCCACTTCACGAAGCGCACGCCTTTTTCGGCGAGGCGGGTGAAGTTCTCCCGCAGCCACGCCTGCGCGCCGGGGTGCGAGACATCGAGCGCGTAGATGGGGCAGAACGGTTCCCAGAACCAGTTGTAGTTGTTGTGCGGTTTGCCATCGGGGCCGCGCAGGAGCCATTCGGGGTGCTCGCGGGCGACCGGGTGATTTTCCGCGATGCAGAGGACGCCGACCCAGGCGCCGAGATCAAACCCCTCGCGGCGGAGTTCGCCGCTGAGCCAGCCGAGGCCGCGGGCGAAGCGTTCGTTTTCCTCGAAGAAGCTCGGGATGTTGTCCCGCTCCCAGCCGAGATCGACCTGGATGAAGCGCAGGCCGAGTTTGTGCAGGTTGCGGGCGCGGGCGGCGCGCGCGGTGGCGAGGACGTTGGTCTCGCTGACGCCGAGCCGGTAGGGATACCAGCTGCACCAGTTGGCGAAGGGCGCGACCGGATCGGGAAAACGGTTGCGGGTCTTGATGCGCCGGCCGTGCGCGTCGAGCAGGGCGAGCGGATCGGCGCCGGTTTCGATGACGAAGTCGCCGAGCGCGAGTGTCTCGCCGGGATCGAGCCGGTAGTCGCCGCCGTCGAACTCGATGGCAAAATGGCGGAAGGGCGGCACGCGCCCGGAGGAGGCGCGGGCGGTTTCGGTTTTGGTCAGCGCGCCGTCCACGTTGTCCATCACGCTGGCTTCGCGGCCGGTGGCGGCGGCCATGCGCGCGCTGATCTGCGGCAGCCAGCGGTCCACGGTTTCGAAGCCGAGGAGAAGCGCGGTGCGCGCGGCGGGGCAGTAAAAGACCGTGTGGTTCTGGCTGACGAATGCGCCGGCGGTGCCGTCGAGCGCCTTGAGTCCGTCGCTCCCGCTCGCCATCTGGCGGGGCGTGCGCACGCGGCCGGTGTAGGCGTTTTGTTCGAGGATGCGCACGTCGCCCGCCGCCGGGCCAAGAGCGAGCTTGGAACTGGCGAAGAGCGTTACGTGGTTGAGCGTGAGCGGGTGCGGGCCGGTGTGGCGCAGCGTGCAGGTGACGCGAAGGCGGCGCCTGGTTTCCTGGCGAACTCTTTGCACCAACTCCACTGCTGTGCTGCGCCAGGTGAAGGTGTCCGCGGGGCTGTGCACCCGGCGCAGCACCTGCGGGCGCCCATCAATTTCCAACGCCGGTGCACCGGGACCGACTGAAAATGGGCCGGCGCTAAAGGCGATTTTCCCAGCGTTTTGGAGAACTTTCATGGGGTAGGGGTAGTATCCTTAACGGCCCTTGAGGGAAGGGCGGTTAAGGATACCTGCCCCTACCTTAACTTTGTTGGCGGCGGGCGGAGACTCAGAGCCGCACTTCGCGACCGTCGTGGGCGCGGGATTCGTTGGCGGCTTCGATGAAGCGGATGAGTTCGATGCTTTCCTCGGCGGGGACGGGGGCGCGGCCGGTGCGGAGGAATTCGAGCACCGCCTCACCGAGACAGAGGAAGAAGCCTTTTTCCTCGGTCTGCACATTCACGTGGGCGCTGGTTTTCTCGAAGTGCACGAGACCGTGGTATTCGTAGTTGCCGGTGCGGTTGCAGTGCACGGAGCCGATGCGACCGTCGGCCCAGACGCCGGTGATGAGGTCGTAGGTGTCGTTGCCCACGCAGCGCACGCTGCGGCAACCGGTGCCCATGGTGGTGTAGAGCATCTCGATCGGGTGGATGCCATACCAGTAGAAGCCGGGGTTGGTGGGCTCGAAGGCGGCCGGGCCGTGGAACTGCGCGCCCTTGACGAGGGCCTTGGTCTCCGGCGTGACGACGCGCGTGAGCGCGCCGGTGAAGCGCAACGAGGACGAGGTGAAGATGGTGTTTCCGTGTTGGGCGGCGACGGCGAAGATCTCGCGGGCGTCCGCCGTGTTGACGGCGAAGGGCTTGTCCACGAACACGAGTTTGCCCGGGCCGGCGGCGGCGATGCGCTTGAACTGCTCCAGGTGCACGCGACCGTCGAGCGAGGTGTGCAGGATGGCGTCGCTCGCGGCGACGACCTCCTCGATCGTGTCCATGATTTGCACGCCGAACTTGTCGCGCAGTTCGGCGGTGTAGCCGGGCACGCGGCTGATGCTGGACTCCAGGTCGGGCGAGCCGCCGGGCCAGGCGGCGACGACTTTCGCCCCCTTCAGAGCCTGTTTGGACTCCGGGTTGTTGAACTTGTCACTGAAAACGATGACATGGGAGGTATCGAGGCCGATGAGGCCGAGTTTGAATTCGCGTTCGGAGGAGGTGCTCATGGGTTGGGAAAAGCGTGCCGGTTATGAGTGGCTGGCCGCGCCGCGACCAGCGCAGAGTGCGGCATCCGCGCTATTTTCATCGCCCCGGGCTCCGGCGGAATGATGATACGGGACATGAACTCTCCGGAGTCACTTCCCCGCATCCACCTGCTGGCGACCGGCGGCACCATCGCCGGTGCGCATACGGACGGACGCGGCTACACGGCGGCGGCCTTGACGGCGGAAGCGCTGGTGGCGGCGGTGCCGCAACTGGGCGGACTCGCCCGCATCACCACCGAACAGGTGGCGGGCATCGCCAGCCAGGACATGGACGAGGCGGTCTGGGCCCGGCTGGCCGCGCAGGCGCGGGCGGCGGTGGCCGATCCGGCGGTAGCGGGGGTGGTGATCACGCATGGCACGGACACGATGGAGGAAACGGCCTTCTTCCTGAACCTGGTGCTGCCGACCGCAAAGCCCGTGGTGCTGGTGGGGGCGATGCGCCCGGCCACGGCAATCAGCGCGGATGGTCCGATGAATCTCTATAATGCGGTGGCCGTGGCGGTGCATCCCGGCGCCGCCGGGCGCGGCGTGCTGGTGACGGCCAATGATGAGGTGCATTTTGCGCGCGAGGTGACGAAGACCAACACGACCCAGCTGGCGACCTTCCGTTCGCCCAACCGCGGGCTGGCGGGGCTCGTCAATGCCGGGCGCGTGCACTGGTTTGGCCCCGCGCCGCGCCGGCACACGGCGGCGAGCGAGTTTGCCGCCGCGGCGGTGGAGGCGCTGCCGCGGGTCGAGATTCTGCATGCGCATGCGGGCATGGGCCGGCGGATGATTGACCTGGCGGTGCGCGATGGGGCGGCGGGGTTGGTGATCGCGGGTGTGGGCAATGGAAACTTCTCCACGAGCGCGCTGACAGCCTGCCGCGAGGCGGTGCGTGCCGGGGTGGCCGTGGTGCGCAGTTCACGCACCGGCGGCGGTGTGGTCGAGCGCGACATCGAGGTGGACGACGGCGCCTGCGGGTTCATTGCGGCGGAGGAACTGAACCCGCAGAAGGCGCGGGTGCTGCTCATGCTCGGGCTCGCCCGCACCCGCGAGGTGGCGTCGCTGCAGACTTTGTTTACGACCTACTGATCCATGTTCAGCGACGACCTCTTGATCCGTGCCGCGCGGGAGACTTCTCCGCGCTGGAAATTCATCCCCGGCCAGCGTTACCGCGAACTGGCGGCGGTCTTTGCCCAGCACCTGCTCGCCCTGACGGCGTATGCGGAGCCCGACCGGGTCATCGACGGGGTGCCGGTCTCCCGCCGGGTGGCCGAACGGTTGCGGACCTGGCTCGGGCGGGTGGAGCCCGATGCGGAGGGGCAGACGCGTGAACCGGAGGCGCAGGGCGGGCTGGGCGGGTGGACGCATAATGCCGCCGCGCAGACCCTCCTGTTGGCGCGCCGGACGTTCTCCGTGTGGTCGCAACTCACCCGCGACGAGCGCCGCCGGGCCGATGCGATCATGCAGGCGCTGGCGGTGGCCGGGCACTTCACGCTCGGGGACGACAACGATTATCACACGCTGCTCGACGGCGTGTCGGGGAACCACAAGAGCTGGAACCCCAACATCACCGAAGGCTACGTGGATGTGATGGCCGCCACCTCGCTTTACTTCGGGCCGGCGGCGTTGAATGCGTTTTTCCGCGGTTTCGATTTCGAGCGTTTCGTGGCCGAGTTGGATGAACTCGGATTGCGCAACATCAGCCGTTGCTGGCGCCATGAGCCGTCGATCGGACGGTTGTTGATGGAGGGCGGCGCCTGGTCGCCATCCGGCGACCGGCCGTTGCCGGGCAACCATGGGCTGGGCCGCGGGCGCGGGGTGCGCCGGGATTTTGCTTATCTCGGTCATGGTTTGGACGATCCCTGGGCGCTTTACCGCACCCAGGCCGACCGGCAGTTCTGCAAAGCGGTGCGCACGGAGATCATCATCCACGGCGACAACCGCTCGCACCTCATGCAGCGCGCCACGGCGGCGACCGTGTCGCCGTGGGAGGGGCGGATGGGCATGTGCGCGGAATTTGAGGGCACGGACTGGTTCGGCCTGCGCACCAGTCTGCTCTACGCGTATGAGGGCGTGATGATCAACCTGGGCACGGCCGCCACGCTGAAGGTGCTCGGCGAATGGCGTGACGACGCGGGCGGGCGCGATATCGCGCGGCGCATGGCGGTGGGCATGAGCGATCTCCTGTTCAAGGCCCGGGAGGGCTACCGCGGCTGGGCCGGCGGGAAGGAAGCGATCGCGTGGCTGGAGCGCGACCTGCAGGCGCATGGGTCGGACTATATTTTCCCGTTGTGGGAGACGTTGTTTCCGCGGCCGGAGGGAGACGCATGAGCGCCGCGGCCACCGCATTTCAACTGCCGGCGTGGTTCGATCTCGGCGCCACGTTTGCCTTCGCCCTTTCCGGAGCGCTGGCGGCGATCAAGCGCGGCTACGATGTGGTGGGCTTGCTCTCCATCGCGATCGTGTCGGGCATCGGCGGCGGACTCATCCGCGACGGCCTTTTCCTGCAACAGGGCATCTCGCCGCTGCTGACTGATCCGCGCTACCTCTACGTCATCGGCGCGGCCGCGCTCATCGGCCTCGTGCTGGGCGAACGGGTGAGCCAGTTCAACCGCCTGATCGCGCTCGTGGATGCGCTCGGGCTCGGGGCCTACGCGTGCTTCGGCGTGCAGAAATCGCTTCTCGCCGGGATCGGGCCGACCGCGGCGATCTTCATCGGGGTGGTGAACGCCGCGGGCGGCGGCATCCTGCGCGATCTGCTCACCCGGGAGGAACCGCTGGTGTTCAAACCGGGGCAGTTCTATGTGCTGGTGGCGCTGGCGGGCGCGGTCCTGTTCGTGGTGCTCACCGTGCAGACCAAGCTCGACGCGACGATGGCCGCGCTCATCACGATCGGCACGACCTTCATCTTCCGGCTGCTCACCATCACCTTCAACTGGCGCACCGAGGCCGTGTCGGCGGTCAGGATTTTTCCCGGCGCGAAGTAAGGCCGAGTGCCTTACAACAGATCCCGGCCGGCGAGGGCGAGCGACTCATCGAGCCAGTCGTCTTGTTTGAGGACATTGGCGCGGTTGCGGGCGGCCTGTTTTTCGGCGCGTCGCTGCGCGAAGCGGAGCCAGTGCCGGCCCCAGGCCCGGCCGCCGATCTGGCGGCGGAGAAAGCCCGGCAGATGACGCAACGCGAGTTCATCGTCGGCGCTGAGAAAAAAGACCGCGTCGCCGGGATCGCCCTGCCGGCCGGCCCGGCCCATCAGCTGGCGGTCAATACGGGCGGACTCGTGCAGCTCCGTGCCGATGACAAACAATCCGCCGGCGGCCGCCGCTGCCGGATCCAGCCGGATGTCGGTGCCGCGCCCGGCCATATTGGTGGCGAGCGTCACGCGGCCTGAGCCACCGGCGAGCGCGATGATGGCGGCCTCCTCGCGATGGCGGAGGGCGTTGAGCACCTGATGGGCGATGCCGGCTTCATCAAGCTGGCGGGAAAGCGTCTCGCTGGCGGTGACGCTGCGCAGGCCGACGAGCACCGGCCTGCCTTCCTGCTGGCGGCGGTGAATCTCGGCGACGACTGCGGTCCATTTTTCCCCGGCGGTGGCGAAGAGGCGGGGCGCGTGGATGCGGAGGCGGCGAGGGCGGTGGGTCGGCAGCGCGACGACGGACAACTGGTAGATGCGCCAAAACTCGTGCCTTTCTTCGTGCGCGGTGCCGGTCATGCCGCAAAGTCGGGGAAAGAGGCGGAAGAAGAGCTGGAAACTCTGGCGGGCGACCGTCTCGGTCGGCGGTGTGACGGCCACGTTTTCCCGGGCTTCGACGGCCTGGTGCAGACCGTCCCGCCAAGTGCGGCCGGGCATCAGGCGGCCGGTGAACTCGTCCACGATCACGACCTTGCCGTCCTGCACGACGTAGTGCTTGCCGGCCTGGAAGAACTCGCGCGCTTCGAGGGCGCGGGAGACAAGTTCCTCGCGGCGCAGTGCGCCGCGCCAGAGTCCGGGAAAATGTGCGGCGTGGGTGGCGATGGCCTGCTTGCCGGTCTCGGTGAGCTCCAGCTCACGGCGGCGGGCATCCACCTTGTAGTCTGCCCCCGATGCGAGCTTTCCGGCGATGCGGCTGGCGGTGGCGCAGGCGGCGGAGAGGGCTTCATTCGGACGGATCTGCGAGATGATGAGAGGCGTGACGGCTTCGTCGATGAGCGCGCTGTCGGCTTCGTCCACGATGGCGGTGCCGAGACCGCGTAAGACGCAGCCCTGCCGACGTGCGTCAAGGGGGTGACGGAACCGCCGCACATGGCGGCGCGACGGATCGGTGACGGGCCCCAGTGTGAGCCGGTCACGGAGAAAATCCGCGAGTAATTCCTTGCCGGTGGTGTAGGTGATGCCGGCGGCATGGCCGCGCCCGCGTTCGGCCGGTGCGTGGGTGGACAGGACACAGGCAACGCTGAGCCCGCAGGTCTCATAAAAGCGGCTGAACGCGGTGGTATCGCGCTCGGCCAGGTAATCGTTGACCGTGATGACGTGCACCGGGCGGCCGCGCCAGCCGGCGAGCACCGCGGCCAGGGCGGCGACGAGGCTCTTGCCTTCGCCCGTGGCCATTTCGGCGAGGCAGCCCTGGTCAAGCGCGAGAGCGCCGAGACATTGCACGGGATGAGGGCGGAGCCCGAGCACGCGGAAGGCGGTTTCCGCGACCAGCCCGAGTGCCCCCGGCAGGGCGCGGGCGATGACGGTTTCTGGGCCGCGACGAAAAACCCGCTGTTGCTCACGCAAGGCGGCGGTGAGTGCGCCGCCGGAAAGATCGGCCTGCGCGGGGGCGAGGCGTTCGAGTTCCGCGAGCTGGGCCCGCCAGCCGTCGTGCGCATGGTGACGCCGCCTGCGCCGGCCGGCGCAGGCGTGGGCGATGCCATCGAGCCCGCGATGGAGCTTGGGCAGCGGTCGCAACCGCACGGTCGAGTAATCGGCGGCAAAGGGGAGCATCAGAGCTGAAAGCGTTTTTGCAGCAGCCGGCGGAAGGCGTCCCAGGATTGGACGAGCACGGGCGCGGGCGGTAGGACGACCAGTAGCCGGCCGGTCTGCCCGTGGGAGAGCGAATGGGCAAAGTCGCCAGGCAGCGGCACTTCGAGGACAAAGAATGGCTCGTTGGTGGTGCGACCGGAGGAATCGTCAGCGCGCACGGCGATGGGGCCGCCGCCGTGCCAGCCGAGGGCGGGTGAGGGCAGTTGCTGGCGTTGCCCGGGCAGGATGGTCGGCCCGGGCAGGGTGAGGGTTTCTTCGCTGCGACCGCGGATGCGGAGTTTGACGCGGCGGACCGGTGCCTCGTGATCGAAGAGACCGGCGGCGCTGCCTTGGGGGACGACGGCGATGAAATGGGCACCTGACTGGCCGACGATTTCGCCGAGATACGAGCCTCGTGGCAGGAACATGCCCTGCTGTTCCCCGAGGCGCGGGGCAACCCAGCGACCGGGCTCGCGGGCGTTGACCGTGAGGGCGGTTTCCTGCTCGCGCAGATAGAGCTGCTGCCGGGTGGCGGCCTCGTGGTAGCGGCCGGCGGTGGCGTAATGAATGGAGCCATCGCGCAAGGCGAGGCGTTCGCGCAGGCGGGCCTCCTCCACCCGGGCGTCCGCCGCGCGGAGTTCGTCGGCAAGTCCCGCATTGGTCAGCCGCAGCAACGGCTGGCCGGCGGTCACTTCGGTGCCGGTGGGTGCGAGCACCTCGGCCACAAAGCCGGGGGCCTCGGCGACGACCAGGGTGTAGGGATCGGTCTCGACGAAACCCGGTACGACGAAGGTGCGCGGCACCGGTACAAGGCCGAGCAAGAGCAGCGGGACGCCGATGCCGACGGTCACGCCGGCCCACGCGCGTGGCCGGCGCCGGTCGAGGCGAGGGCTGGTGACGAGAAAGTGGATGCCCTTGACGAGGGGGACGACGACCCAGGCGATGAGGCAGAAGAGCGCCATGAGCGCGCCGAGGAGGAGGAACTGGCCGGCGACAAAGAGGACGATGGCCGCGCAAATGAAGACGCGGTAAACGGCGCTGGAGACGCCGTAGGTCGCGAGCCAGCGGCCCTCGCGGGAGTTTTGCGCGGGGGGCGTGAGCCGGGGCAGGCCAAGGAGCCAGCGTTCGGCGAGGTATTTGAGCTGCTGCTGCGCGCGCGGATAAAGGTTGGGGAGATTGGCGCCGTCGGAGAGCAGGTAGTAGCCGTCGAACCGCAGCAGCGGGTTGGCGTTGAAGAGCAGCGTCGAGACCGACGCGAGGAACATGATATTGTAGGCGAGACTGTTGACCAGCCCGGGGAGGGTCGAGGCCCACACCCAGGCGGCGATACTCGCCACGGCGAGTTCGGTCATCATGCCGGATGCGCCGACGATCAGCCGTTGCCGCCGGGAGCGGAACGACCAGCTCGATGTAACATCCACGTAGGGCAGCGGAGTGAAGACGAGCAGCATGACGCCCATCGTGGGCACGGCGCCGCCGAAGCGCTTGCAGGCGAAGGCGTGGCCAAACTCGTGCAGCAGGCTGAGGCCGGCCAACGAGAGGTAGAGAAGCGCGAGATTGCCCGGAGCGAGCACACTCTGGCCCTGATCGGCCAATGCGGGGGCATGATCAATGACGACCTTGAGGCCCGAGAGAACGAGCGTGAGCCAAAGCACAAAGCCAGCCTTCGAAAAGACCCAGCGCACGAGCGGCAGCCCGAGCGCCAGCAGCCGGTCGGGGTTGAACAGCGGAAAGCGGGCGAACATGAAGCCGAGCAGCCGGCCGGTAAACTCGCGCCGGGTGCGTTTGCGATGGCGTTCGAAGACTTTCAGCGTGTCGGCCGGGATATCGGCGGCGATGAGGTTGGCCGCGTGCAGCTGGGCGAGCAGTTGGAGCACCTCGTTCTGGCCCAGTGCGCCATCGGGGTCGCGTTCCAGGCAGAGATCCCAGATTTCCTGCACGGTGCGCCGGCCGTCACAGCGCGCGAGCAGATCCCACGCGGGCCGGCGCAGGCGGAAGAACTGGTTGGAAAGCGGGTCGTGCAGGACGAACCAGGTTTCGCCGCGCACGTGCTGGCGGTGGGTGCGCACCTGCGGTCGCAGGCTGAGGCGCAACGGCGCGATGCGGTGCCAGGATTCGGAAAACGTGTTCATCGGCCCGGCGTCACCAGAACCACCAGTGGAGGCGGAAGTAGTCGAACGTGCGGTGCGTGATCACCCAGAAAAGATTGCGCCAGCCGACGCTGACCTTGGCGACGCCGCCCATGCCGGGGCGCCACCAGTCGGCGGGCGGGTGCACGAGCGAACAGCGCACGATGAAGATGTTGCCCTGCGGGGTGGTGCGGGCGGCGGGCTCGAGCCGCTCGACGAGGAGCTCGAAGGTTTCCGAGGGGCGGCTTTCGAAGGCCACGGTGACCTTGGCGCCAGGCCGGATCTCGTGGATGTCGCGCTCGTCCACCTGTGCTTCGAAGTAGAGGGTGTCGAGTCGCGCCACCTGGTAGAGCACGTCGCCGGCGCGGACGGGGGCGCCGAGGCGCTGGCGCAGGTCGCCGTCAACGACGGTGGCTTCGAAAGGGGTGGAGAGAACGGCCAGCCCAAGGCGGTGGCGGATTTGCGAAAGCCGCGCGGTGGCCTGCGTGACCTGGGCCTCGGCGATGCGCATGTCGGCGAGTTCCCCGGCGGCGCGGTTGCGCTCGGCCTCGCGCTGGTGGCGGGTGAGATCGGCGAGGGCGGCGGATTCCTCAAGAAGCAGTTCGCGGGTGTCGAGCCGGGCGAGCACGCCGCCGGGGGGCAGCACATCGCCGGGCTCGACCGGCGCTTCCTGGATGTAGCCATCAAAGGGGGCGGTCAGATACACGACCTGATGGCTGCGCAAGAGGAAGGGGGCCTCGACCCGGTAGGGCCAGCGGCCGAAAATCAGAATGAGCAGGAGCAGGGCGCCGGCGATGGCGCCGACCTTGGCCCAGGTGTGCTCGACGCCGACGAAGGCGGCGGCCCATTCGCGGCAGCGCGTGGCCAGGCGGCCGCCCCACCAGCGGTCGCGGCGGTGCAGGTCGGCCAGCCGGCGCGTGATCTGGTCGCCATAGAGGCGCAGGGCCATGACATCGGTTTCGGTGAACGCCTCCCCGTTGCGTTCGGCGAACAGGACGCCCACGGGTTTGCCGTCGATCCGGAGCGGGGCCGAGGCGAGATGGGGCGTGCCGTGCGTCGCGGCATAGGCGGCGTGATCGCGGGTGACGCTGGCGCTGCCGTCGGGGGCCGGATGCACCAGCTCCTCGTCCTGATCCGCGCACTCCTCCATGGCGAGTTCGAGCGCACGCACAGGTTCCAGTCGGCGGTCGAATTTGTCCGTGCCGCTGAGGGCGCGCAGGTGGATGAGGCCGCCTTGGATCCAGCCGAGGCCGAGGCGTGAGCATTTGAGCCGGTGGGCGAGCTCGTTGCAGACGATGAAGGCGGCGGCGGTGAAGCGGGTCTGCTGGTTCAGCTGGAGCAGCAGGTCGAGTGTCTCTGCGAAAAGGGCGGCCTGCTGGCGGTCGCGCTGGATGCCGCGGTGCTGCAGGTAGAGTGAGGGCGTATCAACCGCGAGCAGCGCGGTGGTGAGGGCGGTGGTGGCAGCCTGTTCGGGCTGGTCACCATAGAGCAGCAGGGCGATGGTGCTGGCACCGGGTTCGCCGGTGATCAGCCGGAGCGCGCCGGCCCATTGGGGTTCGCCATTTTTGCCGACGACCGCACGCAGCGCGTGACCGGCCTGTTCGGCGGTTTCACAGGCGGCCGTGGCGCCATCCGGCACGGCCTGTCGGACGGCCTCCGGAGGATATACGACGTAGCGTGACCAGGGCTCGACCGGCGGCTGGTCCGGCGCCGGCGCGGGATTGCGGCGCCAGAGTTGCACGACCTGGGCGCCGGTAAAATCGGCGAGCACCGCGAGGTAGGCGGGCCAGAAGACGGCGGGCGGCCCGTCGAAGGTGCGCAGAGCGGCCAGCCTGCGAAAGAGTTCGGGCGAGGGCTGGGTCGGCGCGGGCATGGGCTCGAGCTCAGCGTTGGACGAGGGTGGCGGAGACGCCCGGGGTTACGCGACCGTCGCGGTTGTCGAAGACGACCTTGATCCGGCGCAGGCCGCTGGCGGCGTCGAGCACGGGCGCGATGTAGGTGATTTCTCCTGAAACCGTGACGGGGCCGGCGGTCGATTCGCAGCGGAGCCCGACGGTCTGGCCGAGGGTCAGTCCGGCGACGCCGGCGGCCTCGGCATTGGCGGTCCATTCGCATTGCTGCGGATTGACGGTGCGCACAAGGGGCTGGCGGGCGTCGGCGACTTCGCCCACGGAGAGGAAGATTTCGGTGACCACGCCCGGGCCGGGGGCGCGGAGCTGGCGGCGGGCGAGCGCTTCGCGGGCGAGGTCGAGCTCGATGCGCTCGAGCTGCTTGCGGACTTTGAGCTGCGCGTGCTCGGCCGCGGCGGTGCGGAATTCGAGTTCTTTGCGGTTGAGTTCGTCCTGACTGACGGAGCGGCTGGTTTCGCGGAGCCGAGCGGTGGCGCGCCATTCGGCTTCGAGGACTTCGGCGCGCTGGGCGGCGAGGGTGAGCTCGGTTTCGTTCTCGTAAACGAGCCGGCGGCGCTCGACTTCGAGTTCCTCCTGAACCTTTTCCAACTCAAGGAGCAGGTCGCCGGCCTGCACCGTGGCGCCTTCGCGGACGTGGATCAGGGCGATTTTGCCGACAACGGTGGCGGCGAGGGTTTCCTCACTGATGGGGGCGACCAAGCCCACGGGGGTGGCGGCCGGAACGGCGGTGGCGGCGAGGAAGAGCAGCGCGGTGGAGAAAACGAGCGAACGGAGCATGACGGGGCGGTGAGGTGATCAGCGGGTGATGACTTCACCGGTGACGCCGCCGGGGCCGTCGTCGAGCAGATCGAGGTTGCGCTGCCGGAGGTAGGTCCCCTCGAGGATGGCAAATTCGGTGGCGCTGCGCTGGTATTCGATCAGCGCAGTGAGGGCGGTGGATCTGGCCTCGAAAAGGGTCTGTTCGGCATCGAGCACCTTGCGCGAATCGCTGCGGCCGAGATCGAGCGCCTCCAGCTCGGCATCGAGCAGGCGCTGGCCGACCTCGGCAACGGCGCGGTAGTTGCGGACCTGCTGTTCTTGGCTGTGCAGGCGCTTGATCATGGCGTTGAGGAGGTTGACGATTTCGATCTCAACCGCCTGCACTTCGAGCTCGGCGGCGCGGGAGCGGTTGCGGGCGGCGGACAGGGTATGGCGTTCGCGCAGACCGGCGAGAATCGGCACGCGCAGCTCGGCGCCGACATACCACGAGGGGTAGTCGCGACCGCGGAAATGATCGAGGGAGTCGGAAAACCGGTTGTCGAGGCCGTTGAGGCCGTAACCGGCCTTGAGATCGACCTGGGGCAGGCGCTGGTTGCGGGCGAAGCCCAGGCGGAGCTCTTCCTGTTTGGCGCGGCTGACCCGGCTCAGATAGGCGGGATGGTATTTGAAGGCTTCGTTGCGGCTGGTTTCCAGGCTCAGGGTGTCGGCGAGCCCCAGGGTGACTTCGTCAGAGGGCTTGAAGATCGCGGCTCCGACGGTTTCGGGCTCGCCAAAATAAACACGCAACAAGGAGGAGAGATCGATGACCTTCTGGAGGGCTTCCTGGGCCTGGGCGTTGCGGAGGGCGAGACCGGCCTCGGCCTGATAAACCTCGAGGTCGGACATGCGGCCGGCCTCAACCCGGGCCCGGTTGTCGGCCAGGATCTTGCGGCTGAGTTCGAGCGAGGCGTGGCGCAGCTCATGTTCACCGCTGGCGCGGACGAGATCCCAGTAGGTAAGCTCGGCCTGGGAGAGAATGGTGGTCAGCTGGCGGCGGGTCTCGTGGAGGGTGATCTCACTCTGGGCGGTGGCGAGGCGGAGCTGGGCGAGAGTGGCGGAGAAGCCGAAGCCTTTGAGCAGGGGTTGGGTGATGCTCACCCCGGCATAGGTTTCATATTCTTTGTTACCGGTGACCTGCAGATTGTTAGCTAGGTAGCGCGTCTGGCCGCCGAGACGAAGTTTGGCACCGGTTGGCAGGACGGTTTCGACGGCGGCGACGTAGATGTCGTTTTCCTCGTCAAAGACGGCTGTGGACTGGCTGAGGAAGCGCTCGCGGGTGTTCTGGCGACGGTTGGCTTCGCGGGTGAAGGAGGCGACGAACTGGGGCTCGAAGAGCCCTTTCTCGGCCTTGGCCTCACTGCGGGCAGCGCTGAGAGTGAGGTGTTCGACCTGGATGCGCAGATTTTGGGCGATGATCCGTTGAAGAACATCGTCGCGGGAGAGGGGCTCGGTGGTGGCAGTCGCGGTCTGGCCAAGGGTGGTTGCGAACAGGAAAAGCAAGCCGCAGCCTGCGTGACGGAGTATGCCTAGTTTAGTCGCAGTCGGGGTATAAAAGCGCATAATGGTATGCTGGGTGGTTTGGGCCGGGTATGTTACTGCAGCGCAGGTCCTGAAACCCAACACACAGAATGGGGCAACGTGATTTGCGGCGAAGGTATCAGGCTTGGCCACAACATGATGACTTTGTTTCAATGGATTTGCTTTAAGCGCAAGCCTCAATCGCCAAGGCTTTCCGCGCCCTCCATTTACATCAATAAGTAAAATCGAAGGGTGTGGGTGCCTCCCGATGTTGGGTGGCGATGGTGTTGCAAGGATTACGTTTCAAGTAAAGTCGCAGCCCTTTGGCGCGGTAGCGTCGGCAGGTTAACGGGACCCTAAGCCGGGCGGTTGGAGCATTTTCGATTCGTGCGTCAGGCCGCAGTGCAGGCCAGCCCGCTGGCGTGCGCGGTTCGGGCGTGCGCCAGTGCTGATCGCCGCGGACATTTCTCTTCCATCAAAGGTGGGGTTCGGAGCCCCAGTCCTACAGAGGGAAAAACCAAGGGGGTAACTTCATTTCACTAAAGCAGAACGATTGCAATTTGGGGCTTGTCTCGCGCAGGAAAATAATCGGAATGCGCCGGAAGCCCTCCCCGGCTGGCGTCAGCTACCCCCATGTCTTCCCGTAATCACCATCTTCTGGAGCCGCTTGAGCAGCGCATCATGCTGTCGGCTTCGCTGGCCGGGGTGGCGGGGCTGGAGGCGGTCGGGACGGACCCGCTTCAGGGCGTCGAGACCATGCCGGCGGCGGAATCGGCCGGGGCGGTGGTCGAGGGCGAGGATATTTTCGACGGCATGCAGCCGATCACGGATGCGCCGGCCGCCACGGAACCCGAGGCGGCGCCGGCTCCCGCCGCGTTGACGCCCGCGCAGGAGGAGACGGAGCCGGAGACCGGGGCCACCCCGCCGGCTGACGTCGCGGTTCCTCCCGGCCCGGAAAAGACCTCTTCACTCCTTCAGCAGATGACCGCTTCACTGCTTACCGGCCAGGGGCCTCCAGCCTCCGGGGAGGATGATAGTGAAGCAAGTAACGAGGATTTCGCACCCATGGGGTTCGGATCCTTTGATTTTTCTCCCTTTTCAGAGGATGAGCCTGTCACTTGGACGGGCGGAACCGGCGACTGGAATGTGGGCGCCAACTGGTCCACCGGGGTGGTTCCCGGCAGCGAGGACGCGGTGGTGATTGATGCCGCGGGCGCGACCATCACGGTGAATGAGGATGTCACGATTGCGTCCCTGACGATCGTGGCGGGCACGGTGAACGTCGCCACCACTCGGATGCTGACGATCACCGGCGGGTTGACGGTGAATGCGGGCGCGACCCTCACCCTGAACGGGTCGGGCAATGTCAGCGCCGGCCAGACGATCTTGGACGGGGCGCTTAACCTTAGTGTCAACGCCGGCAGCCGGACCCTGGATCTCGGGCCCTTGACCGGCGCCGGCACGCTGGCGCTGGTGTCAGGGGCGGCCGCCGTCACCCTGCCCGGGGCGGTGAACATGACCGGGACGATTGCGAACACGGTTAATAATGATTCCCATCTGATTTTCGAGTCGGACGTCACCGTCGGCACATTGGTGGTGGGTAACAGCACGACGCTGGGTTTCGTCAGTCCGACCAGGATGGCCTTCCAGGCCGGCCTGGTGGTCACCAACGAACTGCGCATGGGCGCGGGGCGGATTGAAGCGGCGGAGCTGGTGCTGCCGGCCGGCTCCCTGCTGAACCTCACCTTGAATGGCACCAAGACCATTAATGTCGCGACGGTGACGATCGGCGGCGACTTCAACTGGACCACCGGCCTGCTCAGGGCCGCCAATGGATCCCTTTGGACGTTTGGGCCGACCGCCACCACGACGGTCACCGCCACGGTGACCCTGCAACCGCTCACTGCGATAGGCGAAGGAATCGACCCCTTCAGCTGGGTGAATCAGGGCAGCATGACCCTCAGCGGCTTCACGATGACGTTCCAAGGCGTGGACCTGAGCAACGCGGGGACGCTGGTCCTGACCCACAATCCCGGTTCTTTCGCCACGCTGAGGATCGACCGCCCCTACACCCAGAGCGGCGGCCGGACGGAGGTCATTGGCAACGCCACGTTCGGGGACTGGACCAACCGGCAGGTCTTCAATCTCAACGGCGGCGAGCTGCGGGGCACGGGCGAGCTGCAGGCGAACGTGATCAACGGGGGCACGATCCGTCCCGGCCTCAGCGACGGGACGCGGGGCGAACTGATGTTGATCGGCGATTCCTTCACGCAGCTCGCGACCGGCCGGGTCATCATCGAGGCGATCGGTTTTGGTGCGGGTCAGTTCAATGCTTTCCGCGCCAATCTCGGCTCGGCGGAGCCCACTTTTGGCGGCACTTTCGAGTTTGCGCCGCTGCCCGGCTTTGCGACCCATCAGGGCACCTCCGCCCATGTGTTGAAGTTTTTCAACAATCCCGCCCTCGACTTCCCCTCCCTGGTCGGGCTGACCCCCGAGGGTTACACGTTTGAGCTGCAAGCCATCACCGAAGGCGCCGTGAGGGGCTACAACCTGCGGGCCAACGCGGCCCCGGCGCATGACACCCGGGCCTGGGATGGCGGCGGCGACGGGGTTTCCTTCCACGATCCGCTGAACTGGGAGGATGACCTGCTGCCCAATATCCTCGAAACCGCGGTGATCGCCCCGCTGGCGCCGGTGACGGTGATCGCCGACCAGAATATCGCGGTCAACGGCCTGGTCCTGGGCGGCGCGGCGACGCTCGCCCTGGGCAGCCGGACACTGACCAGCACCAGTGAGATTGTTGTCGGGAACGGCGGCACGCTGCGCGTCGAGGGCGGCACGGTGAGCGGGGCGCTGCGCACCGAGGCCGGCGGCACGGTGGTCAGCCGCGGCGGCACCTTCAATCACCTGACGGCCAACCTCGGCCGGTTCGAGGTGCAGGCGGGCACGACGGTTTGGAATTGGGCCGCGGGGGTGATGAACGGCGGTCTCACTCAAGCGGGTGAATTGGTGCTGGGCGATTCCACCGGCACGGTCCGGCTGGAAACCAACCGGTCGGTGCTCAACACCGGGACCATCCAGGCCGGGGGTGCGGCGCTCATCACCTGGCATTCCAATGCCTTTGTCAGGAATGAAGGTCTCTGGGACCAAAGCGGAGCCAGTCTCACCCTGTCCAATACCTCCAACCTCTCCATGACTTATGCCAATTATGGCCGGATGGAGTTGCGGGATGGGGCTTTGCTGCATGTCACCCGCTTCAACCCCGGCAACCCCGGTCTCTCTCCTCAGCAGAACTTTACCAATTATGGTGAGTTGTGGGTGGATGCCACCAGCGAACTCAGGGTCGGCCCCGCCGCCGGTTCGCAATTCCTCACCTCGACCGAAAGCCGCACCCAGATTGATGGCACGCTGACCGTGCCCATGGCGGTGGTGATGTTGGACGGCTGGCTGGGCGGCCGCGGCACGATTACCGGCGACTTGCGCAACCTGCATAGCACCGTGGCCCCCGGCGCCGACCTCCTGAGCGGCGGCACCCGCGCCACCGCCGGCACGTTGACGGTCATGGGCGATTACAGTCACGTTCCCCCGTTTGGGGGCACACCCGCGGGGGAGTGGAGCCGGCTGGAAGTGGAGATTTTTGTGAACGCGGGCGTTGCGTCCATTGATCGGCTGGTGGCGGCCAATGCCACGGTGGACGGGCGGCTGGTCGTGACCGGGCTGGACGGCTTGGACGAGACCATCGGACCCTTCCTCGAAACCACCGCCGGCTCCGTGCAGGGCGTCTTCTCCATCATTGAGCCCAACGGCTTCACCCTGGGCAGTTGGGTGACGGTCAATGATGGCCTCAACTCGGCATGGAGCCTGACGGTGGCCGCGCCGGGCGCCGGCACGCACGTCTGGCTCGGGGGCGCCGGCTTCTGGAGCGAGGGGGTCCACTGGTCCACCGGCACCGCGCCGGGCGCCGGGGCCCAGGTGGCCATCGGCGGCGGCACCGTGATCCTGGACGTGGCGGACGTGGCCTTGAGCCGGCTGGAGCTGGCGGGTGGCGCGCTGATCGGCGCGGGCGCGCTCACGGTGGTGGATGCCCTGTTGTGGCAGGGCGGCCGACTGGGCGGCGCGGTAAGCCTGACCACGGGAGAGGGCGCCACCACCGTCTGGTCCGCTGTCGACTCCCTGACCCTTGGCGACACGGCGATTTTCACCCTTGGCGGCGACCTGCGGCTGGACGACGGGGCAACCCTGCGGGTGGATGCGGGCGCGCCTCGGCTGGTCGTGGCAGCGGAGGGGAGCCTGCACTTGCGGCATACCGTCGTCGAGACCGTGGGTGGCGCCAGCCTGGAAATGGAGAATCATGGCTACATCTGGGTGGAAAGCGATCTGGACTGGCCCGGCGTCACCTTGATCAACCGTGGTGCGGTCGAAGTTAATGGGAGCCCGGATATTCATCTGCGACGGCTGGAGCAGCACGCGGGCGCTTGGAATCTCCAGTGGCCGTATAGCTTCGCCCTGACCGTGACCGACGGGCTGCTAGTGGCCGGCGGTCTCTTTGTGGCGCCTTCCATTGAAGGCGATGTCACGGTCACCGGCGGCACCTACCAGGTTGCGAGCCAGAACGGTTACATTGACGGCCGCTTCCGCCTGGAAGCCGGCGGCACGCTGCAGCTCCTGATGATCAACGTGGAAGGTTACACCTTGGCGCACCTCGACGCCTCGGAGGTGGAACTGCTCGGGGGCGGCCTCGAAATCGGCCTAGGCGAAGAGGGGATGGCTTGGGACGACTTTCTGGGAAATGATTACGACATCCTCTACAGTGGTGACGGCAACCCTACCGGGAACTTTGGCTCCGTTGTGGCGCTGAATTACAACGGCGGGGTTGCGGCTGGCATCCTGCTCGCAGTCGAGAGGGAGAGCGAAGGCAGTAGCACTTGGATGGTCCTCCAGGTCGAAGGCATTCCGCAGGTCATCACATGGGTGGGGGGAACGGGAGCGTGGAATAATCCTGCCAACTGGGATCTCGGCGTGGTTCCGCGCCGCATCGACCACGTCATCATCACCGGCGGACAGATCGAGGTGCCGGAGGAATACTACTCCATCACCATCGGTTCACTGGAGATGACTGGCGGCACCTTGAGATCAGTTGCGGATTGGCCTCCGCGCATCTCCCTGCTCGGCGCCAGTATGGACAGCGTGGTTAGCAATGCGACCCTCGACCGGATCGATCTTATCGTCGAGGAAGGGGCCGTGCTCTCCCTCACAGGGGATGTCAGCTTCCTTAATAGTGGCGCGTTTGCCGTGAATTCGGGCGGCGTGCTCATCATGGAGAATGCGAATGTGGTTTTCGACGACGGCGACGTTTACCCCACGATTTATGGACAGCTTGTATTCCGGGGTGAATCCGGGGTTACGGTGACCGGTAATGTTTCCATGTCCGCTTACTATGGCTGGGGTGCGACGGACACCCGGGTGCAGGTGGAAACCGCGGTGAACTTCGTCCAGGGCTCGTTTAGCGCGGATTATCAGACCGCGCTGCGGATTGCTGCCGGCGCATCGCTGACCTTGGGAGGAAATTTTAGTCTCTACGGCGGTCGCTTGGAAATTCTTACCGATGAATCTTCCGGCACTTTCCGCGCCGGCCGGCTGAATGTGCTGGGCACGGCCAGTCTCGAAGGCACGGTTCAGGTCTGGTCCGATGGCGTGCTCACCGCTGCCGGCAGCCAGTCCCGGATGTTGATTGAGGCCGGCAGTTTGTCGATGGGCTTGAGCACGATCACCTTTGAGGGCTTCCCTGATGGCTACACGCCTACGCACAGCTTCACCGGCACGACTCTGACCTTGGAGGTGGCGCCGGCTGCGCCCGGGGCGTTCGACGAGCTGATCGGCGACTTCAACGATGGCATCGCGCTGCTGCTCGGCCGGCTCGCGGACTGGTTCGGTGCGTTCAACCTCGCTTCCGGCACGTTCACATTGCTGCCCGATGAACTGCATGATCTGTTCGGGCTCGACGCGGTCGCCGACGAGGTGGACCTGCCGATCCTCGGCGGATTGCCGCAAACCGTGGGTGAGTTGGAGACCGCGCTCATCAATCTTGGCTACACGGTGGAAGACGTGGCGGAGGATATGCTGAGGGTCCGGATTGATCTCTCTTATGACGACCTGACGGTGGCGGCTGGTTTCACCGGTGAGGTATTCAATCTGGTGGGTCTTGATGGGCTGGCGACCGTGGATGCCGACAGCCTGCCGGCGACGCTGCCCTGGACGGCCAATCTCAGTCTCTCGCTGGTCTTCGGCGTGGACGCCGCCGGGTTCTACCTCGACGGAGAAAGCTCATTGAGCCTCGGCATCTGGCTGGAAGAAACCGCACTGGCTCTCGTGGCACAGGCCGGTGGTTTGGCGGAGGTTGCTCTGACCGGCAGCGCGGCTCTGAACGGCTCGGTCACCCTCCACACCCATAATTACGCAGCCCGCTACCGGGCGACCGATCTCGATGGCGATCCGGCGTCACTCCTCCGCGAAGGCGCCGACCTCCGGGGCGAACTCGCGCTGGCGCTTGCGCTGCCCTATCTGGATCTGACCTACAGCCTGGATTGGAGGGCGGAGACAGAGGGGGGCATCGCCACGGAACATGACGCCGCGCTCGCCGGCGAACTCCGCCTGCCCGGACTCAGAACCGGGGATGGCGCCGAGGATGCTGTGCTGGCCCTCACCGGCACGCGCACCGCCGAAGGGTGGGCGTTGACGGGCTCGGCGACGAATCTGCGGCTCGATGGCTATGGCGTCAGCAGTCTGTATATTACGGTCGAACTTTCGCCCACCGGTTACGCCGGCAGCGGTGGCGGCACGATTCTGGTGATGGGAGACGTGAGCGTGGCGGTGGAGTTCACCCTCACCTTTGATGATGCGGGTTATGAGATTGCGGGCTTCTTTGCCTCGGACTCATTCACGGTCGGTGGCGGCACGCCCTTCCTCTGGGTGGAAAGCCCCGACTATTCCTTCTCGGCCTCCGCCACCGGCGGCAGTTTCAATTCCGCCACGCTGAGCGTCGTCGCGCTTCAGGCCGTGCTCCTGCCTGTGATGACCCCTTGGCCACCGACCGGCCCTCTCCAGGCCAATGATGTCGCCGGCACACTCAGCGCCTCGGGTCGGTTGCAGTTGTCCGCTGCCACGGTCACCGGGTACTTCGGCGAAGGCCTGCAACTGTTCGCCGAGGGCGACGCCGGCACCGCCACTCCGGCGCTGGTCATTGATATTGATCCGGTGGCCACGGATCCCGACAGCGTCTTCGCCACGCTCGCCGGCCTGAGCCTCACGACGCCCACTTTGCTGATTGGTGCGCTCGCGGTCATGCAACTGCAGGTCCGCCGCAACGGCTTTACGCTCACCGCTTCCGGTGCGCTTCCGGGCGACGCCCGGCTGCATCTTGGCGATCCGGTTCTGGTCGAGGTGGCCGGCCTCACCCTGGAGGTTGAAGTCACCTACACGGCGGCAGCCGGGCTCACCGGCGAGGTTACGCTCGCGGCCAGCGAAGCCGCCCTGTTCCCGGATCTGGCCACGCCGGCCATTGATGGGGTGGCCACGCTCACCGGCCTGACCGGCCGGATTGACCTGGAGACGGGAGCCTTCGATCTGGCGGCGGGCACCTTCACCCTGATCGCGGGTGATCACCTGCAGCTGACGGCGGCGACCGCGGGGGAGGTTGAGGCCGCCCGCCTGGTCTGGGATCCGGAGGAAACGAATCCGGAGGCGGTCATCCTTACCGTGAACCACCTGTCCGTGGCCCTGCCCGGATTGCTGGAGCCCGGCACACCGCTGCCGACCATCGAACTGCTGGAAGTGCGGCGCAACGGCTTCACGGCCACGGCGGCCTTCTCGCTCCCCGGCGAGACCCTGTCGCTGGGCGACCCGGTGCTGATTGTGATCGCGGATCCGGACTTCACCCTGGAAGTGGAGGCCACCCGGAACAACGCGGATGAAATCGAGCTGTCGGCTTCCCTGGCCATCACGGCCGGCAGCGCGACCTTCGCCGGGCCCGCCTCGGTCTCGTTCACCCTCGGTGACGACGACACCGGCGACGCGACGCCCGGCGTCGCCAGCCTGCTCGACCTGTCCACCGGCGCCTTCACCCTCACGGCCCGCCAGGTGCTGTTCACGCTGGGCGGCATCGTCACGGGTGAAATCAACGGCCATGATGAAGACCAGGGCGGCGAGTCGGTCTATGTGCCCGCCGTGACCCTGGGCTATGATCCGACCGCGCCCCCGTCCTCGACGCTGCTCAGCATTGCGGCGGTTGAGGCGGAGCTCACCGCCCTGGCCTTCAACGGGCTGGCGCCGCAGGTGACGCTGACCGGCCTGAGCGTCACGCAGGGCGGCGACTGGTCCCTCGCCAGCGCCAGTGTCACGCTGCCCGCCGGTTATGCCGGGGTTTACCGGCTCGGGGTCCTTCCCTTCCAGCTCGACGGCGTTGCCCTCACTTTCACCACGCCGGGCGATTTCTCGCTCTATGAACTCGAGGTCACCGGCCGGTTCGACCTCACCGGGCTCAGTCTCGGCTTCACCCCCGTCGTTTACATCGGCGACCCGGCCCTGATCGGGACCGGGGATCCCGGGCTGATCACCGTGCGGCCGGGCGACGTGGTGGCGTTCAGTTTCCTCCTGGATGCGCCCGGCCTGCTGGCCGGCCAGTTCATGCCGCTGAACTTCGGGCCGATCACCCTGGGCATCGAGGGGCTGAACATCGCGGGCATCACCTTCGACGGCCAGATCAGCTTCGGCGCCTTCGTCGGCGGGGTGCTGGTGCCGCTGTCGGGTGGGTTCGATGTCAGCGGCTTCCTCATCATCACCGGGGGCGACGATGTGCCGCTGGCTGCGCAGATCGACCTGGGCGGCAACTTCAGCTTCCCGTCGGCCGATGTCACCCGGCTGGAGCTGGACGTGCGCTTTGATTTCGAGGGCGGGGCTCTCGATCTCGAACTCGCCTTCACCTACACGGGGGGGTTGGGCGCGGCGCCCTTCTTCGATCTGGCCTTCGCGGCGAGCCTGGACCGGCTCACGCTGCAGGACATCGTGTTCGAGTTCCCCGGCCTGTTCCGCATCAGCATCGGGGAAATTTCCCTCACGCTCGATCCCGGCCCGGGCGACCCGGTGGCGACCTCGACCGATGTGCTCCTCGAATTCCTCGCCTTCCCCGGCTTCGGCCCGATCTCGCTCGGATTCATCGAACTCTACCGCAGCGGCGCAGAGATCGACGGCTTCATCTTGCGCAACCTGCTGCTGGTCTTCTCCGCCGAACTGGAGACGGGCGAGGGGATCACGCTGGTCCGGCTGGTCGATCCCCGGCTGGTGATCGACGAGCTCAGCTACCTCGACGGCGACCTGGAGGGCGCCATCGGCTTTGACGCCATCGCGGCGATCCTGTTGCCCGATGCCGATCCGGACGTGTTCACCGCGCGCGGCGAGGGCGCCGATCCGCTCGACCGCGGGGTCACGGGCGGGCTCGATCTCGCCACCGGCGCGCTGAGCCTGGCGGCCGACCGCTTTGCCGCGACCTTCGGCGGCGCCGTGGCCATCACGGGCGAGGATTTCGCCTTCCATTATGATCCGGTGGTCACGGATATTACGGCTCCCGTCCTGACCGTGGGCTCGGCCACGGCGGTCGCCACCGATTTCCCGGAACTGGGCGCGGGCGTGCTCACCGGCCTCGTCATCACCCGCGGCAGCGCGGGCTTCGAGAGCCTCACCTTCGACGCGGGCGCCGCGAACCTCCGGGACGTGCTCGCCTTCGACGCGCTGTCGCTGGCCTTCACCGGCGTCACCTACACCTACGCGAGCGCCACGCTGGCCGGCACCGCCACCCTGAGCGCCGCCACGGCCGCACTCTTCCCCGGCGGCACGGCCTTCTCGGCCACGGCGCACGCGCTGGCCGGCACCTTCGATCTGCAGGCGGGTCTCGACTCGCTCGTGATCACCGCGGACGAGCTTGAGGTGATGGTCCACGACCGGCTCCGGCTTTTCGCGGAGGACGTCAGCTTTGCCTTCGCCAGCCACACGGTGGCGACGCTGGCGACGGTCGAGGCGACGCTGCCGGACTTCCCCGGCCTCGGCGCCGCGACGATCAGCGAGCTGGTCATCACCCGCGACGGCTTCACGGCGGGCAGCGCGGCCTTCGGCCCGGCGGACCTGGACCGCGGCCCGCTACAATTCTCGGCGCTCACCGCGACCCTGGCCGCCATCGCCTACGACCGCGTCGCGGGTTTCACGGCGGGCGAGCTGGTCCTGGCGGCGGAGAGCGTGGCGCTCTTTCCGGGCAGTTCCGCCGTCACGGCGGCGATGACCGGCGTGACCGCGACGATCCGCTTCACCGAGCCCGCCGCGCCGCTGGAGCTCTCCGCGGCGTCCTTCACCCTGACCGCGGGCCGGGCGCTGCACGTCACCGGCGGGCCGCTCAGCTTCACCCTGGGCGCGGGCAGCGATTTTACGCTCACAGTCACGGCCGCGGTCGCCTCGAGCCCGCTGCTCCCGGCCGTCACCGCCACCCTCGACACACTGACCGTCACCCAGGACGGCTTCACGCTGGCGGGCCTGATCCTCGAAGCCGGCAGCGCCACGGTGGCGGGCCTGCTCAGCGTGACGGACCTGCGCCTGACGCTGGCCAATCTGGTCTTCCAGCCCGGCGTGCCGCTGCTCGGTATGGTGGGCTTCACCGCCAGCTCCGCCATTGTGTTGCCCGCGCTTGGCGCGATGGCACCTCGGCTCACGGATGATGACGCGGCTGATGGGATCCCGGGCATCAGCGGAGAACTCGATCTCGCCACCGGTGCGCTTACCATCGAGGCCCGCCGGCTGGAGATTACCCTCGGCGATCTCATCGTTCTGGAAGCGGTCGCTTCCGCGACAGAGCCGGCGCTGCGTCTCGTGGATGATCCGGCGGCGGCCCCGGACAGTGCGCTGTTCACCATCGCCGCGGCGGTCGCGACGATCCCGGCGCTCGCGGTCAACGACCTCGCCCCGGCGGTGACGTTCACGGATTTCGGCCTGCGGCGCGACGGGCGCTACTTCCAGAGCGGCGCGGTCATTGATCTGCCCCCGGGCTACCGGACGGCGGCGGGGCTCGGCGGCATCCTGCCGTTTGAAATCACCCAGCTGGCGGTGGATTTCCCCGATCCCGACAACCTCGACAGCTTCACGTTCTCGGTCACCGGCACCTTCGACCTCGCAAGCCTCGGCCTGCCCTTCGATCCCATCCTTTACATCGGCGATCCGACGTTGATCGGCAGCGGTTCGTCCGACCTGGTCACCATCCTGCCCGGCGATGCCGCCAGCCTGACGCTGGAGCTGGATGTGATCTCCCTGCGCGACGGCCGCATCGCGCCGGTGGCCTTCGGCCCGGTGACGCTGGGGGTGGAAAATCTCGACCTCGGCGGCACCGTGGTTTCCGGCGTGATCGAGCTGGGCCGGTTCGAGGATGGCGAACTGCAGCCGCTGCCGGGCGCCGCGGCCAATGTCACTGGTCGGTTCACCATCGTGTCCTCGACGGACGGCTCGCTGGAGATCGACGCGACGATCGAGCTCGCGGGCACCATCGAGACCCTCGCCGCCGGGCTCACGCGGCTCGCGCTCACCGGCGTGGTCGCGGGCTCCGGCGAAGCCGGCTCGGCCTCGGGCGGCGTGGAGATCACCTTCGAGCTGACGTTCACCTTCACCGCGCAGGAGGCCGCGCCGTTCCTCACGGCGGAGGTCGAGGGCCGGTTCCTCAGCATCGCCTTCACGGATGTCACCATCGACCTCGGCTTCATCATCATTTACGCCGGCCGGGTCGAGATGGTCTTCAGTCCCGCGCCGGGCGATCCGCAGTATCTCCTCAGCGAGATCGTGATCGAATTCCCCGCTTACGAGACGTTGAGCGGTACGAGCGCCGATCTCATCGCGATGTTTGCGGACCGTTTTGTGATCGAGGGGCTTGCGATCGAGCTCACCGGATCGCTTTTCCCGGACAATAGCTTTGTCGAACTCACCGATCTGGCGGCCACGATTGACGCCGAGATCGGCTATGTGCGGAACGGCAACACCTTCTCCGACTTCGAGCTGCTGAGCGGCGGCGTGAGCTTCACGGTTGGCGAATTGAGTCTCTTCTCGGGCTCAACCACCTTCACGGCCCGGGCGACCAATCTCGCGGGCACGCTGGATACGGCGACCGGCGAGCTGACGCTCGCGGCGGAGTCCTTCACCGCCGAGGTCGTGGACGTGATCTCGCTCGCGCTGCTCAATGTCGAGCTCTACCTCGGCAACGCACCCAACCGGCCGGTCCTGCAGGTTGCCACCGCCACGGCCACGATTTCCGCCCTCGATGATCTGGCCTTCACGGTGACCAACCTCACTTTGAGCCGTGGTGGCGAGTTCACGCTCGACAGTGCGGTGCTGGCGGCGCCGGGAGGGGTGCTGGCCTCGTTTGGACTCGGGGGACTGCTGCCGTTTGATATCACCGGGGTTGAGCTGGACTTCACCGAGAACCGGCTGGACCGGGTCGAGGTGACGGTGACTGGCACGTTTGACTTTAGCGTTTTTGAGGATCTGCCGTTCACGCCGGTTTTGCGGATCGGTGAAATCGAATCCACCGTGGGGGCGCCCTCCACCTTTGAATTCACCCTCGCGCTTGGGCATCTGGCCCTCGGGGAGATTGCCCCGGTCACGATCGGGCCGATCGAAATCGGTTTTGCGGACCTCGAGGTTGGCGGTGTCACCCTCGGCGGCACGATCATCTTCGGGGGGTATCAAAACGGTGTGTTTGTGCCGTCCATCGGTGGCTCGCTGAGCCTGGGCGGCGGTTTCCAGAATGTGCAGGGCGGGGGGGGGATCACCTTGCTCGGCACTTACGATGGCGCGGCCCGCCGCCTCTCGATCAACGCCAGCTTCAGCGTGAGCTTCACGATCAACGACGTGATTGACCTCACCGATGCGGCGCTGGACTTCAACTTGGCCTTCAGCTTCGGCGCGAGCGGTTTCACGCTCGATACGCTGGCGCTGGCCGGCGCGAATATCGGGCGCGTCGAAGTGCGCTTCGGCGATCTGTTCGTCTTCACCGCGGTGAATGTCGCCATCGACTTCAACCCTGGCCCCGACGGGTTCTTCGCAACGTTTGGTGCGCTCACCGTGGCGTTCCCCGATCTCGGCGGGCTTTCCGGGAGTGCGGGCAACTTTGGTATCCGCGCCGATTTCAGCTTCGCGGCGCTGCCGGGCTTCTTCGTTTCACTCAACCCGCCGTCGGCGGCGCTTTTCGGCTTCCCCGACTGGCTGCCGGTCACCTTCGAGACGATTACGCTGCAGTTCGCCGATATCACGAACGACCCGCTCGACGTGGCCATCACGCTTACGGTGGAAATCGATGCGGCGACCTTCCCATTGCCAATCAGCGGCCGGGTCGAGGGCCTGACCATCGATATCGGCCTGCTGCGAGCGGGCAAATTCCCGATCACGAATCTGGATGCCTTTGTCATCGAGTTTGGTCCGATCGGCTTTGGCGGGCTTGATCTCAGCGGCATGCTGGCGCTGGGCCTCGCGGCACTCGATGCCGGCGGCAACCTCCTTGAAGGGCTTGATGCGCAGAATGACGACCTCGTAGCCCAGCGCATCCTCTTCGGCCTGATCGAGGGTTCGGTCGCGGTGCCGGGCATCGGTGGTCTCACGATCCGGCTCGGTCTCTCCGAGTTCGGTCCGCTGGTGATCTTCATCAGCGCCGAGTTCCCGATCCTGCTTGAGCCGACCTCCGGGCTGACGCTCTTCGGGGTGCGCGGCGGCGTGCGGTTTGGCGCACAGTTCCCGTCGGTCACCGACCCGGCGACCGGGCTGCCCGATCCTGAATTGCTACGCGGTCCGGC
Organism: uncultured Opitutaceae bacterium; assembly: GCA_964429385.1. GTDB lineage: Bacteria > Verrucomicrobiota > Verrucomicrobiia > Opitutales > Opitutaceae > UBA2377. The sequence goes on from CAYSBR010000002.1 coordinate 149,926, forward strand.
CTTCAGCCCGTCGGGTGACATGACGGCGGCGGAGTGGCTCGATGCGTTGCGGCAGCAGGTCGCGACCATCGCGCAATCCGGTGCGACCCCTGGTCAGGTGAGCTTTGCTGATGCCTTGAGCTCACCCATGCTGATCGAGCTGGGCGCCTCACTCGGCTCCACTTATCTGCCTGGTCTCACGGCGGAGGTGGACATCATCATCAGCACCGAGGGGGCCCTGCTCATGGCGGGCTCATTGGAATATTATCTCGCCGGTGTGATGGCGGCGCCGTTCGTGCTCGGCGAGGCGAAGTTCTTCATTGATCTGCGCGAGATCGAGACCGGCAGCGTGGACATCGTCTTCCTGCTCGATGTGCCCGGCGATCCGGCGATCCTCAGTATCAGCGGCTTCCTGAGCTTCGACATCGTCTTCGACGGCCAGGGTGACGCGATCGGCTTCAGTCTGGTGGTTGGCGGCAAGGCCGAGATCGCGGCCATCAACCTGCGGCTGACGGGCCTGCTGCGGCTGACGGTCACCACCGACCGCACGGAGATCTTCGTGGATGCATCGCTTGAATATCCTGTGCTCGGTCCGCTGAACGCACAGGGCCTGCTGGTGTTTGATTACTCCGGTGGCGGTGTGCAGGCGTGGGGTGCCTTGTCGGTCTCGTTTGCGCAGTCGGCCAATCTCGGCCCGATTGGCGTTGAGTTCGATGCGGGGCTCACGGTGCAGTTCAACGTCAGCAATTCCGAGCAGACCATTCAGTTCAATTTCGAGAACACGGGCGAAGTCATTGATGTTGTGATTCCGGCCAACAGTTTCGCGCTGTTTGTGAATGGCTTTCTTTATGTGAAAAACGGCAACGAAACGCTCTTTGCTTTCGAGGGGGTGTTTATCATCGAGATCGCGGCGGACGAGGGTCTCACGATCTTTGTCGAAGCGTCGCTGATCATCGGCGCCGCCGGCCCCAATGCGCCTCCACCGCTGCTCTCGTTCTCCGCTCTCGGTTTTCTCAAGCTCTCCACCGCCGGTCTCGCCGGCAAGATCGCCGTCTCGCTCAATACCAATTTCCCCGCCGCCATGGGCCTGGAGCTCAGCGGTTCCTTCCTCCTGGTGGTCAATACCACGGGCCAGACCGTCACCTACACCCCGCCACCGATCCCGGGCAGCCCGCAGACGCCCTCGGCGGTCACCATTCCGGGCCGGCTCACGCCCGCCTCGGCCGCCGGCGCCTACGCCCTGATCGAAGCCGAGGGTTACCTGCGCGTGCTGGGGCTCACCCTGGAGGGTTCCTTCGGCTTCGCGCTCAGCGCGGATGTGCTCCGCGTCACGGCCTCGGCGAGTCTTGACATCCGGGTGGGCAACGCCCGGCTGCTCACGCTGAGCGTGGCAGGCGGCTTCCAGATTGATTCCTCAGGCCTGGTCGCCTCGCTCAGCCTGAGCCTCGCCGCCGGCTCCAGCAGCGGGGACTACGCCTTCGGCGGCTCGCTGAGCTTCCTGCTGCAAATCAATACCACCGGTAAGCAGGTGACGCAGATCGGCAGCCTGCCGGTCAACCTGGAGGCCGGCCGCTATGCCCGCGTGATGGTGACGGGCACGCTCACGATCCTCGGGCTCGAAATGACGGGCCAGTTCGGGATCGAGGTGGGCACGAACGGCTTCGCCATCGCGGCCGCGGCGACGCTCAACCTGCGCGTGCAGAATGTGACACTGTTCTCGTTCAATGTGCTCGGGGCTCTGCAATTCAACGGGCGCGGTCTGGCGGCCAAGTTTGCGATCGCGCTGGGCTCGCAGGACAGCTCCGGGATGGGCGGTTCGTTCAGCGGCAGCTTCGCCCTAGAGATCAACACCACCGGCCAGGCGGTCAGGGCCATCGCGGGGGTGACCGTGAACCTCGCGGCCGGCCGCTATGCGCGCGTGACCGCCTCCGCCACGCTGGCCATCGGCGGCTTCAATCTTGCGGGCGCCTTCGCCTTCGAGGCGGCGCCGTCCCATATCGCGGTGAGCGCCAGCCTTGCGTTTGACCTCACCGTCGGCGGCACGCGGGTCGCCTCCTTCCAGGGCCAGGCCGCGTTCGAGATTGGGACCCGGGGCATCGTGGGGCTGGTGTCCCTCAGCCTGCAGACCGGCGTCAACACCTCGACCTTCGGCTTCCGCCTCGCCGGCATCTTCCAGCTTGAGATCAACACCACCACGGCGGCCCGGACCTTTGTCGGCGGCCGGCCGGTGCTGGATGTCTGGACCGGCGAAGTCGTGGCCGGCCAGACCGAGTCGCTCACCATCGCGGCCGGCACGGTGCGGCTCTACCTCGCCGGCGGCCTCACCACGGTCGTCAACGGCGCGGATGTGCTGACCATCCGGGGCTCCTTCGAGTTCAGCGTGCAGAATGCGTCCGTCCTCACGATCCGGGCGAATGCCTGGGTGAAGGTCGGGCCGCTGGCGATGCTGTGGGGCCTCGGGGTCTTCGAGCTCCGGTCCACGGGCATCGCCGCCGTGTTGAACCTGAGCGTGCTGGCTGGCAACCAGACCTCGACCGGCCCCGGCTTCAGCCTGACGGCGTCCTTCCAACTGGAGCTCAACACCCGTGCCACCTCCGCAGTCCTGGCCAACGCCCGGGTGAGGCTGAACCCGACCACGGGCCTGCCCGTGCCGGGGGCGCTGGAGAATGTGACGCTCGCCGCGCGGTCGTTCGCCGTCGTGGCCACGGGCAGCCTGAGCTTCACCGCCAGCGGCGGCAGCTTCGTCCTGCAGGGACGCTTTGAGCTGAGCCTGGCCGCCAATCAGTCTCTGCTGGTTGCCGCCACCGCCGTGGCCAACCTGCAGCTCGGTGGCCGGTCGATCTTCGCTCTCTCCGTCAATGGCGGCCTCGTCATTACCAACCAGGGCATCGCCGCCTCCATCGCGGTCAACTTGCAGGCCGGGTCCACCACGAACAGCAACTATGGCTTCAACTTTGGGACCGGCGCCAGCTTCCTCCTGCAGATCAACACCACCAGCCAGGCGGTGGCCCGCATCGGGGGCGTGGTGGTCAACCTGCCGGCCGGGCCGTATGTGCGGCTGGCCGTCAGCGGTCAGTTGCAGGTCTCCGGGCTGACCCTGGCCGGCTCGTTTGACCTCCAGCTCAGCACCACCGAGATCGCGGTGACCGCCAGCTTCACCCTGGATCTGCGGGCCGGCAACACCCGGGTGTTCACCTTCACCGGCAGCGGCGCGCTCCGCATCAACAACCAGGGCATCGCCGGGCTCATCAACCTGCAGGTGGGGGCCGGGCCGGATTCGAGCCTGGGCTTCACGGCGGTCTCGGCCCAGATCACGGTCCAGTTGCGGATCAACACCACCAACGCCGCGGTGACCAGAATCCTCAATCAGAACGTGGGGCTTGAGGCCGGTCGTTACGCCGAGGTCCGCATCACCGGCGTCATCGCCATTCTCGGGTCCGAGCTCACCGGCACCTTCAATCTCCGCGTGGGCACGGGCGGGTTCCAGATGGCCGCCTCCGCCACCCTGGAGATGGGCGTGGGCAACCTGCGGGTGATCAGGATCAGCATCTCGGGCGCCTTGCTCATCAACAGCCAGGGCATCGCCGGCCGCTTCAACGCCTCGCTGGCGGCCGGCCCCGCCTCCAGCCTCCGCTTCTCCTTCGGCGGCAACCTCAACATCCTGCTCGAGATCAACACCACCCGCCAGACGGTCACCCATATCGCCGGGGCGGCCGTCAACCTGGTCGTCCACGGCGGGGAGCGGTTCCTGCGCGTGACGGTCAGCGGCAGCCTCACCTTCGCCGGCAGCTTCACCCTGACCGGGGCCTTCGTGCTGGAGATTCTCGGGACGTTCCGCGTGGCGGTGACCGCCACGATGAATGTCGGGCCTTTCTCGAACCTCAGCGTGAACGGCTCCCTCACCATCCGCGACGTCGGCCTCTATGGCCACCTGGAACTGAATGCCGGCGCCCGATTCACCCGCAATGCCGCGGGCTTCACCTTCGACGCCCGCCTGCGGCTCGAGATCAACACCACCTCGTCCGCCCAGAACATCTCCCAGATGACGGTGGACGAGGCCACCGGCAACATCACGAGCACCAACACCACGCGTTCGATCGCGGCCTTCACGGTGCGGGTGGTCATCTACGGCTCGCTGAGGATCAATGGCCACTCAAACCTCTTCGCCCTGCACGGCCGGGTGGAGCTCACCTTCGGCGCCAGCCAGTTGACGGCCACCTTCGACGCCGGGCTCAATGTTTTCAACGCCCGGTTCAACGTGAACGGGTCCGCCGGGATCTACTACGGCGCCAACCCGGGGCTGGCCCTGCGGCTGCAGCTCAGCGTGGGTTCCAACAACAACACCGACCCCAGCCTGAGCGCCGGCATGTTCAGCTTCAGGGGCACGTTCACCCTGGAACTCAACACCCGGTCGGTCGCCAGCAACGGCGTCGCCGCCAGCACGGCGCGGATCGCGGTCAGCAATTTCCGGCTCAGCGTGCTGGGCTTCACCCTCTCCGGCAGCGTGAGCATCGGCGTGTCCGGCGGCATATTCTCCATCACGGTGCCGGCCAGCAACCCGCTCACCCTCAACCTGTGGAACTTTGTCGTGGTCAAGTTCAGCGGCTCGTTCCGCTCCAATGGCTACCTTTCGCTGACCGCCTCCGTTTACGTGCAGATCGGCCCCAACGCGCTTAACGTCAGCGGCACGCTGTCCGTCTCCTTCACCTACAACAACGGCAACATCAGCTTCTCGGCCCGGCTGAGCGCCAACGCCCAGGTTGGTCCTTTCAATATCACGCTGGCCAGCCTCTCGGTGAACTCCCAGGGCGTGGTCCGTTTCGGCACGCCGCTCGGCGACGTGGTGATCAACTTCCGGACCGGCGGCATCAGCTTCGACGGCCCGGTGGCCGGCGCGCTCATCGTCTTCGACGCCAACCGCAACGGCCGCCTCGATGTTGGCGAGCCCGTCGCCTACACCAACGACCTGGGCGAATTCTTCTTCGAGGACGACCTGCTGGTCTACGACCGCAACGGCAACGGCATGATCGACGAGGACGAGGGCGACCTCCTCAGCTTCGGCGGCACGGATGTGCTCACCGGCCTGCTGGTCACCGGCGTGCTGCGCGGTTCCGCCCACGGCCTCGGCTCCGGCATCGGCGTCACCCTCAGCCCGCTCACCACGCTGGCGGTCACCCTGCGCGAGTTCGGCTACGATCTGGCCGGCGCCGAGGCGCTGATCCTGCGCGGCCTGTTCGGCGAGGCCGACGCCTCCCGCTACCTGAGCTTCAGCGTCGGCAACCCCTACGACGGCACGCTGGCCGGCACGCCGCGCAGCCCCGAGGTCTTCCAGCATAATGTGCTGCTCGTTGGCACCATCTCACCGATCGCCGCCCTGGTGGCCGCCGCCGGCCTCAACCTCGATGTGGAGGCCGCCACCGCCGCCGCCTACCGCGCGGTGGCCCAGGCCCTGCTGGCCCGGCCCGGCAAGCTCGACCTGACGGATGCCGCGGTCATCGCGGATATTATTACCCGCACCGCCGCCGAGGCCGCTGTCAATGTGGGGGGAACTCTCACCACAGCCACCGCTGCGGCTCTGGCCAACGTCAACGCCTCACTGATGGCGCTCGCTCCCGTGGCCAATGGGGAATTTGCCCACGACGTGTTGCGTCACCAGCTTGCCCTGCAGGATGGGCTGGCCACGGCGGCCGCCGCCGGTAACCAAGCCGCCCTCGCTGAGGCGGCGACCGCGCCCGGCTTGCAGCGCCTGCTGGCCGGTTCGACTCCGCCCGAGACCGCGTATCCCCATCCCGGTTTCGACGGTGAGGTCGGTGCCGATGGCCGCACCCGCTTTGTGCTCGATTCCGCCTCACCGGTTGTCCCAGCTGCCGATGGCAGCTACCGGTTCGTGGTCTTCAACCAGGATGCGACCACAAACGCCCGCAACCAATTGGTGGTCGAGCGGGTGGTCGTGGAGGCTACGCTTTACGACGAGCCCGTGACCCTGCAGCTCCGCTCCAGCGCCGATGGCTACAACCGGGTCATCGCCGAGATTGAAATCACCGACCTCTCGAGTCTCTACACGGTCAACCTGCCGATTCCGCTGGCCGTGCCGGTCGGCGGGTTGGGCTTCTCGCTCACCCCGGTGGGCGCGGTGGACGCCTCGCTGTTCGAGATCAACCGCATCAGTGTGGAAGGCTTCGTCCTAGCCTTCTTCAGCGGTCTCTATGCCGATTATCTGTCCGGCAAGGCACCGACTTTCGCCCAGTTCTTCTCCAGCCTGCCGGTGATCCGCGGTCCGCTGACTATGACTACGGCCCAAACGGCTTTGCTCGCCGATGAAGGGCGCGCGGATGTGACGACGGCCCTCGATGCTGCACGCATCCTGAATGTCCGGGCCGAGTCTGTCGCCGAGCGCCTTCAGGCTGCCTACAGCCAGCTCATCCACGACCTGTAAACAGTGTCGCCTGTAGGGCGGGGTTTCCAAACCCCGCCTTTTTGTCCCTTCGCATTTCGATGGCGGGGATCGGAATCCCCGCCCTACAATTGGGTCATGCCAGAGCGCAGTCATCTGCATCGGTTGTCGCAGGTTTGGATGAAGAATCCGCTTTATTTCATCACGGTTTGCTGCGCGGGGCGCCGGCGGATTCTACATTCGCCTCTGGCCGCCAGCCTCTTAACCGAGGCCTGGCGGAATTCTGTTGCGGTCAATGGCTGGGTCATCGGCCGCTATGTCATCATGCCGGATCATGCGCATTTCTTCACACGGGCCCTGCCCGAAGCCAAACCATTGAACGCTTTCATGCGTGATTGGAAGCGGTGGACGGCCAATCAAATCATCAAGTCAACCCACCTTGCCCCGCCCATCTGGCAGCCTGAATTTTTCGACCACGTCCTGCGCTCGGCCGACAGCTATGCCGAAAAGTGGGATTACGTCCGCGCCAATCCCGTGCGCGCCGGCCTCGTCACTTCACCTGAAGCCTGGCCCGGCAGCGGTGAATGCGTTTCGCTCTCCTTCTGATGTAGGGCGGGGTTTCCAAACCCCGCCTGTCTGCGAAGACGTTATGCGATCAAGGCGGGGATCGGAATCCCCGCCCTACAATCGCGCTTTTATTCCAGCCCGGTCACCGTCACGTCGTTGGCGTGCTCGATGGTGAATTTGATCGTGAGGTCGCGCTTCTCCGCGGGTTTGAGGTCGAGGGTCCACTTGAGCAGGCCCTCGGCGTCGGGTTTCACTTCGCGGTCCGGCGGAGATTGCACGCGGACGGTGATCTTCTCGTTGCGCGAGAGCGGCACCTGATCGGTGACGACCACGCGCGCCGGGGTGCGTTTGTTGTTCCGGAGGGTGACGAGGTATTCGTAGGTGACGCGGGTGCTGCGGCTGAGCAGCCCGGTCTGTTCGGTGAACTTCTGCACGCGCTTGTGTTCGATGGCGATGCCTTCGTCGGCGCCGAGGGCGAGGTCGAATTTCTCGCCGGGCATCACGTTTTCCAGCCGGCTGGTGGCGACAAAGGTGCCGTCGAGGAAGACATTCATCGCGCCGGCGAGCAGCGGGAATTCCGAGTTGTTGTTCACCGCGGCGGAGAGATAGGCGGTCGGGGCCAGTTTCGGCGTCGTGTGATAGACCAGGGCCGCGTCGAGCTTGGCCGTGGTCACCGGTACTTTCTGCGGGGAATTGTCGCTGGCGATGCTGGTCGGCGCGGCGATGCGGAAGGTCGCGCTGGTCGTGCCGGTGTCCACGGTGGCTTCGGCGGTATCGGCGACGGCGCGCATTGCCAAATTGGCTCCTCCGCTACCGAAGGTGGCGGACGGCGCCGCAACCATCTTGCGCTGGAACTGCGCGAGCTCTATTTCCGCCATCGCTTCCTTCCGGGCCCGGGCTTCATCGTAAACTTCCAGGGTCCAAGGCCAAAGCTTCGGGGCGGCGCCGCCGAGGGCGGGGCGGGCGGTGGAGAGGGTGAGGGCGACGTCTTTCCAGTCTTCGCCGGTGTTTTGGCGCACAAGGCCGAAATACCCGAGTGCGATGGTGGTGTCACCTCCGGCGATCCGGGCATCGTAGGTCGGGGTCCAGCTGGCGCCGGCGACAGTGTAGGAGAGGACAAGATCCAGCTGACCGGCGGACTCGGCCGTGACCCGCACGGTCACGCTCTTGAAGGCGCGCTGGCCGGAGCCGCGCAGTTCGTTGAGCTGGCGCTGCACGGTGGCGATGCGGTTCTGCACCTCGGCCCGCTGCTCATCGAGGTCGCTGCGGGCGCCGGCGAGCTTGGTGCGCTCTTCGGCGAGGTAGGCGAGGTAGGAGGAGAATTTACCGACATCGGGGCGTGAGTCCTCCTTGGTGGGGGCGGCGAAGAAAGCGCTTTCCATCCGGTCGAGGGCGGTGCCCTGCGCGGCCAGCACGGCGCTGCGGTCGTCCACGTTGCGCAATTCACGGAGCAGGGTCTTGAGCTGGGTTTCAAGTTCCTGAACCCGCGGATGGGCGGCGAAGTCCACGAAGGCCTGGCGCGCGCTCACGTCGAGGATCGTGGCCCGGGCGGTGCCACTGCCGGTGACTTGGAGCGAACGGTCGTCCAGCCCCTGCGGCAGTTGGGCGAGCACCAGTTCGTTGACGCCGGCTTTAAGCTCGGCCGTGGCGGTGCGGGTGACGACGGCGCGATCGGTGTAAACGGTCACGGCGGTGATCTTGGAATCAACCGCGGCGGTCGCGACGGCGGCGAGCGCGAGGAACAAGAGGAGGAGGCGTTTCATAAGGAGAGGTTTGGGTTCAAGACAGGGGCCGGCAGGTTTTGGGCCAAAGGATTTGCGTTATTTTTCCCAGGTGTCGGAGCGGAAGGGTGGCACGGGCAGGCCGGTGCCGCCGAAGAGGTTGGCGCCGGGATGATTGCTCCAGGCGTAGCGCACGGCGACGGGCTTTGGCACCTCGGGGGCGGAGACGATGAGGGTGTCGCGTTCGATGCGGCCGGTGGCGGGATGAAAGCGACGGTCTTCCCCGGCGATTTCGAGGGCCTGGGGTGGTCTTTGTCCGGCGGTGAGTCCGTCGGCTGCGTGGCGAAAGCGCACACGCAGCGCGGACCCTTCGCGCTGGACTGAATCAAAAACCGGTCCGCTGGCGTCGCCGGAGATGTCGTAAACCTGGGTGCGGGCGAGCAGGGCGAGGCGGCGGCCGACTTCCTGTTTGTCGCGTGGGTGGATGTCCTTGGGATCGCCGATGTCGATGGCGACGGCCATGCCGGTGTGGGGCAGGGCGAGGGCCTTGGTCTGGGCCTCGCGCAGCCAGGCCCAGCCGCGGCCGGTGGGATCATCGGGCACTTGGTAGTTGGCGAGCTGGATAAAGTAGAAGGGGAAGTCGCCCTGGTTCCATTGCGCCCGCCAGGCGCGGATCATGGCGGGAAAAAGTTCGGCGTATTCGTCGGGCCGGCGCCAGTTGGATTCGCCCTGATACCAGAGGGCGCCGCGCAGGGCGTAGGGCTGGAGCGGGGCGATCATGCCGTTGTAGAGCCCGGCCGGGACATAGGCCGTGCCAGGGCCGATCGGCGCGCGCGGCCAGGGCACGGGATTGGGAGTCTTGGTGGCCCGGGCCTTTTCCTCGGCTTCGCGCCACGCGGCCATTTCCGCCGGGTGAAGGCGCGAGCGCTCCTCGAATTCGGCGAACCCTTGCTCCCAGCGGGTGTTGATACCGGTCCAGGCTTCGGTGGACTTCAGGGTGAAGCGATCGGTCCAGACTTCAACCGTGGTGCCGCCCCAGGTGCTGTTGAGGATGCCGATCGGCACGCCGAGCTGCCGGTGCAGGTTGCGGGCGAAATAGTAGGCGACGGCGCTGAAGCGCCCGACCGTCTCCGGCGAGCAGAGGGACCAGCGTCCGGTGGCGGTATCGGCCGGCTCCATCACGGAGGTGCGGGGAATCTTGAATTCGCGGATGAGCGGATGGGTGGCCGCTGCGATTTCCTTTTCCGCGTCGGCGGACTGGACGACAAACCACTCCATGTTCGACTGGCCGGAGGCGAGCCAGACCTCGCCCACGAGCACGTCGCGAAGCGTGAGGGTGTTGGTGCCGGTGACGGTGAGTTCCGCCGGTTCGGCGGAGGCGGGCACGGGCTTCAGATAGACAATCCAGTGGCCGTCCGCGCCGGTCGTGGTGCCGACGGATTGTCCTTTGAAAGCGACGGTGATGCGCTCACCGGGGGCGGCGCGGCCCCAGACGGGCAGGGGTTTGTCGCGCTGGAGCACCGCGTGATCTTGGAATGGGGCGGCCAGGACGACCTCGGCGCGCAGGCCGGGCGAGCAGAGAAACAGCAGGGCAAGAAGAGGTGAAAGGCGGGACATGGCTGAAGGGGATGCCGAAGACTGGACCCAGCCCGCAGAGCAGGCGAGCGAATCCATGGACGCTTCGGGGTCAGGCAGGATTCGGGTGCAGAAAAGCCCGCAGTTCGGCGGCGAGCTTGGGGCCGATGCCCTCGACCTCCTGCAACTGGGCCTCGCTGGCGGCCCGCAGGCGGTCGATACCGCCGAAGTGGGCGAGCAACGCCGCCCGGCGGACCGGGCCGAGGCCGGCGAAATCGTCGAGGATGGATTCGCGCAGTTTGCGCGAGCGCAGGTCGGCGTTGTAGGTGTTGGCGAAGCGGTGGGCCTCGTCGCGCAGGCGCTGGAGCAAATTGAGCCCGGGGTGGGAAAGCGACAGGTTGAGCGGCGGGCGCTCGTCGGGAAAGATGATGGTCTCGTGTTTCTTCGCGAGGCCGATGAGGGCCGGTGGCTCGACGCCGATGGCGACGAAGGCCTTGAGCGCGGCGGCGATCTGGCCGCGGCCGCCGTCAATGACGACGAGGTCCGGCAGGAGCCGGCCTTCCTCGGCCAGCCGGCGGTAGCGGCGGCCTACGACCTCTTCCATCGCCCGGAAATCGTCGTTGCCGATGAAGCTCTTGATCTGGAAGCGACGGTAGTGGTCCTTGTCGGGCCGTCCGTCCGTGAAATGCACCATCGAGGCGACAACGTAGGTGCCGGAGATGTGCGAGATGTCGAAACACTCCATGTGCCGCGGCGGGCCGGGCAGGTTGAGTTCGGTCTGCAAAGCGTCGAGCGCTTCCTGATCGGGGCGGAGCAGGGTGCGGTCGCGCTCGAATTTGCGCGTGCGTTCCAGCGTGCGCTCCAGCGCGGTGATAAGGTCGCGCAATTCGGCGGCTTTTTCGTAGGCCTGCTTCTCCGCGGCGGCGGTCATTTCCCCCCGCAGGGCCTCCAGCCATTCACGCGATTTGCCGTCGAGGAAGGCGCAGGCCTCCTCCACCCGGCGGCGATAGTCGGCAACGGTGACAATGTTGTCCGTTGCGTAGATTTCCTGCCGGACGTCGTCGTAGAGTTGCCAGGTGCCGTCGGGCAGTTTTTGCGGGCTGGCGTCGCCGAGGAGGATGCCGAACTGCCGGCGCATCTGCGCCAGGGTCTTGCGCAACAGGCCCGAGTGCGCGAACGGACCGAAGTAACGGGAACGCGTGTCCTTGCGGATGCGGGTGAGGGCAAAGCGCGGCAGCTCCTGCGCGAAGTCCACGCGCACGAGCAGGAAGCGTTTGTCGTCGGTGAAGTCGGTGTTGTAGCGGGGCCGCCACTGCTTGATGAGCCGGCCTTCCAGCAGCAGTGCCTCGGGCTCGGACTTCACCTCGATCGTGTCGAAATCGGTGATGGTCTCGATCAGCGCCTTGATTTTCGGATGCACCCGGCGGTCGCGCGAGGGCTGGAAATAGGAGGAGACGCGTTTTTTCAGGCTCTTGGCCTTGCCGACGTAGATGATGCGGCCCAACCGGTCCTTCATCAGGTAAACGCCCGGCTTTTCCGGCAGGGCGCGCACCTTGGCTTTGAGATCGACGGGACCATCTGCTGGCATCGTGCCAAAATCCGCTTAATCGCGATGGCGGCAAGCGTGGGTTTGTGCGGTGGCACCGGGCATAGCCATAAGACCTAAAATTGAGGAAACCGATGGTTGGGGCTTTTCTTCCGCGCTGCGCCGTGTTCCTTGGCCATTGGTCTGATTCAAACTGTTCTTCTTCCATGAAATTCATCCGTTTCCTCCTCGCAGGCTGCGCATGCGGCCTGCTGTTTTCCGTTTCCGCGGTGGCGCAGGACGCCGCCGCCGATCTCAAGACCCTGATCACCAAGGTGCAGGAAAAATTCCGGGGAGGGGAGAAGACGGCCGAGGCGTTTGCCTCCGAGCTGGCCGAATTCGACGCCCTGCTGGCCAAGTATCCTGAGAAGACCGAGGACACCGCCCGCATCGCCTATATGAAGGCGTTGATTTACCTGCAGATTCTCAACGACGAGAAGACCGGCGGGCAGCTGTTGGCGGCCGTCGAGGCCGACTACCCGGGCACGCAGTCGGCAGCCAATGCGAAGCGGACGCTCTACCAGAACAGCCCGGAGGGCAAGGCGGAGGCCGCGGCCAAAGAGGCGGCGCGCAAGGCCACGCTTGAGGCGCTTGTCGGCCGGTCCGCGCCCGAACTTAATTTCACCTGGTCCACCAAGGAGGGGTTGAAGAAACTCTCCGATCTCAAAGGGCAGGTGGTCGTGCTCGATTTCTGGGCGACCTGGTGCGGCCCGTGCATCGCTTCCTTTCCCCAGGTGCGGGAGCATGTCGCGCATTTCGCGGGTTCACCCGTGACGGTCCTCGGGGTTACCAGCCTGCAGGGTTCTGTCTCCAACCTGTCCACCGGTCGCGTGGACACCAAGGATAACCCCGAACTCGAATACAGCCTGATGCCGCAGTTCATTGCGGAAAAGAACGTGACCTGGGACATCGCCTTCAGCGAGGAGCCGGTCTTCAACCCGGACTATGCGATCCGGGGTATTCCCTACGTGGCCATCGTCGCGCCGGACGGCACGGTCCGCCATGCCGGCCTGCATCCCGGCAAAAAGGCCGATGACATCACCGGCAAGATCGAAGCGATTCTCAAGGAGTTCAACCTGCCCGTGCCCGGAGTGTGAGGCGATTCGGGAGGGCTTGCCGCCGGCCGGTCGTCACTTTCGGGTGACGGCCGGTTCTTGTGTTGGGTTGTCGCGTCGCGACTGGCATTTCTCCCAAATGCGCTTAAGTGTGTTTGCCGCAAGTATGGTTTCATCCAGCTCTCCCGATCCCGATGCTCCGCGTGTCTCCAAGCGCTACGAACTGCTCACGCTCGGCGACGAGCTCCTGCTCGGGCTCACGGCCAACGGTCACCTCACGTTCATCGGGGCCCAGCTCGGCCGCCGCGGGATTCTGCTGGATCGCAATGTCACCATCACCGATGAGGCCGAAGCCATCGCCCGCCAGTTCCGGGAGAGCTGGGCGCGCGCCGATGTGATCATCACCACCGGCGGGCTCGGGCCGACCTGCGATGACCGCACGCGCGAGGTCGTCGCCACGATGCTCGGGCAGAAGCTGGTTTTCGACCCGGCCATTGAGCAGGCCATCGCCGAACGCTTCAATCGGTTGGGCCGCAAGATGACGCCCAACAATCTCAAGCAGGCCTACCGTTTCGAGCACGGTGAGGTGCTGCCCAATGCCAATGGCACCGCGCCGGGGTTGTGGGTGGAGCAGGACGGCAAGGTGCTTTGCATGTTGCCCGGTCCGCCCAACGAATTGCAGCCCATGTTCACTGAGCAGGTGCTGCCGCGGCTGGCCCGGCTGGGGCTGGTCGCCGACCGCGAGGCCTACGTGCAGCTGCGCACCGCCGGGATCGGCGAGTCGAGTCTGGAAGTGCGGTTGCAATCCGTCTTCGACCGCCACGGTGCGGCGCTGGGTGTGGCCTTTTGCGCGCATCAGGGGCAGGTGGACTGCCGGCTGAGTTCGCCCGATGGCCGGCTTTCGCTCGCCGAGATTGATGGGATCGCGGTCGAGTGCGCGCGCCTTTTGGGCGAGGATTTCATGTGCTTCGGCTACGATTCGATGGCCAAGGTCTGTGCCGACCTGCTGCGGGCGCAGGAAAAGACGCTCGCCGTGGCGGAGACCGCCACCGGCGGCCTGCTGGCCAATGCGTTTACCGATATCTGCGGGGCCTCGAAATTCTTTGCCGGTGGCGTGGTCACCTTCTCGCGTGATGCGAAGGTGTCGCTGCTGGATTGTCCCGAATGTCTGATCAACCAGCATGGCGCGGTGAGCGCGGAGTGTGCCGTGGCGATGGCCACGGGCGCGGCGGAGCGATTGGGCGCGGATTACGCGTTGGCGGTGACCGGGTTTGCCGGCCCCTGTGGCGGCACGAAAGAGAATCCGGTCGGCACCATCTATCTCGCCCTGCATGCGCCGCATGGCGTGTGGTCGCGCAAGCTCAGCTACCCCGGCCCGCGCTCGACCGTCAAGGTGCGCGCGGTCAACGCGGCGCTCGACTGGTTGCGGCGCGAATTGCTGCGCGAGCATCGGGCGGCGGGCGCGCCTGCGGGGCGCTTGAGCGCGATGTAGGAGAGCGGTTTACGGGTGGGGCTTGCGTCGAGTTCACGACGCCGGGATGGGCGACGCGTTTACCAATGCGGGGGTTAAGCCCGGGCTTGAGCCTGCCCGATGGAGGGAGGGGAACCGGGGGAATCCGCCTGTTGTGCGGAGCGACGCTGCGGCGATGGTAAGAATGAAGATTTTGTAATCCTACGGGTAGGATATCCCATACATTGTCGGTTGATTTTACCCGACGCATAGCATGGGGCACCCCTCATCCCCATCCCCCCTTCAGGCCGGTCTGGGCCTTCCGTGTGGTCATCAGCGTTCCCTCTTGGCTGACCCAGCGAACCTTCCGCCCATGGCCCGGTCTCTGATCGGCTGCGTTTCACTCTGTCAGTGTCAGAGCAAATCACCCCATCCCCATACTATGAACATGAAGCACAACCTACCGGTGTTCCGCGGTCTCGGCCGCGTTTGTTTGTTTGTCGGTGCCGGCGTCGCCGCTGCCTTTGGGCAAGCTGTCCCGGCTAATGAAGTCTCTGCCGATGGCGAAACCTCGCCGATCAGGCTCTCTCCCTTCGAGGTGCAGGGTGAGCGCGATTTCGGCTACCGTAAGAGCAGTTCGGTGACCACCTCGCGCGTGGCCCTCAAGGTGGTGGAGAATCCGCAGTCGGTGGAGATCATTTCGGGCGAACTCCTCCGCGACATGCAGGTGGCGCTGCCCAGCCAGGTCTTCCGCTACACCAGCACAGTCATGGTTGGCGAGGCCGAGGTCGGCCAGGCCGGCCTCTACACCCTGCGCAGCTTCCAGCTGCCGATCTTTTACAATGGCGTGGCGCTTGCCAGTTCGTTCTCCCTTACGCCCACGGTTCCCGTGGACAACATCGAGCGGGTGGAGATCGCGAAGGGGCCGGTGGCACTCTACTACACCAACTCCACGCCCAACGGCGTGGTGAACTACGTCTCGAAGAAGCCTCAGTTCATCAACGCCACCGAGTTCCGGTTCACCGCGGGCAGCCGTGATTTCTACAAGGCGCTGATGGATACGCAGTATGTCATCAGCAAGGAACATGGCCTGGCCTTCCGCCTGATCAGCTCCCACCAGACGTCCAACGGCCGCGTGGACGGCCAGAAGAACGCGACGCTTACCTTTGTCGATCCGTCCTTCACCTGGCGTCCGAATGACCGGTTTTCGCTCACGGCGGAATTCGCCGCGACCAAGCAGAACCTGCCCTACGCGACCTTCGAGTGGAACCTGGCGATGAATCCCCGCTACTGGCAGGACGTGATGAACCCTTCGCAGGATGTCATCACTTACATGCGCAATGCCTATGGCTTGGCGGATGACGCGGCCGCCCTCGCCATGATCAACGAGCGCTGGGGCTACACGACGGGCAACCCCAATGGCTCGACGCAGGGCATTGTGCAGAACAGCTACCTGACCAACTGGTCGAACGACATCATGGGCATGACCGGCACGGCGCCGTATTACTTCACCGGCTCCAGCATCGACTGGTGGCGCTTCTCTCCCCGCGGCGACCGGTTTTTCTCAAAAGGCCCGGACTCCAACTACGACGGCACCTCACAGTTGATCGATGTCGCGATGGATTTCACGCCCTTCGATGGTCTCAGTATTCGCTACCACTGGCTGCACATGGTGAATGACACGGCGTTTACCCGCCAGCTGCTCCAGCCGGTTGCCGGACTGAGGCCGGATGGTCGTGTGAACGCCCTCAATGCCGCGGCCGCCATCTCGTGGACCCCGCACCGCTATGCCACCTCGGATTCGCAGCAGATCGATGCGTCCTACGAGAAGGAAGCTTTCAACATGAAGCACTTCTTCTCGCTGGGCTATGCCCGGGATCGGGCGGTCGGCTCGATCGACAACGTGACGATCGACCTCAGCAGGGCCGCCCCCGGTGGGATCAGTGCCGGCGGTTACGCGCTCACCGGCGCCTCCGCCTATCAGCATTACGATCCGTTTGGCGGTGTGCCTTATCAGGGCATTTATCCGGTGGTGGCCTCCGGTCCCCGCCTGACCAACTACTCGGTCACCAACTTCGAGGGCATGACGGTCAGCTATCGCGGTTCCGCCTTCGATAACCGCCTGAATGTCGTGGCCGGTATCCGCCGCTCCGAGCTCATCAACACCGGCCGTTCGGACTACAGCCCGACCTACGGGGCGATTTACGAGGTCAAGAAGGGGTTCCATGTCTTTGCCTCGGCCAGCGAAATGGTGACCTTCACCAACAACCTGAGCGCCCAGGGCGGCGGCGTGCTGCCTTCCGACAACCCCGTCCTCCTCGACAACGTTTCGGAGAAAGGCTGGGAGTGGGGCGTCAAGACCGACCTCAACGACGGGGAATGGTCCGGCACGATCTCAATGTATCGCAACGAACGCTCGGGCATCGTGCAGGCCGATTTTGCCAGGATCATTGCCGACCCCCGCAACCTGAGCGGCAGCGCGGCCGACCAGGTGCAGTTCTTTGTCAACGGCGGCGTGGTCCGGGCCGAGGGCGTCGAGCTCGACCTGGCCTGGACGCCCAACCGTAAGTTCCAGCTCATCACGAACTATGCCTGGCAATATACGGCTGAGACCGTCACCGACAAAACCCTGAATCCCGCCACCCCGGGTGCGCTGGCCAACCAGCATGCCCGCCGCCGCCTGCAAAAATCGCCGGAGCATCGTGCCAACCTGATCGCGAAGTATAACTTCACGGACGGTGCATTGAAAAACCTCAGCTTCGGCGGGGCGGTGCGCTACGCGGACGAATACCTCGTCAACAACAACATCACGATCGACATCAACGTGCCGTCCGAGGTGATCGTGGATCTGTTCGCCACCTATTCGACGAAGATCGCCGACATTCCCACGGATTTTCAGCTGAACGTGATCAATGTCACCAATGAGATCAACGACATCACCCGTGGCAACGGTCTCGAAGTGCGTCTGACCACTGGCATTCGTTTCTAGGCGGGGTGGTCTTGCCTGCCGAGGGCCTTCCGGGCAACCGGGAGGCCCTTTTGGTTGCCGCCGTCCGTATCAGGCGGCGGGAAGAATCGCGCGCACCGTCGACCGTTCGATCCAGCGACCCTCGATCAGTGTATAGCGTGGATACTCCGGCAGACCGCGCTCGTTGTGGCGCAGGAGCGAGATCACGAGATTCGCCGTGGCCTCGCCGAGCAGGTGCATCTGCTCATCAATGCCTGCGATGTGATCGGTGTCGCCCGAGCGGCTGAGCAGGGCGACGCCCATGTCGTCCGGGCCGGCATAGCCGAGTTCGCGGATCCATTGCAGGTGCTGGGCGGGATGATCGGTGAGCATGACGCAGTCGATGCGCTCGGCCCGCAGCCAGTCCCGCAAAGTTGTCTTGGTGGTGTTTTCCTCGATGAGGGGATCCACGCGTTGCGCGGTTTTCTGCATGCGTTGGTCGGCCATGAAGGCGCCAAGGATGTTGCCGCGGGTGCGCACGTTCACCGCGGGCGACAGGATGAGGCCGATACGCCGGTAGCCGCGCAGGCGCAGTTCGTGGAGGCAGAGCAGGACGTTATGCGCTTGGTGGGGGCAGGCGCGGTGCACCTTGAGGTTGGTGATCGAGTAACCGCTGGCGACGAGGGAGAAGTGGTCCCACTCAAGTTCAGGCATGGGCCCCGGCTCCGGCAGGCGCGGGGCGAGCGTGAGCCCTTGGATGCCGCGGGCGCGCAGCAGCTTGCTCAGGCGCGGGCCGGTCATGCCGGGGCTGTTCATTTGGAACAGCTCGATGGCGAACCCCTGGGACTTGGCGTAGGCCGTGGCGGCATCGAGCATGGCGCGCTCCCGGGTATTGATTTTGAGCATGCTCTCCGGCTCGTAGGTCACGAGGTGGCCGATCACGCCGGCGAAGCGCGGGGAGGCGTGGTGCCGGTAGGCGGAGAGCGCCGAGAGCATCGCATCCTGGGTGTAGCCGAGCTGGCGGGCGGTGGCCTGTACCTTTGCGGCGGTGGCGGGCTGCACGCGCGGGTCATTGCGCAGTGCGAGCCCCACGGTGGTGAAATGCACCCCGGCGACCTTGGCGATATCCCGTAGCGTGACGCGCTTGGTCATGTTGACCGGCCTGGGCGCGGCCCGCTCAGCCGAGCAGGTTTTTTAACGCCGCGAGATATTTTGCCTGGGTGCGGGTGATGACGTCGGCCGGGAGACCCGGGGCGGGGGGCTGCTGGTTCCAGTTGAGGGCGAGCAGATGGTCGCGCACGAATTGTTTGTCATAGCTCGGCGGCGAGCAGTCGGTGCGGTAGTCATCCGCCGGCCAATAGCGCGAGGAATCGGGAGTCAGCACCTCGTCGATGAGCAGCAGATTGCCCGCGGCATCGGTGCCGAATTCGAATTTCGTGTCCGCCAGGATCATACCGGCCTGCCGGGCGCGATCGTGGCCGAAACGGTAGAGCGTGAGGCTTGTGGCCTTCACTTTTTCGTAGAGCGCCGCCCCGATGGCGGCGGCGCCCTGCGCATCGTTGATGGGGGCGTCATGTTCGCCCTTGGGGGCCTTGGTGGTCGGCGTAAAGATGGGCTCCGGCAGCCGCTCGGCCTGGCGCAATCCGGCCGGCAGGCGGATGCCGCAGACTTCGCCGGTTTTCTGATACGAGGCCCAGCCGCTGCCGATGAGGTAGCCGCGGGCCACGCACTCGATCGTGAGCGGCTTCAGCTTCCGTACGATCATGCTCCGCAGCTGCAGGTCGCGGTCGTGCAGCCCGCGCCGGGCGAATTCGCCGGGCTGGTCGGGCAGCAGGTGGTTGGCGATGATCCCCTCCGTCTGTGCAAACCACCACAGACTCATTTGCGTGAGAATGATGCCCTTGCCCGGGATGCCGTCGGGGAGGATCACGTCGAAGGCGGACAACCGGTCGCTGGCGACGAGCAGGAGCGCATCGCCGAGGTCGAAGATCTCGCGGACCTTGCCCGAGGCCAGCAGAGGGAAGGGTACTTCCGCGAAGGCGGTGCGGGCGGTGGCGGGCATCGCGGCGGCGATCTGGGCGTAAGTCATGCCCTATGCTTCGCACCAACGCGGGCCGGGAGGGAAGGTTTTTCAGCAGGGGTTGGCGGGTCTCCCGCATTTATCGGTGGATATTCCGGCGGCGGCGGTTAAGCGGTCATGCCGATGAAACTCGGGCTCGGTCTCTACAAGCACATGCTCACGCCGGAGAACTTTGCCTTCGCCAGGCAGGCGGGGGCCACGCACATCATCGCCCATCTCGTGGATTATTTCCGCGGGGGCGCGGGTCATGGGGACTCCGACGACCAGCCGCTGGGTACGGACTGGGGTTGGGGACAGGCGGGCGATCCCGACCAACTTTGGACCTTGGCGGAGCTGCAGACGCTGCGCCGGGAGGTCGAGGCCGGCGGACTCACGCTGGAGGCGATTGAGAATTTCGACCCTGCCCATTGGGGGGATATCCTGCTCGACGGCCCGCGGCGCGCGCAGCACATCGAAAACGTCAAGACCATCATCCGCCGTCTCGGCGAGGCGGGCATCCCGGTCATGGGCTACAATTTCTCCATCGCCGGCGTCGCCGGTCGCACCAAGGGCAACTACGCCCGCGGCGGCGCGCCTTCGGTCGGCATGGAAGGTCCCTACGACCTGCCGATGCCCAATGGCCTCGTGTGGAACATGGTCGTGGATCCCACGGCGCCGACGCGCGACACCGGATTGATTCCTCCGGCCACACCCGAGCAGCTCTGGTCGCGGCTTGAGCGTTTTCTTGACGACGTGTTGCCCGTGGCCGAGCAGTCCGGCGTGAAGCTGGCCCTGCATCCCGATGATCCGCCGATGCCCACCATCCGCGGTCAGCCCCGGCTCGTTTACCAGCCGCACCTCTACCAGCGCGTGATAGATCTCAACCCCAGTCCGGCCAACCAGCTCGAATTCTGTGTCGGCTCCCTCGCCGAGATGACCGAAGGCGACCTCTACGCTGTCGTGGACCAGTATGCCCGGCAGCACCGCCTCGGCTACATCCACCTGCGCAATGTCCGCGACAAGGTGCCGCACTACAAGGAAACCTTTATTGATGACGGCGACGTGGATGTCCTGCGCGTCCTCGCGATCCTGAAGCAGCACGGCTTCGAAGGCGTCATCATTCCCGACCACGCCCCGCAGATGAGCTGCGCCGCGCCTTGGCACGCCGGCATGGCCTATGCGCTGGGTTACCTGAAAGCCGGCATTCAATCCCTCCGTTGATTATGAACTTTCCTGAAGCCTTTTCCCTGCGCGGCGAGATCGCGCTCATCACCGGTGGCGGCACCGGCATCGGCCTGGCCATTGCCCGCGCCTACCACGCCGCAGGTGCGCGCGTTGTCCTCGCCGGCCGGCGCGAAGCCGAGCTGGTCGCGGCCGTGCGCGAACTCGGCGAAGGCGCCAGCCACGCCGTGCACGATGTCACCCAATTCGACGCGGCGGATGAACTCGTGGCCCGCCTCACCCGCGAGATCGGCCCGATCAGCTGTCTGGTCAACAACGCCGGCATCAACCTGAAGAAGCCCGCGGTCGATGTGACTCCGGAGGAGTTTCACCGGATGCTCGACACCCATATCGTCGGCGCGCACGCCCTGATCCGGGCGGTGGTGCCCGGCATGATCGGGCGCGGGCAGGGCAGCATCCTTTTCACGGCCTCAATGGCCTCGATCTTCGGCATCCCATTGGTCAGCGCCTATACGGCGGCGAAGGCGGCGATGGTCGGCTTGGCCAGGAGCTATGCCACCGAGTTCTCGTCGCAAGGCGTGCGCGTGAACTGCATCGCGCCCGGCTGGATCGACACAGCCATGTCGCGCAAAGCCTTTGAAGGCGACCCGGCGCGCAAGGCCAAGGTGCTCGGGCGCACCCCCGCCGGTCGTCTCGGCGACCCCGAGGACATCGGCTGGGCGGCCGTTTACCTGGCCTCGCCGGCGGCGCGCTTCGTGACCGGTGTCACCCTGCCGGTGGATGGAGGCGCGAGCATCGGATTCTGAGAGAAAACCGGCCCGGAAAATTTACCTTGCGCGAGTGGGGTGGTGCCGTAGCTTCCCCGACTCCGTATTGGGTCCCCATCGTCTAGCCCGGCCTAGGACACCACCCTTTCACGGTGAGAACCGGGGTTCGAATCCCCGTGGGGACGCCAT
>CAYSBR010000003.1:0-140688 GCA_964429385.1 uncultured Opitutaceae bacterium
CCGCATACGTAGAAATAGGCGCCTCCCTGCAACCAGCGCCACAGTTCGGCGGCGTTCTCCCGCATCTTGTCCTGCACGTAAATCTTGTGCGCTTGGTCTCGGGACCATGCGAGATCCAGCCGGGTCACCTGCCCTTGCTTCGCATACTCCTCCCATTCGTCGCCATAGAGGTAGTCCGTGGCGGCCCGTTGGTCGCCGAAAAAGACCCAGTTACGCCCGGAAGCGCCCGCCGCCACCCGGTCCTGCACAAACGCACGGAAGGGCGCGATACCCGTGCCCGGGCCCACCATGATACAATCCCTGGCCCCCTCTTCCGGCGGGCCGAAATGCGAGTGCGAGACAAACACCGGCACCGTGGCGGCATTCACGGCCACCCGGTCGCTCAAGTAGGTCGAGCACACGCCCACTCGGTCACGATTGTTGGTCTGGTAGCGCACCGCCGCCACGGTCAGGTGGATCTCATCCGGATAAACCCGGGGCGAAGAGGCGATCGAATACAGCCGCGGCATCAGCCGCCGCATCATGCCCACCAACTCCTGCGGCGTGAACTTCGCGGTCGGATACTCGGCCAAAAAATCCACAAAATTCCGTTCATAAAGGAAGGCATCCAGACGTTCCTTCGCTTCCGGCACTAGCAGTGCCTGCAACTCCGCCCGCTGCGCCTCATCCGTCACCTTACCCGCAACGGTCTCCACCAGCTTCTTCGTAGGGCCGTCCAGATCCACCCCCGTCGCCAGCGCGGTGCGCAACAGCACCGGCTGGGGTGCGCGCGGCGGCGTCACCGGCTCGTCTCCGGTCGCGCCGAGCAGCGCGATGATCTCGTCCACCTCATCCGACCGATTTGTCGGATACACCCCGAGGGAATCGCCCGCCTTGTAGTGCAGGCCGCTGCCCGCGATGCTGACGGCAAAATGCCGGGTTTCCTTGCCCGACCCCGGCTGGCTCAGCAGGCGGTTCTCGGTGATCCTGGCGGGAAACGGATTATCCTTGGAATAAACGGAAGCTTCGGCGGCTGCGGACATTGCTGCCGGATGAAGGGTACCGCACCGATGGCGCGCAAGCCTTTGTTTGGAGGACGCCGCCGGGCTTGCTCCTCAAGGAAAATTGCCGCCAACTGCCCCGATACCATGAGTGACACCACTTCCATTCGCCTGCAAAAATACCTCGCCGATGCCGGGATCTGCTCCCGCCGCGGAGCCGAGGCGCTCATTGCGCAAGGCGAAGTCTGGGTCAACGGCGAGCCCGCCCAGCTCGGGCAGAAGATCATCCCCGGCGTGGACAAGGTGACCACCGGGGGCAAGCGCGTGCGCGAGACACCGCAGCCCCGGATTGCCCTCGCCGTGCACAAGCCGCGCGGCCTTGTCTGCTCCAACGACGACCCGCACAACGCCGACACGATCTTCGACCTGCTCCCCCGGGAGCTCGCCCGCCTGCGTTTCTTCTGCGCCGGCCGCCTGGACAAAGACAGCGAAGGACTCGTCATCCTCACGACCGACGGGGATCTGGCCCACCGGCTCATGCACCCGTCGAATATCGTCGTCAAACGCTACTACGTGGTGCTCAAACAGCCTTTCTCCCGCACCCGCCTGCCCCAGCTCATCAAAGGCATCCAATACGAAGGCGAACGCCTCAAGGTCGAGAAGGCGGCGCTCGTCAACCCCGGAGCGGACGCAACCTCGACCGACCTCGATGTGCACATGCACCACGGCAAGAAAAGGGAGATCCGTCTGCTCTTCACCGCACTTGGCTACGATGTGAAACGCCTGCGCCGCTACCAGATCGGCGCCCTGCGCCTGAAGGGAATCCCGTTGCGCGCCGTGAAACAACTTACCACCAAGGAAGTCTCTCTTCTTTTCAAAATCCCGCGCCCGCACGGAACCTCCAAGGAAAAAGCCGCCCAACATGACTAAACTCCTCATCCCCGCCCTCTGGTTGCTCGGCGCCCTCGCCGCCGCGGCCGCCCCGCTCGCGCAGACGGCTGCGGTCCACACCCGGCCCGATCCTGCCGCGCCCACCCTGACTTTCCTGCGGGCCGGCTCCTCGCCGACCCTGATCACCGATCCCGCCGGCGCCACCCCGGAAGGCTGGTTGGCCGTGCGGATTGCCGGCCCCTTCGAAGTTTACGTCGAAAACAAGCAGATCGGCAAAAGTCTGGACGTGGAGCCCGGCACCGCATTCCACCAGCAGCCCCGCGGCGACTCGCCCGTCCTCAGCCGGATGGAACCGGGTGACAAGACCTCCATCACCGGTCTGCACGGACGCTGGACCCAGATTCAGTTGGAAAAAGACATCGTCGGCTATGTGCGTGTAGCCGGCGGGGCCGCCCCCGCCACCCCGGCACCCATCGTTGTGAAGGACATTCCCACGGCAACCCCCGCGCCGGCTCCCGCCCCGCTCCCCGCCGCCCGCCCGGCCCAGGTCGCGCCCCGCGGCGATGGCGGCTCCAGCGTGCTGCCCAGGCTTTTCCAGGGCCGGTTCGTCTCCTCCAAACGCCCCTTCGCCCCCCGCAGGCCCTACGACTGGCAGCTCAATGATGGCGCCGGCGTGCGCTACGCCTATCTCGACATCACCAAGCTGCTGCTGACCGACCAGATCGAGAAATACGTGGATCACGTGGTCGTCGTTTACGGGACACCGAAGCCCATGCCGGGCGGTCAGGATATCGTCATCGAGGTCGAGAGCCTGCAATTGAAGTAAATTGCAGTAAACGCTTCCCTTTTGCGGCCGGCAAATCACACGATTTGCCGGCCTTTTCATTTCACACCATGGAACTCATCGACGGAAACCAAATCGCCGCCGCCCTCATCGCGGAGCTCAAAACCGAAGTCGCCGCCCTCCCCGGCCGCAAGCCCTGCATCGCATTGGTGCGTGTTGGCGACGACCCCGCCTCCGTTTCCTATGTGAAGAAAAAGGAAAAGACGGCCGCCGAAATCGGCATCGAAGGCCGTATCCACCTCCCGCCCGTGGAGATCACCCAGGCGGAGCTCTTCGCGCTCATCGACCGCCTGAATGAGGATCCCACCGTGGATGGCATCCTCGTGCAGTCCCCCCTGCCCAAGCACATCGACGAGCTCGCCGTCTTCCGCCGCGTCGCCCCCGACAAGGACGTGGACGGCTTTAACACCCTTAACCTCGGCAAAGTCGCCCAGGAAGATGAGACCGGTTTCGTCGCCTGCACTCCGGCCGGCATCATGGAACTCCTTGCCCGCAGCGGCACCGACCTCAAAGGCAAACATGTGGTCGTCCTCGGCCGCTCGCTGATCGTCGGCAAGCCTGTCGCCCTCCTTGCCCTCCAGAAAAAAGCCGGCGCCAACGGCACCGTCACCATCTGCCACTCCGGCACGGCCAACCTCCCCGCGCTCACGCGACAGGCCGACGTGCTCATCGCCGCCATCGGCCGCCCCGAATTTGTCACGGCCGATATGGTGAAGCCCGGCGCCGTGGTCATTGACGTGGGCATCAACCGCGTGCCCGACGCCGCCAAAAAGACCGGCTACCGCCTCACCGGCGACGTCCATTTCGCCTCCGTCGCCCCCCTCTGCGCCAAGATCACGCCCGTCCCCGGCGGCGTGGGCCCGATGACCGTGGCGATGCTGATGAAAAACACCGTCAAGGCGCACCGCCTGCAAACCACCGCGTAAGCCGCGGCGGGCGCAAAGGGATTGCGCCCGCAAACCCGCCGTCCTTTCCTTTCCCCAAGATGCCCGCGTCCACCATCCTGGTCGTTGATGACCAACCCATCAACGTCCAGCTCCTGAAACGGAAACTCGAACGCGAGGGCATCCGTGTCCTCACCGCTTATAACGGCGTGGAGGCCCTCGCCGCCGTTACGCAGGACAGGCCCGATCTCATCCTGCTCGACGTCATGATGCCCGACATGGACGGGATCGAAGTCTGCCAGCGCCTGCAGGCCGATGAGGCCACCCGCTCCATCCCCGTCATCTTCATCACCGCCCGCACCTCCAAGGAGGGGAAAATCGAGGGCCTGGGCGTAGGCGCGGTGGACTACATCACCAAGCCGATCGACCTCGACGAGACTTTTGCCCGTGTGCAGACCCACCTGCGCTACGTCGCAGTCAATCGCGAGATGATCGAGCTGCAGCGCCGTCTGGCCGACTCCCGCCGCAGTGCCACGATCGGCGCCGTCACCCAGGGCATCGCCCACAACCTCAACAATCTTCTCGGCATCGTGGTCGGCTACCTCGACCTCCTGAAGGCCTACCCCGACCGGCCCGAGCAGGTGCAGAAAAACACCCGGCACGCCGATGAGGCCGTCCAGCGCATCATCGCGATCATCAAGCAACTCAGCCTCCTCGTGGTGAAATCGCGTCCGCCCCTCCTCCCGGCGGGCCTGCACAGCCTGATCGAGGGTGGCGTCGCCCGCTTCCGGCAGGATCAGCCGCTGGCTCCCGCCGTGGTAATCGAGAATCCGCTCGGCGATCTGCCGATCGAAACCAACAGCGAAGTATTCGAAGACGTCCTTGGCAAAATCCTGATGAACGCATGGGAAAGTTACGCGCCCGCCCTTCCCGCCTCCGCCCGGCCTATCTGGATCAAGACGGCCCTTGTTGAAAAACCGGGCGAAGGACGGACTGTGCGCCTCAGTATTGAGGATCAGGGACGAGGCATCAGCCCCGATATCCGGGACCATGCCTTCGAACCCTTCATCAGCACCAAGAACACCGTGGGCGTTGGCATGGGGCTGACCGTCGCCCGCCACGCCCTGCGCACTCTGGGTGGCGATGCCCGGCTTGAGGACCGCCCCGGCGGTGGCACCTGCGCCCTTCTCCTCCATCCGGTCGAAAAACGCGCCCAACGCTATCAGGATGAATAAAATCGCCTTTCTCGGAGCCGGCAATCTCGCCGCCGCCCTGGTTGACGGCCTGCTCGCCCAAGGCATCGTGGCCCCGTCCGACTTGATCTGCCTCGGCGGCTCGGGCCGAAGCGCCGCCGCCCTGGCGGCGCGTACCGGTATCATCCTCGCCCGCTCCAGCGAAGAGTTGATGGCGGACGCCGACCTCCTCGTCATCGCTTTCAAACCGCAGCATCTCGGCTCCGCCGATCCTCGGCTCGCCTCGCTCACCGCAGGCAAGCTCGTGCTCTCCGTGCTGGCGGGCAAACGCCTCGCCTCCCTCTCCCGCGTGTTCCCGCAGGCCCGCAATCTCGTGCGCGCCATGCCCAACACCCCCGCCGCCATCGGTGCCGCCATCACTCCTTACTGCGCGCTCCATCCCCTTGCCACGGATGACCGACAGCTCGTCGAAAAACTCCTTGGCGCCTGCGGCCAGCACCTGCCTCTCGGCGAAGAGCATATGGATGCCGTCACCGCCCTGAGTGCCAGCGGCGCCGGCTTCCTTTTCGAATATGTCGCCGCCATGCGCGACGCGGGGGTCGCCGCCGGACTGCCTGCCGACGTTGCCACCCGCCTCTCGGTGGAAACCGCCCTCGGCTCCGCCCGTCTGCTCGCCCGAAAAGAAGCCGACCCCGAAGTATTGCGCGATCAGGTCACCTCTCCCAACGGCACCACTCTCGCCGGCCTCCGCCGGCTTGAGGCCGGGAACTTTCGCACCCTCATCCGGGAAACCGTGCTTGCCGCCCAGGCCCGGGCGGAGGAATTGTCTCGAGAACCATGAGTACACTCCGCGGACGCATCCTTGTCACCGGCGGCGCCGGCTTTATCGGCAGCGCCCTCATCTCGGCCCTCAACCAGCGCGGCCACACCGATATCATCGTCAGCGACTTCCTCGGCTCGGACGAGAAATGGAAGAACCTTGTGCCGCTGAAATTCGCGGACTACGTCGAGGCCGATGTGTTGCGCCAGCGGCTCGCCGCGCAGCCCTCCGCCTTCGGAAAGCTCACCACGCTCTTTCACCTCGGCGCCTGCTCCGCCACCACCGAGCGCAACGCCGCCTACCTGATCGACAACAATTACGCCTACACCAAGGAACTGGCCACCTGGGCGCTGGAGCATGACAGCCGCTTCATCTACGCCTCCTCCGCCGCCACCTACGGCGATGGCGCCCAGGGTATGAGCGACACCGATGAGGACCTCTCCCGCCTCCGGCCGCTCAACATGTATGGCTATTCCAAGCACCTCTTCGATTTGCACGCACAGCGCGAAGGCTGGCTCAAGCGCATCGTGGGCGTGAAATATTTCAACGTTTACGGCCCCAATGAGGATCACAAGGGCGACATGCGCTCCCTCGTCAACAAGGCCTACCAGCAGATTCTCGCCACCGGCAGCGTCAACCTCTTCAAGAGCCATCACCCCGACTACAAGGACGGCGAGCAGAAGCGTGATTTCCTTTACGTGAAGGACGCGGTCGAGATGACCTTGCACTTCGCCGAGACCGCCCCGACCGCCGGCGGGCTTTACAATCTCGGCTCCGGTGAAGCCAACACCTGGCTGGCTCTCACTCGCGCGCTTTTTGCCGCGCTGGGCCGGGAGCCCGCCATCAACTTCATCGACATGCCCGAGATCCTGCGCGGCAAATACCAGTATTTTACGCAGGCCGACATCGGCAAGCTCCGCGCCACCGGCTACCAGCGTCCCATGACCCCGCTGGCCGAAGCCGTCCGCGACTACGTGCAAAACCACCTCGTGCCCAACCGGAAGCTGGGCGAATAAAAAAGGCCGCCCATGACGGGCGGCCTTTTTTCAAACTCACGATCCTCGATCAGGGCAGCGCGAGCAGTTCTTCCTCGGTCCACTCCCCGCGGGTGCCCACTTGGGTACGGACCGCGGTCACCAGTTCGGTCGCCACCGGACCGGCATCATTGCCCCATTGCTGGCGGACGTAGGTGAGGACGGCCGCGATGCGGTCGTCGCCCCAATTGTAACCACCACCGGGACCGAAGGACGGCATCACACCGCCGGAGTAGGTTTTGCCCTCGATCGGGCCCTTGAAACCGTGAAGGACAATCCGGGCCAGCTTTTCAGGATCGCCGAGCACGCGGCCCGAGCCCGCAAGCGAAGGATAGATGCCAGGCATGCCACCGCCGGTCGGAGTGTGACAGATCGCGCACTGCTGGCTGTAAAGACGCTGTCCCAACACCAGCGGATCCACCGCCGCGACCACCGGCTGGCCATCCGTCGGCGCCTGACGTTCGTCAAAGATGCTGGCGCTGAAATAGCCGGAGTTGTGATGCAGGTAGATGCCCGCGTAGAAGATCAGCCCGCTGAAAATGAACAGCAGGACCAGCGGCAGCAGCCGGTAACGCGCATGCGTATCGGGCTCGCCTGCGGCGGCGCGCTCGTGGGCCGCGATCAGATTTTCGTCGGTCATGCCGCCGGACTCGTGCCGGGGATCAGGAGATGCCGGAGTGCTCATCAGTTCACTCCCTCCTCGCCTTCGCCAGTGTCATAGGGCCGGGCCTCGATGAATTCATAGGACTGTTTCAAGCTGAACAGATAGGCCACCAAGGCTTCCGCGCGCGGCGTCGGCACCAGCTCATGGCCTTCCGGCGCGCCCCCGACCAATGCCTTGGCCGAGCGTTCGCCCACGATCTTGCGTTGGGTGAAGAGAAAACGGTAGGCGGGCATGCCGTTTTTGCCGTTGTAAAGATCGGCCAGCAACGCGGCCGGCGTCAGTCCGGCTTCCTCCGCCCGCGCGCCAAAATTGGCGAGGTCGGGGCCAAGCCGGGCAACGCCGATCTGGGGATAGGATTGATGGATGTAGTCGCGCGCCACACTCTGGCGGTCACCCCAGCCGCGTGCCTTGTCCGAACCAAAATCGGGACGGCGGACTTGCTGGGTGTGGCAGGCCGCGCAACCCAGGTCGCGGTAAACCCGGAGCCCCTGCTCCGCAATCCCCGGGGGGCGCAGCGGGAAAGCCCGCTCCTCGGCTTCATCGAAATACGGGCTGAGCCCGCCAAGCTGGGCGTTGGTGCCGAGCAACAGGCCGGCCCCTGAAACCGCCAGGGCCAACACCAAACCGAGGAAAAACAGAAAACCGCTTTTCATGATACAGACGCCTCCATCGCCGTCGTCCCGGAGCCAAGCTTGCCGGGGACCGCCAGTTTGCAGGCGGTCAGTTTGAAGAAGTGGAACGCAAAGAACAGATGCCCGGCCAGCAGGATGGCCTGCGCCGCCGTTGCGACCTGCAGCCAGACGCGGGAGGCATCCGCCACCTGCGTGAAGGTGGCCCCGGCGTCATTGAGCGCAGTTCCCTGCGCCCAACCCGCCGCCGCCAGACTGCCCACCAGCAGCACGAAGCCGATGGCGAAAGCCAAGAAGTGCGCCCGGATCAAGCCGACCGAAGGCCAGGCACTCCCGGCCAGACGCGGCCCGATGTAGTAGAGCGCCCCGGTCAGGATCAGCGCGATGGCGCCGAAAGCCAGTTGGTGCTGGGCCTGGACAAAGAAAGTGAACTGGGTCACCTCGGCCAGCGAGCGCGTGGCAAACACCGTATCCATCACGCCGCTCAGGAGATAAGCACCCAAACCGAAGGCGAGGAAGCGCAGGACCGTGCTGCCCCCGGTGCGAAAAACCGCGCGCAAATTGAGAAAAACAATGAGATGGTGACAGAGCATCAGCCAAAGGGCCGTGATGCCGGCGGTGGGGATCCAAGCCGGCACGGGAGAGCCGATGAGGTGCCGGCCACCCTGCCAGGCGCCGATCACCAGCAGCGTCCAGAAACCGTAGGCCGCAAAATCATAAGCCGGCAGCACCCGGGCGGTCAGCTTTGGCAGCAGGTAATACACCGCAGCCAGGGCAATGGGCGCGAGCCAGAGGCTGAAAACATTCTGGGCATACCAGCCCGCCACCACCGGCTGCAGGACGCCACGCACCGGGGCAAAGGTCAGCATCACTTGCGCGACCGAGAACAGCCACGGAAACAGGAAGAGCGCGGCCACGGCATACCATTGACCGGCATAAGTCGCCCGGACACGGCGACCGGTCCAAGCCAGGACGCCAGGCACCGCGATGGCGGCGAACGAGAACAGCAGAATCGGCTGCGCATAACGCGGCAGCTGGAAGAGCGCAAAACCGCTGGCGTCGCCAATGGCGATGCCGACCAAAGCCAGCGTCACGCCCAGATTCCAGAACAGCGTGCCCACCATGATGTAGTTGCACCCGCGCAGCGGAGAGCCGCCCAGACGGGCCAGGAGCCAGAGCGCCACGGAGAAACCGGCATTGCCCGCCCAGCCGTAAACCAGGGCGGTTTCCTGAATGCCTTGCAGTCGCCCGTAAGTCAGCCACGCGCAATCGGCGAGAAGCGCCGGGGTGTAGGATTGGATCAGGTTGAGCAACGCCAGCGTGCCGCCCAACACCAGCCAAAGAAGGCCGGAGGCGATCAACAGCAGCAGCGGACAGCGGGTGGCGGTATCCACCTCGTCCGGCCGGGCCGGGTCAGGATTGGACAAAGCAGTCGTCATTTCGATAAAGTGAAGGCGCGGAGATTATTTCCCGGGATTGTAGTGCTCGACCGTAAGCTCCATCGCCCGATCGATCGGGAGTTGCAGCAGTCCGGCGGACTGGTCGATCCAAGCATAGCTTTGGGCCTGCTTTTGTTCATTGGCGCGGAGCTCCGCCAGATTGGCGAGGCGTTCCTCCGGCGTGCGGATACCATCCCCGACATAGGGGCCGGTCTGCCGCGGCAGATACGCCAGATAAACCAGCAGCAGGAACAGGGCGAAGCAGCCCATGATGGCCACGACGGCCACCAGCGGGGCGGGTTTGGAAGTGGCAGTCGGGTTACTCATGGTGCGTGAGGCACTCGCCGATGCGCGGATCGCGGATCGGGATCAGTTTGGTCGTCGGGAAACTCTTCAGATAGGCCCAGACACACACGCCGCCGATGCCGACGGTCGCCGTCAGGGTCCAGAGCAGATGCAGGGTAAAGAAAGGCTGCGCGCTGCCGCTGCCATCCTTGAGCACCGGGAGGACGTTGTAGCAGATGTCCAGCAGGATGACCGCCAGGATCCAGACGGAGATGAAACGCATCTTCGCATGGTTGAGCTTGTGGCGGTAGGACAGCAGGAACAGGAACGGCACCACGAAGTGGCCGAAGAGCACGCCGATGATCCCGACGTATTTCCACTGGTTGGGCGAACCGTCCGCGTTGAGTTCGCGGATGTTGTACCAGAAGGTTTCCTCCGGGATGTTCGCATTCCAGATCAGGAAATACTGGGAGAAGGTGACGTAGGCCCAGAAGATCGTGAAAGCGAGGGTCAGCTGGCCGATCGAGTGCCAGTGGTTGTTGTTCAGAATACCCTTGTAGTCGCCCCGGCGCCAGAGCCAGAGCATGATGAGCACGCCGACCGCCAGCGCGCCGCGCGCGCAGTTCGCAAAAAACCAGACGCCATACATGGTCGAGAACCAGTGGTATTCGAGGCTCTTCACCCAATAGATGATCGCACAGGTGAGGCTTAACGCCCCCAGGGGCAGGCCGATGGCCGCAGTGCGCCGGTTCATGAACGTCCACTTCACATCACCGTCGGCATCCTGGGTGAAGGAAGCGCGGCGCAGGCGGGCGGAAAGCCACATCCAGATGAGGAAGAAGCCCGCCGTCAGGACCGTGAACATGTTGAGGTTCAGGAACGACGCCTTTTTCACGTAAAGCACGTCGGTGCCGACCGTGCCATGGCCGGACAGCTCATGGTTGAGATCCATCCAATGCCAGATGGCGCCGGGCTTGATCCACGAGGCGATGATCAGCGGCAGAAACAGCACGGCCAGCCATTTGAAGGCGGACAGGCCATGCTCGAACTGACGACGCAGAATCACGGACCAGGAGGCATCAAAAATATGATGGATAAGCACCAGCATCAGCATGCCGATGGCGATGGCCGTCCAGAAGGTGATTCCCACCAGCCAGGACATGGCCACCGCCTGGGCCTCGGAAACAAGAAAGCCGAGGGCCGTCAGGGCGATGCCCACCAAGCCAATGGTCAGCGCCTTGGTGGCGCCGGCGGAAGTGGATGCGGCCGGCAAAGCGGCGGGAACAGAGGCAGCGTGCGTGCTCATTTGATGCCAAGTTCGGGTTTACGGGCCGCGGGCACATCGCCCGTTGCGCCCTGCTGGGTCCGCTGAAGGGCCCGGACGTAGGAGATCACCGCCCAGCGGGAATCGGGGCTCAGCTTGTCGGCATAGGAAAGCATGCTGCCCTTGCCGTGACTGATGGTGTTGAAAATTTCGCCATCCCCCATTTCGCGGAGACGCTCATCATGGAAGGAAGGAGTCAGCCCCATGCCATACTGCTTGGTGATCCCCTGCCCGTCGCCCAACGCCCCGTGACAGGGCGCGCAATAAATCATATAGCGATCCCGGCCGTGCTGGATCAGCGGCAGATCCACGGTGATTGAATCAGGAATGCGGGCGATAAAGCCTCCCTGCGCATCCTTGCCCTCATAACGCGCGGAGTCGTTGCGGAGGGGCTGGCCGATGGGACCAAAGGAAGCCGGCACCACCCCGGGCGGCAGCGGACGGTCCGAACGCCCGTCGGCAAAGAAGGCGCTGCCCGCCTGCGGCTGATACTTGGACTGGTATTTCATCCCGGGGAAGGCCCATTCGGGGAAGACGTCCATCGGCGACTTGGTGAACTTAGTGCCGCGCAGGCCCAGCACAGAAAGTGCGAGCACCACGACAAACGCTGTGATTAGGTAAACGTTGCGCATGGCTCAGGCTTCCAGCTCCTTGATGTCGCGACCACCGGCCTGCTCCAGCAGGCGGCGGGTATTGTCGGAATTGAAACGGGAATCGCGCGACTCGACCACGATGAAGAACTGGTCGTCCATGCCGCGGCTGATGTGCTCGTATTTCAGCACCGGGTGGTAGTGCTTGGGCAGCCCGTTCAGGAAGAGCATGCCGCCGATCGTGGCGAAGGCGGTGAAGAGAATCGTCAGCTCATAAGCCACCGGAAAGGCATACAACGGGCTGAAGTAGGGCTTGCCACCCACGATCAGCGGGTAGTCCACCGCGCTGGTCCACCAGATGAGCGACATGCCGGTGCAGAAACCGGTGATGCCACCCGCCAGCGAGAACCGCGGCACAAACGACCGCTTGACTCCCATGGCTCCGTCGAGGCCGTGGATGGGAAACGGGGTGATGCAATCCCAGTGCTTGTATCCTGCATCGCGCACCTGCTTCGCCGCCTCGTAGATGGCGGGAGCGGAGTCAAAGGTGGCGATCAGGCCGTATGATTGGGCGGACATGGTCGGGTCAGATCAATGATGGTTGTGCCCCGCGTGCGGGTCGGCCTGCGGCATGACGGCCTTGATTTCGGCCATCGGCATGATCGGCAGGAACCGGATGAAGAGAAGGAACAGCACCGAGAAGACGCCGAAGGTGCCGAAGAACGTGAAGATCTCCACGATCGAGGGGCTGTAGTAGCCCCAGCTCGAGGGCAGGAAGTCGCGGGCCAGCGAGGTGACGATGATCACGAAGCGCTCGAACCACATGCCGACGTTGACGAAGATGGAGAGCACCCACACGAGCGCCGTGTTCTGCCGGATCTTTTTGAACCAGAAGAACTGCGGAGTGATCACATTGCACGCGATCATGATCCAGTAGGCCCAGGCGTAGTGACCGAAGGCGCGGTTGATGAACGCGAAGCCTTCATACGGGTTCGCCCCATACCACGCGATGAAGAACTCCATGCCGTAGGCGTAGCCCACGATGGTGCCGGTCGCGAGGGTGATCTTGCACATGCAGTCGATGTGATACTGCGTGATCAGATCCTCCATCTTGTAGATGGCCCGCAGCGGCAGCATGAGCGTGAGCACCATGCCGAAGCCGGAGAAGATGGCGCCGGCCACGAAATACGGCGGGAAGATCGTCGTATGCCAGCCGGGCAGCAGCGACACCGCGAAGTCAAACGACACGATGGTATGCACCGAGAGCACGAGCGGCGTGGAAACACCGGCAAGAATGAGATAGGCCATCTCGTAGTTGCTCCAGTGGCGGTTGGATCCGCGCCAGCCGAGGGCAAACAGACCGTAGAGCCACGAGCGCAGCTTGTTGCCGCCCCGGTAGAACCGGTCGCGCAGCACCGCGAGGTCGGGGATCAGGCCGACATACCAGAAAAGCACCGAGACGGTGCCGTAGGTCGAAACCGCGAACACGTCCCACTCCAGCGGCGAACGGAAATTCTGCCAGATCGCATTGGAATTGGGGATCGGGAAGAGATACCACGCATACCACACACGACCGACGTGGAAGACCGGGAAGATCGCGGCGCAGACCACGGCGAAAATCGTCATGGCCTCGGCGGCGCGGTTGATGGAGGTGCGCCATTTTTGGCGCAGCAGACACAGAATGGCGGAGATCAGGGTGCCGGCGTGGCCGATACCGATCCAGAACACGAAGTTCACGATGTCCCACGCCCAGTTGACCGGGTTGGCATGACCCCAGACACCGACGCCGGTGGCCACCAGATAGGTGATGCCGGCGACCGTGAAGGAGGCGACAAAGCAGGCCACGATGAAGCAGACCCACCACCATGTGGGGGTCTTGCCTTCGATGATGCTGCAGATCTTCTCCGTGACCCAGGCGAGGCTGCGGTTGTTCTCCACCAGCGTCGCGCGCGGCAACGAGGCGGGCTTGACCTCCCGAAGGATGGCCGGGGCGGACCCGGCGGGTTCAGCGTGAGCCATTAGCTTTGCCCTCCCGTGTGCTGGCCGTTCCCCAGCGACGAGTGATCGTGCGAGTGGGAGTCGTGCCCGCCCTTGAGAGCGGGCGGATAGTTCTTGTTCTTATATTCCACGCGACTGAGCGGCAGCTTGTTGTAATCCGGCATTTTCGGATTCGGGTTGCGGAATTTGCCGAGGTAGGTCGTGCGCGGGCGGATGTTGAGATAGCCCAGCAAGGCGTAGTCCTGCTCGCGCGCCTTGGCCTTGGAAACTTCGCTCTCGGGATCCTTGATGTTGCCGAAGGAAACACCATCCACCGGGCAGACCTGCTGGCAGGCCACCTTGATGGTGCCATCCGGCACGGAGACCTCGCCGGGGCGACCGGCCTTGGCCATCTTCACCTTGTGCTGGATCTTGGCGTTTTGGATGCGCTGCACGCAATAGGTGCACTTCTCCATGACGCCGCGCATACGCACGGAGACCTCGGGATTTTGCACCATCTTGAGCAACTCGGGCATGCCCTGGGGACCGACCGGGCCCATGTAGAGCTGGTCGATCTGGCGGTCATTGTAATCGAAGAAGTTAAACCGGCGCACCTTGTACGGACAATTGTTGGCGCAATAACGGGTGCCGATACAGCGGTTGTAGGCCATCACGTTGAGGCCTTCCTCGTCATGCACGGTCGCATTGACCGGGCAGACCACCTCACAGGGCGCCAACTCGCAATGCTGGCAGGAGATCGGCTGCAGCGAAACCTGCGGATCCTCCGGAATCTCGCGGTTGCCTTCGCCACCGAAAGCGGCGCCATCCGCCCGACCATCCGAATAATAGCGGTCGAGCCGGATCCAGTGCATCTCACGGCCCCGCAGCACCTGATCCTTGCCGACAATGGGAATGTTGTTCTCCGCCTGACAGGCGATGATGCAGGCGTTGCAGCCGATGCAGGTGTTGAGGTCGATCGCCATGCCCCACTGGTGCACGCCGTCGAACTCCGGCGTCTTGTAGAGGGAGTTGCCGCGCGGGATTTCCGTCGCGACGTAGGCGAGCGGCTTGTCCTTGTCCGGGCCGAGATTCGGCGGGGCGTGCGACTCGATGCCGATCTTCTTTACGAAGCCAAGATCAGTCGTGCCGTCCTCGCGGAAGTTCTCCTCGCGCACGAGGTCGCGGCCTTCCATGGACCAGTGCTCCTGCGTGTTGGCGAGCGCGTAGCGCTCCTGCGTGGCCGTGATCGTGGCACCCGTGACATAAGCCAGGCCGCCGGTGCGGCGCAGCGGGTAGAAGTTCTGCCCCACGCCCTTCCCCACCCGGCCGGACTGTTCGCGCCCGTAGCCGAGCGGCAGCACGATCGTGTAATTGGAAAGACCGGGCTGAATATGCAGCGGCCCGCGCACGGTCACACCGTTGAGGGTCACTTCACCGATGAAGGCGATTTCCTTCCCCTGCTGGAACTCCGCGGTTTCTTTGCGGGCCACCTGCAGGAAAGAGCCGCCGGGCTCGATGCCGAGCTCGCGGCCCAGTCGCGGACTGACGAGAATAGCGTTGTCCCACGAGATCTTGGTGATCGGGTCGGGGCATTCCTGCAGCCAGCCGTTGTTGGCAAAACGACCGTCATCCACTTTCGCATCGGTCGTGAAGCGGACTTCCAGGTTATCGCGGGAAAGCGCCACAAACTGGGGCGCCCGGGCAAAGAGCGGAGCCAGACCGGAAGCGTTGAAGCTGACCGCCACCTGCGGATAGGCACTGCCTTCGAGGAGGCCATCGTGCAGGAACTTGCGGAACGCCTGCTGCGGATCCCCCTCGCCCAGCCCGGCAATGGTCGCAAAAACCAAGGCATACGGATCCGGGTTTTCCTCACCGGCGAGGCGCGCGAGCACTTCGATTTCCGTCAGGCCGTTGAAGAGCGGCAGAATCATCGGCTGGACCGGCACCACCGTGCCATCCGCCGTGCGCGCATCTCCCCACGATTCCAGGTAATGGGTCGAAGCGATGTGCGCGCCCGCCAGCGCCGAGGTCTCATCGGCATAGTAGCCATGGCGCACCACCTGCGGGACCTGCCGGAGCAAGTCCGCCATCTGCAAATCCGCCGGGGCATTGTAAACGGGATTGCCACCGAGAATGACAAGGGTCTTGACGCCACCCGCCCGGATCGCGGCGGCCAGAGCCTCAATCGTGGAAGCGCCGTTCGGCTCAACCGCGACAAACTCGACGGTCTCGCCGATGTTCCCCAGCGCGGCATTGATCGCATAGGCGATCGCATGCACCTGCGGGGGCAGATGGCTGCCCGCCACGACGATACCGGTGCCCCGGTGGGCCAGCAGATCGGCCGCGCAGGCTTCCAGCCAGGCTTCCTGATCCTTGAACTCCAGTCCCTGCGCGAGCGGCGCAAAGGTCTGGTTGCCGGTCACCTTGACGGCCAGCGCCGCGGCGAAGGCCAGCATGTGGCTGCTCGCAAGGCGGAGGCGGTGGTCGGCCATCGAACCGACGAGCGAAAAGGCGCTCTCCACGGCATAAAGCCGGTTCATCGGGTCATCCTTCGAGACCACCTTGCGCCCGCGGCTGAAGTCGCGGACATAGCGCAGGGAGTCGGCCTCCGCATGGAAAAAGTCGGCATCAATCGCCACCACGCGCCGCGCTTTGGCGAAGCGGTAAAGCGGCTTCACATTGCGACCGAAAGCGGCAACCGCGGCCGCGAGCGGCGCTTCATCCTGCACCGGCTCGTATTCGGACCAGATGGCCCGCGGGAAGCGCGCCTGCAGGCGTTTGACCAAAGCGGCCCGGGTGGGCGAGCTCGACTGGCCGGCGAGAAACGCCAGCCCCGCGCCCCGATTGTCCGCCGCCTCGGCCCCAATCTTGGCCAGCAGGGCCTGCACCTCTTCCGGCTTGGCCACGGCGCCGCCGAGGGTGGAAGCGGTGGCCCGGTCCGGATCGTAGAGATCGAGCACCGAGGCCTGGGTGAAGGCATTGTTGCCGCCACCGTAGGGCGCGTAGGTGGGATTACCCTCGATCTTCGTCGGCCGGCCCTGATGGGTTTCGGCGAGAAGCGGGATCGCCCCGTTGCGCAACGGCATCGCGGTCGCAAAATACAGCGGCAGGCCCGGCACCACCCCTTCGACGGATTGGCCGTAAGGCAGGATGTTGACCTCCGGTCGGCGGCAGCCGGCCAGCCCGAGGCCACCCAGCGCAAACGAAGCCGCCATGATCTTCATGAAGTGACGGCGGTCCACGCCATCGAGATTCGAAGCCCCTTCCGGGAACTCACGGGCCAGCTGGTCCTGGAAGCCGGGTGTGGCGGCCAGTTCGTCGAGGCTGCGCCAGTAGCGCGGGCCGTTCAGCTCGCGTTCAGAGGGGGCGGGATGGTGAAATTTGCGTTTCATCAGCGGTGGCAGCCGGAGCAGCTTTGCGGTGGCTTGATGTTCCAGTCGTGAACAAACTGTTGGGCCGCCTCGAGGCCGGACTTCTGGGCGATCGTCGGGGAGGCAAGGTTGTAAATATCGGAGGTTTCACGCACGTGCATCTCCGGGTTGCGGTGACAATCAAGGCACCACGACATGCTCAGCGGCTGCGTGTGCGTGACGACTTCCATCTCATGGATGTTGCCGTGGCATTCCACGCAGCTCACGCCGCGATTCACATGGATGGCGTGGTTGAAGTAAGCGTGGTCCGGCAGCTGGTGGATGCGAACCCAGGGCAGCGGCGCGCCGGTTTCGTGGCTCTCCCGCACGGCGGCCAGCAGCGGGCTGTCCGTCTTGACCTGATTGTGGCAGTTCATGCAGGTCTGCGCAGTGGGCACATTGGCGTGGCCCGAGGTGTCCACGTTGGAATGGCAGTAACGGCAATCGAGGCCGAGCTGGCCCGCGTGCAGGGCATGGCTGAATGGCACCGGCTGCACCGGGGCGTAGCCCACCCGCGTGTATTTGGGCGTCATGTAGTAATTGACGCCCGCCGCGGCAATGCCGCCGAACACGAACAGGAAGATGATAATCTGCAGCGGCAGCTTGTTGACCGACTTCGGGAAGAGATGCGACATAGTCCGAGGAGGGGCCGGGTTCAGACCGTGTCTTCGCGGCGGGCCACCGCACGCGATTCAGGACGAAGTTCAATCACACCGGGCGCGCGCGCGGCCTTGCCACCGGTCGCCGCCGGCTGCGGAGAACCGGCCAGCAGCTTGGGGGCAACCCCCGCCACGGCGGTCAGGCCGAGCAGCTTGGTCAGGAAACGTTTTCGCGATGGATTGTTGCTCACAGGTCGTTGGTGTTCGGCAAAATCAGCGCGTAACGAAGGCGGCGCCAATTCCAAAGTAAACCAAAATTTCTCAGCTGATTTTGAATTAGGAAAATCATTAGGCGACACAGGCATCATTTCCGCCTCCCCTTATCACCTTCTCCCCCTGCAGACCACGAAAACAGCCGGGAGCTGGACTGGGAAAGCGAACGCTGAAGAGCGGAATGACTTGGAGAATGGAGCGAGGAGGCGCGGCACTGCCACCGGGAGGGACTCTGAGCCTCTGCTTGCCCCTCGCCCTGCTTCCTGTGCCTCGCTCCCGTTAGTTATGGCCGCAAAAGGCACAAAAATCTTTCGCCCAGCGGCCAGCTCTTTCGCGTGCCCGCAAGCGCCAGTCATCCCCTCGCCGCGCGCGGAGCGCACGGCCCACCTTCGTAGCGAGCAGCTGGGAGTTTGGAACGTGGTTAACTCCGAGGCCTCCTGTAAAACCAGTTCGCACCATTTCCAACCAACCCACCCCATTTCAAACATTCCAACCCGCTTAGCCTCCCCCCTTCTCCCAGATCCTCGCTCCAACCAACCTCCCCGCTCCTTCATCTGTGGTTAAAACCGCCTCGTCCTCTCTCCGCGCCCTCTGCGCTCCTGTGCAAACAAACAAGGCGAGGTTCTCCTCCTTCGCCAAGGTTTACCCGGCCTATGGCGGCGCCGAAGGCGACCAGGGCTTCGGCGGACAAGTCGGAAACCTTGTCCTGCAATCGTCCCCCGGAGTCCTGTCGGCCGTGGTCCGTAATCCCGTCCCACGCTCCCTGTTCACACAAACAATCCGTCGCGCATCGGGCGCACGGAATCGCAGCGATTGGCGATCTCGGGGTTGTGCGTCACCAAAATCACGGCCTGGCCGTTTTCCTTGGCCAACCGCGTCAGCAAGTCGAAGACCATCGTGGAGTTCGTCACGTCAAGATTACCCGTAGGCTCGTCGGCCAGAATGATGGCCGGCTCGTTGGCCAGGGCACGGGCGATGGCCACGCGTTGCTGTTCCCCACCGGAAAGCTGGGTGCCCAACCGGTGCGTCTTTTCCCCCAGCCCCACCGACGCCAGCAACTGGCGCGCCCGCGCTTCCATCGCCTCGGGAGACAAACGGCCGAGCTTGCGCATGGGCATCATCACATTCTCCAAGGCGCTGAACTCCTGCATGAGAAAGTGGAACTGGAAAACAAAGCCGATGTGCTCGCCCCGGGCCGCCGTGCGGTCGGCATCGCTGCTATTCGACATCAGCTGGTTGTTGATCCAGATATCGCCGTCATCCTGGCGGTCGAGCAGCCCCAGCAGGTAAAGCAACGTGCTCTTGCCACAGCCCGAGGGGCCGACGATCGCATAAACCTGACCGCGCCGGGCCTCGAACGAAACGCCTTTGAGCACATGCACCCGCCCCTCCCCCTGACCGAGGTAGCGGTGGATGTTGGCGCAGCGGAGAGCGATCTGGTCGTTGACGGCGGACATGAAGAAAACGGAAGGTTACTGGGCGGTGCCGCGGATGACATCGCCGGGCTCCAGACGGGCGGCACGGCGGGCGGGCACGAGGCTGGCGAGCATCACCATGACAATCGCCGTGAGCGTCGCCGCCACGTAGTGCCAGATGGACCAGGCCACGATGAAGGTGTCCGCCGCGAAGATGCCGCGGATGCTGATGGGCGTCTTGGAGACCGCGTAGGTGATGCCGGCACCGAGGATCCAGCCCAGCACGGTGCCGATGGTCAGCACGATGGTCGCCTGCCAGATGAAGATCTGGGAGATATCCTCCCGGGTGTAGCCCATGGAGCGCAGGATCGCGATCTCCTTGGTCTTCTCCATGACAATCATCGCGAGCGTGTTGAACATCGCGAGCCCGGCGATGAGCGTGAAGACCGAGACCGTGATGGCCGACGAGATGCGCAGCGCGCGAAACACTTCCAGCCAGGTCTTCTCCCGCTCCTGCCAGCTCTGCGAAAGGTGGTGCAGCACCTCGGTCATGTGAGCCGCATCGGCCACCGCGCGATCCTTTTCGATGAGACCAACCTGGATGAAAGAAGCGCCGCTGGGTTTACGCAGGAGTGAGCGGGCCTCGCCCATGTTCAGGTAAACCCGCACGCGATCAATGTCGCTCACCCCGGTCTCGTAGATGGCCGATACTCGGTAGCGCCGGAGCTGACCGCCCACCTCCAGCTGGTAACTTTCCCCCACTTCCAGCTGCATACGCCGGGCCATTTCCAGTCCGACAAGGCTGCCGCTGGGCGAACCCCGGAAATCATCAATCTGACCGCGCACGATCTGGCGCTCAAGATCCGACACCTTGAGATGGTCGTCGAGGTTGATCCCATAGGCGCGCACGGACTCGTTCTTGAAGGCACTCCGCATGATCACCGCGCCATGCAGCACTTCGGAGACACCGGCGACATTGGGAAACCGCTTCACCGCATCGATCACGAGCTTCGGCTCCTCGATGCCTTCGATGTATTTCTGCCCCTCCTTCGTGCGGATCTCATAGTCCGAACCGTAGCCGTCGGCCGACATGCTGCGGATCGTGTATTGGATCTTGTCCTCGATCCGGATGGCACCGTTGGTGCCTAGGATCGTCCGGATGAAAAACTGCTCGAAGCCGCTCGTTGTGGCCTGCGTGACCACAAACAGGCCGACGCCAAGGACGATGCACGACAGGCTCATCAGCATGGCGCGCTTCTTCGCCGTGAGAAAGCGGAAGGCGATGCGAAGATTGGGAGACATCAGGCGGCGCGGACCGGGAGGCCGGGTTTAGTTGCGGGAGGCTGCCTGCCGGACGCGAACCCGGTCACCGTTGCGGAAGCGATCCAGCTCATCCACGATGACCTGGTCGCCCTCTTCCAGCCCGGCAAGGATTTCCACCGTCGTCAGGCTGGTGTATCCCACCTCGACCTGCCGCAGTTCCACCCGACCGCCCTTGACCAGATAGACGTTGTTGCCGAACAGCGCGCGCCGCGGGATATTCGTCTTCGCCTGCCGTTCGCCCACCACGATCGTCACCTCACCGGTGATGCCCGGCACGAGGCGCTCGGGGGCGATCGTCACATCAAGATACACCGTGTAGCGCTGCGTCTCGGAATCTGAGGTCGGCAGGATTTTGGTAATGGCCGCTTCGAACAGCTCCGCGCCATAAGGCAGGAAGCGGATGCGCGCGCGCTGGCCGACCCGCAGGTCGGCAAAATTCTCCTCGCTGATTTTGGCCTCCACCAGCCGGCTGCTGGAAATGATCTTGGCCAGCGACCAGTTCGGGGCGATCAGACCGCCCGGAAACGCCTCCGCCACCGTCGAGATCACGCCGTCAAACGGCGCGGCGATCGTCATCTTTTCCAGCTGACGCTCCTTCACGCGCAGGGTGTTCTCGTAGCCATCAATGAGTTCGCGATTGCGGACCTTCTCCAGTTCGAGCCGCTGCTCGATGGCCTGCACCTTGCGGCGCTCGCGGGTGAGCTCGGCCTCGGACCGGTTGCCCGAGCGCACCAGCCGCTCAAATTCCTCCAACTGCTCGCGCGCGGTCTGCAGCTCCAGTTCGATGGCCGACCCCACCGCGATCCGCTGCTTCTCCGCTTCGTAGCGCACACGGATGCCCTCGATCTCAAGCTTGAGATCGCTGGGGTCCAGCTGCACCAGCAGTTCCCCTTCCTTCACCACCCGCCCCGGAGAAAGATCCATCCGGATGATGCGCCCACCCACCTCGGCCTTGATGTCGCCTTCCAGTTCAGCCAGCACGCCGACACTCCCGGGCACCTGCTTGAGCGCGGGGCCGCTCTCGGCTTGCGCCACCAAGGCGGACGGTCGCGAGAGATAGACGAAGAGAAAAGCGGCTGCCGCCAGGACGGCGATACCGATCAGGATCTTTTTCTGGGCAGGGCTCATGGAAGAAAAATGGCGTACAGGGAGAGGTCAGGACGATGGGCGGAAAACACCGGGCCAAGGCGGGAAGACCCCGCAAGGCCGGGATGCGTTCCCTGCAAAAAGTCCGTCATACCGGAGACGAGCAGATCGGGTCTCGGATCAATTGCGGATCGGCGCAGGCGGCGTCACGTCACCCTCGCTGATGATCGTCATGAAATTGGCCACCCGCATAATGTAATTATAACGCGAGGCATTCGCCGTATTCAGCGCCACATTGTAGGCGGCCTGCGCGGCATTCACTTCTGTTTCGGAAGCTTGGCCGCGGCGTAGATCTTCCTGGCGGAAGTCGAGGAAGTTCTGGGCATTGGACAGCAAACGGTCACTGATCGCCATCTGTCGCTGGGCCAGGTCCACCGCCCGCGCCTCCCGCTGGGCATCCCGAGCCACAGTCTCATTCAACTCCTTGTAAGTGTGCTGCGCCTGGCGGTAGCGGGCCAGGGAGCTGGTCACGGCCCCGCGGGTAGCAAAGCCGTCGAAGATACTCCAGGTGACCTGCAGCCCGACGAAGCGGTCCTCCACCCCGTATTTCGCGGCAACATCAAGCGAGTAGCTCTGTTCATCCTGAGTGACCCCTGCGATAAAGCTGAGCTTGGGCCGCAAACGGGTGCGGGCATTCTTATAAGTCAACCGGTTGACTTCGATCTGCTGGTGGCTTGCGCGCAAACGCGGGGTATTCCGTTCCGCCTGGGCCAGGAAGCGGCCCAACTCGCGCTGCACCTCGCCAAAACTCTGCCGCACCCCCGGAATACCGTCCGGGATTTGATGGTCTGCCAGTTCGTCCGCTCCGGTGAGTTGGGCCAAATTCTGCTTGGCCACGGTGAAATCCCACTCGGCGGTTTCCACCGTCAAGGCCGCCTGCTCAGCCGCCATCCGGGTCTGAAAAATCGCCCCTTCGGAAATTTCGCGCTTGGCGAGCCGTTCCTCGGCCACGCGCAGGGCGGCGTCGGCCATACCCCGGCTGAACCGGGCATTGCTCAGCTGCACCTTGCGGATGGCAAGCTGCAGGTAAGCCACGCGCACATCCTGCGCCAGTTGTTGGTAGGCTACAGCGTAATTGTCGTCGGCAATCGCCCGGCGGATCTCACCGATCCGGGCCAGATTGACCTTTTCGCCCCAGTGAAAAATCGGCTGGGTCAGGTTCAGGCTATAGGCCAGCTTATCCGTGCCATAGCGATCCGGCCGCCCTTCACGCCGCTGATTGCCCCAAGTCGGGCGATAGTAGCCGCTGAGGCTCGGATACAATCCCGACTTGGCCTGTTGCAGGTCGCCCTCGGCCGCCAGCAGGTCCAGATTGCGGGCCACCATGCGGGGCGACTGTTTTGCCAGCTCATCCAATGACTGCCGCAAGCCT
Source organism: uncultured Opitutaceae bacterium (assembly GCA_964429385.1). Lineage (GTDB taxonomy): Bacteria > Verrucomicrobiota > Verrucomicrobiia > Opitutales > Opitutaceae > UBA2377. The sequence continues at coordinate 23,093 of CAYSBR010000003.1, forward strand.
GGGAACACCTCTTCCGGCATGACCGGGGTCGGCTGGGCGGAAGTGAAAACAGGCGCCATCCCCAAGCAGGCGCTCACAGCGAGAATCCGGGGAAACTTCAGTGTCAACATGTGCCGGTCAGAAGGCCCGGGAGCCGCAGGATTGCAACCCGTTATTTTCCGGAGGCGGGCTTTACTCGTCCCGCGTTTCACGTCAACAAGACCCGGCACATGACCACTTCCCCCCTCCGCGATCTCTGGGCCCACCGCAGGCTGGCGTGGCAGTTCACGTTGCGCAACGTCGAGTTGCGCCACAAAGGCAGCCATCTGGGGCTCGTCTGGTCCCTGCTCGGGCCGCTGCTCATGCTGGGGCTGTATGTGCTGGTTTTTGGTTTTATCTTTGAAGGACGTTTCCGGGCCGATGCCAGCATCGAAAGCCGCGTGGAATATGCCCTGGTCGTCTTTCTCGGTCTCGCGCTGCACCATTTCGCGGCCGAAGTGATCACGACCAGCCCGACGCTGATCACCGGCAATCCCAACTTCGTGAAAAAAGTGGTGTTTCCGCTCGGAGTCCTGCCTCTGGCCGGGACCGGCGCAGCGTTCATTCACTTTCTTATCACTCTGGGACTGGTGTTTCTGGGCGCCCTCGTTGCCGGCGTCCCCCTCAGTTGGCCCGGACTGGGCTGGCTGCCGGTACTGCTCCTGCCCTTGGCCATTGGCTCGCTCGGTCTGGCCCTGGGGCTTTCCGCCCTCGGCGTGTTCGTGCGCGACCTCACCCCTTTTACCCAGTTTCTCGGGCTCGCCCTGCTGTTCGCCAGCGCGGTATTTTATCCGGTGGATCTGATCCCGCCGGCCATCTGGGCCTTTTTGAAATTTAATCCGTTACTGCAAATCATCCATGAAGCCCGGGGAGTGGTTTTCTGGGGCGAGCCGGTCAATCCGACCGCCATCCTCTACCTCTATGCGGTGAGTCTGCTCGCCCTGGGCATCGGAGCCTGGCTCTTCCGTCGCCTGCGCCCCAGTTTCGCCGACGTGCTCTAAAGGCAGATTTCAGCCGGGGAAATCATTCAGTTCGCGAACGCTTGCGCAAAAAGACGGACAAAACCTCCCGGCCCGCGCCCACTTCCGTATTCCCCGCCCCTTCGCGCCCTCTGAGCGCCGCCCTCACCCGCCTGTCATATACGGACGGTATTCCGGCACCAGCTTCTGTATTTCCAACTTCACCTGGTCGGTCTCCACCGTGCGGGCCTTCGCCTCCAGCCCGGCATAGGCCGCGGCAAATTGATCCAGATCCCCCGGCACCCCGACCAAGCGCATCACCTTGGGATGCGCGGTGTCCGCCATGTTCTCGGTCTTATGGTTAAGCTCCTCGAATAATTTTTCCCCGGGACGCAGGCCCGTGAACTCGATCTCGATATCCTCCCCGGGCTTCAATCCACTGAGTTCGATCAGCTGCCGCGCGACATCGACGATTTTGACCGGCGATCCCATATCGAGCACGAAAATTTCGCCGCCCTCCCCCAAAGTCGCGCTTTGCAATACAAGCCCCACCGCCTCGGGGATCGTCATGAAATAGCGGGTCACATCGGGATGCGTCACCGTCACCGGCCCGCCCGCGGCGATCTGGCGGCGGAAGGTCGGAATCACACTCCCGGAAGAACCGAGCACATTGCCAAAGCGCACCGCCATGAACCGCGTCGGGGTGCCATTGCGCTTCTGCAGCGCCTGCACAAACAGCTCCGCCAGCCGCTTGCTCGCCCCCATGACATTGGTTGGGTTGATGGCCTTGTCGGTCGAGATCAGGACAAAACGCTCGACGGCAAATTCGCCGGCCAGCTGGGCCACCACCTGCGTGCCCCGACTGTTGTTGCGCAGGGCCTCGTAGGGCTGGTGCTCCATCATCGGCACATGCTTGTGCGCGGCCGCATGGAATACCAGTGCCGGCTGGAACCGGGCAAAGACCGAGCGCATGCGCGCCTCGTCCAGCACATCCACCACCAGCGGCGCAACCATCGCGCCATGCCCGCGCGCCAGCAGATCCTGCTCGATCTGGAAAATCTGCACCTCGCAGCGCTCAACCAGAATCAGCCGGCGGGGACTGTAAGCGGCCAGCTGCCGGCACAATTCGCTGCCGATGCTGCCACCCGCCCCCGTCACCAGCACGACCTTGTTGCGGACCAGTTCGCGGATCTTGTCCACTTCGAGTGTCACCGGCTCACGCCCCAGCAAATCCTCGATTTCCACCGGCCGCAGCTGGGAGGCCTTCACCGCACCATTCACCAACTGCTCCATCGAAGGCACGATCTCCGACTTGATCTTCGCCTCCGAAAGGAGCTGGACGACTTCGCGGATGCGCTTACCGGAGGCCGTGGGCATCGCAATCACCGCTTCGTCCACCCGGAAGCCCCCCTCACGCAACCGCTCGGGTGCGCCCACCACCGGCACGCCGTGGACCTGGGTCTTCCACTTGTTCTGATCGTCATCAAAAAAAGCGACCGGCAGCATGCGCAGACCGCGACGCAGCCGCATCTCCTTGGCCAGCTCCGCCCCCACATCACCCGCGCCGATGATGGCGATCCGCCGCACCGGCCGCCCGTTGTCCTGGTCGGCGCGAAAACGCTCCCGGGCCAGCCGGAAGACCACCCGGGTCGTCACCAACAGCCCCGATCCCAAAAAGAAATTGAGCAGGATGATGGACCGGGGCGGCGCTTGCCGCCCATCCGTCACATACCAGACCGCAATGGACACGCCCGCCGCCACCAGGCAAGCCGCCCCGATCCGCAGGACATCCGGCAGACTGAAATAGCTCAACAGGGTCCGGAACTGGCCGAACACCAGCAGCGTGAACAACTGGAGAGGCAGGAACCATCCGAACGTGCGCCAGAACAACCGCACCTGCTCCGGCGGCGGGCCAAATTCGAACCGGATCTCGAAGGCCAGAAAACGGGCGGCCAGGATCACCATACTGTAAACCACGACCAGCCCGAGCCCGCGCAAAAGCGGGTATGCCGTCAGCATCCGGGTCGGGTAATCAAAAAAGAAACTTTTCATTCAGGTAAGAGGACGACCGAGCAGAACGCCCAACCCGCCATCGGAAAAACCGCAAGCCTGCCGCCCTCCCCCCGTCAAATCGAGCCGGAATTTTGGTGCGCGTTTTGAGCGGGGAGCAAGGAAGACTGCCACGACGACGGACGACCGACGACAGGGTCAACGGAGCGAGGAGTTCAGCTACACGATCGCTCTCTCACCGCTGGCTCCCAGCTCCACTCTTCCTGCTCCCATCTGTGGTTAAACCATAGCCACAAGAAGGCGCAAAAATAACAACTTAAAGACCCGATCTTTTGGTGTGTTTTAGTGCCTTTTTGTGCCAATGATTTCATCGCCGAATTCGGCGATCGTTTTTCTTAAAACACTCCCTATGCGCAGAAGGATGGACTCCTCCGTCCTCGCCGCGCGCGGAGCGCACGGCCCACCTTGCCGCCCGCTCCCATCGCCTCGCTCCATCCTCCCTGCTCCTTGCTCCCTGCTCCTCGCCCCACCTCCTTATTTGACAATACATCGAAGCTACATTTCTAACAATGTATGAAAACCATTACCTTAAATGTCAGCGAACCGGTCTATGCTGATTTTCAGCGTTACGCCCGGGAGAAAGACCGGAGCACGGCAGAGCTGGTGCGTGAGGCGATGGAGACCTACCGCGAGACGAAGATTCGCCCGCCCCGCTCGCTACGGGAGCAACATCCGGTTTCGGCGGGGGAGGTCTTGACGCCTTGGAACGGGCGAGTGGAGCTGTTGGACGATCTGCTTGATTCCCGCCCATGATCCACGGGATTGACACCACCTTTCTGGTTCAGGTGGAAATCATCGAGGCCCCCGGCCATGCCGAGGCCCGGGCTTGGCTGCAGGCCGCTCTGGCCCACCATAACCAGCCATTGGCCCTGGCCCCGCAGGTGCTCACAGAGTTCGTGCATGTGGTCACGGATTCCCGCCGCTTCAGCCGTCCTCTCAGCATGGAAACCGCCCTCGCCAAAGCGCAGGGCTGGTGGGAGGCCCGGGAAGTGCGGCCGGTTTATCCCACCCTCGATTCGACCCGCCTCACGCTCACCTGGCTGCACGACCACCGCTTGGGCCGCAAACGCCTGCTCGATACCCAGCTCGCCGCCACCTATCATGCCGCCGGAGTGACCAGCCTGCTGACGCTGAATTTCGCAGATTTTGAAGTGTTCGGCGTATTCAAGCCCGCCCGCTGAAAGAGCGGAAGGCGGGATTAGCGAGCTGGGAGCCCGAGGTGGGCCCCACGCTCCCTCGCTCCTCGTCCCTAGCTCCTCGCCCACGCCCCATCATTGTCGCCCTGTCGTAGCGTCGTCCGTCGTCCCGTTCTCCGTTCTTTGTCCTCCGTCTTCGCCGCGCGGAGCGCACGGCCCACCTCCCCGCTCCTTGCTCCTTGCCCCCTGCTCTCTCCGCGTCCTTCGTGTTCTTCGTGGTTGCCAGCTCCTCACTCCCCGCTCCGCCTTCATCGCGACTGCACGCGTGTTATGCCATCGCCCGCCCTGAGGATACCTGCGCTCTCCCACCCCTGTACATTGGTTACGGAGCCATGCCTGCGTCATGACCATCTTCGCCGCTCGGCTTCGTTCCTTTTTCTCCGAAGTTAAGTTTGCAAATGCTCTGCAGACTTACTTTCGGAGCGGCTGGGCCTTCCTCATCCCCTACCTCGCGGCCTACCTGCTCTACGCCTGGCTGGGCTGGCCGGTGAATGGGCAAGGAGCAGGGAGCGCGGAGCCAGGAGCCCTAGCCAGTGGGCTGCCCCTTGGGGCGACGGACGCTCAGTCCTCAGCTCTCAGCGCTCAACTTTCAAGCCCCCCTTCGCTCCTCCACTTCTACTGGTTCCTCCACGCCCTTCATCTCGTCGTCGGCGCCCTCGCGCTCAGCGCATGGTTCCGAGAACGTCGAAAACTCTCAGCCCTCACCTCTCACCTCTCAACCCTCAACCCTCAACCCTCAACTCTCAACCCTCAGCTCTCAGCCCTCACCTCTCAGCGCTCAACTTTATGGCCGCTGCTTCCGTGGCTTTTGCTGGCGGCCCTATTCTACCTCCCCGGCTTCTACCTCGAATGGCCATCCGACCCCTGGGAGCATCTCCGGCGGATCAACGAGTGGCACGCGCACGACACCGTCACCGCCCACACCTCGTGGCAGAAATCCAGCTACTTCCTGCCCTACAGCCTCACCGGCTTTACCTCGGGTCATACCCAGCTCAGCCTGCTCAACCTCTATTACACCGCCGTCTGCGTGCTGCTTTCCTGGCAGTATTACCGACTCGGCCGGGCGGTCGGGCTGAGCCAACAAGCCGCCTTCGGCTTCGTCCTCCTCACCGCCCTCTTTCTCGGCAACAACATCTTCTCGTTTTACCGCTACTACGGTCTGTCGAGCAGCATCCTCGCCCAGCTTGGCGCCGTGGCGCTCACGCGCATCGCGCTGGAAGCATTGCGCCCGCAAGGCCGGGATCGGGGAACGGGTGAGCCGTGCGCTCCGCGCGCGGCAAGGGGCGGAAGGCAGAGGGGCGATGACAACGGAGAGGGAAGCAGGGAGCAGAAGGCGGACGACGGAACGACGGGACGACGAAGCGACCAGTCCGTCGTCCGTGGGCCGTCGTCCGTGGGCCGTAGTCTTTTACTCCGTGGTCCCATGGTCCGTGGGCTTTTGCTCCTCGCTCCCTGCGCCCTGCTTCTTGCGCTCACCGCCTGCAACCACCCCCAGGGCCTCGGTATCGCCGGACTCGGCCTCCTCGCCGTCATGGTCTGGCGCCTGATCGAATGGAAGCGCGCCATGATCGGCTGGCTGGCCCTCGCCGCCCTGCTCGCCAGCGTGGCGGTCGTCCTGTGGTGGCCGCGGCATCCGGCGATTGATGAAATCTACCGGCCGCAGGGCTGGCTAACCGCGTGGTATGGCTTCAATCTCTTCGCCTTGGAGTCGCCCACCTTTGCGCGCGCCTACGAGATCCTCGGCGCCTTTGGCGGGCTCAACCTCGCCCTCGGCCTCTGGCTCGTCATCCGTCGCAACCACCTCGCCGGCTGGCTGACCCTGATGCCGGTCCTTGCACTCACTCTACCCTGCTTCGCCCTGCCCTTTGCACAGGTGCTGGCGGCAAAGACCCATGCGGCCAACATCATCACCTTCCACCGCTTCCTCTTCGCCGTGCCCATGGGGCTGGCGTTGGTCGCGTGGGCGCAATGCGCCTACGCGAGGACAACGGGACTACAGGCCCACGGGACTGCACGACAGACCACCTGCAGGCTATGGGGCGGTATCCGGTATTCGGTGATCCACCGTCTGCGGTCCGTGGTCCCAGTAGCCGGCCTCGCCGGCGCAGTCCTCCTCTCCCCCGGCTCTTCCGCCTACAACCGGCTCTGGCACAGTGTGCAGATCACCCCCGACGACCTGGCCCTCCGGTCTTACACCGCCGCGTGGACCCCGGCCAACCGCACAGTCGCGACACAGGAAAATACGCTGACGATCACTTCCCCCCTGGGCGCCAAAATCCAGGAGATCTTCGCCCCCAATCTGGATTGGCGTCGCCGCCGTCAGTTCAACACCCCGCTCGCCCCTGCCGAGATCGAGCCACGGCGCGACTGGCTCAGCGCGCTCACTCCCACCGACTGGCGGCTTACCGACGCGGGTGCCCGTCAAAACTGGCAGCGCTTTGTCCGCCATTCCGCCCCCGCCCCGACCCGGTTGGCGATGGATTTCACCGCCGATGACACCCCCTGGCTGCGCCTCGGCGGCCGGGCGGCGGAAGCCACCTTCCGTGACGGTCGCCTGATTCTTAGCAATCCCTTGGGCGCCACCAGCCACGTCTTCAACCCCGAGCTGATCCCCATCGAGCAAACCCAGCGTTATCGCCTCACCAGCACCCTCCGGCAGACCGGCGACCCCGCCGCGACCAACTATCTCGCCGTGGTCTGGTATGACCGGGCAGGCCACCTGCTCACCTCACATGTACCCGCGCCAGGCGGTGCGGGCACACCTATCGGCTGGTCAAATGGCACCTACAGCTACTACGGGCTCGTGAACCGGCCAGCCCCGGCCGAGTGGACAGCGTACACGGTGAGCTTTGGTTTGGGCGAAGCAGCCGCCATTCCTGCGCACGCCGCCTTTATCCGGGTCGGCGCTCTGCTCAACCATCGCGCCACGCCGGACACCGTCGTGGAACTCACCGGAGTGCGACTACAAGAAATCCCGCCACACGACACCCTGCTGCTGGCGTTACCGGATCCGTCGCATCTGACCACTCCCGGTTCCCAAGCCGCCCGGCTTTCCGGCCACTGGTGGTCCGATAAAGTGCCTCAAGATCAAGCCGGCAGCCGGGAAATCCTGTCCGCCGCCCCTCCGTTACCTCCCGTAAAAACCGATTGAGCCCGTCCTCGCCGCGCGCGGAGCGCATGGCCCACCCGCCCCTTCGCCCCCATCTCCTCGCTCCATCCTCCCTGCTCCTCGCCCCAACCTCCCCGCCCCATTATTGTCGCCCTGTCGTCGCGTCGTCCCGTTGTCAGTAATCCGCCTTGTTCCTCGGCCGCCCGATGGCAGAAACTGGTTCCGCTCGCGCTGGCATATGATCCAATAGCCTTTTTTACGCACCTCGATGAGTCTTGCCGGGATGGATTGGGACAGGGCTTACAAGGCCTGAACCGGGCTGAATTGCCCTGATTTCTCCATCGCATCTGTGTGAACCTGTGCCCATCTGTGGTTAAATCACCTTCGTGCTCGGACCCTACCTCCGCGACCTTTGCGGCCTTCTGTAAAATCTTTGGTATGGCATCGTGGCAAAGTGCCTGACCGCCTCCTAGAGACGAGCCGCCAGAAGCAGCTTCTGGCGCAAAACCGGGCCGGGGCGGGCGATCACCAAGTCAATCGGCCGGATGACTCCATCCCCATCCAACAGCAGGTTGGCCGGCTGCGCGTCGCCAATCACGAGATCGGCTTCCGCATTATAATAGATATAACCATCCGGATAGGCCGAGGAACGCTGAAACCCAAACTCGCTGAGGAATGCGTCGATCTCCGTTTGCGAGGGGCTGAGTTTATCGGGGTGAGAGACGATCCAAGGTTGCGACGTGACCAAGCGAAGGCCGGCTGAATTTTCCAACAAACCATGCAGCAGCACATCATCCCCAAACAACTCATTATGCCAGGCCAGTCGTTGCAGATAGTCGAACGGGGTGGCGATGCCCCCATCTTCGCGCAAGCAATGGCCGAAGCGGCCGTCGTGGGTGAGTTTGACCGCCAGGGAGCCGGCGGTGTCGAAATAGGTTTCGTGCTCGGCGCCCGAGCCTACGAAGCAGCCGGCAAGGGCCGACTTGGGAACACAGAGGCCGCGGGCGCGGAACCAGTGGGCGAGTCGGCGAGCCTGGTCCTGCCCGACAGGACCGCCTCCGTCTGAGCCTTGGCCTGCAACCAAGTGATCGACCGCGGCTTGCGGTGAGACGCTTGGATAAAGCGCACGTAATCCTGATGCCAGTGGGGCAGACCTTTCATGGGAGAAGGTTTGGTCGGGGGCTGACACAAGTCAAGGGAACGAGGGCTGGGACCTAGGGATGCTGGGCCCGAGTCAGGGCATCCTCAACCGCGCGGCAATTGAGCGATTTCAAGAAATCGGCGAAATTCGCGTCGAGCCTCTCCATAAGAATAGAACTGCCGGCGCAAAAACTCGATGCCGGCCAAGCGGTCCGCGGGTGGCTGCCTCAGCCAATACCCCACGTCGTCCGGTTCCTGCGACAGAGAACCAAATTCAACCCGGGAACGGTCGAGTCGAAAAATGCTTCCGGCGGTGGGTTTCATATCATTCCAAAGTGGTTTGAGCCCCGGCATCGTCAATCTGCATCCACGCTTTTCCGAGCTTCCGTCCCTAGCTCCCCACTCCCTGCCCCCTGCTCTGAGCTCCCTGCTCCTAACTCCCCTTCACCCGGTCTCCGGAGCCTTTGCCGGCCACGGTCTGGAAAATATATTTGAAGTAATCCTTCACCGTCAGGGTGGCGATCATCCGCCGATCGGTTTCCGCGAGCCGGGCTGGCGTGGACATATCAATGCCATTGACCTGGGCCAGACCGGTGATGCCCGGGCGTACCGTGAAGACCCCGCGGGCTGCGCGCTCCCGCGTGAGTTCTTCCTGGTTGAGCAACCCCGGCCGCGGTCCCACCAGGCTCATCTCGCCTTTCAGCACATTCCAGAGCTGTGGCAATTCATCCAGCTTCGTCCGTCGCAGAAACCGCCCGTAGCGCGTGATCGCCGAGGCATCGGCCAGGTGCGATGCCACCGAAGCGGTGTTCACCCGCATGGTGCGGAATTTCACGAGCACAAACGGCTTTTGCCCTCGCCCCACCCGCGTCTGTCGGAACAACGGCGAGCGCGTGTCAATCCAGCCCAGCAACAGCAGCGTCAAGAGCACCGGCAGCAGGAGGAGCAACCCGATTAAAGCCCACAGCACATCAAGCACACGTATCATTTTAAAATTATCTGGGCATCCAAAAAAACCGCGGCCTTACAAACAGAACTCATGAAGCTCCAATGACGACAGCCCGGTAATATTCACCCGACTCTTTCAGCCACCAATCAAAATCCCGCCAATCCCTGTTGCGAAAAACCATCTTCATCCGGCTCACATCTACTGTCGTGGAAGTGGTCAGCTTGCCGAGGCTGGTTGAGGTTAACGGAAACCCGGGACTCAGCAAACGAAGTCCATCCCCAAGCCGGGCCAACACCTTCAGCACCGGCAGCGGCATCTTTCTTACCTCGCGACAATCCAGTTCCCGGCTGAATGCCCGGCAGATCTCCGCCAACGAGGGGGAATCAGGCAATGCCAGATTAAGCAAAGGCGCCGCCACCTGACTCATGGTTGACATCTCCAAGATCAACTCCGCCGCCAATTGCACGGGCAAAACACTCTTTCGCGCTCCCCCTGCGCCCGGCTGATAAAACCTGCCCCGGCTGATTGCGCCAGCCAGCTTGAAGAAATTGGCCTTATCTCCGGGGCCATACACCGTCCCCATCCGGAGCACCCGCCAGTCCAAATCACTCTTCCTGACCAACGTTTCGCCATCCAGCTTGGAAGCCGCGTAGGCGGTTGATCGGATCACCGGTCCTGTTTCATCAAAGTCGGAGCCCAGGCTCCAGTTGTAGAACGCAATGGAGCTTAGATAGACCAGCCGCGGGATGCTTGCCCGCCGACATATCTCCACCATACGTCGGGTTCCCTCCCGATTAACGGCATCGAACGAGAGAATCTCCGCAGCCGTTTCAATCGGGCGGTGCGCATACCCTGCGCAATGAATTACAACCTCCCCCCCCTTGATGGCCGGATCCGATGCAGCCGCCAACGCCGTATCCTCCGTCAGATCGCACACGATGTGGTGCCGCCATGGCCCTGGCCGGCTTTGGGCCCGGCCTAATGCAATCACCTCATGTCCGGCCTCTTGGGCCAGACGACAGATGACTTGCCCCAGCCACCCTCCCGCACCGGTTACTACGATTTTCATCGGATATCGCAGCCTAAACGACCGTAACCGGCTCTACGCAAGCCAGTTGGTTTAGAACCTCCTCGTAAGCATCAACCGCTTTGGTCAAGGTGTATTTCTCCTCCACCGCCCGGCGGGCCCGTTTCCCCATCTCCCGCAAGGCCTCCGCATCGAGACGACATGCCTCATTGATCGCCGCAATCATTTGCTCCGGATACCCCGGAGGCACCACCCATCCGATCGCCTCCTCTTGCACCACCTTGGCCAGCTCGGAATCCGCATCAGCCACCGCCAGGATCGGCTTTCCCGCAGCCATGATATTATACATGCGACTCGGCACCGAGACCCCGGTCATACCCGGTTGAAATGCAATGACCGCCAGATCGCACGCATTCAGCGACACCGGCAGTTCCGCACGAGGCACGCGCTGCCGTACAACCACATTCGTCAGATTCTCCTTGGCAACCCGAGTTTCGAGTTCCCGCAACCGCGCACCCGCGCCAATGACAAGAAAACGGACCTCCGCCGTTCCCCTCAAGCCATCAGCCGCCAGAAGCAGATCATCCACCCCATGGGTACGTCCCAGATTACCCGAGTATTGCACCACAAAGCGGCTCCCCAACCCCAAGTCGCGCAACAGCCCATTGCTGGCACGATCCGCCGGCATGATTTCGTCATGATCCGCCCAATTTGGAATGACTCTGGGTGCCAAGCCAATCCCACCGCGTTTTCCCGCGATGATTCGCAACATATCCCGCCCCAATACAATGACTTGAGAAGCCTGCTTGACTGCATACGAAAAAATAGGGTCGAGGATACCATACAAAGCCGAGCTACGCTTTAGCCAGCCAACCGCAGCCAGCACATCCGGGTAAACGTCATGCACCAGCAATCCATACCGGAATCCCCGCCATTGGGAGATTTCAGCAATCATTAGAGGGAGCACCGGGGGATTCGTAAGGCATAAAACCACGGCTGTCCGATCTAGCTTCATGGCGGCCGCCCCCAGCATAAGGGCATTGGTCACCGCTGTAAAAACGCGCCCCTTTGCCGTGGAGATTTCCCTGCCAAGCCCAACGCGCACAATCCCCTGGAAACGCTTGCCCGATGGCTCTTTTTCCGGAGTAGCGCACAGCACCCGCACATGCCATCCGCGAAGTTGCAACTCCTCCACCAGCTTCGTCAGAAGGTGCGCGGTCGATATGTCTGAAGGCGCATAGATATCTGAGATGACCCATATCTCATAACTCGTCTTCATGTCGGTATCGCATTCTATCGCAATTCGCTTTTATACCAAACAACCATCCGCTCAACAGCCTGCTTGAATCCCACGGGCAATGGGCCACAAATTTTCTCCGTTTCCGCAAGCTGATAAACATACTCTGTCAAAATATTATTGATCCTGAAGCTTGTGAATGGAAATCGGCTGAGGCCAAACCTGGCTAGTATGTCGCCAAATAGTGCAAGCAAGCGACACACGCCTAGTGGCAGTGTTCGGATTGACGCTACTCCCAAGCATCCCGCAATCTCATTTGCATAAGTGCGCAACGACAGCGGAGCATAATCGGCAAGGTAGAAAGTTTTTCCAGCAACCTCGTCATCCGCAGCCCCCAATATCTTAACGTACTGATACGTCACATTTTCTATATATCCATAGCTCTTCTCCAATGGCCGGCTAGACACATGAAAGTACCACCCTTTTTCTATAAAGCCAATGAATCGTCTATAATGCGGCATCATACCCGGTCCCCATACCGTTGTGGGACGCACAATCGACCATACATAGGGTTTCCTCGGGTATGCGTGAACCATCTTCTCGCCGAGCAGCTTGCTTTCACCATAATACGTGTCTGGTTTGGCATCCACTAGCGATGTGACCTGATGGCCAATTCGGCTTATAAGCTGCGTTGAAGTAAAAATCACCCTTTTTATTCCAGGTGCTGACGCCAGCGCATCCAGCAAGTGCCGTGTTCCTTCGATATTCGTCCGGTAGGCGTCCAACCCGATTTGCTCGTTCTTCATGTCACTCAAATCATGCGTCGCAGCAAGATGGATCACCGCTTGGACACCGCTCGTTCCGACAATTTTATATAGCGATTCTGAGTCCAGCACATCCACTTGGTGAAAGATGTCTGGTTCCGCGTCTATCCTTGGAACCGCCAGATCGACGCCAACCGTGGCAATTCCCTGTTGTTTGAGGTTCTTGATAATCGCCGATCCAATGAACCCAGAACTACCCGTTATTAGGACTTTGGTAATGCTAGACATGTAAATATGACTCACTTCGAGTTTCGCTGTGACGCCAACTCAAGACGCCACTCTGCCAAGGCCAGATACTTCTCAATCACCGCGTCCCAAGTGTAATGCGATTCGACCAAGCCTCGCCCATGTCGCGCTATCTCCCTCAACGCTGCACGGCCAGCCTCGGCATACTGACGCATGGCTCCGGTATAGCTTTCAACCGTGCGTGGTATCACCCGGCCTGCCCCGACATGTGCAATGGCGTCAAAATGTGCCCCCGATGAGGTCAGCACAGCACATCGGCAAGCCAGAGCCTCAAGCAACGCCATGGAAAAGCCTTCGGATTCTGTCGGTAGAACAAAGCAATCCGCTCGTTGCAGCAGAGCAAGCTTGTCCTCGCCCTTTACAGTTCCCAAAAAGTGCACCCGATCGCCAAATCCAGACTCCATAGCCATGGCTTTTAAAGCGGACTCCATGGCTGTTTCATCAGGTCCAGCCACAATGGCATGGAAACGAGCACCCGCTTGCAGTGCACGTATCGCTGCCTGCACAAAAATATCGGGGCCTTTCAGCGGATGAATCCGACTCATCCATAAAAATACCATTTCTTGTCCACAGCGGAGAAAAAAATGCCCGAGTTGCTCCGACACAACGCTCGGTTCCTTTTCTCCATAGGACTTTTCTATACCATTCGCAATGACTTCACTGGCCACCTCCGGGGCCCAACGCCGAAAACTGCCCTGTTCATAGTGAGTGAGAGCAATCAATGCATCCGCACGCCGCATGACATGCTTTTCAATCAACTCGATATATATTCTCTTCTTCAAACTCCCCGTTTTAAGCCGCACCGGATCCAAATTTCCACGCTGGCTGTAAAGATACAGTTTCCCTTCGGCCTTGGCGTATCGGGAGACAATCGAATTAGTAGGGAGAAAGGAGATTTGGCTGTGAAACACATCCATGCTTTTTCCCACTCGCTGCAACCACTCGGCCACTTCCGGCCCGTGCGCATAAACACCCGCACGACTGAAATATGGCAGCCGAGTGCGCTGCAAAAGTGTAGGCTTTGTCTTGAAGAACCGAACCCGCACTCCCTCGATTTCCAAGGTGCAGTCCACGGGAACGTCCATTTTCTCGAACAGATCGATATCCGGCGCCAACACGGTCACTTCGTGGCCTCGACGGACCAACCCCTCCGCCAAAGCCGATACAGAGTAAATCGGCCCGCCCTGCCTGAAAGCCGGCTTGTAACATGAAGCATTAAAAAGGAAATTCATCGCGCAGCTTTGCCCGCGCCAACTATTTCTTGATACATCTCTTCATACCGGGAAACCATCCCGGCAATAGAGTATTGATCGGCGGTTTTCCTACCAGCAGCCCGTATTTTCTCTCGAAGGTCGGAATCGCTGATGGTCTTCCATATCGCATCTCTCCATGATTGTTTGTCGTTGTCTGGGACAATGACTGCATTTTCGCCGTCGCTGAGCATCTGCCTGGTCATTGCAATATCTGATATTATTACCGGTAGCCCGATGGCCAATGACTCAAGCACCACATTGGATGTTCCTTCACCCAAAGAAGGGAATACCAGTGCATCCGCATCGCCAGCGTATGCCTGCCAATCTTGATGGTTTCCAAGAAAGATCACCCGCTCTTGCAAACCCAGCCGCACAACAATGCTTCGCAGATAAGCCTCGTACGCGGCCGTCCCTTCTCCAAAAATAGCAAGACTGACATCCACTCCAGCCCTAACTAACAGGCTGATTGCATGAAACGCAACGGGCAGCCCTTTCTTCGGATCAAGGCGACCGGCATAAATCAACCGATGCACAGTGCGCAAAGGTAGCATCTTAAATGGCATCGAACGCAGCCTCTCCAAGTCCAATCCGTTTTCTATAACCAAACCTTTTCTGGCCGCGTAAAGGTGTCGAAACAAGATTGGTTCATCCTCCACGTCAAAATTGGCAATGATCCTGTCGGCCAACATATACTGCGGATATCTCAGCCGATCCCGGACCCCCTGCATACTGAACATGCTGAAACACATGGATGCCCTGTGACCACTTGCAACCGGAATCCCACGCCTATGCGCAGCCCATGCGGCAGGTACCGAGACAATTTCTGGCAGCCATACATGGACGATATCCGGCATGAATCCGCCAACCACATCATCAATGCGTTTCCAAAGCGAAGGTATAGCACCCCATTTCCCCCGGTTCACGGGGAATTTTTTCACATGTGATTGCGTGGAGACTGGCCCCTCATGCAGATACAAAATAGCTGCCTCGTATTGGCTCGTGGGCAAATTTTCAGCCAGTAACCGACACTGCAATTCGGCCCCCCCCTTTGAAAGACTGCCGATGGCGTGTAGAACCTTAATCACTTGATAGCAACGAGGAACGATGACGACGCATAGGCATCTATATCCGTCATTCCCCGGAAACTTTGATGGAAGCGAGATTTTTTCATCGGGTTAGAAGCCCGGCGGATTTTATTGACCAGCACTTGCATTCCGGCATCGCCAGCCGCCTTGAGATGCGCCGACGGCGGCTTCCTGTTGGAAAGTAAAACCCGACGACCATTTAGAAACTTCCACATGGACTCCCCATAGCCATAATGGCCATTGTAATAAATGCTGCTTCCATGAGATTTAAAATCGATAGTATGGCTGGCATGCCCCCCCTTTCGCAACAGGCGGGCGACATCCACATGCACAGCCGCAATATCCATGACGTGCTCAAGAACCGCTTGGGAAAAAACCCAGTCGATGGAACCCTCTTCCAAGTTCTTCCATAGTTGCCCGGGATGGCAGTAAGTCAGCGCAATGTCCCCCTGTGTTTCCCCCGTGGCAATGACCTGACGGATGTTTGCCAGCCTTTCTGGAGCAAGCAAGCCAGCGGCTTTCATTTTTTGAATGCGATCACGCGGATAGTTCACATCCTGAGCCGCTGGCCAGATCGAGTCCGTGACGTCTAAACTCATTTCAGACGCAAAGAGCGCAACCAACTCATCAAAGACCGCCAAATTGCGCGCCACATTCTTGGCAAAAGGAACGACATCTATCCCCGTATACCGGTCAAAGCCACACATAAGCGCACATAATCCCGTCCCCAGCGACCCACCGGGTCCCAATTCCACCACACCGCCTCCGGACCGCATAACCGAAACTCCCGCCTCTTTTTCCGCCGACTCCACATGCCTCCAGAAGACATTATAACAATACCGGGCCGACGATGTGCTGCCCGCAACGCCACTAACCTCGGAACTCTTTAATAATTTATACAGTCCGGGGATGTAGGAAGCGACACCGGCAGCATGTTTGGCCGCCACCTTAGAATAGGAGATTAATTTATTCATTATTATATTGCTAAGTTACGCCGTACTCTTTCCTCCAAAGCGCAAACATTGTCAGGGCGAAAATCCGATGGCTGTTGGCCAGCCCACGCTCCTCACCCGCAAGCAACCGTTCAATATCCCTGCGCGCGAAGGATGCGCCGGAATCCAGCAGAATAGCTTTGATTTCGTTGGCCCACTTGTTCCGAAGCCAATCCGCCAGCGGCGGCGAGAAACCTTGTTTTCGATTTATATCCAGGGCCGGAGGGAGCAGTTTTTTGGCCAGCATTTTTAGCAAGATCTTCCGCTCCCCCTCCACCGCTTTCAACGAGTCGGGTACGTGTCTGAATGCGAATTCAATGACGCGGTGATCCAGCAAGGGTGCCCGCACCTCAAGCGAGGCCAGCATACTGGCCCGGTCAACCTTGGTCAGCACGTCATCAGGGAGGTAAGTGAGGAAGTCCGCAGTGGTGCCATTGCGAATCACCCCATCAGACGGCGCGATGAGAGCCCCCTTGTATTCTTCAGGTGCAGTTAATGCCTCATCGGACATCATCCGCATCGCAGGCAGCAGTGTTCTTCTGGATCGCGCATCGAAATATTGAAAAACTTGGCTATAAGTCCTTCCCATCGGACCGCCGAGCGCAAGCAGTGCTCCCCTCCCTTTCATCCCCAATGGCATCACCCGCGACGCCAAGGCAGAAGTCCCATTTCTCAGCCATGCAGGGAATCGCTTTCGCAGGCGATCCTGACGTAACAACCAGTCGTAATGCAGGTAACCGCCGAAGAGTTCGTCCCCGCCATCGCCTCCGATTGCCACGCTCGCATGCTGCCTTACCAAACGCGAAACAAGGTAAGTCGGGATTATCGAAGTATCGCCCAGCGGCTCATCGTATTGGCGGGCCAACGTCGCCAATAGCTCAAACGAAGGATCATCAGCCCGCATAACAGTATGCTCCGTGCCGAAATGGTCCGCCACCAAGCGCGCATGCCCGGACTCATCATGGTTCCTGTGCCCCGGAAAAGAGACCGTGAAGGTCTTCAGTTTCCTCGCTGAAGCCTTGGCTGCCAGAGCCGTGATAAGGCTCGAGTCCACCCCCCCGCTCAGGAGCACGGCCACCGGCACATCCGCGACCAACTGACGCTTGACCGCATCCTCCAGCAAATCCTCCAGTTTTTCAACCAGCTCAGCGGCATTCGCGATGCATTCCGTCTCCTGCACCGGCAACTCCCAGTATGACCAGACCCGCACCTGGTTGCTTTTTCTATCATAGCATAGTGCGTGCGCCGGACGCAGCTTCCTTATCCCCTCGATGATGCACATCTCC
Source organism: uncultured Opitutaceae bacterium (assembly GCA_964429385.1). GTDB lineage: Bacteria > Verrucomicrobiota > Verrucomicrobiia > Opitutales > Opitutaceae > UBA2377. The sequence continues at coordinate 40,484 of CAYSBR010000003.1, forward strand.
CCCGGAACATACCCATAAGCCATGTAATAGTTCATGGCATTCAAATCCAGTTTTCGAGGAACCACAGGGCACGCAAACAGCGCTTTCAGCTCGGAGGCAAAAATGAATGTCGTGCCGATATGAGTGTAAAACAGCGGCTTTTCCCCCGCCCGGTCCCGGGCCATGAAGATCCCATCCTTATCCCGATCATAGATCGCAAAGGCAAACATCCCATTCAGACGGGATAGACACTCTTCACCCCACTCCATGTAACTCGCCAGGAGCACCTCACTGTCCCCCGCTGTTTCAAATTTATAGCCTTTCGTAAACAACTCGGTGCGCAACTCCTGGTAGTTGTAGATTTCACCATTAAAAACCAACGTGAAACGGCCGCCGGCATAATGCATCGGCTGGTTCGCACTTTCCGACAAATCAATGATGGCAAGCCTCCGGTGCGCTACCGCCAATGTTCGCCGCCGATCCACCCAGACGCCCACGCCATCAGGACCCCGGTGAACGAGCGCGTGCGCCATGCTAGCCGCAGTTTCACCGACAGGATAATCCTGATTCAAATAACTGATACCAACAATTCCACACATAATGCGTTAAGCTACATCCGGCAGGCGCTCGCCACTACCATAGCACCCGTGTCTCTTCCGGTCTTCTATTACTATACATGCCAGATAGCCCAACATGACATAAAGAGGCCTGTAATCAAATATTGTATTCGAGGTAACGGCAATGAGCATCATGGCAGGAAAAAACGCATAGTGATATCTACTCATCCACACCACCTCGGTTTTCATGAAACGTCTTGCCGAATAAAACAACACGCCAAGCAAAGCCAGCAAACCAAGCAAACCATACGAAAAATACCATTCCACAAATTGATTATGCGAAGCATGCGACAAAACACCAGAATCCCGAAGCGTGTGACTCGCTCCGACTCCATGCCCAAACAATCCGCGTAAGCCTTTCGTATTGTCGATATGTTCACGAGCAGCAAGCAATCGGACCCTGTCCGAGCGGGCCAACGTATCCTCTACCTCGGCGTCAGTAACACCCAGCCCACTTACTTGCCTAATCCGGTCAATCACGCCTCCTTTTTCAGTCAATTGCAGTCTTTCAGACAGCACGAACAACACCACCAGCGTTGCTGCCACTATAAAGATCAAAGCGCCCCTCGCAATCAGTAAATTAGCAAAACTTTTCCGCCAGCTATGCACTACCCAAAGCAATGGGGCAAAAAACATGTATGCCGTGATGATGGCGGCCAACAGAACCCCAGCTCGCGATCCAGTCAGCAATATCGTCGGCACATACACTACCACGGCCCATAGGGCGATAGCTTCTTTTCCCGACCGTACCGATGCCATAACTGTCATTAGCATTATTATCGTTACAACATGAGAAGCCACGTTGGGCTGTAGATATAGACCCAATGCCCTTCCGTGCTCATAGCTACGTTTTTCGGTTGCCTGCGCAAGGAGCTCGAAATCCGCTGAACTGATAACGCTCCATATCACCCCCGCAAACGCGATCAGGAGAGAAACGATAAAAAGGGACCATTGGTCTCGTCGCGTCATAAAAAAAATTAACGATGCATAATAAATCAAGCCATAGTGGACGCATAAACCAATCTCTCTGTAAACTTCACCAGGTGAGTATAGCGTAGAAATAAGGGGCACGACAATTATTGCTGGCAGCCACAGCGCGACATGTCGTCGGATTCTGTTCAAAGTTCCAAATCTTAGCAAGATATAGCATGCGAGAACTACGGTTAAAATTACCGTCATCTCCTTCAATCCGCTTATACCGGCATAGGCACTGGGAATCCTATAGAGGTCCGTGCAGATCATCAGCAGGATCAACCATAAAACCCCATCCGCAATCACCCGCAGCCTAGCGGGCTTGCGTTCAGTAATAGTAGAGCAATTCTTCAAGGCTGGCGTATATCAAGCATACGAAAGAATACTAAGTCGCTTTGCAGAGGTATATGAGATTCTCAGAGAGACTTCCACAGAAAGGCAATTTTTGCGTGATTCGCTCAATCTGACGCAACAAGCCGACGGGAAGCATCCTGTTTTTCTCGGATGCAGGGAAAGTCGAAAGATGATAGACCTTCACAATGTTTAGATTGGCACTCTTCACCAAGTTTTCTGTCTCAACAGAGCTCATTCCCAAGAAATTTTTCCTCCCCGCGACTCGTGCCAGTCGATTTCTCACTGAACCGGTATTCTTGTGGTTGTTGAAAACAAAATAACCGCCAACTGGCAAGTGCCTCCGGATTGCGTATATCGCATCCTGCCGAAGTGCGTCCTCTGCATTGGGGAAAAATCGAAACGCCGTTATCAAGTCAAACGTTCTCTCTGCTAATGGATTCTGTTGGGTCAAATCGGCCTGAATGATCTCTGCGCTCGAATTATTTTGCCTTGCCACCTCCAACATACTGGGCGAAACATCCACACCCGTGGAACGGTGTGTGAATTGGCCTATATGCTGCAGGATACGACCAGTGCCACAGGCAAAATCGAGATGAGAAAAGGACCCTCCTGGCAGGTACTGTTTGATAATACTGTCGAGAATTTGCTTCTCAAACCCCCAAATCATTCGTCGATAGGGCTCGTTTTCAAAAAGAGCATGATAGGTTTTCCCTTTATCCTTGGCTAAATGGGAATTTCGATAACTCATGGTTTTAGGAGATACATTAGCTGACGATATAGACGGTTAACAAAAGGAAGGAGCAGCAGCGCTCGTCCCCGAGAATGAGACACGATGTGTCGCCGGATTCTCGGCATTTCAATGGCAAAGAACTGTACCGAATAGGCGTAGAGTTCCTGTCTGAATTTCGCCAATCGGGCTTCTTCGCCGTAACTACCAAGGAAGGCTTCTGCTACAGGCGTGACCGGATCGGAATAGATAAAGCGTGTAAATGGTCTGTTAATCAAATTGCTCAGAAACCACGCGATATCGAAATATCGTGTACCGAAGGTTGCTTGCCCTCCGTAGAGGGGAGTCATTTGCCAGTCGATTAACACCAGTTCATGCCTGTCGACGCAAATGCAGACATTGTCCACGCTGAGGTCACCATGCAAAAATACATTATCACAATGGTTCGCGAATTGGAATGCCGTGGGCAAGTCGTGCCGCAAATCGGCAGGTAGCCGAAGCTCACGATGAATCACCGCAAGCGCGCGTCCCAATTGCCTCGCGGCGCGTATTCGGGGCGGCCCCCATGCTACGGCTCCAGATATCCCGGCAAGTGGCAGTCGTTCGAACAGTGCCACCCCTGTATGTTCATCATGGGCCAGCACACGAGGGACGCTGAAGCAGCCGCTGGCTTTCCCTAGCTCATACGCCCGCCTGCTCTTGGCAACCTCGATTCGCATGAGGTCCGGACACGTTGTCTTACGGACCCTGTCGGGCAGCAGTTCAACTCTGCTATGCTTTGCCTCATATGAAATCATGGGCTGGAAGTCTTCCTGGGCAGCCTTGCGGTCAGCTTCAACATCGATTTATGCATCAAGCTTCTGATATCGCTTTTTTCCTGTTTACTGAGCAATACATAATATGCACTTACACAGAATATGCTAGATGTGGCGACTGCGGCAAGGATATCAATTCCCACAGAGTCCCCTCCCCAGAGCCTTGCACCAGCCAGCGGAAGAACCGCCAGTGTTGCCATACCTCCAGGCTTGACGAATGATTTATACATGAGACCTCTGAATTCAACCCCTATTTTTTTTGCGCAGATTAACAGCTGCCAAATTCCACATACGAACTGCCCGGCGACCAATCCACATGTGATTGTCCAGTAGGGATCGGTATCAAGATGCAGCAGAATAAGAATGATGCTGAATGGCACCAGCACCAAGCTCGTTGCATATATATAGATGACGGTGATTACCATGCCCAACCCCTTGAGCATATGATGCGCGACAGAGGTGCAGGCCATGAAGATGCCTCCGGCTAGAAGCACGATTGCGTAGGATTCAAGAAATTCATAGGCTGCCCCTACCCAAAATCGCAAGGCGCCAGCCATCAAACAGCTACCAGCCAGTAGCAGACAAAGACCAAGGATCACGATATAACGAGTTCCTCGCTGCAGCAATTGACGCTGCCCCAAATCATCGCCCCGAACTTGGAATCCACTCGCTGCGGGCATCACAGTTACTGTCAGTGCCCCCAATATCTGCCCGGTTAGCAGCGCCGGCATAAGCATTATCGCCAAATGCCCCACAAAGCTAGCTGAGATCAGCACACCAGCCAGCCAGCGCACCCCGGTGGAGTTGGCCGCAAGGCAAAACGATGCGATTACAATACCTCCTCCGAATGTTGCCACTTTGATAAAAGTCGCCCGATCGGCAAGTCTTGGGCTGTTTCGCAACCCGGGAATGAGTCTGTGGGCTACCACAGCTTGGGTAGCCTTGGACGCAAGCAAAGTCCCTGCCATAATGATCACCAAACTCTCAATCGCCGGTTCAGTCCAATGGAACCAAATAACTACCATTGCCAAAGCCAGATATTTCGCCGCCATCTCGGCAATTGCTCCCACATAATAGTTTTGTCGCGATTGGATAACTGCAATGTAGGGCGTAATAGGAATGATGAGCAATAACATGACTGCCAGAACCCGCAGCGAGTTTTGGACGGCTGCGTCCCCCTCTGTATAAAACGCACCAGCGGCGAATACACCAAACCCCGCCACAAATGCCAGCAGCAAAGCATAGATGAATGCCGAACTGATCGTTTTATTTACAGCAGTCATGTCCTGCCGGGCGAAATGTTCAGCGCAATATTTTACTGAACCGGATTGGAGAGATTTCTCGAACTGCTCGATTGAGGTAAAAAGCGACCAAACAAGGACATACATTCCGTAGCCATTTTCTCCCAATTTTTTAATCAGATATGGCACCATGATCAACTGCGGCACGAAGGAAAGCGCCTGAGAAACCCAGATGACTCCAGCATTCGAAACAATTATCTGCGATTGGCGCATATTTCTCGGACCTTACCATCTGCCCCACAGTCTTCTGACGAACAGTAAAAATCCGCAACCATACCGGACGCCAGACTTGAATTAATAGCTATAACTCGTAATGGATACGGCCGCATTATATGCGCAGAAATCAAGCACCTACTGACAATTCTTTTAGCGAGTGCTGCTGAAATTTGTTTAAAGTCTAACCCTGTTTAACCATGCGCGATTTGCCGTATACCAATCAACTGATCGCTGAAAGCCTTCTTCGGGGCTGATACGGGGGCTCCAATCCAGCAGGCGCTGGGCCTTGGTGATGTCGGCCCAAGTCTCCTTGATGTCCGCCACGTGGAAGGGCTTGGAGTCATAGACCGCTTTTTTTCCAAGCGAACGCTCGATGAAAGCGATGACGGTGTTCAGACTGATGGGATTGCGCCCACCCCCGAGATTGACGATCTCATACCCCAACGGTCTGGCCGCGAGAATCGTCCCTCGGGCGATATCATCCACATAGGTGAAATCACGCGATTGGGAGCCGTCACCAAAGAGCTCCATCGGCTTTTCTTCATCAATCCACTTGATGAACCGGAAGATGCTCATATCGGGCCGGCCGGCCGGACCGAAAACCGTGAAGTAGCGGACCACCGTCATATCGAGACCATACAACTTGTGATAGCTGTAGGCCATCAACTCCGCCCCTTTCTTCGTCGCCGCGTAGGGGGACAGCGGGGTATTGACCGGCAGATCCTCCGTAAAGGGCATTGCGCAGCCCGCATAGAGCGATGAGGTCGAGGCCAGCACCTGTTTTTTGACGCCGTGTTTCCGCTGGCACTCCAGCAGGTTGAGGGTTCCCTGTGTGTTGGTACTCAGATACACATGTGGGTTCTCCATGCTGTAGCGCACCCCCGCCCGCGCGGCTAAGTTGAACACGGCATCGAAGGAATACCGGGAGAACAGGGCATCCAAGGCCGTCAGATTCTCGATATCCAAAACGTGGAAATGGAAGTTGTCTGAGTTGAGAGCGGGAAGCAGGGAGCCAGGAGCTTGGGGCTGGGAGTTTGGGGCATAGACGGACTTCCCAGGATCAGTTCCAAGCTCCTTGCGCCCTGCTCCGAGCAACTGTCCAAGCCGCCAGTCCTTCAACCGCACATCATAGTAGTCGTTGAGATTATCCACGCCTACGACGGTGTGACCATCGCGCAGAAGAAATTCGCAGACTTTGGAAGCAATGAATCCGGCCGCGCCAGTGACAAGATAGGTGGACATGGTAAGTGAAGGAGCTGGGAGCAAGGAGGAAGGGGCTGGTTGCTGGGAGCTAGAGGCTAGGGACTAGGGGCTAGGAGCTAGAGACGCCAGTGGGTGCCTTGCGCAAGAGGAGGCGGATCGAGTCGGGGGACAAGGCGGGCCAGTTGCTCCACTTGGGTGAGATAGTGCTCAATGGACAGGCGGGGCGGCGATTGCCTGCGTCCGTGGCTTTCCCCGCTCGCTGGATTTCCGGCGCCGGCCTGCAGGAGTTGCCACCGCTCGGTTTCAGTGATTATTTTCATACAGCGCTTTCAATTCGCCCAATCGGGCCTCCAAGCCAAAAATGGAAAGGTAATCGGCGATCAAATCCCAATGTAAAGGATGGTTGCCGGTGGCGGCCTGGATGACCAAGCGGTAAATATCGTTCCAGTCACCCAGGGCGCGGGCGGGAGCGTTGGGCACCCGGGCCGACAGTCCTTCGGACCCCTGCGCACGCGCAGGACCCTCTACGCGCTGCCGCGCTCCGTCGCCCCGACGGGGCTCAGCATGGCTTGTGGCCGGCCCCGCCCTTCACTCTCTGCTCCTAGCTCCAATCTCCCTGCTCCCCTCCCGCCATAGCTTCGCCCCGTCGCTTCTTTGAGAGAAGAACTTGCAGGGGGCACAGGACTACTGACCACGGAAGGGAATTGACCCGCTAGCGCGCGCGGGGGGCGGTGATCGCGGGAGACGAGACTTTGAGCAGGATCTGGATCAGCGGGAGCACGCGGCCAAGCTGCTTGTGCCAGGTCTCCAGTTGCTTGATCCGTTTCAATTGAAAGGTCTTTTGCGCGCCCTGTGCATCCGCTGCCTGCGCCCGCAGGCGCTGGAGCGAGCCGCGCGTTTCCTGCGCCAGCGGCTGGATCTTCTCCTGCAGAAGGCCGCCGGCGAGGCGCCGCAGGCCCAGCTCGGGCTCGAAATACTCCCGCCGGTCACCGGGCCGCGCCGCCGTCCGCACCGCCCCGCTCTGCCGCAGGAAGGCCAATCCCTGGCTGGCCGAGCCTTTGCTGATGCGCAGCTTTTCGACGATATCACCGAAGCACAGAGGCGCGGGCGAAGCAAAGAGCAGGCCGTAGATCGCGCCCACCGACTTGGGCACCCCCATCGCGTGGAGAAATCCCGAAAAAAGGGCCACGCACTCCTGCTCAAACGCAGGGTCCGCCGCCGGCAGGGCTTCCGCAGTTGTCAATGGGGCTTGCAACGGCGGCGAGCAAGGGCGGCGACGGCGCTTGGTTCAAGAAAATTTGAACAGAAAGGAGGAAGGAGGTTGGAGCGGGGAGCTGGGAGGCTGGAGGACCGAGGAAAGCAAACTACGAGACCACGGGACTACGGGCGACAGGACAACGAGACGACAGGACGCCCGGACTACTCCTCCGGCGGCCCTTCGTTCTCTCTCACTGGTCTGCGTCCTCAGGTCTTTGCGCCCTTCTCTTCGTTTCCAGCTCCTTGCTCCCTGCTCCCCCCTCCCAGCTCCCTGCCCCCGTCCTCCGCCCTCGCCGCGCGCGGAGCGCACGGCCCACCCCGCTCCCAACTCCTCGCTCCTCGCCTCGACCTCTCCTCCGTTCTCTCCGTTACCTCCTGTAAAACCGGTTCGTGCCGGTCTCCGGCTTCCGCCTTCCCCCCGTAGTCCTGTTGTCGCAGTCCCACTCCCCGCTCCCTGCTCCCCGCTCCAACCTCCCCACGTTTCACGGTTGCCATCCCGGGAACCGATTGCTTTGAAACGGACTCTTATTCTCACTTAAGCACCCAATCATGGCCTCACCCGATCCCCTTCCTCGCACTCAACCCTCTTTCGCCGACGACGACACCCTTGATCTGCGCGAACTCTGGGGGCGGTTGATGCGCGGATTGCCGAAAATAGTGGCACTGGGCTGTCTCGGCTTGGCGATTGCGGCGGCCGCCTACTTCCTCGCCGGCCCATTCCAGACGGTCACCACCGCCACCCGGGTCGTGTACAGTTTCAACGGGTATGAGCGCGGCGCCTATCCCGATGGCTCCAAGTTCCAAGCCGACGATCTGCGCGCGCCGGATATCGTCAATGAAGCCCTCAAACGCCAGGGGCTGGACACTTCCGAGAGCCTCCAAGGCCAGGTGCGCGCCGCGCTCACCATCGAGGGCATCATCCCCGCCAACATCGTCAAGGAACGCGACCGGGTGCGCGCCACCGGCCAGACCCCGCCGCCCTACCTGCCCGACGAATACCGCGTCACCCTCGCGTTGCCCCGCAACTTTCCCCTCGCCCCCCACCAGCGCACCCAGTTCCTCAATGAACTCGTCAGCGTTTATCGGGAGCGCTTCCAAAAAACCTATTCCGAAACCCCCGTCGCCTTCGGCAATGCACTCGACAGCCTGCAGGATGCCGATTTCTTCGACTACGAACTCGTGCTTGGGCAGGAAATCAGGAGCATTACCAGTTACCTTGAGCAGCAGCAGGAGAATGCCCGCACCTTCCGTTCGCCCACCACCAACCTGTCGTTCAACGACCTGCTCAAGCAGACCCATATCTTCAGCCAGGTTCGGCTGAATGAAACGCTGGGCCTGATCCGGCTGAAGGGGCTCTCCCGCAACCGCCGGGCCGCGCTGATCAAGATTGACTACCATCTGCGCACCCTGCTCGACCGGGAGCAACGGGCCATCGAGGACGAGAGCGTCGTGCTGCGACTGCTCGACCAGACCGCCACGCGCAACCAAGGCTATGTGCTCGGGGTCAAGGAGCAAGCCGCCCAAAACCGGGCCGACCCCCTCGTCGTGGACCAGAGCCTGGTGAATTCCCTGCTGGCGCACGATGCCTACAACTACCTCGTGCGCGAGGCCCTGAAAGCCGGCCGCGAGGTCAAGCGTATCCAGGCCGAAAAGGCCGTCGTGCAAGAACGCCGCAACATCATCGAAGGCTTTCTCGCCACCGACCAGCAAGGCGCCCCGGCCGAACACCTGGTCCAGGTCGAGCAGGCCCTCAACGATTTGTCACGGGAGTATCAGCGCCTGCTGCAAAGCATCCGCCGCACCCATGCGGAATTCGCCGCCCAGGAATATGGCGACGCCATCCGGGTCAGCATGCAGGCCGCAAACAACAGTTTTTATCTCGGGCTCGCCAAGGCGGGCCTCGTGGGCCTCGTCGTGGGCCTCGCCACTGGCTTCGGCCTGAGCCTGCTCGGCACCGCCCCCACCCGCCGCAACTGAGTGGCGAGGCTAGCGGCAGGGAGCGAGGAACCCCGACTCCCAGTCCTCAGATCGCGAACAAACTTGAAAATTGGCAATCATATTGCCATATTTCATGCATGATTGATCGGGTTGGCTATAAATCGCGTGTGGCCAAGGCGTTGACGCGTGCCCCGGTGGTGGCATTGCTCGGCCCCCGGCAGTGCGGTAAAACCACCTTGGCGCGAGAGTTCATGCCAGCGGTCTCGCCGCAATACTTTGACTTGGAGGATCCTCTGGTCGCCCACCTGTTCGACCAGCCCCGGCAATTGCTGGAGCCGTTGCGGGGACTGGTCGTCATTGATGAAGCGCAACGGCGGCCGGAACTCTTTCCCCTCCTCCGGGTGCTGGCGGATCGCGACAGCACGCCGGCCCGCTTTCTCATCCTCGGCAGCGCATCGCCCGAACTTGCCCGGCAGTCCGCCGAATCCCTCGCCGGCCGAGTGGAGATCATCGAGCTGGGCGGGTTTAGCCTGGAGGAAACGGGCCTGGCCGCGGCGGATAGCCTCTGGTTGCGCGGCGGCTTCCCCCGCTCCTTTCTCGCACCCGACGACGAGGATAGCCGCGTATGGCGGCGGCAGTTCATCGCCACCTTTCTGGAGCGGGATCTGGCCGCTCTCGGCTTTGGCATGTCACCCCCGCTGATGGGTCGTTTTTGGACGATGCTCGCGCACTATCACGGACAGATCTGGAACGGCAGCGAGCTCGCCGCCTCTCTCGGGGTCGCGCCCAATACCGCCCGCGCCTGGCTCGACGCTCTGGAGCACACCTTCATGGTGCGCCGTCTCCGGCCCTGGCATGCCAATCTCGGCAAACGTCTGGTCAAATCACCCAAGCTCTATTTCCGCGATTCCGGACTGCTGCACGCGTTGCTCGGCATTCACGATGCCATGCAGTTGCTCACACACCCCAAACTCGGCGCCTCTTGGGAAGGGTTTGTGATCGAGGAGATCCTGCGGGCCGGACGGCCCGAGGAGGCCTGGTTCTACGGCGTACACGGCGGCAGCGAGCTCGACCTGCTGATGATCAAGGATGGCCGCCGCATCGGCGTGGAGGTCAAGCGGGCCGACGCCCCAACGCTCACCCGCTCCCTGCAAATCGCCCAGGCCGATCTCGGGTTGGATGAGATTCGGGTCATCTACCCCGGCACCCGTACCTACGCCCTCTCCGACACGATCACCGTCCAACCGCTCGCCACCAGTTTGTAGGGAGCGCACGGCTCGCTCTTCTCCCCGCTCAGGAATAAGTGTTGAAGGGGGACGAGGGCTGGGCGGATGCTTTCATGTTTGTCCATGCCGTCCGTCCCGACCGAAGCCCGCGATTTCTTCCGCCCCACCTGGAGGCTCCTTTTCTTCGCCTTCGCGCTCGCCTTCACCGGCTTTCTCATCCCCCAGGAAATGCCGCTGGAATGGTATCCGCTCAACGAACCAGGCGATGACCTTTATCATCTGGAAATCAGCTGCGCGGCGGATCGGGCCGGGGATGTGCAGGTGTTTTACAACCTGACCCGGGGCATCAACCCGCGCCACTCAGCCTATTTCCCGATCGGCCCTTCCGAGCCTACCTACACCTACCGCTTTCCCCTGCCTGATGCGCCTATCATCGAAATGCGGCTGGATCCGGTGGCGGCCGGCGGCACGCTCACAATCCGGCAGATGCGCATCGTCAACCGAAGGGGGGATGAAATCCGCCGTTTCACGCACGATATGTTCCGAGCGGGGCATGAAATCGCCGAAATCCGGCCCAGCCCGGAAGGCTGGCAGATCGTATCCACCCCCGAAGCCACCGATCCTCAGACCCGGATTGAGCTGTTTTCGCCCATCGTCCCTCCCGGCAAGGACGGGCGCAATGTGCAACGCTGCCTTCTTTCCACCAGCTACCTGGCCCTGATGCTATGGATCGCACTGCTTGCGTTTCGTTTCACCTGGCGCGCGCCCGCCGATACCCGGCTGCTGGCCGGGCAGGCGGGCTATCTAGCCCTCCTCGCCCTTTTGTTTGCCTTCGTGGGCAACCGGGGCCTCATCCGCGACACTTGGCATTACTCGCGCTATATGATCCCCGCAACCCTGCCCGGGCTGCGACTCGAATTCGACCTGGTTTCGACCGGTCCCTCGCCCACCCAGCTGTTCTGGGACATCGGCCGGGGCCTCATCGGAGAAGACAGCCACCGCCTGGCCTACGAACCCCATGCAAACCTCCAGATGATCCGTTTCCAGCTCCCGGCAACGCCGGTCAGCCTCCTGCGTTACGATCCGCGCGACAATCCCGGTGGCCTGCGCATTCGCGGCATCCGGGTGGTGGACCAGGGACAACGCACCCTGGCCAGCATCCCCCTCCAGGAGCTCCAACCCGCCCATCAGGTGGCCCGCCTCGAACTGGTTGATGGCGAACTGTGGTTTGAATCCACCCCGAACGCGGATGACCCCATCCTCGCGTTCTCTCCCCGCGCGGTCGCCCTCATCAATGAGGCGATCACCACCCGCCGCTGAACGCCTCCCCGGGAACCCGGGGTGTGGGAAGGTCGCTCTTTCTCCAGGCCGGGAGGCCTGTCTGGCCGTGACCTCCCCCTGCCGTTGTCCCCACGAATGAATCACCGCCCCGCGATCCCGCCCGCCCGCGTCTTGAGTCGCACCTCCGCGATCCCCCCGCCGGCCTGTAATCCATGAGCAAACTTCCTGCTGGCTCTCCCCGGACGACGCATTTCTCTTCATCACCGCAACATGGCCTCCGCTGTTTCCAACCGCATGGATCAGACCGATCCCGTCATTTCTCTCCAAGGAGTGACCAAAACCTACACCATCTGGGATGACCCGTCGAAGCGGCTTTCCGCCGCTCTGCGACGCCTGTTTGGCAGTAAACCGGCCGAAGGCTCCCACCGCATATTCACCGCGGTGCACCCGCTCGACCTGCGGGTCGCTCCCGGCGAATGCCTCGGCATCATCGGTCGCAATGGCGCCGGTAAAAGCACCCTGCTCCAGATGATCGCCGGCACGCTGCAGCCCACCGCCGGCGCGATTCACGTCCGCGGGCGCGTCGCCGCGCTTCTGGAATTGGGCAGCGGCTTCAACCCCGACTTCACCGGGCGTGAAAACATCCATCTCAACGCCGCCATCCTCGGGCTGAGCCCGGACGAGATCGCCGCAAAATTCGAGGCCATCGTCGAATACTCCGGCATCCGCGACTTCATCGACCAGCCGGTCCGCACCTATTCCAGCGGCATGGCGGTGCGGCTCGCCTTTGCCGTCTGTGTGCACGTGGATGCCGATGTCCTGATCATTGACGAGGCGCTCGCCGTCGGCGACGCCCGGTTCCAATTCAAGTGCCAGGCCACCCTGGATCGGATGGTGGAGGAAGGGCGCACCATCATCTTCGTCTCCCACGACACAAATGCCGTAAAGCGCATGTGCCGCACGGCCGTCCTGCTGGAAGGCGGCACTCTGATCGCCCGCGGCTCGCCCATTGATATCACCAATCTTTACACCAAGCTCATCACCAGCCCCCACGGGTTGGAAGCCATCCGCGACGACCTGCGCGCCCTCGCGGACCAAGGCGCCGCCCCGGCCAGCCCTGCGCCCGCCCCGCGCTTTCAACCCGCCCCGACCTCGCCCCTGCTCAGCCCTGCCGTAACCGGTGAAGCCAGCCCCCTGCTGGCCGAGGAGCGCGACCACCGCCAGATCTCCGACCGCGAGTATGCCTATGGTGGCGAACTGGGGCAGATCGCCGAAATCATGCTGATGGATGAGGCCGGCCATCATCGGCTGAGTTTTCTCTCCGGCGCCCTCATGCAAGTCAGGCTGCGCTGCCAAGCCCAGGCCGAGATTCCCGACCCCATTTACGCCGTCACCTTCAAAGATGTGCGCGGGCAGGAAATTTTCGGCACCAACACCTACTTTCAAAATCAGACGCCCGCGGCCGTGACCGCGGGCGGCGCGGTGGAGGTCCGCTTCACCCTGCAGCTCAACCTCCTGCCCGGCGCCTACTTCCTCTCCGTGGGCTGGGTGCGGCTGGTCGAGGGCGAAGTCGTGGTCATCCACCGCCGTTACGATGCCGTGCGCCTCGATGTGCTGCCCCGCGACCGCGCCTTCGGCATCGCCTGGTGCCCGACCGAGATCACGGTGCACCCCGCCGTCTGATTTTCACCGTTTCATGGATTCCCTCACCTTCATCCACGCCGGCGTCCGGCACACCTTGGGATTTGGCGACCATTACGCCGCTCCCCGCGCGGAAGGCTTTCGCGACACTCCCGCCTCGGAACTCCAGGCCCTCGTCGCGGAGATCGAGTCCGGCCGGCCCTGGCGCGAATCCGTGGACGCACGCTACGCCGGCGCGCGCCCCTGGCTCCACCGGATCATCACCGCCGGCGTCCGCACCGCGTTTTTCGACGGCATCATCCCCCCCGGAAACACCCCGGTCCTCGACATCGGCGCCGGCTGGGGGCAAATCGCCCGCCCGCTGGCCCGCCACCGCCCCGTGGTCGCGCTCGAGCCCATGGCCGAGCGACTCGCCTTCATCCGCGCCGCCGCCCGCCAGGAGGGCATCGCCCAGCGGGTCGCCTGCCTGAGCACCGATTACTTCGACGTCAGTTTCGAGACCCGCTTTGAGGTCATCTGCGCCATCGGCGTGCTCGAATGGGCCGGCGCCTTCCAACCCGAGGCCAGCGATCCGCAGGCCTGCCAGCGCGCCTTCCTGGCCAAAACGCGCCGCGAACTCATCCCGGGCGGCGCACTCGTGCTCGGCATCGAAAACCGGATCGGTCTGAAATATCTGCTCGGCGCACCCGACGATCATATCGGCCTGCCCGGCATCGCCAGCCTGCCCGCCCCGCTGGCGCGGGAACGTTTTCACGCCGCCACCGGCCGCCCGCTGCGCAGCTTTACCTACTCGGAGGCCGAACTCACCGCCCTGCTGCGTGACGCCGGTTTCACGGAGATCGAATTCTGGGGCGCGTTTCCCGACTACAAGCTGCCCGAGAAAATCCTGCCGTTGGCGGACGCGGGGCGCGTCGTCAATTCATGGCTGCAAAACGAGCCGCCCCCGCAGGAGCATGACGGCCACTGTGGCGACCCGCTGCCGCCCGCTCTGCACACCGCGCTCACCGCGCACTACCGCGACCTCGCCCACGCCCACGCCGCGCACCCGGTCGTGCCGAGCTTCTTCGTGCGCGCCCGCTGACCGCACCTCGCTCTGTCATGGCCGCGTCGTCGGAGTCCCTGCTGTCCGCGCTCGTCGCCCGGAGCCTGATCGCCGCCCACACGGCGCAGCCTCTGCCGCCCGGCAACCGCAACCGCCGCGCTCCGACACACACAGCCTGGCGGGCGCGAACCCCCGCGGGGCAGGAGATCAAGCTCACGCTCGGCGCCAACCTGGCCGCCTTGGCGGCCACCCTCACCGGGTTTGCCGCCGCGTCCCCGGGCTTGGTCTCCGCCCCCCTTTTCCACGTCAGCCTGCCCGGGGGCGAAGCCTTGGCCGAACCCTTCGCCCCCGGCCGGCCATTGACCGTCGCGGCGGCGGATCCGGACTTCCCCTCCCTGTCGTTGGTCGCCGCCTTCACCCGCGCCTGCCGCCTCCTGGCCTCCACCGAAAACCCCTCCACCCCGGCAGCCCGCGATGCGGAATGGAACGATTGGATCGCCCTTCTGCTGCGGCTGGACGGCTGGACGGAAGCCGAGCGGACCGCCTTGAACGAGCAGGTATTGCCCCGCCTGGGCGCAGCCCTGCGCACTCATCCCCCCGTCACGCGCTGGAGCAATGGCGACTTCACGGCGGACAACCTACTGGTCACCCCCGAAGGAGAAAGCCGGCTGATTGACGCGGAGTTCGCCGCCCGCACCCATTTCTTCGCGGAGGACGCCGTGCGTTTCCATCTCATGTCCGCCGCCGCCCGGCGCACGCCCCATCTGTTCACCGCCGCTCTGCCCGACCCCGGGCCGGCCTGGCAGCTCTATTTCTGGCTGCGCCAATGGCAGCTGGAGCAAATCCACAATACCGCGGACTACGGTGCGGCTGTGCGGACAGCACGGTTGGGCGTCATCCGCCGCCTCGCCGAGGAATTGCTCGGTATCCCGCTGCCAGGCTGGTCCGTCCCGGCGCAACCGCTGTCATTCCATCTGGAGTCCGCCCGCTGGCTGGCCGCCACCGGGGCCGCCCTGCGCTTCAACGGGTGGTGCCATGTGCCCGGCGCCGAGCTGCGCGCCATCACCGCCACGGCCGCCGGCCGGCGGCTGGCCGAAGTCGCGACCCTGCCACGACCGGATGTCCAGGCGCATTTCTCCGGCGCGCCCCTCGCACTGGCCTCCGGCTTCTGCCTCGATCTTCCTCCCCTCGATCCCCGCACCCCGCTGATCCTCGCCGCCCTGACCGGCGATGGCACCTGGCTGCCCTTTCATACCGTGATCCCGGGCGACCTGCCCGACCGTGGTCCGGCCCTCGGAGACTACCACGCCTGGCTCGCCCATCAGGAGACCCGCACTCCGGTCCGGGCCCCCGATTCCGGTCCGACCTTCTCCCTGCTCCTGCCTCTCTACAATACACCGCCCCCGTTACTGCGGGCCTGCCTCGCATCCGTACGCCGGCAAACCTATCCGCATTGGGAACTCTGCATGGTGGATGACGGTTCGACCACACCCGAAACCGTGCCGCTCGCCCAGGAATTCGCCCGCGAAGATGCCCGCATCACGCTGACCCGCCTGGAGTGCAACAGTGGGATCGCCCGCGCCACCAACGCCGCTTTGCACCGGGCCGGCGGGGATTACATCGTGCTGCTCGACCACGATGATCTCCTCCTCCCCCACACCCTCGCGGAACTGGCCTGTGTCCTCGTCCAGGAACCGGAGCTCGATGTCATTTATACGGATGAGGACAAACTGACCCCGACCGGCCACCGGGATGCCCCGGCCTTCAAGCCCGGATTTTCACCTGAATTCCTGCGCGGGGTTATGTATGTGGGCCACGCGCTTTGCGTCAGACGCCCGCTGGCCCTGGCCGCCGGCGGATTCGACCCCGCGTTTGACGGCATCCAGGATTACGAATTCCTCCTGCGCGTCACCGAGCTTACTTCGCGCATCCGGCATCTGCCCCGTCTGCTTTATCACTGGCGGCAAAGCGCCGGCTCCATCGCCCTCCACGGGGACAGCAAGGGCGCGCTCGACGCCAAACAGGCCCGGGCCGTGCAAGCCCACCTGGATCGCACCGGCCAGCGTCGCCGGGCGGTCGCCCAAGGCGCCCACCGGATCACGCTTCTGCCCGAGGTTTCCACCCTGCCGCCGGTTTCCCTGCTCATCGCCTGCCCGGCCAGCGCGCCCCTGCCGCCGCAGGATGGAGGCCTCGCTCCCCGGGAGATTTTGACCGGGGACAGCTGGCCTGCCCTCGCCGCCGCGGCCGCCGGCGAAATCCTTGTCGTGCTAACCACCCCGCCGGTCGCGCTCTCTCCCGGCTGGCTCGCCCGGTTGGTCGATGTCGCCGCCCTGCCCGACTCCGGGCTCGCCGCCCCGTTGCTGCTCTCCGCCGAGGGCCGTGTATTCGAAGCCGGCTGGACCGCCGGTCCCCGTCAACTCGCACCGCTGATGCGCGGCTTCGCCTTGCCCGCCGATGGCTACAACGGCTCGCTCGCCTGCAACCGGGAAGTGGCGGCGGTCTCCGCCCACGCATTCGCATTTCATCGCCGGCATCTCGCCACCCTCCCGCCGGACGGTCAGGTGCTCCCCTGGGCATTGCGGCTCCTCGCCCGCGGCCACCTCAACCGGGTCGTCGCCTCCGCCAGTGTCCAGACCACCTATCCCTGGCATTGGTCCGGCGATGATCACCACCGCGATCCCGCCTCGCTCCCGGAGGACGCGCGGCCCCTTTGCACCCGGCCCGACCCCTATTTCCACGCCGCCTTCGATCCCGGGCAAGGGGACTACCGACTCGCCTTCCCCCTCCCGCCCGGGGCGTGATCCAACTCATTGCCATCCTCATGCCCTTCACGCCCTACCCGATCGATCCCGGTCGCCTCGCCGCCCTGCTCTCGCGTTATCGCCACCAACCTCAACCGGCCCTTGGCTACGGTCAGGTGCGGGACTTCTGCGACAGCGTCGCGTATTTTCCCGAACTGACTCAAAACAAGGATCTCAAGGACCTCCAGCGTCCCTGGGTTTTCAAAACCATCATCAGCCACGTGCCACCCGGGGCCCGCCTGCTCGAAATCGGCGCCGGCGACCCGCATGTGGCCCACTGGCTCGCCGCGGCCGGCTACCATGTCACCCTCGTGGATCCCTATGACGGCTCCGGCAACGGACCGACCGACTACGCCTTCTATCGCGCACAGTTCCCCCAGCTCGCCTTCCGCCGCGAAGCCTTCTCCGATGAGCTGGCCGGCCTCGCCCCCGAAAGCTTCGACTGCATCTATTCCATCTCCGTTCTGGAACACATACCCCATGATCAACTGGAGCGCGTGCTCGCCGGTATTCGCAAATACCAGACCCGGGCCCACCCCTCCATCCACGCGGTGGACTGCATCCTCAAGGGCCAGCGGCAGGAACGCCATCGGCACATGGCCGCCATAATCGGCCGGGGGCTCGGCCAGCCCACCGCACACGTGGAGCAGATCCTGGAGGAAGCCGCCGGGGATACCGAAACCTACTTTCTTTCCGCAGAATCGCACAATCTCTGGCGAGGGGACCGGCCCTACGACACCTTCCCCATGCGCCGGGTGATCTCCCTCCAGTTCTGCGCACCACCCTGCGACTGAAGCCGGCGGACAATAGACTTCACAATCCCGCTCCACGATCCGATGCTCGCGGCGCATGTCCTCAGCTCTCCAGGATCAGGCCGACCTCGTGCCCCAGCTGCGCCAGCAATTGATCCTGGCCCAGGTGCGGATCATGGAATTGGAGGACATGCGCGACGAACTCGCTCCGCAGCTGGCGGAGAGCCGGAAATTGCTCGCCGCCGCCCAGACGCTGGCGGATGCCAAACTCGACGAAGCCGCGCATCTCGAAAAGGTCCGGGCCGACCTGCAGGCGCACTACGAGCACCTGCGCCACATGCAGCATGTCACCCACGAAGCGCTCACCGACACCCGCGCCCGCCTGGTCACCTGCGAACAGACTCTGGCCGCCGAACAGCAGACCACGGCCACCCTGACCGCCACCCGGCACGGTTTGGAAGCACGTCTGGAGGAATCCCTGGCCGGGTTGGCGCACAGCCGGGCTTTGGCCGAACAGCGGGCCGGGCGCATCGGTGAACTCGACGCGGAACTGCGCGCCATGAAGGGCTCACGCAGCTGGCGCTGGACCGGCTGGCTGCGCAGTCTCGAACGCGCTTTTCGGCGGAGGTCCGCATGACCGCCTCCACCCGGCGTTTCCACGCCGAGATCGAAACCCCATCCCCTCTCCAGGTACCGGCCGATCGGGCCGCGCTCACCGGCTGGTGTTTCGCCGCGGGCGAGCTTTCGCCGCCCTCCGTGCGCTTGTCCACCCCCGTCGGCATCCTTCCTCTCGCCACACGGTGTGATCGCGATGATGTGGCCCGGCGTTTCCCCGACCAAGCCGCCGCGCGGGCCTGCGGATTCACCCTCGCCGGACAATTGCCGGCCGGACTGCATGTCGCGCGACTCGAAGCCCGGCTGCCCGACGGCGACTGGCATGTCTGCAAGATCCTGACGCTGGCCGTGACCGAAGCACCGCTCGCCTGCAAGGTCGAGTTTCCGGCGACCGCAACCCCCATCACGACCCGCACCTTCGTCGAAGGCTGGGCGCTGCACCCCGCGCAACCGATCACCGCGCTCACCCTGCGCTACGGGCACCAGGAAATCCCGGCGCACCTCGGCCGATCGCGGCCCGATCTGCCGGCAAGATTTCCCCATTCTCCCCGCGCGGCCGCCGCGGGCTTTCGCAGCGCCACGATTCTCTCCGCCGGCCAGGGCCCGCTCCGCCTTCGGGCCAGACTGGCCGACGGCGCCACATCCGTTGTCCGCACCCCACTGCAGGTCAGCATCCTCACCGACGAGAACCACGGCCCGGAACTAAACTGGAACCACCCGCGTATCCCCCTCCCTGGCTACGCCCAGCGGCCCCCCCCCACCGCAATCCCGGCCCAGGTGCCGCAAAACATTCTCTTCATTCTCTACGGCAACCTCACCGCCAACAGCTCCCTTCAGGTCAGCGCTTTCGCCAATGCCTTGGCCGATGCCGGGCACCGTTGCGCGCTCGCCCTGCCCGACGATGTCGAAACCCTCCGCCATCAGATCGCGCCCCGCTACCGGGTGATGCTGCACGCCGAGGCCATCCGCACCGGCGGCGGATTCGCCAACGGCCGGGGACCGGATATCGTTCATGCGTGGACCACGCGGGAATCCGTGCGCGGCGTCGCCCTCGCGGTGCGGGCGCGACATGGCGGACGCTTGGTGGTCCAGCTGGAGGACAATGAGCAGGAAATCCTCGCGCAACGCCTCGGCCGCCCCTGGCCGGAGCTGGCCGCCCTGCCCCCCGGCGAAATCGATGCACTCGTGCCGCCCGATCTGGCCCACCCCCGGCACAGCCGCGCTTTTCTCGAAGCCGCCGACGGCGTCACCCTCATCACCGGGCGTCTGCGCGAGCATGTGCCGGCCGGCAAACCCTGCGTGACCATCCATCCCGCCGCCGACGAGCGCTATTTTTTCCCTCGCCCTCCCGCACTCGAATTCCGTCAGGCCCTCGGCCTTGCCGACGAGGCGACGGTCCTCTGCTACCCCGGCAACTTGCACGCCGCCAACGCGGCGGAAATCCAGGCCCTCTACCTCGCTGTGGCCGAGTTGAATGAAGCGGGCATCCCCGTGGTGCTGATCCGGGCCGGCACCGACAGTATCCCCCTGCCCGGTGATCTCGCGACACGGACCCGTCCATACGTCATCGCTCTCGGCCAGATACTAAATCACCGCCACCTGCCGCCACTCCTGGCCTTGGCCGACATTCTCGTGCAACCCGGCGTGCCGGATGCCTTCAACGACTATCGCTTCCCTTCCAAACTCCCGGAATTTTTCGCGATCGGCCGGCCGGTCATCCTGCCCCGCACCAATCTGGGCGAGCTGACCCGCCACGGCACCGACGCCTATGTGCTCGAACGCGCCGATGCCGCCGGCATCGGTCGCGCCATCCGGGAACTGCGCGCCGATGCCGCCCTGCGCAAGCGCCTCGCCGAAGGGGCCGCCGCATTTGCCGCCCGCCACTTCAGCTGGCCGCGCAGCGCTGCGGCGCTTGCCAACTTCTACCTGACGCTGGCACCGTCCTGACCTTCATGTCCGTCCCGTCATCGCGCTTGCTTGTCACCGGCGGGCGAGGCCGCCTCGCCTCGCTGATCGCCGACCATTTTCGCGCCCCCGTCCACGAGGTGACCCTTTTTTCGCGACAGGCGGCGCCGGGCTTCCGCCCACTCGACACTCTGCCGGAGCCCGGCCAACTGGCGGGTGCCCACGCCCTCCTCCATCTGGCCTGGAGTTCCCTGCCCTCCACCTCCGAACAACAACCCGGTCTCGAAGAGCAACACGACCTGCCTTGGCTGGACCGGCTGCTGGAGGCGCTGGCCGCTTGCCCCCCAGGACGACGGCCGCTGCTGGTGTTCTTTTCCTCCGGCGGCACAGTGTATGGCAACGCACCCGGCCGGCCCAGCCGGGAAGACGATGTCTGTCGCCCCATCGGCCGCTACGGCCGGGCCAAGCTATCGGCTGAGGAGCGGATCACCCGGCAGGCCGCCGCGCAGGGGTTGCCCTGCGCGATCCTGCGCATCTCCAACCCCTATGGCTACCCCGTGCCCAAAAACCGCGCCCAAGGGCTCATCCCCCACGCGCTGCGCTGCGCGGTCGAGGAACAACCGCTCACCCTCTGGGGTGACGGCGGCGCCCGGAAAGATTTTCTCTATTACACGGACTTTCTTTCCGCACTCGATTCGGTCCTGACCCAAAGGTTGACCGGCACCTACAACCTCTGCGCCGGAGAATCCCACAGCGTGCTGGAGGTCATCGCGCGAATCGAAACCGAAACCGGAAAACGCATCCTACTCCGCCATGAACCGGCCCCCGGCTGGGATGTGCGCGACAGCCGGCTCGACCCGGAACGATTTTCCGCCGCCACCGGCTGGAAGCCTCAAGTCTCCCTGGCCGAGGGCATCCGGCGTGCCGCCGCGGGCTACGTCCACCACTGACCGCCATGCCCGCCACGCCCGACCGCCCCGCTTCGGACCGCCCCCTTCTCTGGATATTCGGGGCAATGCTGCTCATTACCCTCTGGTGCGCCACCCGCGGCTGGCACGACGGCCTGCTCGACCGCCATGAGTTTCGTCAGTTGCAGACCGCTCTCACCACCCACTGGATGCAGACGACGGGCTGGCAGCTGGACTACGCCACGCCACTGTTCGGTCCGCCCTGGTCCGTGCCGATGGAGTTCCCCGTTTACCAGCTTATCGTCGCCCAAGTCAGCACGCTGCTCGGCACCGGGATCGAACCCACCGCCCGCGGCGTCAGTCTTTTTTTCTTTCTCGCTCTGCTGCCTGCGCTCCACGCCCTGACCCGACTGGTGACCTCCACCCGCGCCCACCGCCTGCTGATCGTGGCCGCCGTGCTGGCCTCCCCCACCTACCTCTTCTACGCCCGCGCATTCATGATCGAGACGACCGCCCTGTGTTTCTCGGTCTGGTTTTTGTTGGGCAGCGCACGCACCGCGCAACAGGCCGACTGGCGCTGGGCCGCGCTCAGCACCCTGGCCGGCGGCCTCGCCGCGCTCGCCAAAACCACGACATTCCTGATCTTCTGCCCACCCGCCGCAACGCTGGTCTTTTGGATCTGGCGCCAACAGGGCCGGCCCTTTCAAGAGCGGCTCCGTCCGGCATTGCTGACGGCGATCCCTGTCGTCCTCTCCCTCGCCCTCGGCCTCCTCTGGGTGAGACACGCGGATGCGGTCAAGCACTCCAACCCCTTCACAGGCTTTCTCTCTTCCGCCGAACTCGCCAAATGGAACTGGGGCACCTTCGGCCAGCGGATATCCCCGGAGTTCTGGCGGGAATTCTGGCACAATTTTTCCGGCTTTGTCCTCGGCGAAATCCCGCTCGCCGCGGGTCTCGTCGCCTTCACCCTGGCCGGCCCAAGCCATCGCCGGGCCGCCCTGTGGTGCATCGGCAGCTTTCTCGCCGGTCTGCTCCTGTTCTCCAACCTGTTCTACCACCACGACTATTACTACTGCGCCAACGCGGTGTTCCTGCTTGCGGGCGCAGGCATCCTCCTCGCCGGGGCTTGGGTCAACGAACGCATCCCACGGGTCACCCGCGGTCTCCTGCTCGTCCTGTTTTTCGTCGGCCAGCTGTTCGTTTATGAACGCGGTTACGCCAGTTACCATCGTCGCGAACTGCCCTCGCCCCCCGTCATCGCCACGGCGATCCGGCACACGCTCCCTGCGGACGACGTGATCCTGATCTATGGCTGGGACTGGAATGCCACCCTCCCTTATTATGCCGGCCGGAGGGCCGTGATGGTGCCGCAAGGCCGTGAACACGAAATCACCGTGCTGGAGACCATCCTTGAGCGACTCCCCCCTCACCGCATCAGCGCCATGGTGGTGCGTTCGGATACCCTGAACCGTGACCCGGCCTTTATCCGCTGGCGCACCGACCGCTTCCACCTCACTCCGGCCCCCGTGGCCACCAGCGAAGGGGGCGATCTCTACCTGAGGGAAGACCTTCTATCTTCCGCGGCCGCACTCCCGCCCGACCTTCCCGGCCTCACCCTGCAATGGAACCCACCCGCCGCCTTTCCCGCCACCACCCCCGTGGCGACCGAAACCCTGCAACTGGCGATCTTCTCTCCCGCCCCCCTCATCGGTCACACCCAATATGGCATGATGGCCGGAGAACTGGGCGGGCACCCCATCCTGCAGGCCCATGCGCCCTCCGAGCTCATTTTCACCCCGCCCGCCGGAGCCCGCACCCTTGTCGCGGAGTATGGCCTGCCCGACGCAGCCCATACCGGCGGCCCCGCCGTCACCGACGGCATCGGGGTGGAAATTATTGAACTCATGGCCGACGGACGGCGTCGCACCCTTTACCGCCGCACCCTTGATCCGGCCAACCAGCCCGCCGACCGCGGGCCACAGCACGTCACGCTTGAAGAAGCCCGACCTTTCACCGGCGAGCTCCTCTTCCGTTTTACCACCGGCCCCGCCGGCAACGCCGTCAACGACTGGGCCTACTGGGGCGGAATCACGATCCGGTGAAACCCGCGCTTCAACGCGGTGTAATGGTCAGCGGCCCCAATCGCACCCAGTCCCGGGTGTAGAGCCCCGCCGGGCCCGGGCCGATAAACAGCTCCACTTCCCCGGCTTCCTCCAGCTCAAACTCCACCCGCATGGGCCATGCGCCACGCTGGGCCGCATTGATTCGGGGATCGACCTGCTGTGTGGCCAGCACATGCCCTTCGCCATCCGCTGTCAGCTTGACCAACGTGATCTCCACCCCGTCGGTCGCCTCTTCATCCGGCAGATCAGCGCGGTAGGCATCCAGTGGAAATAGCACCGTGGTCGCCAGCTCCTGCCTGCCCGCCGGCAACACAAAGATCAGCCGCATATCCGGGTGAGCCCCGAAGGCAGGCCGGCCATCGGCATCGTCAAGCGCGAGGCCAAATGCACTGTAAAAGCGCACCGGCTCCGGTTGCATCCCTCGAAAGTAGGTGCGATGCCGCGGCCTCAACTCCGACAGTTCAACCCATCGACGCTCCGTCGGACCGTAAGGCGCATGTACCCCGGGTGCGAAATCCGTTTCGTGAAAGCTATACCGGTCACAAATATCAAAGCTCTCCCGCCAGCGTGCCTCTGGCACATACACCATGAAATCACGCCATACATACAACGGATTGGCGGTCAACCCATGGGCTCCAGCCCGGCGCACCAGATCGGCCCGCACTTCATGCCCGAGCGAACGTTCCAATACCAGTGCCCCCACCTTCGCTCCTTTCAATGCCGAGAAAGCCGCATCCAATCGCGCAACATCCCCCACCGTATCAGCCCGCAACATCATGGCCCGTCGCCGGGCATAAAAGGGCGTCATCGAATTCCAATCCTGCCCGGTGATGATGATCACCTCGTCAGGCCGGGTCAGCGCACGCAACGATTCCGACAATCCGTCACCGCCGGCACTCAACCCGCGCTGCATCGGCCAGTGATAGGCGACGTAGTAACCGGCCTGGCCCGTCGCCACCACGATCGCCAACCCCGCCGCCAGCCAGCGCCAGCGCACCGTCTCCGCCAGCCCGACCAGGATCAGCCCCATGGCCAGCAAAAGAAACATGGTATTCGCCATGAAATAATAGGCATGGAGCGCATACAAGAGGGGAAAAATCATCAGCGCCGCCACAAAGCTCCCAACGCATAGAAGGACTTCCCGGCGGCGTCTTTTTACCAGCACGATCAACCCCGCCAGGATGCCAAGCACCGGCAGCCACGTGAGCTCATCGCGCACCACCCGCCATTGCATCCCCCACACTTGCGGATCCAGCCGCATCGCCCATGTGCCCAGATTAAATTCCCGCAGATTGCCCGAAAGCAAAAAGTCCGCCAGCGGGTTCCGGGCTTTGATTGCATCCGAATACCAGACCCACCCGATCGCCGCCGCAAATGGCAACGCCACCGCGCCCGCCATCCACCCGCACTCGCTCCGCCAGCGTGCCCCTTCCCGCCATAGTCTGGCGACCGCCCACGCCGCCGGAGGAATCAGGTAAAGAAGAAACGTCGTCACCTTCGTCAAACCCGCCCCCATCCCCGCCATCACGGCGAGGATCAGCCACCCCGTATTCCGCCCGGCCACCGCCCGTTCAAACGCCACCCAAAACCACAGCGCAAACATCAACGCCATCGTCTCGATCAAGACCGCCCGCGCATAGAATATATAAAACGGACACGTCAGCACCATCGCCAGCACCAGCCACCGCCACCCCACCGGCACTCGCCAACCGGCCAGCAAAAGCCAGAGCGCCGGCAGGCAAAGGTAAAAGCAGATAATACTCACCAACCGACCCGACTTGATGATACTCAGATCTGTCGTGCGACTGACCATCGCCACCGTCCACTGGTAAAGGGGAAACTCCATCGGGATGGACCACGGCTTACCCAACACCGGGGTTGGATACGCCGGGGAGAAATTCCCCTCCTCCTTGATAAAATGCGCCGAAAGTGCCGTCTGCGCCTGACGATACTCCACCCCCGGCAGATTGCGGCTCGCCCAGCCCACCTGCACCCCCCACAGATGAAACCCCAGCGCAAACAGGCATAAAACCAGCGCCAGTCTCGCCTCCCCGACCCCGGGCTCCTTCAACAGCGGCATCTTCTCCATCCCGCGAGGCAAACCCCTCCTTCCCCCATCTGGCAACCTGTTATCCATCACCCTCGCCGCCGGTTTGTAACGTAATACGTTACAAACCGGGCGGCAGTTTCCGGATGATTTCAGGACGTGAAACGTGTGATTTTTTTGTGCTATAATTTATCCACACCCCAATCACCCCATGAGCGAAAAACTACTGCCCCCGTCCCTGCGTCAGGCGTCCGAACTTATCCTGATTCTTTATGCCGCCGCTGCCGAGGCGGCCCGGGCAGCCGCCCGACAGGGGGCGAAATCACGGACAAAATCCCGGCGCAATTGCGCACGCAGACCCGGGTCCGACACTCCCTTGTGGAATACCTTGGTCAAACAAGCCCAACCATTCCTCAGCCAACGAGGAAGCAAAGCCCATTTGGCGCGGCTGCTGGAAGTCCCCCGCCAACGGATCCAAGACTGCCTGAAAGCCCGCCACAGCTGCCTCGACGCCGAACGCACCCTGACACTGCTTTGCTGGGTCTCCGCCAAACAACAAGGCCGGGAGTTCGCAGTCTGAGCCCGGCTTGTAACGTAATACGTTACAAGCCGGGCTGGATTGCGCGGGGTGTTTAACAGGCTTTACTCCCCGGGAGGGGATGCCGCTAATCTGCGTCTTTTGCATGTCCGCACCCGCCGCACCGCATTACCATATTGACCAGCCCGTTTCCTGGCGGCCTGAAGTGGTTGGACTGGAGATCGCCGGCTGGCTCTATGCCGGGCCCACGCGCACCTGTCTCGACATCCGGGCACGGGTGGACCGGCGTGTATTCCTCGGGCTCTACGGACTGGACCGGCAGGACACTCAACACACCTTCGGCCCGGAGCCGGGCGCGCTGCGCACCGGTTTCCTCCAACGGGTGCATCTCTGGCGCGGAGCCCGGGAGCTTGCACTCGACTGGCACGATGGAACGCAATGGCATGAGTTTTTCCGCACCCCGCTCGACACGACGGCACTCCCGGGCACCGCGAGGAAGCCTCCGCGCATTCTGCGGGCGGGAGTAATCCATCAAACCCTCCATTATCTCTACCGGCATTTTCACCGGGCTCCCTGGTCAGAGCTGCGTCGTGAAGCGGATCGTGTATTACGCGACGTACTGACCCCGACCAGTGACGTCACCGCCAGCGCCTGCTTCCAAGGGTTCATCGAGAATCCGGGGCACTGGATCAACGCGGGCTACGGTAAATTCCGCATCACCGGCTGGACCTTCGGGGTTGGCGCCGAGATCCGCCAGTTGAGCGCCACCACCGGCGTGCTCACGGAAAACCGCCTCGTCTATCCCAAGGACCGCCCCGATGTCGCCGCCCACCGACAAGACCATCCTCAAGCCGCGCTCAAATCGGGTTACTACGGCTTGGTGGACATCCATCCCGAGACACCGCATCCCGCCAATCTGAAGATTTTCGCGGACCTTGGCGACGGGACGCGGCAGATCGCGTTCTCACGGCGCATGTATCTGGACCGGCGCGATGAACACAGCGGCCCGATCCCCATCTACCGCCCGTGGCTCTTCTGGCGCGTGGTCGCGGTGACCCTGCGCAGCGCCTTATGGCGCGGTTTCATCTGCGACAGCTGGAAAGAAGCCCGGGCTGAAATCCAGCGTCTGAAGCAGCACCTCGCCGGAACTCTCGACCGGGGAGAGGCCGTCCGGACGCCACCGGCGACCGTACGCCGACGCGATCAGGATCCCTACAGCCGCTGGTGCTGGCATAATCGTCTCACGCCGCGCCTGCGCGCCGTGCTGCAAGCGGACGCCGAGGCGCTCATACGGGCGGGCGGACCGCTGATCAGCGTGGTCGTCCCCGCCTACAACACCCCGGAGAACTACCTCCAGGAGTTGCTTGAATCGCTACGGCAACAGCTTTACCCCCGCTGGGAGTTGTGCATCGCCGACGATGCCTCACCACAACCGCACGTGCGGCGCATCCTGGAGGATGCCGCCAGGACGGAACCGCGTATCAAACCGGTTTTTTGCGCACAAAACGGGCATATCGCCCGGGCCACCAACGCCGCTCTGGAAGTCGCCACCGGCGAGTTTGTCGCCCTGCTCGATCATGACGATCTGTTACCGCATGATTCGCTCCTCCATATCGCGGAAGCAATTGTCCGGCGCCCGACCGCCGGGTATCTTTACACCGACGAGGACAAGATCGACGACGCCGGCCGGCGGTTCGATCCGCAATTCAAGGGCGGGTGGAGTCCCACGATGGCGGTCACCCACAACTACACCCATCACCTCACGGTCATACGCCGGAGCGTGGTCGAACAGGCGGGCCGGCTGCGGCCCGAGTTCAATGGCGCCCAGGATCTCGACCTTTTCCTGCGTTGCTGGGAGCGCATCGCCGAGGCCGATGTCATTCACGTGCCCTTCATCGGCTATCACTGGCGCGCCCATCCCGAGAGCACCGCCAGCCGAGGCGACCAGAAGAGCTATCTGTTCGACGCAGCCCGACGCGGTATCGCGGAAGCCGTGACCCGACGCGGGCTGCGGGCCGAACCGTTTCTGCCCCCGATCGCCCGCGAATACGCGCTGTGCCTGCATCAACTGAAATGGGACGCGATGATCCTGCGGGAGAACCCGGTCACCATCATCATTCCGACCAAAGACCAGCCCGACCTGCTGCGGGCATGCCTCGATTCGCTGGCCCGCACCACCCCGATCGAATCGGTGCGGGTGATTGTCGTGGATGACCAGTCCACCGATCCCGAAGCCTGCGACTACCTGGCCTCCCTGCCTGCACGCACCGATCTGCGGGTGGAGGTTCTCCCCGCCCCGGCCACCGGAGGGGGCTTCAACTACTCGCGTCTCGTCAATCTGGGCACCTCGCGGGCCAAGACACCATTGGTGTTGCATCTCAACAACGATGTCGAAGCGCTGGAGCCGGGCTGGCTGGAGGATATGGCGGGCTGGCTGAGCTTTCCCGGCACGGGAGTGGTCGGGGCCAAGTTGCTGTATCCCGACGGGACGATCAACCATGCCGGGATCAGCCTTGGACAGGAGGATGGCTTGGCGCATGTGCTCTTCGAGCGCCAGCCCCGCGAAGATCTCGGCACGCTCTTCCTTCCGCATGTCGCCCGCAATACGATTGCGGTGACCGGGGCCTGCCTGCTGACCCGCACCGAGCTTTACCGGCAGCTACAGGGGTTTGACGAAACCGGACTGGCCGTGGCCTACAATGATGTGGACTACTGTCTGCGGGCGGCCGCAGTAGGCCAGCGCACCGTTTACACCCCGCAGGCGGTGCTCCAGCATCGTGGCAGCGCCACGCGGGGAAACACTTACACGGAGCGCGAGCATGTGGCCTATCTTGCCCGGCATGGCGACACACGTGACCCCTATCACAGTGAAACGCTGGAATTCCCCCCCGCCTGTCTGGCGCTCAACCCCTACCATCAGCGCTACGCCCAAACCGCCCGGCCCTTCCATGCGCTGCTCCTCACCCACAACCTCAATTTCGAGGGCGCTCCCATTTTCATTTTCGAGCTGGCCCGTTACCTCGCAGAGCAGCCGGGGGTTCGTATCACGCTCGTCTCCCCCCAGGAGGGACCGTTGCGAAGCCGCTTTGAGGAGGCCGGGATAACCGTCGAGATCTGGGATGCCTCCCGTATTCTGGCGTCCAAGACCCCGGCCGACTTCTCCTCCGCACTCAAGGCCATGGCCAGGCAACACCCCTGCGAGGGGATCGATGTCATCGTCGGCAACACCATGCTGACATTCTGGGGGATTCATCTGGCCGACCTGCTCGGCAAGCCCTCGACGCTCTATATCCATGAGAGCAACACCGTGAAGCGTTTCTTCGCCCCACTGCTGCCGCCGC
The DNA here is from genome assembly GCA_964429385.1 of uncultured Opitutaceae bacterium. Taxonomy (GTDB): domain Bacteria; phylum Verrucomicrobiota; class Verrucomicrobiia; order Opitutales; family Opitutaceae; genus UBA2377. Next base: position 70,083 of record CAYSBR010000003.1, read on the forward strand.
CGCTACACGGCACCGTCGAGGAGGCCTTTCGCCTGGCCGGCCGCGTGGTCTTCACCGCCCGGGCCACACGCGCTCTCTTCGAAGAGTTCAACGAGAACGACAATTTCCGCACACTGCACAGCTGGGTGGACTTCGACCGCATCGAGCGTTTCAAGGCCGCGCAGGACCGGGCCGCCCTGCGACGCAAACACGGCCTTGATCCCAACGCCGTGGTGGTGGTCAACATCGGCTCGGTCTGCGAACGCAAGGGCCAGCATATCTACATCCGCGGCATTGATCTTCTGCGCAAGGAAGCGCCCGATCTTCTTGCCGGTCGCAATCTCCAGTGGGTCATGGTCGGCGCCCGCGACGGCCTTTATATGGAGACTCTGCGGGAGGACATCGCCCTGATGGGGTTGCACGAGGTGAAGATATTCCCGGAAACCTCGGATATCTACGATTTCTATCACCTGGCCGACCTGCTCGTCTGCACGAGCTTCGAGGAATCCTTCCCGCGGGTGTTGCTCGAGGCCATGGTCTTCGGTCCCCGCATCGTGAGCACCGACGTAAATGGCATCACCGAGATGCTCACCAATACCGACGAAGCGCATCTTATCCCCGCCGGGGACCCCTTCAAGCTCGCCGCCGCCCTCAAGCTGGCCCTGGCCCAGCATTTCGCCGGAGACACGAAGATGATTTCCATGGCCCATGCCCGGGCCACACGCAGCTACCATCATGCCCGCGCCCTGCCGCTCCATCTGCGGATGATTCGCGAGGCCTGGCTGGGTTGATTCCATGGCACGCTGCCAACTGGAATCCCCCGCTCCGGGCGCCCCTCTGGACGCCGGCCTACACCGGCTGACCGGCTGGGTATGGTCCGACGATGACATCCCCTTCGTTGATATAAGAGCCCGGAAGGGCGGACAGTTGTTTCCCGGGGTGCTCGGTCTGCCCCGGCCCGATCTCGCTCTTCATTTTCAGACCGGCCGGCCGGTGGAACTTGCCGGTTTTGAAATCGCTGTCCCGCTCCCTCCCGGCCCGGCAGAGCTGATCATCGAAGCTTTGCACATAAGCGGGCGCTGGCAATCGCTGCATCGGGCAGCGTGGACCGTGGCAGGAGGGCAGCCACCCCCGGCCACCGCCCCGGTGGCACCGTGGCGGTGGCACGATTTCTGTCGCGGTCTGGATCTGCTGTTGCGGCTCCACTGGAAACACCCGGAGGCCGGCTGGGCCGGGCTGGCCGGCGAACTGCTGGAAACGATCCCCTCACCGCGCGAGCTACGCACCCCCACCGCGCCCTTCACAGGCTTTGTCGAAGAGCCGGCCATTGTGAGCAGCGTGCGCTTCGGCCGAATACCGCTTATTGGGTATGTGTTCAGCCGCGGCAGCCCCATAGTCCGGATGTGGGCCGGAGTCGATCTGCAGGTGCTGCAACCGCTCGATTACGGACGCCCGACGCCGGCCATCGGCACACATTATCCCGAGACTCCCGCCGCTGCGGCCTGCGGTTACCAGGGTTTCATTGATATACCGGCACAGCTCCCCAACCCCATCAGCCTACGCGTGTATGCGGAGACCTCCGACGGGGCGTGGCATTTGCTGCATGTGCAACACGTCCGGAGACATGATGCCGAAATCGAAAAGCATACCGCATCCGTTGGACCCGAGGCCTTCACCGCGGCCTGCGAAGCGTGGCGGAACGCACTGACCGGAAGGGGGATTCCCGTGGTCGAGGACGCGGATTACCAGACCGGGCTGGCGCGTTTGGGGGCGCAACACACGCGGCCAGCGAGACCGAAAAGCCGGGAGCCGGCGCCCGTGTGCTCCGCGCCCCCGGCCAGCCGTGCCCCCGGCCGCGCCCTGCTGGTGACGCATAATCTCAACCATGAAGGCGCTCCGCTTTTCCTGCTGGACTATGCCGCCGATCTGGTAGCCGCGGGCACCAAGATCACACTGCTCAGCCCCAGTGACGGCCCGCTAAGGGGTAATTTCACCGCACTGGGCATCGCTATTCGCATCGTGGATCTCCCGCCTCTGCTGAACGCAGAAACGGAAGAGGCGCTGGAAAATGCCATGCGCAAACTGGCCGAGATGCCGGAGTTCGGGGACTGTGATCTGGTAGTAGCCAACACCTTCACCACCTTTTGGGCCGTGCACGCCGCGCATAAAAACGGCCGCCCCGTGGTGCTTTACGTACATGAAAGCACTCCCCCCATCCGTTTTTATCCCGTACAAACGCCATCCGTCGTGATGGAAAAGGTCGCCGAGGCGTTCCGATTGGCCGCTGCCGTGGTTTTCACCACGGCAGCCACCCGGAGTTACCACCTCGGCTACGGGCGCACCGACAACCATTATATCATCCCTGGGTGGATTGATGTGCACCGGCTGGATACTTGGCGCAACCGGCAGACGCGTGAGGAGCTGCGCCGGCGGTTTTCCCTCCGGCCAGACGAGTGGTTGGTCACCCACATCGGCACAATTTCCGATCGCAAGGGGCAGCATGCCCTAGCGCGGGCCATTGACCTGTTCTGGCGCCGCCAGCCAGCCCTGGCGGCACGCACCCGCTTCATCTTTCTCGGCGGGCGCGACTCGATCTTCGATACCTGGCTGCGCCAGCTCATCGCCACCATGCGCAGGCCAAACATCGAGATTCATCCCGAAACCTCCGACTACCTGCCCTATTACGTCGCGGCCGACCTGACGGTCTGCCCGAGCTACGAAGAATCTTCCCCCCGCGTCGTGCTTGAGGCCATGGCCTGTGAAACCCCTTTGCTGGCCGCAGAGGTACAGGGCATCCCCGAGCTCGTACGCCCCACCCTGGAAGCCACCTTGGTCCGTCCCGGTGACACCGCGGCGTGGGCCGACGCCCTGGGCACGCTGCTGCTTGCACCTGCCATCGGCCGCGAGCTTGCGGCGCGCGCGCGCGCGCGGGTGGCCGCCGAATTTGCCGCCCCCCGGATACTCCCGCGTCATCGAGCCCTCGCCGGAGCGGTGTCCGCAAGAACGGGCGGCTGATCACTCGATGCGAACATCGCCCAGCACGGTCCAATCCCGGGCGTAGTTTCCATCCGGACCGGCCAATACCGCCAGTTCGATATCCGCGTCGGCGGCGAGGGAGAATTCAAATTCGATCTGCTGCAATCCGCGGTGCGGTGGATGTCCGCGCGGGTGCAGATGCCGCGCAAATAGCCGGTGTTCGGCCCCGTTCTCCTTTGCGGTCACCACCAGTTCGACCCCGTCGCTGCGGTTCCACCACTCCAGCGATTCATCGTAGGCCTCCGGCAGCATCATGATCTCGATTTTCATCCGGCGCGCGCCGGCCACCGCTTTGAACCACAGCCGCGTATCCGGGTGCGCGGCATAATACCTTCCGCCTTCGTAATCCGTCGCGTGAGAACCGAACGTGGTGTAATACTTCCATGGCATCGGGCTCATGCGGGCGAACCGCTGCCGGTAGCGGAACGGGACGGCCGACACATCAATTTCCCGGCCCTGCCATTGCCTCACATCGGTCTCCACGTCCGGCCCGAAAGTGAGGCCGGGAATGAGTTTCAAATCCTCCAGGGGTTCCACCAGCATGTGTTTCTGGAGATACACCTCGGCATCCTGCCAAAGGAGCGAAATCTTCGGTTCCAGATGGAAATGTTCCCGGGCCAACTCGATCAAAGCTTGGTTCCCCCTCTGGTCGCCCACCAAAACCAAGGCCCCCACCTGCTCGCCGCGCAACGCGTCAAAAGCCGGCGAAATCGTTTCCCAAGATGTCTCCAGACCGCGGCGGATCATGAGTGCCCGACGTTGCGCGTAATAAGGCACGATTGAGTTCCAGTCCGCACCCGCGGTGATGATCACATCATCCGGAGCCGTCACCGCCTTGAGCGCCGCCGTGAGTGGCGAGCCCCCATGGCTGTGCTCCTTCTGGTCTGGATAGTGGTGTGACAGATACCCACCGACCTGGGCGCCGGCCACGCAAACGATCATCCCCCAAGCCAGCCAGCGGGGGACCCGTGACTCCAGCACGCCCACCAGCGCCAGTCCCAAGGCGAGCATCAGCATCATCGCATTCGCCACGTAGTAATACTCGTGCCACGCATACAAGATAGGGAAGACCGCCTGAATCAGGAGGAAGAAGAAAAGGGAAAGGAGGATCAAACCCCACCAGCGCCGGGCACAAGCCAGGGCGACAAGGCTGCACGCGATCAAAACCGGCACCGAGGTCAGATCCTGCATGAACACGGCCCAATGCTGGGCCCAGACATCCGCCGACCAGCGGACGCCAACACCAAAATTATATCCGCTCAAGGAAGAGGATTGAAGAAACGCGCCTGTGACGGATTGAGCCTTGATGGCATCCGAATACCACACCCAGCCGATCGCCGCCGCCAGGGGGGGCAACACCAAGGCTCCACACCAGGCAGCCCGCACCCCCAGTCGCCGCCAGCGACCGGCACCCTCACACCAGTCATTCCAGAACCAATACAAGGTCCAGGCCAGGGCGGGCATCAAAAAAAAGATGAGAGTCGTCACCTTCACCAGCCCCCCTCCCACTCCCATCAAGGCCGCCAGCCCCCCCCAAGACAGGCTGCGCTGTTCGGTGGCTTTGACATAGGCCAACAGAAACCAACTGCCGAACATCCAAGCCATCGTCTCGATCAAGAAGGCCCGGGCATAAAATATGTAGAGTGGACAGCACACAACCAAAGCCAGCACCACCAAGCTGCGCGACCGAGGCAGCCCCAGACGTCGCAACAACAGATACAATGCCGGCAGGGTCAGGTAAAAACACACCAGGCTGACCACACGTCCCGATTGCGTCAGCGCCATACCGGTAGTGTTGCTGACCACCACGACGGTCCATTGATACAAGGGGAACTCCATCGGAATCGACCACGGTTTACCCAGCACCGGAGTCGGATACGCCAGAGAGAAATCATCCTCTTTCTGGATAAAATGTGCCGACAGAGCAGTCTGCGCCTGACGGAATTCCTGGCCCGGCAAGTTCAGGTTGCTCCAGCCGACACTTGCGGCCCAAAGATGGAAACCCAGCACCACTCCGAAAAAAAGGACGGCCACCATGAATTCGCCCCGGTCGGGGGCTTGTTTGTCGAGCATGGGGCATGCATGGATTCAATCTCCTGATTTACAATACGTTTCACACCTATCTGGCGTGACGCTTTACATCGCCCGCCCCCATCGCACTCTGGCAGCTTCCAAACTGCCGCATGCCTGACAGAGAGCCGCCACATTTCCATCTCGAATCCACAGGGGATGAGACCCTGCGTGGCTGGGCTTTGCGCGCGGGGGGGCACCCCTTCGTGGATATGCGCATCCGGGAGGGAGACTTGATCCACCCGGTGGTTTACGGATTTCCCCGAAGTGATCTCTCCCGGCATTTTGGTGTCGGCCCCGTGCATCTCCCCGCCGGGTTTGAAGCCCGCCTGGCCCTTTCCGAAGGGATCCACACGCTCGTTTTCGAAGCCTGCGACATCAACGGGGAGTGGCGAACGCTCCACACGCACCAACTGCGAGCACCGGCGCCCAACCCCGCCGGCGGGCAAGAGGTCGCGCAGGCGGTGTGGCCGCATGAGTTTGCCCGGATGCTGCAATTGGGGTTGCGCCGCAGCGCAACCCTCCCGCCGGAAGAGGCAGCCCGCTCCGTGGCGGACACCTTGCCACGCGCAGCAGTCACCCGCTACGCCCCTCATCCTTTCCACGGGCATCTGCATCAGCCTGCCTTGCTGGAGCGTGCGTTGTTCGGCCGGTTGTGCATCGAAGGATGGCTCTTTCATGAGACGCTTCCGATCAAGCGCGTGCTGGCCACCGCGGATCTGCAGGCTTGGCAGACCCTGCCTTATGGCGGGCAGCTCCCCTACGTCGCCACGCTCTTCCCCCAACATGCCGCCGCCCAGAATTGCCGCATCCACGGACTGATTGATGTCCCGGCCCAGCTACCTTCCCCACTCAGTGTGCGGCTCTATGCCGAGCTCGGCGACGGCACTTGGCACCTTTGCCAGGTGCAACAGGCCGCCGTCTTCGATCTTGAGGAGGAAAAGGCGCCTTTTGCACCGTATGGAATACGACGCTTCATCACCCTCTGCCGCGCACTCCTCCGAGCCTTGCGCCAACGCGGACTGACAGTGAAGACAGACCGACTCTGGTGGCGGGGCGTGCGCGGAGTCTGGCGGGAATACCGGGCGCAGGCCCCTCGCGCAACTCCCCTCCGGCCGACAGCCGCCGCCGGCCTGTCCGCCGAGGCACATGCCGCCGCCGGCATCACACTTGTCACCCATAACCTCAACTACGAAGGCGCGCCCCTGTTTCTCCTCGAATTGGCGCGCCACCTCGCGGAGAAAGGGAATCGACTGCGGGTAATCACCGCCAGCAACGGCCCCCTGCGGGAAGCCTATGCGGCTTTGGGCGCAACCATCCTGCAAGTGGATATCACCGCGCTGCAAACCGCATGCACTGTCCGACAGTTGCGCGCCGCCCTCCAAAGGCTGTCCGCCCAGGTCAGCTGGAGCGAGACCGACCTCGTTATCGCCAATACCCTCTCCACCTATTGGGGTGTGCAACTGGCGCACCTCGCGCACCGACCATCACTTTTTTACATTCACGAAAGCACCACCCCTGGCAGCTTTTACCTCGGCCATCTCCCGCCTGCATTGCTGCCGGTCGTGGAGGAAACCTTCGCACTTGCCACCCACGTTTCCTTCCTCACCGAGGCCACGCGCCGTTACTACCGGCCCTATCTCACCCGAGGCAACCACAGCCTGAATGCGGGTTGGATCAACCTTGCCGCCATTGACGCCTATCTGGCCAGTCATCCCCGCGATGAACTGCGCCGGGCGCTGGGGATTGAAGAGACAACGAGGCTCGTCATCAATGTCGGCACCGTCTGCGATCGCAAGGGCCAGCATATTTTCGCCCGGGCGGTGGACCAGCTCTGGCGCCATGCCCCGGAAGTCGCCGCCTCCTGCCGCTTCGTGATGGTCGGGGGTCGCCAGACCTTGTTTGACGACGCCTTGGCCGACCTGCTGCATCACCTTGACCGGCCCAATCTGACGGTGGTCGGAGAGACCGGGAACCCGCTCTCCTATTATGCCTCCGCCGATCTGTTTGTGTGCAGCAGCTACGAGGAATCCTTCCCGCGTGTCATCCTTGAGGCGATGGCCTGCCGGCTGCCCATTTTGAGCACAAATGTGCACGGGATCCCCGAGATGGTCCGCCCCCTGCACGAAGGGCTGCTCGTTCCGCCAGGCAATACCATGACCCTGGCCCAAGGTGTGGCGACCTTGCTCCGCGACCCCGCCAGCATGCAGATTTTCGCCCAAGCCGCCCGGCAGCGCGTAGTGGAGCATTACGACTCACGCAAACTGCTCCGGCAGCACGCCGCCCTTATCGCCGCCGTGGCGGGTGCCAGTCCTGTGGCGTCTCAAGCATGAGCTCCGTCCAGTAGGTCCAATCAAACGCATTGTCATCATACGGCCCTGGTTCGACCCGCAGCTCCACATGGCCATCCGCCCTCGCCGGCAGTTCCACCCGAAAAGACTGCGGACCACGATCCCCCGCATCGAGTGCCGGGTGGAGCGATCGCCGATGCAGCACTGTGCGAACCCCGTCTCCATCAACATGAACGATGCTGAAATCGACGCCATCCGAATCATGATAGGCCCCCTCGAACAGCCCGAGGCCACCAGACAACCAGCGAGCACCGGACAACACCGGAAACTCCACGATCGAAGGCGCATGCGCCAGCAGGTTCATCCCACTATCATAGGCCGGTTCCCCCCAACTATCACGCCGGGTAAGGTCGGCCTGTCGGATACGCCGCAGGCTCACACCCCAAGGCAGGCCGGCCCTGCGCCGGTAAACCTCAAAACAGGCGTCATATGACAAGTAATCCCGACCGGGAAGAAATCGCACGGCCGCAACTTCGGTCCGGACGTCGAAATCGCGCACATGCTCATAAAAAAAGTCCAGCAGCTCCGGATCACGATGCTGCATGGTTTCACGTTCCTGCGGGCGCAACACCAGCCAGTCAGGTTGCAAATCCATGATCAGCTCCGGCCAGCAATAGGCATAACTGTGCGAAGTCGCGCGACCCCGCGCAGCCACAACCTCGGGCGAGCCCAGACCGGGGTAGTCGAGCATCTTGAGGTTGGAGAAAAAGCCGATGTAGCCGAGAGGCTCCAGAAATACGGTGTCCTGCGGCGAAGCGGCCTGCGAGCGCAGCCACTCGCCGATCACCCGGCGGTTGCCGGTTTCCACGAGACGCTGCTGGCAGCGCAACTGCCAGGCCACCGCAACGGTCAGCAAGGCGGCGCCGGCGACGAATACAACGCTCATCCCCATCACCAGCCCACGCCACCGGGCGTAAGCCGCGAGCTGGCCCAAGCTTATCCCCAAGGCCGTCAGCGCCAGAAAAGTCACCGCCGGCATATACCACGGGATCGCGATTCCCACGCAGGAATACAAATAGAATTGACCGGCCAGAACGCCCAATGAAGCCGTGCGCGCCTCCCAGCGCAGCCAGGGCAGAAGCCACAACAGCGCCGCCACCAGGGCCAGCAAGGCCGCCGCCAAGTTCGCCCATTCCGGCCAGCCTGTAGCCCGGGCGTAAGCCGGCATGAAAGTGCCGGCGAGCAACGAAGAATCCGTCCAGAGTTTCACCGGGAAGGACAGAATCCACTGTCCGAGTGACTGCAGACTGAAGGCCGGCATGAACAGTCCCTTGGCCGTGATCGTATGCGGCACCGGCGTGCCATAATACCAGCCCGCCCAAAGCAGCCAAGGCAGATACACCGCTGCCATCACTCCTCCCGCCCGCAAAAAATCCCCGATCCGCCCGAGACGCTCCCGCCACGAAGCCGTCACCGGCCGAAATAACAACGCCCCCATGCCCAGTGCTCCGATGTAAATGAAAGCGTCCGGACGCGTCCACATCAGGCCCCCCCAGGCCAGACCAAGGCGGCCCCAAGCCAGCGGTCCCGGCGCGGAAAGCAGCCGCAGGGTCCAGGCCATGAACAGGAGGAGAAAAGGCGTCTCCATCCCGTTGATGGTGTAATCCACAATCTTCGCATCGGTGAGGACCAAGACGGCAGGCAGAACCACCGCCCAACGCCCCGCCAGACCGGCATTCCTGAAGACATCCGTAAGCAACACCACCGCGCCAGCCAGTGCCGCCGCGGCCATCAACCGGAAAATCCACAGCGCCACCGTGTCCGAGCTGTTTCCCGTCAGCAAACTCGCCACCGCGGGCAGCAGTACCCCCAAAGGGGAGGTGAACGAATGGACGCGTTGTCCCGGCGTGAAGACAAGCCCCTCTCCGGTCGCCAGATTCTTCGAAGCCCGGTAGGTGATGTAATAATCTTCCCACACATGCTGCGTAAACGCCGCCCAGATCAAGGCCACGCCCATCACCAATAAAAACAACCGCACCCGGAGTTTGGGCAAGAACATGGGCCGAACCAACGATTTCCATGGGGCAAGGCAAGGCCCATCACACGCACGCCTTAACCGCCAAAGGATTGACCTGTGAGGCAGACGATTTCACCCATTCCTGCTCATGCCAAATCCGCGCAGCCCTTCGCCCACGACTATCCGATGATCGAAACCCCGCACTGGCATTTTGACATCGAGGTGAAACCGGCGGACTGGCGGTTTCCGGCCGACCAGCCCACCTGGATAGCCGGATGGTTGTGGTCGCCGCAGAATCGCCTGGCCACAGATCTGCGCTGCTGGATCGATGGACGCCCTTTTCTCGCCGTCTGGGGCCTGCCCAAACCCGGGCTCGACGAACGCTTCCTGCATCGACCGGGGCCGCCCTACCTCGGATTCACCTGTCTCGTGCAGCCGCATGCGGGCGCCTCGATGCTGCGTCTCGACGTGCGCGACCAGACCGGCAGCTGGCAGGAGATTTTCCGCACCGCGATTCTCGTCGAAGCAGGAGCGCCCCCCTGCCCGCCTCCTCCGCGTCTCGCCGCACTGCTGCCGGCCCTGCTCAACCCGTTGTTGCGCCTCCAACGGCAGCGACCGGATGCGCCACCGGCTGCACTGGCCGACGAAACGGTTTCCTCCGCACTGGCCATTCCCCTGAACACCCTGCCCAACCCGCCGTTCCACGGCGCCTTGGAAGAACCCCGGGACACCGGATGGATTCGCTATGGCCGGCTCTCCATCACAGGGTGGCTGGCCCATCGCACGGCGAAAATCGCCCGCCTCACCGCGATGATTGATCCCCTGCAGGAAAACGCCCTGTTGCATGGCCTGCCCCGCACCGATGTGAATGAGGTTTTCGCCGACCTGCCAGGCCGGGAAACCTCCGCCTTTGTCGGTCATGTGGACCTGCCCGCCGACACGACCGCGCCCGGGTTGCTCAAAATCTTCGCCGAACTGGATAACGGAGAGAAGCACCTTGCCTTCGCGCAGCGTTTTTTCCCCCAGGTGATCGCCGGTGCGGAAGCCGCCCTGCCCCATCGTTCATGGCTGACTTTCGCCCGCGCCGCCTGGGCTCTCGCCGGATCAGCCAGACGTCATGGACTGACCCGCGGCCCGCTTGCCTCACTGGGCCCGGCCCTGAGTCAGGCGTGGGCCGGGTTTGCCGCTGAGGCACCGCTGCCTCCCGGCCGGTTGCGTCCGGCCAAAACCAGGTGGCGCCGGCAGGACACCGGCCGGCCGCTGCGCCTGCTGCTCATCACCCACAACCTCAATCTCGAAGGCGCCCCCTGGTTTGCCTGCGAACTCGCCCGCCATCTGGCTGCACAACCAGGAATATCCGTGCAGGTGGTATCCCCCCAGGAGGGGCCCCTGCGACCCCGTTTTGAAGAAGCCGGCGTGACGGTCACCCTCTGCGAAGTGGCACCCGCGCTGGCGGCGCATTCATCCGACGGGTTTTACGCCGCACTCGACCGGGCAACCTCATCATTGCCATGGGCGGAAACCGACCTCGTCATCGCCAACACTATGGTCTCGTTCTGGGCTGTGCACGCCGCCCGCCTGGCCGGCAAGCCCGCGCTGCTCTATGTGCATGAGAGCGCCGCGATCCGTCGTTTTTTTGCCCCCTTACTCCACCCCGCGCTTTTCGCGGAAGTCGAAGCCGCCTTCCGCGAAGCCGCCCAAGTCGTCTTCACCGCGGACGCGTCGCGCCGCGTCTATGCTCCGCTCGATACCCGGGACAACTTCATCCTGCTGCCCAGCTGGGTGGATGCCAGCCGGGTGGAGGTCTTTGCCTCCGCCCACGACAAAGACACCCTCCGTCGTAAACACGCTCTCGACCCGGCCGCCACACTCGTCGTCAACATCGGCTCGCTGTGTGAACGCAAGGGCCAGCATATCTTCATCCAGGCGGCCGATCTTTTGAAGACGGAACTGGCATTCACCTATCCCGGCCGGAAAATCCAGTTCATCATGGTCGGAGCCCGGCCCGGCCTCTACCTCGAAACCCTGAAACAGGAAGTCTCCCGCCTGGGGCTGGGCGAGATTGTCCACTTTCTGCCGGAGAGCGGAGAGATCTTCGACTTTTACCAGCTGGCCGACATTTTCGCCTGCACGAGTTTCGAGGAATCCTTTCCGCGCGTCCTGCTCGAATCCGCCGCCTTTGCGCTGCCCATTGTGACCACCCAGGTGAACGGCATTCCTGAAATGCTCGGGCCCAATGAAGCCTGGTTCACCCCGCCCGGAGATCGCTACCGGCTGGCGGAGGCCATCAAGCTCGCCCTGCAGGCCCATTTTGCGGGCGACCGCACACGTCCCGCGCAGGCCCGCGCCACGGTTCTGCGCAAATACCATGAAACCCGATCACTTCCTCTGCATCTGGCGGTGATCCGCGCCGCCGCCCACTAATCCATGCACGAATCCGCCATCTGCTTTCACCACATCGAATGGCCTCCGCCCGAAGGGCGGGTTGCCGGGCCGGTGCTCTGGCTCAAGGGCTGGCTCGTGGGCAAGGCCGATTACGCCTTTGTGGACGTGCGCGTGCGCCATGACACCAGGATCCATCTCGGTGTGCTCGGGTTTCCCCGCGCTGATCTGGCCCAGCATTTCCAGTCATCCCGGACTTGGCTGCCCGGCGGATTCGCCGTGGGGGTCCCGGTCGCCGACGGCCCCATCCACCTTTACGTCGAGGCAATGGACGAGCACGGCAACTGGCACCCATTGTCGGCACTCGATCTCACGGTCGTCCCCGATGGCCAACCCGGTCCGCACAGCGAGGGCCAGATTGTGGAAATGCCCGGCGGCTCCTGGACCTGCCGTGGCGCCCACACCCCGTTCCGCGGTCATCTCGATGAACCAGCCGGCATGGCCGTGATCCCGGCAGGCCGCATGGCCTGCTCAGGCTGGTTGCTGCATGACACCCAAGCCATCCACCGCGTCCGCGCGACCACGGATACCATCCTTTACAACCGGCTTGAGGCCAATCTGGAGGATACCACCCTCGCGACCAAGCTGCCGGACCAGCCTGGCGCGGGTCAGGCGAGGCTGATGGGAGAAGTGGATGTACCTTCCACCCTCGCCTCGCCCGCCTGCCTGCGTGTGTATGCCGAAACGACAGATGGCTCGACGCACCTCTGCTTTGCCCGGCGCCTGACTCTCGAGCTCCCGGCGCCAGCCGCCCCCGAGCCGGCGGTAACGCCCCCGGCCTATCCTCCACCCCGCCGGTTGACGCTCGCGGATTTTCCCTGTGGCCGGCCCCGCCGTCTGCTCATGAGCGTGCGCAGCCTCCAACCCTGTGACGCCACCTTGCGCGCCCTGGATCTCGCGCAACACCTGATCGCGGGCCACCGCTGGGCGGTGCGGCTGGTGGGAGCGGAGGACGGCCCTTTGCGCACCGACTTCCACGCCATCGGAGTCGAGACTCTGATCGTTGATCCCCAAGCTGTGTTCACCGCTCCGACCGGACCCGCCCTCGAAAATGCGCTCGCCAGATTGGGGCGACAGATCTGGTGGAAGCACCTGGACGCCGTAGCGGTTTTCGATCCGCTCTGTTTTTGGGCCCAGATCCTCGCCACACGGCAGGGCCTGCCCACGCTTTTCGACTGTTCCCACACCTCCCGAATCCAACCCGACACCTCCTCCGCCCCGGTCGTCGCGGCCGCAATGCACGCAGCCTGGAAAAGCAGCGCCCAGCTTTGCTTCAGTTCCCATCTGGCTGCCAGCGCCCAAGCCGAACTGCTCCGGCCATACCCGGCCGAGGTCATTCCCTTTTGGTATTCACCCGGGTTGTCCAACGCCCCCGCTCCCGCGGAATCCCAACAGCTCATCCTCGCTCCACTGCGCAGCGTGGATTGGCTGGCGCGACACCATCCTGATATCGTCGCCGGACGGCGGTTCGTCCTTCCTGCGCTGGCGATGGGCCGCCGCCAACGCCTTGCCCAGGATGACGCCTCCTATCACCACCCTGGATTGATTCAGTCCGCTCCACATAAGACCGAACACCTCACGCTTTACCTGAATACGCCCGGGGAATCCGATCTCCTGCGCCCCTTGCTCGACGCCGTGGCCTGCGGAGTCCCCATCGTCACGACACGCACACCTCTCATCGCGGAATTTATCCCACCCGGGGACGCCGGTTTTGTCGCCCCCGGAAACCCGCTCGCCTGCGCCCATGCGGTACTTGCCCACGCCGCCGACGCCGGCCCGTTCCTCCGCCGGGCTGCCGCCGCCCAGGAGCACGCCCGGGCCGTGCTCGCCCCGGACGGGGCCATGACCCGCTGGCAGCAACTGCTCGAAAGCACCGTCGCAGCAGCCCGGGTTGACCTGCCACCGCATCCTTTATTGGCTTAGCTTTCAACGTGAACGAAAACGACGCCTACCTTTTTGATGTGGAGCTGCCCTCCGAATGGGTTTTTCCTGGCAAACCAGTCTGGGTAAGCGGCTGGTTTCTCGCCAAGAACGGCGCGGTCTTCTCCGACATCCGGGCGGTGATCGACGGGATCCCGCACATGGGTATTTTTGGCCTGCCCCGGCCCGAAATAGAAAAAAAGCACCGCGGATACACCGGCCTACCCCATGCCGGTTTCTCACTTTATCTCAAGCCCCCCCGGCGGGCCCGGCTGTTTCGGCTGGAAGTCCTTGATGCCGGCCATCAATGGGTGGAAATCTGGCGCCAGAAAATCAAAGTGCGGCACGGCGACAATACCATCGGCCGGTTCAACCTGGGATTGCTGTCCGACCAGATGCACCGTCTGCTGCAAGCCCGGCGGGTCGAGCCGGCTGCGGATCCCGTGGCACTCGCCCTGCCGCTTGTCCTGGAGGCCGCCGCCGTCCCCCTCGATACCCTGCCCAACCCGCCGTTCTTCGGCGCCCTGGAGAAACCCGAGCTGATCGGCGGCACGCAATTTGGCAAAGTCCGGGTGGAGGGCTGGCTCATCCATCTCGAGCAACGCATCACCCGGCTAACGGCGAGCACGCACCCGCTGGTTGAAAACGAACTCGACTATGGCAACCGCCCCCGGCCCGAAGCCGCCGCACTCTTTCCTAATCACCCCTGCGCCGGGATATCCCAGTATTTCGGGATGCTTGATATTGACGAGACCGTGCCAGGACCGGTGCTGATCAGGATGTTCGCCGAACTGGATGACGGCACGCGCCATCTCGTCTTTGCCCGGCGTTTTTATCCTCGATCCTGCAACATTTGGGAACGCCCCCTGCCGGTTTTCAACCGCCGCCTGTTTTTCTCCAGTGCCCGCGCCCTTTTCGCCGCCGCCAGACAGCGACGCATCCGCTGGCGGGATCCGCTCAAGACCTGGCAGGCGTTCGCCACCGCCTACCGTAATTTCCGCCGGCTCGCACCGGAGCAGACCGCAGGCCGCCCGGAAAACCGGGAGCCCTATCAAACCTGGCGACAAGCCGATCAGCTGACGCCGCAGCTGCGCAAAATCCTGCTAACCTCCGCAGCGCCGTTCATGGCCGACGGGCCCACCTTCACACTCCTGATTGATACGCGCGAATGCTCCGCCGGACAGCTCGCGGCTCTGGCCCAATCGCTGCGATCCCAGCTTTATCCGCGCTGGGAAGCCTGGTTTGTCGGCCCGGTAGCCGGACCGATTGAAGACATCCGCTTCCATCACGCCCGCGCGCCGCGTCGCAAAGATCAGATACAAGCATTGAACACCGCCGCCCACCGGGCCAAGGGCACCCTGCTCACTTTGCTGCCGGGGCACTCGCAACTGTCACCCGATGCCCTGCTGGAGATCGCCGGTCAATTTGCCTCCCGACCCGGATTGCAGCTGGCCTACACCGACGAAGACCGCATCAAGACCGACGGCACACACACCTCGCCCGACTTCAAGCCGGAATGGAGCCCCGCCTTCCTGCTCTCAGGACTTTTTCCCGGGCGGCTCAGTGTCGTGCGGCGCGACCGCTTCATCACCTTGGGTTCATTTCGTGAACATCTGGTGGACGCCGCATGGTATGACGTGCTGCTGAGGCTCGCGGATCAGCTTACCACCGATCAGGTCGCCCATGTGCCTCTGGTCTGCCATCATGGCTGGGCGGAAGCAAACACCACTCCCGATCTGGCCCACCCGGTTTACGAGGAGATGCGCAAGGCGCTGCAAGACGCCTTGCACAGACGCGGCTGGCCGGCCTCCGCCAGCCTGCCAGAGAGCGGCCACCATCGCCGCACCCCCTTCCAGCAAATCCGCTGGAACCCAGACTTGGTTGCCCGCCTGCCCGTCACCCTCGTCATCCCCACCCGGGATCGCTTGCACCTGCTGCAGGAATGCGTCGAACTCCTGGAAGAAACCGTGGATTGGCGCCACCACCGCCTCGTGATTGTGGACGACCATTCCCGCGATGAGGATGCCATACGCTACCTTGAGCGCATCCAAGCACGTACGGACCTGCATTGCACGGTGGTGCGGCTGCCCGACCCCCACGCCCCCTTCAATTACTCACGTCTGGTCAACGCGGCGCTTCCCCATGTCACAACGCCGTTGATTGCGCACCTGAACAACGACGTCAACGCCCTTGAACGTGGCTGGCTTGAGGAAATGTCCGCCTGGTTCACCCAGGAGGACGTCGGTGTGGTCGGAACCAAGCTGCTCTATCCCGACAAAACCCTCAATCACACCGGCATCGTCATCGGACCGCATGGCGGCCTCGCCGACACCCTGTTTGCCAAGGAGGACGAGCGAAGCGTGGACCTCCGGTGGCACGCCGCCACCCGGGAAGTTTCCGCCGTGACCGGCGCCTGCCTGATGACCCGGACCGATCTCTACCGGACGCTGGGCGGCTTTGACGAAACGGCCTTCGGCGTCGCTTACAATGATGTGGATTATTGCCTGCGCGTGCGCGCCGCCGGCCGTCGTGTGCTTTACACGCCGCAGGCCAAGCTCATGCACTGGGGTAGCGCCACCCGCGGGGTCACCTTCAACGAATCCGAGCACATCGCCTTCGTCCGTCGCTATCCCTCCTACCGCGACCCTTACTTCAGCCCATATTGGGAACTGGCTGGCACACAGGTACGGTGCCATGCCTCCGTCGCCCCCCGCACCGGACGGGTCGGAAGCCTGCGAGTGCTGCTCCTGACCCACAATCTCAACCTCGAAGGCGCACCGCTTTTCCTGCTCGAGTATGCGACCTGGCTCGTCCGGGAGGCCGGGTTCGGCATCGAGGTGATCACCGGCCAGGATGGTCCGCTGCGCACGGCGTTTGCCGACCTCGGCGCCGGGATCACCACGGTTGATTTCGCCACCATCATGGGGGCGGCCGACGAAGCCGCCTTCCAGCAAAGGGTGGCTGCGGCCGGCCGCCTCATCCAATGGGAGCAGATTGACCTGGTTGTGAACAACACCCTGGCCAGCTTCTGGGGGGTGCATCTGGCCCGCCAGGCCGGCAAGGCGTCGTTGATCTACATCCACGAAAGCACCTCCATTTTCCGGTTCTTCGAGAACAGCCTCGCCCTGCCACTCCACCCATTGGTGGGAAGCGCCCTGGCGACCGCCACCCGCGCCCTTTTCCTCTGCGCCGCCACCCGTGCATATTATGAGGACTGCAACCGGCACGGCAACTTCCGCATCGTGCCAAGCTGGATCCGGGTCGATGACATCGACCGTTTCCGCGCAATCCATGATCGCGTGGCGCTGCGGCGCAAACATGGGCTGCGTGAGGATGAGATCATCGTGGCCAACATCGGCACGGTCTGCGAACGCAAGGGCCAGCACATTTTCATCCGTGCCATTGATCATTTCAACCGCCATGACCGGGGCACCCGGCCCGTGCGTTTCGTGATGGTGGGAGCCCGACCCGGCATCTATCTGGATCTGTTGCGTCGAGACATCGCCCGCCTCGGGCTGCAAAACGTCCTGCTCATCCCTGAAACCCGGGATGCGTTCGACTTCTTCGCCATGGCCGACCTGTTCGTATGCACCAGCTACGAAGAGTCTTTCCCCAGAGTTGTCCTGGAGGCCATGGCTTTCCGCACCCCCATCGTGAGTACCGATGTGCACGGCATCGCTGATCTCATCGGCCAGCGTCAGGACGGCTACTTGGTAAAACCCGGGGATGTGACAGGGCTGGCCCGCATGATGCGCACCTGTCTCGCGAAGGAGCACAGCGGCAAGTCCCTCACACCCACCGCCTACTCCAAGGTCCTGCGTTTGCACGACGCCGCCAAGGTTCTCCCCTTGCACGTCGAAATCGCCCGCGATGCCTGGCTGGCCCACAAATAAAAGGCGCGGAGAATAGAGGAGCGGCACGCTTGGAGTGTCGTTCCTGTCGCTTGGACGGGGCAAAGTCGTTGTATGGCCGGCCACTTGGCTCCGTCTTCGACATTGCCATGGAGCCAACCTTTCACATCACAATCAGGCCGTTGCCAAAATAACCGGTATGGCGCGAGTCTTCTACGCCCTCATTCTGATCATCGTCGTGGCAGCCCTGCGCTGGCCCACGCTGGACCAGCGGATCTGGAATCTAGATGAAGGTTCCACCTTCACCATGGCACAAGTGGTGCGTGACGGCGGGGTCATCTATCGCGATGCCGCCGACAACCGCACACCTCTGGTACCCTACGTAAAGGCTCTCATTTTCGGAGTCGTAGGAGACTGGAACCTGCGCGGAGCCCATCTCGCGCTCTCCCTTTTGCTTGGCCTGATTGCCATCGGCCTGTGGCGTATCTCCGCCGCGGCCGGCGCAGCCCCCGCTGGCATGGTCGCCGCCGGCTGTTTTACCCTGTTGCACCTGGTCATGATGCCAGAACATGAAGGACTGGCCGCGCACACCGAGTGGTTTCTCATTTTTTTCTCGGCATTTGGAATGTGGATGTTTGTTCACGCATTCAAGCGGGGGCGGGTGACATTGGCCCTGATCGCCGGGGTATCATTCGGTTTCGCCGCCCTCGCCAAGCAACCGGGGGTGATCGACTGGGGGGTCTGCGTCACACTCCTCGCACTCGCAAGTTGGAGCGAACCCCAGCACCGGACGCTTCACCTGAGGCTGTTTCTCGCGCTGTTGAGCGGGCTCATCGCTGTCCTTGCCACCGGGTGGGCCTACCTCGCTTGGACCGGCGCTTGGGATGAGTTTCTGCGCTACTGCTGGCAATATAACCTACGCATCTATGTCCCCGAGGTGCCTCTGGCTGAACGGTTGCAATCCATCCGCACCCCTTTCCAGCTGGCCTGGCATCAGGCCCCTTTCGTCCTCCTGCTGGGGTTGACCGCCGCCGGTTGGCTGCTGAGACAGACCCTGCCAACACTTTGGAACCGCCAGCGCCCCTTCCCTTTGCTGCCATGGCTCATCCTCGGTTGGACCGCCAGCGGCCTGGTGGCCACCACCCTGACCGGACGCCACTTCGCCCATTACTCCATCCAAGTATTACCGGGGCTGTGCCTTGCCTGTGGCTGGGCGGCCGTCCGCCTCTGGGCTCTGGCCGGAACCTGGCGGAGCCTCCCGAACCGTATCACCCGGCTGTTTCTGGCCGTCGGATTCCTATCCCTGGCAGTCGCCGCCATCCATCGTGTGACCAGCCTCGAACCCGGTGACAGGAACCATGAAAAAACCGGAGAAATAATCCGCACGCACCTGCCGCCAGAAGAGCGCATATTGGTCTGGGGCTATCTGCCGGAGCTGCATGCTTACGCCCAACGTCTGCCGAACACCCGTTTTATCTTTTCGGTGTATCTCACCGGCATGGTGCCATGGACCAATCTGGATCCCAGCATCGACACCTCTTACGCTGTGGTAAACGGCGCATGGGACGACTTCTGGCAGGACTTTGAACGCACCCCCGCCGCCATGATCATCGACACCCAGTCCATCCGCGGCTTTCTCAAATACCGCCTGCGAAAGCAGGAGCGCCTCTGGCGGGAGATCGAGCAACACTACGTCGAAATCGAGCATGAACACACCTCGCCAATCGGCCTGACGCTCTACCGGCGGGCAGCAGCCTCGCCCCCTCCTCTCTGGCCGGGCGACACGCCGGTCGATGAGCGCATCGCTGTCTCGGGACCTTCGCGCTCCTCCAGAAACCAGACCTTGCGGATCAGGGTCGGCGCCCCCATCGGCACGCGCATCATTGACCTTTACCTGAACGACCAGCCCTACCGCCGGTTGGAACACGCCCCGGAGCGGGAGGTGCAGGCTTATTTCCTCATCCCCCCAGCCGACCTGCCAGAGACCGCCATACGTATCCAAGCCATCGCCCACGGGGAATCCAGCGCGGCTTCCAGCCCTCTTGAGATCGCGATGCAGCCTGAACCGGAGAAGCCGGCGGGCCCGCTCCTGAACCTGGCCGGAAAATGGATCGCCCCCGAAGAATCCACCACAATTACAGAGGAACCGGCGCGACACCTTGAAAACGAGGGAGTCTGGATTGCCCATGCTCCCGCCCGGCTCGTTTACCGCAGACCGCCTGAACTCGCCCGGCTCGACTTTTCCTTCGGCATCAGCGCGGCATCCTATGCCGGGACGGCGACAGGCAGGACAGACGGCGTAGAGGTTATCGTTCATTCCGTAAACGAGCTCGGCCAGCAAACTGAACTTTATAGGCGTGCGTTGAGTCCTGACACGAATCCCGATGACCGAGGCCTCCAGCACGCTTCTATCACCCTGCCTGAGCCGTCCCTGGGGGAGCTTGTCCTGCAATTCACCCCCGGTCGGTTTGGCGACCCCACCTATGATTGGTCCTACTGGGGCAACCTTGACGGGCACCTCTCGCCCCTGGCCCTGATGCATAACGGCGTCACCGTGATGCCTTCGCATTTCAATGCGCCGCTGGGCCTGGCCTTGATGAGCCATGCCGGACGCGATGTGTTGCTGGCTCACGCCCCGGCAGAGTTCACTTACACGCTACCCGATGGACTGGCCGGCTTGTCTGGTGAATTCGGTGTGCTTAACAGCGCCTGGCAAGGAGCGGAAAAAACCACCGGAGTCGTGTTTGAAGTCGAGCAAGTGGATGCCAAGGGCGCCAAGTCCATCCTGTTCACCCGCACACTCTACCCCGCCACCACCGAGAGTGATCGCCAGATCCAGTCATTTCAAATTCAGATTCCGCGCGCCAACGGCAACCGCTTGATCCTGCGCGCACGCGCCGCCCATCATGGGAATGTCGCTTTTGCCCATACCTACTGGCATGGGTTGACCGCCACCCACGCCCCCCCGTCCGGGGAATGAGCCGCTTCAGGCTCGCCGTTGCAAAACCGCCACCATCTGTGACGTGGGAACAAAGAGACCGCGGGCAAAATCCAGCGCGGCAAAAAACATCAGGCAAAACTTATACAACGGATGGTAGAAGACGGGGCGCTCGCGATCCGCGCGGGCCCAGCCTTTCAGACGCAGCCGGTTGATCACGCTCACTGCCCAAAAAGGAGCCCCCTGCGTGTACCGGCACGACACCGCTTCCAAGCCGCATTCCGATGCCAAGCGCAGGAAGGATGGGCGGTCAAAAATCACAAAATGCCGCGGGCAATGAAAGCCTCCCCAGCTTTCGTGCCGGAATACACGCGCATCCCAGCTGTCATAATTGGGAGTTTGCACCACCAGGCGTCCACCAGGCGCCAGCCGGTCCGCCGCCGCCTGCAGTACCGCCCTTGGATCGGACACATGCTCGATTAAATTGAGCATCAGGATCAGGTGATACTGGCGTGGGTCTGCCAACTCCTCGATCCGCAGGCAGGAAAACTCGTAACCCTTGGCCCGGGCGGCGTCGCCCCCCTTGGGGTCCAGGTCCACCACATGCCCGCGGCGGAACCGCGGCTCCACCCGCCGCACGACATCAAGCTGCGCGCCGGTGCCGCCGCCGACATCGAGCGCGTCAATCACAGGACCGGAGATGCCGGCCAGCCACCGCCGGTAGTTGCGGGCATCCAATGCATATTTGACCCGCCAGGCCAACCCGCGCGCACCATCCGTGTAAGCATAATAGTTGGCCGGATAAATTTCGGCCAGCTGACTCACCCTCATCGGATCGACAAACAAGACGCCGCAGCCGCCGCACTTCCACAACCGATGCTCTTCCGACGTGGTGAAATACTCCACATCAGTGGCTTTCGCATGCAATTCATGCCGGCTATTCTCACAAACAGGACAGGGCGGCGGTTCGGCAACGGGGACGGTCATGTCGCAGGTGATGACAGCTTTCCGCGACGATACAATCTCCGGGCGGTATCCAGATAGGTGCTGCGACGCGCTTCCAGCCATGGCCCCGCCGCCGTATCGCGCAAAAACGCCTCCAGATCGGGCAGACGCGTATAGGATACATTGGGCTCCCAATGGTGCAGGAGATGCCGGTTGAACCCAGCGCCCCCCAAGGTCTGGGCCAGCAAGCTGTCCCCAAACATCCGGTTGATCCGGCCATGTGCAATTTTCGTAAAGTCAATCTCCGGGCCGGCCAGCTCATCCCGGTGTTCCAGCAACTGCCGCACAGCCCCAAAAAAAGGGCAGAACATCAGCATGCCTGCGGCCCAGGCCAACGCCGGCGCCCACCAGCCGGACCACGCCAGGCCAAGCACAAAAACTCCATTGACCAGCAGGCCGACTATGATCAGCCGGCCACCTTTTTCCGTCCGACCCGCGGCCAGCCGGCGGCGGCGGGCCATGATGACTTCGACGGCCTTGAGGCCGAAAAGGGCGCGCAGCATGAACCCCAGCGTCAAGGGGCTGAAATAGGAATGCTCGCTGTCCATCGTCGTGCCGTGCAGCCGGTGATGATCCCAATGGATGCGCCGATAGTCCTCAATGCTCATCCCGAACAGGACGCAGAGAAACACGTTGGTCAGCAGATCATTGAGCCCGCGATCGGGCGCAAGGTTGTAATGGGAAGCCTCGTGCACGAACAGGTTCAGGTAAGCCAGCCAGTAACCGGTGAACACCGCCCCGAGCGGCGCCAGCGCCACCCCCAGCCATAAACCGGCCTGCTGCCCCCAGCCCACACCGGCCAGACCGACGACGATCATCAGGTAGCCCAGCGCGATATCACGCCAGACCACCGCATAACGCGGCGCCAGCGAGGCGCGGAACGCGCGGTAAGGCCGGCCCGCACTGTTCGTGAGCGCAGCCTTGTCCAGCCTCTCCAATGCTTCTTCGGGACTCATGATTTTCCAACCATACCGCAGCCAGATTTCGCCGCCCATTCTTGCTGACAAACAAGCGGGGAAAACGCGCCACTCCCGGGCAAAGTCAAGCACGCAGGCCGGTATGCGCTCTTGCCTCGATTTTAAATAACCTTTTCGTCCCGGCAACATGATCAAGTTCACGACCGGCCTGCGCGGCCTACTCGCAGGGGATCATTGGCTGCGGACGGGGCTCATCGGCCTGTCATTGATCGCCTGCGCCCTCGCCCTCCGCGCCCCGGGGCTGGAACGGATGTTCTGGAATCTGGACGAAGCCTCCACCACCACCATGGCGGAAGTCGTCCGCGACGGCGGAGTCCTCTACCGCGACGCCGCGGACAACCGCACCCCCCTGCTCCCCTACCTCAAAGCCGTCATCTTTGCCGTGACGGGAGACTGGAACATTCACGGAGCTCACGTGGTGCTGGCCGGCATGCTGGGGCTGATCGCAACCTGGCTGTGGAGACTCAGCCGGTCCGCCGGGTCGCCTCGCACCGGTGTCTGGGCCGCTCTTTTCTTCACGTTCCTGAGCTTCGATTATCTGACTGTTGTGGATACCATGTCGGCCCATACCGGCTGGTTTCTGATTTTTTTCTCCACGTTGGGCATGTGGAGCTTTGTCGTCGCCCTGCGTGACGGTTCGACATGGCGCGCCGGCCTCGCCGGCATCCTGTTTGCCCTCGCCGCGCTAGCCAAACAGCCGGGACTGCTCGATTGGGGCGCCTGCCTCGTGTTGTGCGCATTGGCGGCCTGGGCTGAACCGGCACGCTGGCGGCACTTCATCAGGCTCGTCGCCGGGCTGATCGCCGGCTTTGCCTCCATCCTTGTCCTTACCTGGTGGTATTTCCACATCAACGACGCATGGGACGACTTCATGCGCTACGCATGGAACTACAACACCCAGCTCTACGTGCCGGAAGTTCCCACCTTGGAACGACTGTTCGGCATCAGAATCCCTTTTGTGCTCGCGTGGAAACATACTCCGTACGCCTTTCTTCTGGGCGGGATTGGAGCCGTGTGGCTCATGCTCATCGCCCTCCGGGCCCTCCCCCGACGGGGGCAGCCACTCCCGCTCATGCCCTGGCTGATCCTCGGCTGGACCGCCAGTGGTCTGGCCTCGACCATGCTGAGCGGCCGCGATTTTTCACATTATTCCATCCAGGTTCTCCCCGGACTGAGCCTGGCCTGCGCATGGGTGAGCAACCGGGTGTGGCAAGCTGTCGCCACCCGGCGACCAGCATTCCGAAGACTATTTCGAGGGGTACTCGTCGCAGGACTCCTCACGCTGGTGGTCACCGCCGCGCAACGCAGCGCCAGCCTCAATTCCACAGAAAGCGTGAGCCTGGATGTCGCCCGCATGGTCCAGAAGCACACCACTCCGGACGAGCGCATTTTTATTTGGGGTTATGAGCCGGAGATCCACGCCTACGCCCAGCGCCTGCCGAACACCCGTTTCTTCAATGCGGTGATCCTCACCGGGTTGATCCCCTGGACCAATATCGATCCCTTGACAGACACCACTTACGCCATCGTCCCCGGCGCCTGGGACGATTTCTGGCATGATTTCGAACGCTCTCCCGCCGCGATGATCGTGGACACCTACGGCAACCGCGGCTTCCTCAAATACCCCCTGAGCCGGCAAGAGCGACTTTGGCTGGAAATTGAGAATCACTACGTGGAAGTCTGCACCCATCAGGCCCCCGGCATCGGCTATCGCCTTTTCCGTCGCAGTGCAGACCTCCGCCCCCTTCCAGCCGACATTCCCATCAGTCCCGACATCATCTTGGAGTCGCCGGGAAAAAGCGGGCCGGGCTCGCTCCGCGTTGCAGCCAGAGCACCAACCGGCACCGAAGCACTGACCTTGTTGGTGGACGGCCAACCGTATCGCCGGGTGCTCTGCCCTCCTGGCGACGGCCCGCAGGTAAGCTTTTTTGTCAAGCCCCCCGCCCTGGGCGACGTCACTTTGCAAGTTGTGGCGGAAGGCACCCGGATCCTCGCCTCGGCCATGCACACCGTGATCGTCACAGCGGACGGCTTGCCCTCCTCCGCGCAAGGGCCGGCCATCACGCTGGCAGGACGGGAACTTCGCCCCACCGAGGCCGAGGCATTCGGCGGGCAAAGCATCCAGCCGTGGCCCGGCCGCACCGATTATTGGGCCGCGCATGCCCCCTCCAGACTGGTTTATCGGCGGCCCGCCGATCTTGCCCAGATCGAATTCAGCTTCAGCATGCGTCAGGATGCCTACAACGGCTCCCAGCCTCAGCAGACCAACGGGGTTGATGTGCATGTCTTCTTTGAGGAAGACGGCTCAGGGCAGCGCACCGAACTTTACCGGCGCCATCTGCGGCCCGTCATCAACACCGCCGACCGCGGGACCATCACCGGCCAGGCCATGTTGCAAAACATGATCCAGGGAACTCTGACCTTCCTCGTCACTCCCGGCCCGATGAACGACGCGGCCTTCGACTGGTTCTACTGGCACGAACTGAAAGGCGACCATTCACCCATGCGGTTGATTTTTCGCAGAGAAAACCTGCCGCTCAAAACCATGTCGGCCGACCTTGGAATCAACCTCGTCTCCTACCAGGATCGCAACGTGCTCCTGGCCCATGCCCCATCCAGCTTCACCTTCGGTCAGACCCCAGGAATGAGCGAACTATCCGGTGAGTTTGGCCTGCTCGACAGCGCTTGGAATGGAAGCAAGAAATCCGCCGGGGCCATTTTTGAGATCCTGCAGGAAACATCCGAGGGGACCACCAAAGCGTTGTTCACCCGCACCCTCAACCCCGCCGTCGAACCGGCCGACCGCGGCGTGCAATCTTTCCGTATCGACATCCCCTACGCCGCCGGAGCCGACCTGCGGTTTGTCACGCGTCCCGCGCATGTTTCCGACAACTCGTTCAATCACACTTTCTGGCACGGATTGAAAGGGGCGGATTTCTCCACCACCATCCCCTCTCCGCAAGGTGAGGTCCGCTCCGTGGCAAGCGAAGCGCCCAACGGGATGATCATCATGGGAGAGAACGATCGCGACGTCCTGATGGCGCACATTCCATCACGTCTGGAGTTTCCCATCCCTCCCGGAGCACGAAGCCTGAGCGGGGCCATCGGAATGATCGAACGAGCCTATACGGATGGCGGCAACACAGACGGAGCGGAATTCATCATCGAAATCCTTTCCCAGGATGGCCGGGCCATTGAGCTTTTCCGCCGTCATCTTCACCCCCGTGATCGCATCGCCGATCGCGGAGCCCAGTCATTCGAAGTCCCCCTGCCCGACAAGCCCGACCGCAGAGTGATCCTCCGCACGGAACCCGCCGCCAGCGGGAGACTGGATTTCGGCTGGAGCTACTGGGAAGGGTTGCGTTTCAACCCTTGAAACCGCTGTCCTCGAAAACATGGATTCCGCGGAATACGCCAATCTGAGCCGGATTGAGGAAGCCCACTGGTACTACGCTGGCAAACGCCAGTTCGTAGAACGCTGGCTGGCGCGCACCCGGCCCATCCGCCCCGGGGATCTCCTGCTGGACTGCGGCGCCGGCACAGGCCGGTTCGCCGCGGAGATGGAGAAATATTGCCGGGTAATGGTCCTCGACGACCACGAGGAATCGTTGCGCCTGTTGCGCGCGCGCTTCCAACCCGACCAAGTGATCGCCCTCACCGACGGGGAAGTGCCCCTGCCCGCCGCCTCCGTCGATTATGTGACGGCGCTTGATGTGCTGGAACACGTGAAGGAAGACGCCGCCGCCGTGCAGGGCTTTCACCGTCTGCTCAAGCCGGACGGCGTGGCCGTGATCACCGTGCCGGCCAGCATGGCTCTATGGAGCGACTGGGATGTCTCGCTCCATCACCACCGGCGTTACTCGCGGGCGACGCTGCGCGCCCTGTTCCCCGACACTCAGTGGGATGTCGTGCATCTCAATTACACCAACACCCTGGCCTATCCTGCCGCCTGGCTATTCCGCCAGATAAGACAATACCGGCCTGCCTCCCTCGGAGACAAACTGCGGGCCGAGGACCGTATCCCCCCACGCTGGCTCAACACCATGCTGCGCCGGATATTTGTTGGCACGGCCATGTGGCGATGGCCCCTCCCTTTCGGGCTGAGCCTCCTACTCGTGGCCCGGCGCAGGTGATCGCGACCGGATCTCCGGCCCGGATGACGGGTCAAATCCAACCCGCCGGCCGACCAGATAGTTGGGACGGCGCTTCACCTCATCATAGATGCGCCCCAGATATTCCCCAAGCACACCAATGCCGATGAGCTGGATCCCCCCCAAGAACAGCAACAACGTGACAAGGGTCGTAAATCCCATCTGCGCCACTTCGATTCCGATCAACCGCCGCACAACATAGAACGCGCCCATGGCGAAGCCGAAGCTCGCGATAACCAGGCCGCTGATCAGCAAAAAACGCAGTGGCAGCCGCGAGAAACTGAAAAGTCCGTCAAACGCATAGCGGCACAACCGGATGAAATCCTGCCCAGGTTTTCCTGCCGCGCGCTTCTGCCGATCATAGGACACCTCGGCCCGGGCAAAGCCCAACCAGGAACGCAAACCAGGAAAGAAACGATGGGCTTCGGGCAACTGGTTGAAGGCAGTTACCGCTTCCCGATCAAGCAGGCCGAACGTACCCGTATTGCGCTCGATATCGATATCCACCAAACGCCTGAAAATGAGATGAAACAGATCCATGCCCACCCGCCGCAAACCGCGCTCCTGCCGCGACTGTCTCACCGCCAGCACCACCTTGGCCCCCGCCCTCCAGCGTTCCACCAGCAGGGGAATCACTTCCGGCGGATCCTGCAGGTCCGCATCCAATGTCACCACAGCGTCAAACTCAACAGCATGCGCCAGCCCGGCCATGAGCGCGGCCTGAAACCCGAAATTACGGGACAGGCCCAGAAGCCGGAAACGGCGGTCCCGCTCACACCACCCCTGCACCTGCGCGGCGCTGTCATCACGACTGCCATCATCAATCAGAATCGCAGACCACTCGAATTGTGGACAGCCATCAAACAGGGCCGTCAGGCGCCGCAACAATTCCGGCAGCACCTCACTTTCATTATAAACCGGGATGACAAGAGCCAACTTGGGAGAACTCACGGAAGGGATGAGGGAATAAAATCAACGGGTGCGCAAAGCCCATCTTGCTGAAGACTCGCCGGAGTTAATGCAATGCAGGACCGACCATACTCCATGTTCGCTCGCCCTTTCCCCCCCGCGCCTGTTTCCTTCATCCACTGACTGAGGGATGCAGCGCCCCCGGTTATCTTGTTAACCCATTCCCGCCCACCCAATCCCTCGGCTTGAACCTCCTTCGGTTTCCTCCAAGGGTCTTTCCATCCTATGCCGCTTTTCTCCCGCATCCCCCCTCATTGGCGAGGCTTCATCGCCGCGTTCGTCATCGCCCTGTGCTTCGCTCTGTTCACCCGGCACATCTGGGAGGACTACTACATCACCTACCGCGCCAGCAAGAATCTCGCCACCGGCCACGGACTGGTTTTCAACCATGGAGACCGGCTCCACACCTTCACCTCGCCCCTGGGAGTTCTGCTGCCCGCTCTGTCCAGTCTGCTGACCGGCAATCGCTCGGACGATGCCGCCCTTTGGATTTTCCGGTTGATGAGTATCTCCGCCTTCGCCGGCAGCGTGGCCATCCTCATCGCGCTCGCCCGGCGGCTGGATTACCCGGTCTGGGCTGTCAGCCTGCTCGGTGCCCTCGCGATCCTGGATGCCAAGTCGCTCGACTTCACGATCAATGGCATGGAGACAGGCTTCATTCTGCTCTTCACCGCCTACGCCCTCTGGGCCTGCTTCCGCCCGGGTCCCCGGCAATGGTTGCACCTCGGAGCCGCGTGGGCCGGGATGATGTGGAGCCGTCCTGACAGCTTCCTGTATATCGCCCTGCTGGCCGCCAGCATCTGGCTGTTCAACAATCCCAAGCGCACCGGTCACACCCGCAGACGACTGGTCTGGCTTTATCTGCAGGCCGGCCTTGCCACGACTGCTCTCTACCTGCCCTGGTTTGCGTGGGCCTGGTGGTACTATGGCACCCCCGTGCCCCACACGATTTCAGCGAAGGGGCTGCATGGCGGTGAAACCTGGGAGCGCATCAAGCAGGCTTGGCAGCTCCCTTGGGCCATCTGGCAAGGCCGTACCGCTGTGGAAGGTGCTTTTCTCCCCTCCTACTACATGTTCCCGGCCTGGCCGTCTTGGATGTTTCCCTGGGGGCGGGCGCTGGGCACCCTTTGCAGCTTTCTCTGGCTGGTACCTTGGGTGCGGGCCGAGGTCCGGGCCGCCTCCTTTGTTTTTTGCGGAGGCGTCGTTTTTCTCTCCTTCGTCCCTTACTTTCCATTCCCATGGTATTTTCCCACCGTCACACTCTTCGGCTTTGTCGCCCTTGCCGGACTCGCCGCCCAGCTGCTGGATAGCGGAAAACGTTTTTATTGGTCGCGCGGCCTCGTGGCCGCAGGCACAGCCTGCCTTCTGCTGGGCAGCCTGTGGCTGACGCTCGGGACTGCCCGCCAGGCCCGGGCTCAGCAGCTTTTCATTGAGGACGGCAACCGTCGCCTCATCGGCGAATGGTTGCGCGAAAATGCGGAGCCGGGAGACACGGTGTTCATGGAACCCTTGGGCTACATCGGCTTTTTCTCCAACCTCAAGACCTACGACTGGCCGGGCATGTCCTCGCGGGAAGTCGTCAACGCGGTCCGCTACCTGGGTCCCAACTGGCGCGATCTCATCAATTACCTGCAGCCCAACTGGCTCGTATTGCGGCCCGACAGCGAGCACGATCTGGGGGCGATTTCGCCGCTGATGGCGCATTACAACTATGAACGCGTGCGGGAGTTCAGCCGGATCGATGATATCCGGCAGCTCAATGTATCCGGCAAGAAATTGCTGGAGTTTGACGCCCGCTTTGCCGTTTACCGCCGGAAAAATCCCCTGCGGCACGATACCGCGGACTACGAAATCGCTTCCCCTATCGGGTCCAGCGTACGCCATATTGACGGTGTCGAAATGCGCATGGTGCACGCCCCCGGGCTGATGCTGCTGCCCGTTCCGGAAGGGGCCCGTCAGCTCACCATCAACTTTGCCATCGCCCCCGAAGCCATTGCAGGGTCACCGGCCACCGACGGCGCTTGGTTCAAAATCCACTGGAGCGATGGCCGCCGCCGCGAGACCCTGCCGGTGAGGGCCCTCGACCCTGTAAACAACGAGAGAGACCGTGGCGTACAGCAGTTCTTTCAGATTGATCTGCCCAAAGCCGCGCCCGGCGCGCTCGCCAAGATCATCCTGGAAACCGACCCCAAGGGAGACACCGCCCAGGACTGGACCTTTTGGGGCCGGCCCGAATTCCATTATTAAACGCGCATGGCCGGTCCACGTCCCAGCTTACGACCGCGCCTGCTCCTCGCCGGGATCGCCCTCGCTTTGCTGGCGGGGATCTTCTGGCTACGCGCCCCCACCTTCGGCTTTGCCGTCTGGAACGTGGACGAGGCCATCCACGCCGCGGTCGCGCGCACGCTGCTCGACGGCGGCGTGCTCTATCGCGATGCCGTTGATCAACGGACACCAGTAAGCTATTACGCCGTCGCGCTGATCTTCAGCCTCGCCGGGGAAAACAATCTATGGGCTGTGCATGCCGGGATCGCCCTTCTCATCGCTGGCACAGCGTTTGCGCTTTGTCTCATCGGGCGCGCGTGGGCCCAGCCTGCCGCCGGGCTGATTGCCGCCCTGCTTTACGGTTTACTCTCCGTCAGTCTGCTGTATCCGGGGGATGCTTTTGCGGCCAATACCGAATGGTTCGCCGCATTTTTCGCCTCCGCCGCCACGCTGCTTTTCTGGACCGGCCGACGGCCCCCCTCCACCGCGCGGCTCCTCGGCACAGGAAGCCTGCTGGGCTTGGCCTTCCTATCCAAACAGCCCTCCCTGCTTGAGGGAATCGCCCCGGCAATCATCCTGTTTTGGATCGCATGGCGGGAGGAAGCCCGGCCGGGACGGGCACTCCCCCGCATCGGCACACTATGCCTCGGCTGGCTCTTCCCCGTCTTGGCCGCCACGTTCTTCTTCGCCGCCCACGGCGCCTTGCGCGACGCGTTTTTTTACACGTGGACCTACAACCTGACCTACTACGGCCCGGAAATCACCTTGGCCGACCGGCTCGCCACACTTACACTTCCGCTTCGTCTGCTGTTGCAGGGACCACACACACCGCTGCTGGTGTTCTGGCTCGGCGGCTTGGGATTCCTCCTCTACCGCCTGAGTCAACGCCAGCCAACGCCGGACGAAATCAGCTCAAATCCGCAGGGGCTTTATCTGCTCGCATGGAACTCGGCAGCTCTCTTCGGCGCGGCTTCCTCCGGACGGGGCTTTGACCACTACGCCATCCAACTGCTGCCCCCGCTCTGCCTCGTTTCAGGATTGGCCATCTCCACCCTCCTGGATTGGAGTCGGCGCAACTTCAGCCTGAGAGTCATGGTCGGTGCCGGCCTGCTGGTCATGGCGGGTGCCCTTCTCTCCGCGGCTCTGACTGCCAGGAAACACACCTTCCCGCTCGATCCATCGCACCGGGTCTCCGCCTACATTCGCGCCCACAGTCACCCCGATGATCGTATTTTCGTCTGGGGCTTTCACCCCGAAATCTACCTGCATAGCGAACGCAAACCCGCCTCGCGATTTGTCTTCGCTTCTTTTCTCACAGGTTTGATCCCATGGACGAATACCGCGCCGGCGCAGGACACGACCTATGCCATCGTTCCCGGGGCCCTCGATCTCTTGATCGCGGAACTGAGCGCCGCACCGCCGCGTTATATCGTCGATTGCAGTGCAGGCCCCAATCGCTTTTGGGACAAATATCCTTTGGAGAACTTTCCGGAACTGGCAGCCCATATCCAGGCGCATTATCATCCAATCGAATCAGGCCAGTTCGTTCCCCAAGGATTCAGACTCTGGCAGTTGCGCACCGGACCGGCGGAAGCAAGCCCGGCCCCCGCGATTCAGGCTGATAAACTGGCGGCGATGGCCCTGCCTGTATTCGCTTCGTCACTGGCCCCGCAGGGAGCTTCGGCCCCCTTCGGCGTTGATGTCGGTCTGGTTGAAGGCCGGCGCGAATTCTTCATGCACGCCCCCGCCTCCCTGACCTATCAGGTGCCACGCGGCACCTGGCGCCTGCGCGGAGCTTTCGGCTTCCGCCCGGCCGCATATGCCGACGGCCATCCCGGGGCCACGGATGGAGCGGAGTTCAGCGTGCAATGGACGCCTGGGCCTGACAGCCCGCCCCGGATGCTATGGCAACGATTGCTCCGTCCGCGTGAAGAAATTCATGATCGCGGGCTGCACTCCTTCACGATTGACCTGCCACCACATCACGCCGACGGCCGTTTGGAGCTGCGTATTTCACCCGGGCCCTCCGACAACCCGGCCAGTGACTGGACCTTCTGGAGCGACCTTGTCCTCGAAACTTCACCCTAGACGCCGCCAACGCAAATCACTGTAGTTCCCCGCCAATGGCCGAAGCCAAAAACCCGCCCTCTCCCGCCACCACCGCCGACTGGGTCGCGCGAATACTCGCGTTCATCACCCTGATGGCCCTCATTTTCACCCAGCCGGCCTATCCGGAGGGTGGGCTCGATTCCTCCTGGCGTATGGCGCTCAGCTATTTCTTCCAGGAAGGCCGCCAGTTCGGAACGGAAGTGGTATTCACCTACGGCCCCTTGGGATTTCTAATGGGGAAAACCTACGCCGGCTACCATTACGGGAGCTTTATCCTCTGGTTTTTACTTCAAGCCGTGGTTTATGCGGGCATCATCTTCTGGCAGGGCTATAAGCTGCACGGGTACCCCCGCTATCTGTTCTTCGTGTTTTTTTTCATCTATGGCGTGAGCTACGAGGATGCTCTGCAGCAAGCCATGCTCACACTGGTCGGCATGGAGTTGATCCGCCGCAGCGGCGGAGCCTGGCGGTTCAGCACCCTGGCCATCCTTGCGCTCATGTCGGTGCTGGCGCTCGTCAAGTTCACCAATCTGATGCTGTCTCTTGTACTGATCGGCATCGCCACCGGCCTGGACCTCTGGCAACGCAAGCACTGGAACGCGCTGCGCCTGCCGCCCATCTTCATCGGGCTTTTCCTGCTTGGCTGGCTGCTTTGCGGTCAGAATCCCATGAATCTGCCCGCCTATGTCGGCAACTCGTGGGAAATCAGCCAAGGGTATCAAAATGTGATGGGCCTGCCTGCGCCCGACAAGCCGCTCCGCCTCGGCCTCATCGTCTTGGGCCTGTTGATTCTCTACGCAGCCATCTTTTTTTTCACCCAGCGCGACCGCATTCGCGCGCTCGCCCTCGCGCTCGGGCTGGGAGCCTTTGTTTATCTGAACTGGAAACACGGGTTCGTGCGCGCCGACGGTCATATGATCGGATTTTTTTACAGCGCCATGCTGGTGGCGGTCATCTATCCCGCCTTGTTGCAAGATGGCCCCGTCTTCCGCATCGGGCAGCGCATCATCCTGGCAATCGTTGGGTGCATCGGTGTTTTGAGCATCGACATCATCCTCCCCGGCCTGGGCCGGACCATCGCGGGCGAGGCGCAGCAGAAGGTTTTCTACAATGTCGCCTTCGCCCTGAACCCCTCAAAATACCGCAGCTACTATCAGGACAAGCTGCGCCAGGAGAAAGCCGCCTACGACCTGATGATCACCAAGGCCGTCGTGGGCGATGCTTCGGTTGACGTGCTGGGGCACGAGCAATCGATCGCACTGTACAACGGGCTGAACTATCGTCCCCGCCCGGTCCTGCAAGGCTACTCGGCCTACACCCCCAAGCTCGCCGCCCTGAACCAGGCCTACTACCTCTCGGATCAGGCGCCCGATTACGTGCTGTTCAAGCTGCAGACCATTGATGACCGCCCCCCCATGCTCGACGACCCGTTCGTGGTGCAACTGCTGATGCACCGCTACACCTACGTGCATACGGAAAAGGGTTTCCAGCTCTGGCGGCGCAAACCCGGTGGTTTCGACGCTGCGGCCACCGCTCCACAGCCCCCTTTCCGCACCCAGACGGTGCAACTCGGCGAGTCCCTCAATCTGGCCGATGTAGCCACTGAGCCGCTCTGGTTGACGCTGGATGTGCAACCCAATCTCCTCGGTCGGCTGAGGGCGTTTTTCTACAAACCTCCGCTGGTAAAACTCCGTCTGACCGACCAATGGGGCAAGGAAACCCTCTATCGGGTCCCCATGCCCATGGGCCGTGCTGGATTCATGGTGAATCCCTTCGTTGAAGACATCATCGACTACATGCAGGTCGCCGGCGGCCGGCCTGACCGCCGGTTGCATGCGCTGACAATCGAGGTCGCCGCGCAAGACCGCGACTGTTTCCAGCCCGAAGTCGCGCTGACCCTTGCCCGGGTGCCCACATCGGACGCTGGAGTGGAGTTCCTCCACCAGACCAACACCGAGCGATTCCACATGTTCGATGCCGTTCCCGTGACTTACGAAGCGCTGGGGGCGCCGGCACCAAGCGTGCTGGATGAGCGCGATGTCATCATCATGCACGCACCCAGTGAAATGATCTTCGATGTGCCCGGTGACTCCCGCAACGTCAGTGGAGCCTTTGGCTTCATTCACGACGCTTATTTGCAGGGCCGGACCAACGGAGCGGAATTCATCGTATCGTGGAGCGACGGAGGGGAACCCAAGGTGCTCATGCAACGTTTTCTTGATCCTTTGCAGAACACCCCGGATCGCGGTCTGCAGGAGTTTTCCCTCGCGCTGCCCGCATCCTACGGACGCCTCTACTTCCGCATCACCCCAGGCCCACAAAATGAATTTGCCTGGGACTGGACGGTTTGGACCGGAATCACATTCGAGTGAGCGGACGGCCCCCATCCTCCCGTTCGCTTTCGCCCACCAGGCCGGTCACTCACCGAGAAACGCATTTCGCCTCATCAAGCCGGGCCATTTCTGTCTTTGCTCCCCCCGGCCCGCTTGCTTTGCTTGCGGGCCGTGTCTTTTCCCGCCGTGTCCTCCCCTCCCGATCTTGAACTGACCGTGGTCATCCCCTGCCTCAACGAGGCTCTGACCATTGAGGGCTGCGTGCGCGAGGCGATGGATGCCTTGCGCACCGCCAGCATCGCGGGCGAGGTGCTCGTCGCCGATAACGGCAGCACCGATGGATCGCAACAGCTCGCGACCGCCGCCGGCGCGCGCGTGGTGCCGATCGCCATCAAGGGTTACGGCAACGCCCTGCGCGGCGGCATCGCGGCCGCGCGCGGTCGTTACATCCTCATGGGCGACGCCGACGGCAGCTACAACTTCGGCCATCTGCCCCGCTTCGTCGAACGCCTGCGCGCCGGCGCCGATCTCGTGATGGGCAACCGTTTCCTCGGTGGGATCGAACCCGGGGCCATGCCATGGAAAAACCGCCATATCGGCAATCCGCTGCTCTCCTTCATCGGCCGGCTCTTTTTCAACACCCCGATCGGGGATTTTCACTGCGGGCTGCGCGCCTTTTCCGCCGAAGCCTACCGGAAGATGGATCTGCGCACCACCGGCATGGAGCTGGCTTCGGAGATCGTGATCAAATCCGTGATCTTCGGTCTCAAGGTCGAGGAAGTTCCCACCGTATTGCGCAAGGATGGCCGCGACCGCCCTCCGCACCTGCGGCCCTGGCGCGATGGCTGGCGCCACCTGCGCTTCATGCTGCTCTTCAGCCCCCGTTGGCTGTTCTGGTATCCGGGCCTCATCCTGATGCTGGCCGGCGGCGGCCTCGGCGGCCTGCTGCTGCGGGGGCCCGTGGCCCTCGGCGGTGTCACGCTCGACGTGCACACGCTGCTTTTTTCCGCAGTGGCCGTGCTCATCGGATTTCAGGCTGTCTCCTTCGCCATCCTGAGCAAGTTCTTCGCCATCCGCGCCGGACTCCGCCTGCCGGAGGCGGGTTTCGAATCCTGGTTCCGGCACCTCACCCTTGAGGCCGGCCTCATCTTTGGCGGATTGCTGGTGGTCGCGGGGTTGGCGCTTTCCGCCGGGGCGGTCGGCATCTGGAGCGGGCACGGATTCGGCGCGCTCCAACCCACGGCCACCCTGCGCTGGGTCATTCCCGGCGCGCTCTGTCTTGTCCTCGGTTGTCAGATGATTCTCACCAGTTTCTTTCTCGGCGTCCTGCGGCTCGACACCCGCGATCACGCGGCATGAAAGCCCGGTTTTCCTTCTTCTTCTGGCTGGCCCTCGCGCTTGGACTGACGTGCGGCAAGCTCTGGCTGGTTGCAGCCCAACCCATCTATGCCATCTCCATGGCGGTGCATGATGACCGGCTCTTTCTGGAGCTAGCGGAACACCTCACCCGGGGAGACTGGTTCGGCCCCTACAGCGTGCTCACCCTCGCCAAAGGTCCCTTTTTTCCCCTGTGGATCGCCGCCATGCACCAAATGCATGTGCCACTCCCGCTTTCCCAGCATCTGGCCTACAGCTTCGCGTGCGCCATGGTCGTCCTGGCTTTCGCCCCTCGCCTTCGCTCCGGAGCCGCTTCCTTTTGCTTTTACGCGCTCCTTCTCTGGAACCCCCTCACTTTTGAAGGCACCTCTCTGTCTCGCGTGCTCCGCCAGAGTATCGGAGCCCCCTTGGTTCTCCTGATCTTCGCCGCCTTGATCGCACTTTATCTGCGGCGGCGGACCTCCTTCGCCCGACAGGCTCCATGGGCAGGCCTGCTCGGCCTGAGCTTCGCCGCCTTCTGGCTCACGCGCGAGGAAGGATCCTGGATCCTCCCGGGGGTCGGTTTGCTGAGCGCCGCCTGGCTCTGGGGTCTGCGCGATCAGATCAAGATCAACTGGCCTCGTGCACTTGCACCGGCCGCTCTGATCGTCACCTGCGCCGTCCTGCCTCTGCTCATCGTCAGCATTCTGAATTACAAACACTACGGCTGGTTCGGCACCGTCGAGTTTCGCGCCGCCGCTTTCAAAGACGCATACGGAGCGCTTGTCCGGGTTGAAATCGGCCCCGACCTCCCCCAGGTCCCGGTCACCCGGCAGGCCCGAGAAGCCATTTACGCGGTCAGCCCCGCCTTTGCCGAATTGCAGCCATGGCTGGAGGGTCCTATCGGCGACCAGTGGTCGGAAAAAGAGCTGTTTCCCGCCGAGGAACGGCAGATGCGCGGCGGTTGGTTCATATGGGCATTGCGGGACAGCGTCGCCGCCGCCGGCCATGGCAACAGCGCGCAGGAAGCCCTGCAATTCTATCGGCGTATGGCGGACGAAATCAACCGTGCCTGCGACGAAGGGCTGTTGCCGGCGGGTCGCAAACGCAGCGGCTTTCTACCTCGCCTCGATCTGGTCGGCCTTTGGCCTCAGTTAAAAGACGCCAGCTTGGTGTTCGCCCGCTATTTTTTCCTCTATGACAACTTCAGCGCCCGTGTAAGCCCCAGTCTCGGCGACCACGCGTGGTTGACCCTTTTCAAAGACATGACGGGCGCGCGGCTCAGTCCCACCCCTGTTGCTCCGCTGATCACCCCGCCGGATCAGGAGGCTCCTTACACACATCGCCTCGCGCGGCTGCAACAGATCGGCGAATGGCTGATCATCCTCACCCGCCCCTTGGTTCTTCTCGCCCATGCCGTGTTTTTCATCCGCCTGCTGGAATCAGGGAGCCGCCGTCGGCTGTCCCACGCACTGATCGCCGCCTGTGCCGCCTGGCTGTGCTGTCTGGCCTACCTGGCCATCAACGTACTCGTCCATGTCACTTCTTTTGCCAACCTGACTCCCGCCGCCCTCGCCATGGCGTACCCGCTGCTGCTGCTGTTCATTGGGGCGGTGACGGTGGATGCCGCCGCCGCGTGGTGGCACCGCGCCGCCGGGGCCACCGAGGACGTATTTGCGCGGAACCTGTCACTCCCTGCCGCGACAGCGGGAGAGGCGAAGCCAGACCGCCTCGCCTGGCTCTGGCCCTTCGGGGTCGCCGGCATCGTGTTCGCGCTGAGGCTCCATGAGGTCTTCCGCCACGGCGGCGATGTCCCTTTCAACGATCAATGGGTGATCGAGGCATCCGATATCATCGGGCCGTGGCTTGATGGCGGGCTGCGCCCCTGGGCATTTTTTGCGCCCCATCATGAGCACATTCCGGTCTGGACCCGCCTGATGGCCTGGATCCAAGTCGCCCTGACCGGCCGTTGGGATCCGCTTGTCCAGATGACCGTAAACGCCGCCCTGCACGCCGCAGGTGTATTCCTCATCGTGAACTGGGCAAAACGAGTGCTGCCATTCGGCGCCTCGCTTCTCATTGGCCTGCTGGTGATCGCACTCGGTGGCGTTCCCCATGCCTGGGAGAATATCGCCTGGGGGTTCCAATCCCAGTTCCCGCTGGCACTGCTGTGTCTTTTTATAAATATCCACGGCTCTTTTGCCGCTCCTCCGGGATCCCGCACCTGGTGGATCGCGCAAGCGGCCGGGATTGCCGGCTTCTTCACTCTCGGCAGCATGTGGGTGGCGCCACTCGCGGTGGCCTTGATCAGCCTGTGGACGCACAGCGGGGGCAACTCACGTCTGCGCTGGATTCCCCCGGCCTTGGCCCTGTCGGGGATGGGCATCATGGCGCTTATCTATTTCACCGCCGCCCCCGGCTACGCCTTCGCCCATAATGCCAGCTCACCCCTTCTCTTCCTCCGCGCCTGGCTCAATCTCTTGGGCTGGCCACTGGATCACCCGGCGGCACCGGTTATCCTGAATCTCCCTTTGTTGGGTCTCTTTCTGCGCCTGCGCGGCCAATCCGCCACCCCCGCATTCGACCGCCTCATTCTCGCGCTCGGTTTATGGGCGGTGGCCCAGGCGGCCGGCACGGCCTTCGCCCGAGGCGGAGACTACACCGGTTTTGTTTCACGCCATGGCGATGTGCTCGCAATCCTGCCGCTGGCCAACGGGCTGGCCCTGTGCCGCCTTCTCCCGGCCATTCATTCGTGGCAACCGGTATTTCGACTGTTCATTTGTCTCTGGGTCGGAATGGTCGGCTTGGGGCTGCACACGCTCGCGACCACGGGGCACGCACGCCATTTCCACGAACACAGCGCCCATTGGAGCGGGCTGCGCCGCGAAGCCGTGCAGCAATTCATCCATCACGACAACGACACGCCGCTCACCTCGGAGCCCACGGCTACCCTTCTGTTCTTTCAATCCGATCGGGTCGCCGGCCTCCTGTCGCGCCCCACCTTCCAGGCCTTGTTGCCAGCTTCGG
The DNA here is from genome assembly GCA_964429385.1 of uncultured Opitutaceae bacterium. Taxonomy (GTDB): domain Bacteria; phylum Verrucomicrobiota; class Verrucomicrobiia; order Opitutales; family Opitutaceae; genus UBA2377. The sequence goes on from CAYSBR010000003.1 coordinate 108,819, forward strand.
TCAACCCTGACAATCCACCCGACCTCGCCGGGAAATGCGCCCGTATGCTCCAGCGACAATGGGCCTGGTTGCTTGGACTCTCATTACTCCCGTTGCTCACTGGCCTCTGGCGCGGCCGCCATGCAACCGGTTCCCTGCCCCCTCTCCCGTCCACCCGCTGCGCCCGGGTTGATGGATTCATCCTCGCCGGCATCACCGGGGGGGGGCTGATCGTTCTTGGCCTCCTCTCCCCGCCTTTTGAATTCCGGCAGGAGCAGCGCTGGCGCAATATCATTGCTCCCCCCGACGCGGTGGAAAACATGACCTTCGCCTTCGCCGGCGACGCCCCCCTTTTTCCGCCGGAACGCCTGGTCGGAGCCGCCCGCCTTGATCCTCCGGCCTTGCGCAATCTGTTTTTCGGCACTCACCCCGAAGGCCCCGAACAAACCGGCACCGTACTGGGCTCTCCATTCCGCATCACCCATCGCTGGTTCATCGTCCCCCATGCGGGATATCCGGTGAGCCACGGCAATGGTCTGCGTATCCGCATTGAAAACGCAGCCGGGCAGACCATCGCCCACGAGGTCGGCTGCCCTGGACCCAACCCGGGGCATATCGGCTTCTGGGCCGCCGATCTCGGCGAGTATGCCGGCCATTATGGCCGCGTGGTGCTCTACGATGGGCGCACCGAGACCGACGCCTGGGTGGCCGTGGCCCCACCTATCGCCTCCGACTCGCCTGAGTTGGCAGCGCAACTCGCCCACCGCCTCGATCTGGAACAGCTCATCGAACCCCAGATCACCGTCACCCTCATCGTGCTGGTCTGCGGCCTGTGGACCGGGGGATTGTTTGTCCCTCGGCTGCTGCGTCGCTATCATCCTGCTCCCGCCCCGGCCCGGCCATAAGGCAAGCGCACAAGATTCAGCTGGCCTCGGGCCGACCCGGGCGATTCGTTTTTTATCCAAGCATGAGCAAGACCCTCCTTGTCACCGGTTCCTCGGGCCTGATCGGTTCCGAAGTGTGCGCCTATTTCGCCCGTGAATTGGGCTACACCCTCCACGGGGTGGACAACAACCAGCGTGCGGTCTTCTTCGGCCCGCAGGGCGACACGCGTTGGAATCAGAACCGGCTCGCGCGGGATCTCCCCGGCTTTGTCCACCACGAACTGGACATCCGCGACCGCGCCGGGGTGCTCGCGCTGGTGAAATCGGTCAAGCCCTCGGTCATCGTCCACACCGCCGCCCAGCCCTCTCACGACCGCGCCGCCGCCATCCCCTTCGACGATTTCGACACCAACGCCGTCGGCACCCTCAACCTCCTGGAAGCCGCCCGGCAGGCCTGCCCCGAATCTCCCTTCGTGCACATGAGCACGAACAAGGTCTATGGCGACGCGCCCAACTCAATCAAGCTGACCGAGCTCGCAACGCGCTGGGATTACGCCGACCCGGCCTACGCGCACGGCATCCCCGAGACCTTCACCATTGATCAGTCGAAACACTCGCTCTTCGGCGCCTCCAAGGTCGCGGCCGATGTGATGGTGCAGGAATACGGCCGCTACTTCGGCCTGCCCACCTGCGCCCTGCGCGGCGGCTGTCTCACCGGCCCCAACCACAGCGGCGTCGAACTCCACGGCTTCCTCTCCTACCTCGTGAAGTGCAACCTCGAAGGCCGTGAATACAAGGTCTTCGGCTACAAGGGCAAGCAGGTGCGCGACAACATCCACTCACTTGATGTCGCCCGTTTCATGGCCGCCTTCGTCGCCACCCCGCGCGCCGGCGAGGTGTATAACCTCGGCGGCGGCAAGGCCAACAGCACCTCCATCCTCGAAGCCTTCAAAATCACCGAAAAATTCACCGGCAAAGCGCAGGTTTACACCTACGTGGACCAGAACCGCATCGGCGACCACATCTGTTACTACTCCGACCTGCGCAAGATGCAGGCCCACTACCCGCAGTGGGGCATCACCCAATCGCTGGAAGACACCATCCGCCAGATCGTCGAAGCCTGGCAGCGCCGGCAGGCGGCCGGCTGAGCGTTTACCGCAAAGCGCACAAAGGGAGGATCGCAGCCCTTTTCTTTGTGACGCCCGGCCGGTTTCGCTCTTCGGCGAACGTTACGCTCAGGCTTTCTTTTCGGAGGCCGCCTTGCCCTGCTTCCAGCGACGGTAGCCGACGAAGGCCAACCCCGCGCCCACCAGCATCGCCCCGTAAGTCGAGGGCTCCGGCACCGGCGTGATCCGCGAATACTGCGCATCGTATTCCTGCCAGTAAGCGCCCTGCCCATAACCTTCGAAATGAATCCGGCTCAGCACCGAGCCGATATCCGCCGTGTTTCGCACCAGCAGATAGTCGGTGTAATCAATCCAGTTGCGGATGAACAATTCCGTGTCGCCCGTCGCCATCAGCAGGTCGTCGAGGAACAGCATGTTCGGGCTGCACACATCCGCGCCGGCAAAGTCGATCACCGCCCGGCCTTCGATCGTCAGATTGCCAAAGGTCTCGACCAACCCGTCGCCGCTCGTGGGATTGAACTGCAGGATCGTCTCCCCGCCGAACTCGCTGCCCCGCAGCGTCACGTTGGCGGTGTTGGCGATCTGCTCGTTGGCGTCGAGCCGCAGGATATCCGTCCCCCGCCCATCGCCCACGATGATATTGCCGGCGATGGCCGTTACCCCAGCGCTCTGGGCCAGCGCCAGCGTTCCGTCATTCACATAGGTCGTGCCGGTGTAGGTGTTGGCAGAGTTGCCGGCGAACACCAGCAGGCCGGTGCCGCTCTTGGTGAAGTCGAGGGGATTGGAACCGTGGTTGGTGATGGTGGTGGAGATGGTAAACACACCCGAATTGTAAACATGGGTGATGAGTTCACCTGAGGAGGAGAACAGCGCGCCGTTGCCCGCGATACTGCCGCCGGTGGTACTATTGGAAAGGATACCGCCGCTGACAATGTCGAGGTTGCGGTCCGACATATTCAGGTTGCCGTCGTTGACGAATAGCAGGCTGTTGACGAAGCGGTTCGTATCGCCGGCCATGCCAAAGGTTCCGTCCATCCCGGCGTTGAGTGTGGCAGTGAAGGCTGACTCATAATCAGCCGCCGCCGCAGTGACGCGGCCGCTGGTGATGGTAGCGAAGGCCGTGGGCGTGGCGCCGTTGCCATAGACGGCGTAGGCGAGGATGCCGTTCGTCAGCGTCGGCGACGTGCCGAAGGTGACGCGTGGATTGTTGCCGGTGTCGCCGAGGGTGCCGCTGCCGCCCTCGCGGATGAACTCCACCGTGGAACCGGCGGCGCGGTCGAGGGAGGAAAAGGCCAGCTCCGTGGCGTTGTTGCCGGAACGCTGCACGTTCACCGTGTTGGCGCCGCCGGCAAGCTGGAGCTGTCCCACCGTCTCGGTGGTGGCGTCGGCGGTGGTGCGGCCGATCAGGTCGAGCCGGCCGCCGTTGAGCGCGATGCTCGCCGAGTTACCGACGCGATCAACGGTCGAATTGGAATTGTCGAGGGTGAGTCGTCCGCCTTCCCGGATGGTAAAACCGGAGGACTGGGCGAGATCACCGGAGCCGGAAAGGCGCAACTCTGCCCCACGCACCGTCACCGCCCCGGTGTGGGTATTGTTCGCCGTCAAGTCCAGCCGGCCGTTGCCCGTGACCGCCAGCGCCGCCGAACCGGAAACTGCTCCCGATAGCGTGCCGCTGGCCACCGCTGTGCTCGTGCCTTGCACCGTATGGATCGTCCGGCTGCCGGATGAACCGAGGGCAAGGGCATTCGTCAGCGTGACATTATTGTTAGCACTGGTGGAACCGAAGATCAGGCGGTTGTTGTTGCCCACGAAGTTGGTCCCGCCCCACGTCAGGCCGCTGCCCCCGAGCGTCACCGTGCGGTTGCCGTCGTAGGCGGCGAAGCCGCCGTCACCCAACCACTGGACGTTGCTGCCGCCAGTGCCCAAACTGCGGGAAAAATTGAAACCGACCTCCAGCACACCGCCATTAAGTTGGACGTTGGAACCGTCAATGCGATTGGTCCCGCCCACCCGCAACGCGCCACCGGAGATGCGCGTGGCGCCGGTGTAGGTGTTGTTGGCGTTGAGGAACAACGTGCCTTCGCCGGTCTTGTTGATGCCGCCGGTGCCGCTCAACACGCCGGAAAGCGTGCCATCCACCGCAGCGGAGCCGTTGGCCACCCGGATCTCGCGAATCTGATTCCCCAGCACAATGGCGTTCGCGAAGGTCAGCGTGTGGGTGGCGTAGTCGGAGGAAAGCAGCAGCGCGCTGCCCGCGCCGACGAAATTGCCCGAGCCCCAGGTGACTTGGGCCGTGCCGTTATTCAGCCGGACCGTGCGATCTGCGCCAAAGGCGGAAAAGCCACCGTCGCCGGTCCATTGCACCTCGCTGGTGCCGGTGCCCAGACTGCGGGTAAACTCGCCGGTGTTGCCGGTGTCCAGATCGCCCGCGATTTCGAGGACGCCGCCGTTGAGTTGAAGGTTGGAGCCGTCGATCTGGTTGGTGTTGCTCACGCGGAGCGCGCCGCCCTCAATGATGGTGGCGCCGGTGTAGGTGTTGTTGGCCCCGAAGACGACGACGCCGTCGCCGAGCTTGGTGAACGAGCGGGCGCCGCCGATCGCGCCGTTGAGCGTTAAGACGCCATCGCGCGAGCCGATGGCGCTGTTGGCCGCCATCGTGATGTTGCCCGCAAAGGTCGTGTTGCCGCCATCGTTGTAAATCGCCCCCACCTGCCCCTCCACCCCGCGATAGATGCCGCGGCCGGAGATCGTCACCGACTCCGTCGTGCTGTAGTTCAGCCCGGAGCCGGTGTCGCGGAACGCCAGCGTCCCGCCGTCGTTCACCGTCGTGCCCGCCGCCGTCGTCCCCAGCGCCCCGTTCGTCGTCACCACCACCATCCCCTGGTTGATCGTTACCGGCCCCGTCCAACTACTGTTGTTGTTATTGATCGTCACGATGCCCGTGCCGTTCTTGATCAGGCCACCCAATCCGGTGATCGCCCCGTTAAAATTCGTCGTCCCGTGGCCGTTCACCTTGATATCGTTGCCTCCCGTCTCGATCAGCCCGTTGATGCACAGGGTGCTGAAGGAGTAGTTGTTGATCCGCAGCTCCTCCACTATGTTGAGCGGCACGTTGATTTTGTGCCGCCCCTGCGCGCCGTTGTAGTCGTTGACGTTGATCGAGGGCAGACCGACCGTGCCGGTGTTGCCCAGTGTCAGCGTGTTGCCGCCGTTGAGCGTGTAGTTGATGCCCGCATCAAAGGTCAGCGAGTTGACCTGCGTATTCACGCCCAGTGTCACCGTCTGGTCCGTAGTCGGCCGGTTGCCGAAAAGGATGTCGGCGTTCGCCAGCGGTGTGCGGTTGTTCGACCCCGACTCCGGGTGATACCAGTTGTTGTTAACGCCACCGGGCGTGTTGCCCCAGGCCGTGGTGCCCGCGCCGTTGTCCCATTCGAATGAACCCGGCTGCCAGGGGGTCGTCGTCACGCGGGTGTTCCGGATTTCGTGAATCTCGTTCACCCCGCCGGTGGAGCCGGTGAAACCGATTTTGAAGGTGTCGGGACGGTCGAAGCCGGAAAGATCCGTGGTAAAGGCCGTGATGTAGTTGCTGCTCGCGCCAAACTTCATCTCCACCGTGAGCTGGTTGTTCGCATCCAGGGTGAGCCGGAAGGAACGGTAGTCCGGCCCACTCTGGTTCGGACGGGTGGTCGCGTTGGGGAAATCCATCTGCCCGCCGCCGGACAGCGTCTCCAGCGCCGCGCTGGCCGCGATGAACTGATAGTTGCTGCTCTCCGGTCCGCGCACCGCCACCCGGTTTTCGTAAAGGCCGCCGCCCAGGCCGCCATTGCGGCCTTCGCTCGCGCTGGAGTAGTTGCCGTAGTTATCCAGCCCGAAGCCCAGGTAACCGCCCGGCATGCCCGCCGCACCTGCGGCGGTATTCTGCGCGTAGCCCAGCGAGCCACCATAACCGCCGGGCGTGAAGGTCGAGGCGTTCACCCCGCCATCCACGAGAAAGAAGGTAATGCCGTCCGCCCCGGTGCTCGTGCTGTTCCAAAACGTGTAGTCGAACTCGATCTGGATCTGCGCGTTGACCGAGAAGATCGCTGAATCAAACAGCGCGTAAGTGGCCTGGTTGCCGATGTTCTCCGATAACCGCAGCCAGCCATTGCCGGGAGTGTCCACCGTGTTGCCTGTGAGATAGGGAATCGTCGAACCCGACGATCCGCCAAACACCCACCCGGCAGCCGTGGTCCCGGTGAAACTCTCCGTAATCGTAACCTGCGCCCGCATAGCCGGCGCGAAAATCAGGACCTGCAAAAAAAGCCAGCCCACGACTCCACTCAGGCAGCGGGCCAGAGAACAATGACGTGGGGTAATCCTGAGCATGACAGGGCCGAGCTTGGAGACATCAGGGCGAATTCGTCAATTAAATAGGGGTTTCACCCCATTTAATTCACCCCCGCCTCCATCCAAGCCAATCAATACATATTAAACAATTTATAGATAGATACTTAAAACAAAATGAACCCAAACCCAATTCAGGATGGCGGATTCCCAAGCCTGAGGTGTCAAACTCAGGCAATCACCCTTGTCGCATGCCCGAAGATAAACGCCGCACCGATTTTGCCGGACTTTACCGGATCACGGTCGCCCCCCTGCGGCGCTACCTGGCCCGCATGCTCGGCAATGCCAGCGAGGCCCAGGATGTCGCCCACGACGCCTACCTGCGCATCCTGCGCGCCACGGAGAAAACCCCCGCTGAAAATCCCGAAGCGCTCCTCTACACCACGGCCCGCCGCCTCGCCATCAACCAACTGCGACGGCGCAAGATCTCCCCAATCAGCGGCGCGGAGCTCACCCCCGAGACCTTCACCGCCAGCCAGCCCGGCGTCGCCGACGAAGTGATGGCGCGACAGGAACTGGAGCGCGTGCAGCACGCCATCGCGCAGCTGCCGACCGGTTGCCGCACCGTCCTCCTGCTCCGCAAAATCGAACTGCTCTCCCATCAGGAAATTTCCGAACGCCTGGGCATCGCCATCAGCACCGTGGAAAAACAGCACGCACGGGCGCTGCGCCTGCTGCGGGCGCAGCTGGATGCGGAAACCTCACCTCCCTCTTCAATCCTGGGCCAGCAGGCCAACACACGATGAATCCCTCTCCCTCCGCTGCTTCTTCCACCGAAGACGAGGCCGCCCTCTGGGCCGCCAAACTCGAAGGCTCCGTGCTTTCCGCTGAAGAGCGTGTGGCCCTCGAAGCCTGGCTCGAAGCCGCTCCCGCGCACCGCGAACTGTTGTCCGGCTACTGCCAGTTCTCGGCCGACCTGGAAATTCTGCTGCCCGCACTGGCCAAGACCGGACGCGTGGAAGTGCCTCAGACGCGCCCGCCCCGCCGGCGCTTTTCACTTTGGCTGGCCACGCTCCCTCTCGCCGCAGCCGCCGCCCTGGCCCTCGTGTTCTGGGCCGGCCGTCCCGTCACCCAGTTTGAAACCATCGCCACCTCCGTCGCCCAGCGCCAGGTACTCAAACTCGCGGATGGCAGCCGGGCGGAGCTCAATGCCCGCACCAGCCTGCAGGTCGAGATCAGCGCCACCGAGCGCCGCGTGCGGCTCGTGGACGGACAGGCGCTCTTCGCCGTCAGCAAAGATCCCGACCGCCCGTTCGTCGTCGAGACTCCCGCCGGTTCCGTACAGGTGACCGGCACGATCTTCGCCGTGCGCACCGAGTCCGCCGACAGTCTGGAGGTCATCGTCACCACCGGCTCGGTACGGGTCAGTCCCTCCGCCCTCTCCGATGGCGGGCACATCGCTCCGCTCACGCTCGTGGCCGGCGACCGCCTGACCACGGAAACCGGCACGCTCGTCCGGCAATCTCTGGATGAAGAGGCCTTGCGCGTGGCTCTGGCCTGGCGGCAGGGGCAGGTCGTTTTCATTGATACCCCGCTCTCCTCCGCTCTGGCCCGTTTTGCCCGCCATCATGGGCGGGGATTGACCGCCACCGCCGGCGCCGGCGAATTGCGGGTGGGCGGACGCTTCAATCTGGATGATCTGGATGGGTTTCTGACGGCCCTGGAAGAAGTGCTGCCTGTCCGCGTGAGCCGCAGCCTGAATGGATCGATCCAAGTCGGTCTGGTTGCCTCCCGGTAAAAGTGGCCCGCGCCGCCAATATGTCCACCCGCTCCGGCCCCTGCCTCGCGCTCCTTCGTTGGGGATGCCTGATCGTCGTCGGCTGGCTGCCCGGCTGGATGACGGCCGCCCCGGTGGATTTCGACATCCCGCCGCAGGCCGCCGCCTCCGCACTGCTCGCATTTTCGGCCCAGTCGGGGACCGACGTCCTGTATTCCGCCAACGACGTGCGCGACGTCTCCACTCCGGGCCTGCGCGGGCGTTATGAACCCGTCCAAGCGCTCAGCCTGCTGCTGCGACCCACCCCGCTCGTCACCCGCCAGCACAGCGACGGCAAATTTGTCGTCATGCCCGCAACCCACATCCCCGGCGCCATCCGCGGGCGCCTTTTCATTCCAGGCGGCACCAGCGCGGCCGGAGCCCGCATCCTGCTCAAGGATACAGGACTCGAAACCGTGACGGATGCGCGGGGACGGTTTCATTTTCCCGTCGTTCCCGCCGGCACCCACCAGCTCGAAATCGAAGCGTCCAACTACCGGCCCATCGAGATCACCGGCATCACCGTCCCGCCCGGGCGCACCCTGACCCTGCGGGCCCAGACATTGGCGCCCGCCGGCGAATTGACCCAACTTGAACCTTACGTCATCGAAGCCGAAGCGTATGACGCCCGGCAGGGCCTGCGTTTCACTCCACGTCAAGCCACCGGCAATCTCGATCTCCTCCGCACCGAAAACGACGCCCTCCCCTTCACCATCCACACCCGCGAGCAGATCGTCCGCAGCGGCGTTGTGGATCTGAATGAGTTTCTCCAACGTGTCGTCCTGGAAAGCGACGCAGCCACGCAACCCCCGGAGCAGAACGTCAATCTGGACTCATTCACCGTCGGCAGCACCAACCTCAAGCTGCGCGGCTATGACTCCGACGAGACCGTGGTGCTCGTCAACGGCCGCCGGTTGCCGGAAGTCCTCACCAGTTTTTCGGGATCCGCCCCGCCGGATGTGAATTTCATCCCCATCAACTTGGTGCAGCAGATCGAGGTCCTGCCGGTCTCCGCCTCCGCGCTCTACAGCGGCAACCCGGTCGGCGGAGTCATCAACATCGTGCTCCGCCCCGATGCCGATGCCACGGAGGTGACAACCACCTACACCAACGCACTCGGCGGCTTTGACGCGCCCCAATCCTCCTTCTCCCTCCAGCACGGGCAATCCCTGCTCGGCGGCGCGCTCCGGCTGCGCCTCAGCGCCGGCCACACCCGGATACACCCCGCCACCGAATCCGAACTCGGCTACCGGCAGGCGGCCGCACGCGAACGCCCCCTCTCCGCGGATCAACTTTACCGAGCCACCCCCAACATCCGCAGTGTGGATGGATCACCGCTTTTCGGCCATGGTTCTTCTTCCCATACCTCGGTCGCTCCCGGCGCCGACGGCACCGGCGGACTGGCCGCCTTCGCCGGCCGCGAAGGCCAGCTCGCTCTTGATTTCTTTGACTCTCCCGGCGGACTGGCCGCCTCTCTCAACAGCCTTGACTCCCCCTACGCCCGCAAACAAAGCCGCACGACCTGGTTCGGCTCCCTCACCTATGACGCTTTTCCCTGGCTGCAGCTGGGGCTCGATGGCGCCTACGTCAGCACCGTGGTCAACCGCGGTTATGACGTGTTCACCGGCGACCTCACGTTGCCCGCCTCCTCTCCACTCAATCCATTCGGACAAACCGTCGCCATCACCCTCAACGAAACCGCGCCGCATCTGGGCGAAAACTACAGCGAGGCCCGCATTGACTACACCTCCGTGCTCGCCGGCGCGCTCCTCCGCCTGCCCGACGCGTGGCAGATCACACTCGACGCCCAGCTGGCCCGCAACCTCTCACGCTATCGCGGTCTGGCCGGAGCCGACGGCGACCGCTGGCAACAACTCGTGGATCAGGGTCGCTACAATCCCCTGCGCGACACGCAGCGCCACCCGCCCCCGGCCGCCCTTTACGACGAAGTGCTCATTTTTCATGGCGGCCCGGACCGGTTCGTGACGGTGGGCCACTACGAAACGCTGGATGCCTCCGCCCGGCTCACGCAACCGGCGCTCCGCCTGCCCACGGGCGAAGGCATTCTCAACCTCGGCGCCGATTACCGGCTCAACCGGCTCGCCAGCTACACCGATGAAAAACGTTACGCCGACGACAACCTCGCCCAGCCGTTGGAGACTTGGGCAGGCCGCTCGCTTGAGCGCTACAGCTTCTTTGGGGAATTGCAGGCCCCGCTGCTGCCTCGCCGTTGGCTATCATCATCCCTCCACAGTCTCGAAGGCAGCCTGGCCGCCCGCTACGTCGCCTCCAGCCAAAGCAACGAAACCAACTTCGCCCCGACCTTCGGCCTGAAGGCGGAACTCGCCGGCGGATTCATCCTGCGAGGCAGCTTCACTCACTCGAATCGCATGCCCACGCCCCGGATGAGCCGCCGCCTGGAAGCGCCGACCACCCCTGGCTCCGGCCTCAACCTCACCCCGATATTCGATCCGCTTCGCCAGGAGAGCTACGATGTGCAGGCCGACGAAGCCGTTGATTTTACCCTTAACACCGAAGAAGCCGTCACGCAGACCGCCGGCGTCGTGTGGCAACGCGGGCAGGTTCATCGCTTTCGCGCCGCCCTCGATTTCGTGGACACCACCAAGGTGAACGAAATCCTCGGACTCGATGCCCAGGCCACCGTGAATCTGGAAGCGCTTTTCCCCGAACGCGTCTTGCGCAACCCTGCGTCCCCCGGCGGACCGGGCCGCATCACCCAGGTCATCACCGGCGGCGTCAACGCCGCCTCCCGCCGATCCCAGCACTGGACCGGCACACTCGACTACACCTGGAATCAGTGCCTCGGCGGCACGTTGGAACTGCGTGGACGCCTTCTCTGGTTTCAGCGCTACGAAAACCAGCTGTTCGAGCATCTTCCCTGGGTGGATCAGTTCACCGATCCCGATGGCTCGGTGCGCCTGCTCCGCTATCGCGCCAACCTGAACGCGGCCTGGTCCAGCCGGCATTTCGGCCTCGGTTTTGAGACCCAGTATTTTCATGCCCAACGCCTGCCCACTGCGGAGTGGCCGGCCCAGCGCAGCCGCCAGATCGACCCCTACTGGCAGTGCGACGCCTATGTGCAGGCGGACATCGGCCGCTGGCTTCCGCGCTGGGATGATCGCCGCGCGCTCCGGGCGCAGCTGCGTGTGAACAATCTCCTCGACGCCGGCTTCCCCCGTTACGCCAGCGCTTCCTCCGGCGCCGGGGTGCAACCCTACGGCGACTGGCGCCAGCGCACCTACTCGGTCTCGTTTACGGCGACGTTTTAACCGGGATTGCCATCGCGTCCGCCTTGGCATCGGTTGCAACCGAAGGGTTTTCGCTCCGGCTTTGGCCGGGATTCGCGGCTTCCTTAAACTTCAACTTCTCACTTAAACTGATTTTCAGCATGAAAATCCTCATCTCCGGCATCTGTGGTTTCGTCGGCAGCACGCTCGCGCGCGGGCTGGTTGCCGCCGGTCATCAGGTCAGTGGCTTCGACAACTTCATCCGCCCCGGCAGCGAGACCAACCGCGCGCCACTGGAGACGCTCGGCGTGAAAGTCATCGAAGCCGACCTGCGCGACGCCCGCGCGATGGACGCGCTGCCCGCCACCGACTTCGTGCTCGATGCCGCCGCCAACCCCAGCGTGCTCGCCGGCGTGGATGGGCGCACAAGCTCCCGCGAACTCGTGGATCACAATCTCACCGGCACGATCAACCTCCTCGAATACTGCAAGACCCACAAAGCCGGCTTCATCCTCCTCTCCACCAGCCGCGTTTACTCCATCGCCCCGCTGGCCACGCTGCCGCTCGAAGCCGTCAACGACGCTTTCCGTCTCTCCACTCCCAACCCTCAACGCTTAACTTCGGTCAGCCCGGCCGGGCTTGACGAATCCTTCGCCACCACCGCACCGATCTCGCTCTACGGCGCCACCAAGCTCGCCTCGGAAGCCATGGCCCTGGAATATGGCGAGACCTTCGGCTTCCCCGTGTTCATCAACCGCTGCGGCGTCCTCGCCGGGGCCGGACAATTCGGCCGCGCCGACCAGGGCATTTTTGCCTACTGGATCAATGCCTGGCTGCGAAAACGTCCGCTCAAATACCTCGGCTTCGGCGGCCACGGCCATCAGGTGCGCGACTGCCTGCATCCCCGCGACCTGCTGCCCGTGTTGGAAAAACAGTTCACCGCGCCCGCACTCCCCGTCGGCGACCGGCTCGCCAATTTCTCCGGCGGCGCCGCCTCGGCCCGTTCACTCCGGCAGCTCAGCGACTGGTGCGCCGGGCGCTTCGGCCCGCATGAAGTCATCCAGGACGGCACCCCGCGCCCATTCGACATCGGCTGGATGGTGCTCGACCACAGCAAAGCCACGCGCATCTGGAACTGGCAACCCGCCACGCCCACCGACGCCATTCTGGAAGAAATCGCGCTCCATGCCGAAGCCCATCCCGACTGGCTGGAGCTCTCCGCCCCGCGTTGAGCCAAGGCTTGCCGCTCGAAGCAGAATCGCCCTGATTGCCCAGATGCCCGCGGCCGACACTGCCCCGCTCTCACTCTATTCCATCGTCATTCCCGCTCATAACGAGGAAGAATCGCTGCCGCCCACCGTGCGCGATCTCCACGCCACCCTCACCCGGGAAAACGTTCCGCATGAAATTGTCGTGGTGGACGATGGTAGCAAGGACCGGACCTGGGCCGTTCTGCAGGAACTGAAGCAAAGTATTCCCACCCTCGCCCCCGTTCAGAATAAAAGCCCCAACGGCTTTGGCCGCGCGGTCATCTGCGGACTCAACCACATCAAAGGCGACGCCTGCACCATCATGATGGCCGACGCTTCGGATTCGCCGGATGATGCGGTGAAATACTGGCGACTGCTCAATGAGGGCTGGGAATGCGTCTTCGGCAGCCGGTTCGTCAAGGGCGGAGCGGTTTACGATTACCCGCGCGTCAAACTCTTCGTCAACCGCCTCGCCAATTTCTTCGTCCGCATCGGCTTCAACATCCCGCTCAACGACACCACCAACGCCTTCAAGGCCTACCGCCGCACCGTCATCGAAGGGTGCCGCCCCTTCCTTTCCCCTCACTTCAATCTCACCGTCGAGATCCCGCTCAAAGCCATCGTGCGCGGCTACACGTGGACGGTGGTGCCCATCTCGTGGCGCAACCGCAAATACGGCGAGGCCAAGCTCAAGATCAAAGAGATGGGCAGCCGCTATTTTTTCATCTGCGCCTACGTCTGGTTGGAAAAATACTTCAGCCGCGGCGATTACCGGCGGAAGTGAAACCGCGCCCCGGCGCCGGAACCGGCAGGTTGACCTTGTCGTGTTCCCCATTCCTAGTACCCGCTCCATGATCTATCTACTCGGAGGTTCCGGTTATGTGGGCTCGGCCTATCAAACCCTGCTGCAGCGCAAGGGCATCCCCTTTCGCAACCTGCGCCGGGCTGAGTTCGACTATACCAACCAGGCCGCACTGACCGAACTGCTCCGTCGTGAGAAGCCCGAATTCCTGATCAACGCCGCCGGCTACACCGGCAAACCCAATGTGGATGCCTGCGAGCTCCACAAGGCCGACTGCCTCTTCGGCAACGGCGTCCTCCCCGGCATCATCGCGCAGGCCTGCGCCGACGCAGGGCTGCCCTGGGGCCATGTCTCCTCCGGCTGCATCTACACCGGTTCCCGACCCGACGGCCGCGGTTTCACCGAGACCGATACGCCCAATTTCACCTTCCGCACCGACAACTGCAGCTTCTACTCCGGCACCAAGGCCCTCGGTGAAGAGGTGCTCGCCGGCCGCGACGACGTTTACATCTGGCGCCTGCGCATCCCCTTCAACGAAGTGGACAACCCGCGCAACTACCTCACGAAGCTGATGCGCTACCAGACCCTGCTCGAAGCCACCAACTCCATTTCGCAACTGGAGGAGTTCGTCGCCGCCACCTTTGCCTGCTGGGAAAAGCGCGTGCCCTTCGGCCTCTACAACGTCACCAATCCCGGCGAAGTCACCACCCGCGAAGTCGTCGGCCTCATCAAGCAGGCCGGCGTCTCCGACAAGGATTTCCAATTCTTCACCGACGAAGCCGAGTTCATGCGCACCGCCGCCAAGACCCCGCGCTCCAACTGCACGATGGATTCCTCCAAGCTCGCCTCCGCCGGCATCAAAATGACCGAAGTTCACGAAGCCGTCGAACGCGACCTGCGCCGCTGGGTGAAAGCTTCAGCCTGACTTACTGCATCATGAAAATCCTCGTCACCGGCGGCGCCGGCTTCATCGGCAGCAATCTCGTCCGTCTCCTTGTCACCACCACGGAGCACACCGTGCTCAACGTGGACGCCCTCACCTACGCCGGCAACCGGCACTCGCTCGACGATCTGGAGAAGAATCCCCGCTACCGTTTCGCGCAGGCGGACATTTGCGATGCCGCGGCCCTCGGTCGGCTTTTCGCCGACTTCCAGCCCGACTGGGTCATGCACCTCGCCGCCGAGAGCCATGTGGACCGCTCCATTGATGGCCCCGGCGCCTTCATCCAGACCAACATTGTCGGCACCTACACACTGTTGCAGGCCGCCCGCGCCTATTTCGAAAAACTCACCGGCGCCGAGAAGGACCGCTTCCGTTTCCTTCATGTCTCGACCGACGAAGTCTATGGCTCGCTCGGCGCCACCGGCCTCTTCACCGAGACAACGCCCTACGATCCCCACTCCCCCTATTCCGCCAGCAAGGCCTCGTCCGATCATCTCGCCCGCGCCTGGGCCGACACCTACAAGCTGCCCGTACTGGTGACAAACTGTTCGAACAACTACGGCCCCTACCAGTTTCCGGAAAAGCTCATCCCGCTGGTGATCGCCAGGGCGCTGGCCGGCGAGCCGTTGCCGGTCTACGGCGATGGCAGCAACGTGCGCGACTGGCTGTACGTGAAGGACCACTGCGCCGCGATCCGCGCGGTGCTGGAACGCGGCCGCGTGGGCGAGGTCTACAACATCGGCGGCAACAACGAGCGTCAAAACATCGACCTCGTGCGCCTGCTCTGCGGCCTGCTTGACGAACTGCGCCCGCGCGCCGACGGCAAGAAATACGCCGACCAGATCACCTTCGTCACCGACCGGCCCGGCCATGACCTGCGCTACGCCATTGATGCATCAAAGATCAAGCGCGAGCTCGGCTGGACGCCCAAACAGGATCACACTTCCGGCTTCCGCCAGACCGTCCAGTGGTATCTCGATAATCAGCCCTGGTGGCAGTCCATCCTCGACGGCTCCTACAAACTCCAGCGCTTGGGCGCTGGAGCGGTTTAAGTCAAAAGTTGAAGTTCAAGAGCGATGCAGTCGGCGGATGAGTCATTCGAGAAACTGGAAGTCTGGCGGCGCTCGCCAAAATTGAGCATCGAGCTTTTATCGCCTGCCCAAAGACCAGATCGCGCGCGCCGGAAACAACATTGCCAAAGGGCGCGAACGCAGCGGCAAGGCCGGGTTCCAGCAGTTCCTGGGCTACGCCGGCGTAGCTCGCTCGAAGTCTTGCGCGCCACCGCGCTTGGCCGCATCCCTCAGGAGCGTGGCAAATCGCTTGTCGCTGAACTGCGCAAGCGATCCCGCGTGATTCACGGACTCATCAAATCCCTCGACCGCTGATGTCTTCACCTAAATTTCAACTTTCCTCTTCAACTGGCGCGCCCTCCCGCAAAGGCATCATCCTCGCCGGCGGCTCTGGCACCCGCCTCTATCCGCTCACCATCGCGGTCTCCAAGCAGCTCATGCCGGTTTACGACAAGCCGATGATCTACTATCCGCTGTCGGTGCTGATGCTGTCCGGCATTCGGGAGATTCTCATCATCTCCACCCCGCAGGATCTGCCGCTTTTCCGCAAGCTGCTGGGCGACGGCGCCAACCTCGGCGTCACCTTCACCTACGCCGAGCAGCCCAGCCCCGACGGGCTGGCCCAGGCTTTCCATATCGCCGCCGATATCGGGTTCCTCACCGGCAATGAACCGTCTGCCCTGATCCTCGGCGACAACCTGTTCTACGGCCACCATTTCGCGCAGTCGCTGGCGGAAGCTTCCGCCCGGACCGAGGGCGCCACCATCTTTGGCTACCATGTGGCCAACCCCACCGCCTACGGCGTCGTCGAATTCGCCGCCGACGGCAAGGTGCTCTCACTGGAGGAAAAACCGAAGCAGCCGAAATCCAATTACGCGGTGCCGGGCCTGTATTACTACGACCGGGAAGTCGTCTCATTGGCACGCAGCCTGAAACCCTC
Organism: uncultured Opitutaceae bacterium; assembly: GCA_964429385.1. Classification (GTDB taxonomy): domain Bacteria; phylum Verrucomicrobiota; class Verrucomicrobiia; order Opitutales; family Opitutaceae; genus UBA2377. Next base: position 125,201 of record CAYSBR010000003.1, read on the forward strand.
CCCCCGCGGTGAGCTGGAGATCACCGATCTCAACCGCCTTTATCTCGAAGCCGGCAACCTGCGCGTCGAACTGCTCGGCCGCGGCACCGCCTGGCTCGACACCGGCACCCACGACTCCCTCATCGAGGCCGCCCAATTTGTCCACGTGCTTGAAAACCGCACCGGCCTCAAGATCGCCTGCATCGAGGAAATTGCTTACACGCAGGGCTGGATCGACCGCGCCGGACTCGAGGCCAATATCCGGCAACTCGGCAAATCCTCCTACGGCGAATACCTCAAACGCCTGCTGGGCTGAGTGTGATCCGCTTTCCGCCACCCGCTGGAGACCACAACGCCCGCAGGCAAAATCCCGCACGTCGAGCCCGGTCGTCACACGCTTTTATCCGTGCAGCCGTCGGCTCAGGGTGCTTGCTTTTGATCCGACGCCGGCATGCAGGTCTCCTTCATCATCCCGCTTTTCAACTGCCTCTCCCACACCCGGGAGTGCGTTCGCACCTTGCGGGCTTCCCTGCCGGCCGCCCTACCGCACGAGATCATTCTCGTGGACGATGGCAGCACAGATGGCACGCGTGAATGGTTGGCGACCCTGCCTGCGCGCCCATTCAAAGTGGTGCTCAATGAGCGCAACCTCGGCTACGCGGCAGCCAACAACCGCGGCGCGACCGCCGCTCAAGGGACCTTCCTGGCGCTCCTCAACAATGACCTTGTGCTCGCTCCCGGTTGGTTGGAGCCGATGATGGCCACCCATGATCGACTTTCCTCCCCCGGTCTCGTGGGCAATATTCAGCGTGATGCGCGGACTGGATTGATTGATCACACCGGCATTTTTTTCGACCATAAGGGTAAGCCCGCCCACGACACCAGCCTCCCCTTTCCCGCGCTGCTGTATCCCGGCTACCGGATCGTTTCAGCAGTGACGGGAGCATGCGCATTGCTCTCTGCCACACTGTGGCGGACACTCGGAGGCTTTGACGAAGGCTATGTCAACGGCAGTGAAGATGTTGATCTCTGCCTGCGCGCCCGGGATTCCGGCCGGATCAATGCAGTCTCGCTGCGCAGCACCGTTCTGCACCACATCAGCGCGTCTCCCGGACGCAAACTGCGCGACGAGGAAAACAGCCGGCGCCTCGCTGTTCGTTGGCGTCATACGATACCCGACCTGGCCGCCCCCGCCTGGGCCGACCATTTTTTAAACACCCGCCTGGATGAGCCGTTCACTTCATCGAATCGCGCTCTGGCTTTCGGATCCTTGGCCTGTCTCGTTGGCCGGAAAACACCTCCGCCCCCTCTCGTTCGCCAGGCCACCCACCACGCCCTTGACGCCGAGATCGCCCGCTGGGACCGATTGTTTGCTCCTCGTTAAAGGTTCACGGTGACGCCGGACCGCCGCGCACCACCTCGCGCACCACTGACTGCGGCCGCTGGTTCACGGTCAGGAACATCCGGCCCAGATACTCGCCGATCAATCCAAGCATCACGAGCTGCGCGCCGGAAAAAAGCAGGAGTCCGGCCATCAGCGAGCCCCAGCCGAACGACGGCCCCTGATCGGTCAGTCTCAGCCATGCGACCACCCCGACGCCAATCAATCCCAGCGTGGCCGTGATCAGCCCCAGCAACGTGGCCAGGCGCAACGGCAGCACGGAGAAATTCACCCAGGCGCTCAACCACAGCCGCGCCAGACGGCGCAGCGTATAGCCGCTTTGCCCCGCCTGCCGCGCCGCGTGCGCCACTTCCAATGAACCGATATTTTGCGTCACTTGCAGGATGAGGCCATCAACGTAAGGGAAGGGCCCGGCATACGCCGCCACCTCACGCGCCACCATCGCGGTCACACACCTGAAGCTGGACAGGTAAAAGCCCGGCGGCTTGTCGAGCGCCAGATCGGTGATGCGATTCGTGAACCAGCTCCCGAGGTTGCGCCAGGCCGCATGCTGCTTCACCTGATAATTTCCGAAGACCGCATCCAATCCCTGCTCACAGGCATGGCGCCACAGCCGCACCGCTTCCGCCGGCGGATTCTGCCCATCGTCATCAAGATTCACCACATGCGCGCCGCGCGCATGGCGGTAGCCGCTGAGCACCGCATTATGCTCTCCATAATTGCGCGCATGATTCACAAAAATCACCGGCACGCGCGCGGTGCGGACGAGTTCACGACAGACCGCCACCGTGCCGTCGCGGCTCCCGTCATTGACGAGGATAATCTCATGTCCGCCCTCGACGGTCAGCGCTTCTATATCACGCACCAGAGCCCTGATTGTCGCTTCGCTGTTGTAGAGCGGGACCACCAAGCTGAGAGCGGGCGCATTTGACCTCATGTACCGAGGCAGCGAAAGACCTCTGACACAACCCTGTCAACATCAGCCACATCCAACCCAGGGTGAACCGGCAGGCACAAGACCTCGGCGCAGGCCTGCTCCGTCAGCGGCAAATCGACCTGAAGCGCGGCATACGCCGGCTGGCGGTGCAGGGGCATGGGATACAGGACCCCGGCCCTGATCCCCCGCGCGACCAGATGGGCCAGCAACTGCTCCCGCCGCGGAGTGCGCAGCGTGAACTGATGCCACACCGGCACGACGCCGGGCGCCACCGCCGGCAACACCGGCCCGCGACCGGCCAGCGCCGCGAGATAACGGTCCGCCAAGCTGCGCCGCCGCGCGTTCTCCGCCGGCAGATGCCGCAACTTGACCCGCAGCACCGCCGCCTGAATTTCGTCAAGCCGGCTGTTACGCCCCGGCACTTCGCTCACATAGCGCTGCCGCCAGCCGTATTGGCGCAGGAGGCGCACCCGGTCCGCGATCGCCGGATCGCCGGTGAAAACCGCGCCGCCGTCACCCAGGGCTCCGAGATTCTTGGTCGGATAAAAACTGTAAGCCGCCGCCTCACCCCAGGTGCCGGCTTTGCGGCCGCCCACTTCCGCGCCATGCGACTGCGCGCAATCTTCCACCACCTTTGCCCCGTGCCGCCGCGCCGTTGCCATGATCGCCGGCATGTCCGCCGGATGACCGTAGAGATGCACCGGCACCACAGCCCGGATGCCGCCACCGGCCCGCGCCAACACGGATTCCAATGCCGGCGCCGCCATCACCATTGTCGCGGGATCAATTTCCACAAACACCGGGTGCGCGCCAATCTGCTGGATCGCCGCCGCGGTGGCGGAAACCGTGTTCGCCACCGTGGCTACCTGATCGCCCGCCCGTACCCCCGCGGCCCGCAGCGCCAATTCCAGTGCCTCCGTGCCGTTGGCTACCGTCACGACTTCGCCTCCGCCATGGAAGGCGGCGAACTCCTGCTCGAATGCCGCCACTTCCGGTCCAAGAATGTAGTGCCCGCTGGCCAGTACCCGCGCAATCGCCGCCTCGATCTCGGCCGCATGCGCCTGATACCCGGCCTTGGGATCCGCCGTGAGAAGAATCTTCTCAGACATAGTGACTCAACTCCTTCCGGTAATACGCCAGCGTGCGCCGCAGCGCCGTGCGCAGCGCGGTGCGCGGCCGCCAGCCGAGCTGGGCGGTGATCAGACCGTGATCCGCGTAGAAATCCCCGATATCGATCTTCTTCCGGTCCGCGGGAAACCGCTTCACCACAAATTCCCCGGCGCCATTCACCTCCACGAGCAATTGCGCCAACTGGCGCAACGACACCGGCGGGGGCCCGCCCAGATTGTAAACCTGCCCTTCCGCCACCGGATGCGCCGCCGCCAGCAGCAGCGCCTCCACCGCATCGTCCACATAAGTGAAGTCGCGACACTGTTCCCCGCCCCAGACCTCGAACGGCTGTGCCTCCACCAACCGGCGGATCCACACACCCACGAAAGTCTGACGGGCATCCTTGATCCGCATGCGCGGCCCGATCGTGTTGGTCAGACGGAGCACCGTGCTGCGAATGCCGTGCACTTCGCTGTAGAGCACATGGTATTCCTCACCGGCCAGTTTGTTGATCCCGTTCACATCCACCGGACGAAGCGGATGCTTTTCATCCACCGGCAGGTAATCCGGCCGGCCGTAGATCTGCCGCGTGCTGGCAAAGACGATGCGGATGCCGGGATTGTGCCGCCGGCAGGTTTCAAGCAGGGAAAGCTGCGCGCGGCAGTTGATCTCCAGGTCCGTTTCCGGATCGGTCATCGAGTCCATGTGACTCGTCTGCCCCGCCAGATTGAAAAGATAATCCTGCCCCCGCACAAAAGCCGGCAGGCTGAGCCGGTCGCGCACATCCGAGAGATGCACACTCACCTTGCGCTCCAAGCCCGCGAGGTTGCGCGGGTTGCCGCCGTATTCGGGGATCAGGCTGTCGAGCACCGTCACCTTCGCGCCGAGCGCGACCAGCCGCCGGGTCAGATTGGAACCGATGAAGCCCAGACCGCCCGTGATCAGGACACGCTTGCCGGAAAACTCGCCCTTAAAGGAGGAAACGATGCGCATGACTCAGGCCGGTTTTCGTCCCGCGATGAAGACAGAACTGCCCAAGGGCAGCCGCCCTCCGAGTTTCATCCACGCAAACTCCATTCGAGCCATACCGGCGAAGATGGCCTCCACCGGCCGGGGGTACAAGCGCACATCACTCGTCGGGTCCGCCGGACGGAACAATTTGCGCCGAAGGGCGATGAGCGGCAGTGGCAGGAAGTTCACATAGGAAGCGAACCCGACCTCCAGACCGGCCTCGCGAAAGAGCGCCAGCAAACCGGGCCGGGTGTAGCGATGCCGGGTCTCACAGGTGTCATCATGATACGACCACAGCCAGCGGAACGCCGGCACATTGACCAGGATCACCCCGCCGGGCCGGAGCACGCGGGCGAATTCACACAAGGCCCTGGCATCATCCTCGACCTGACACACCACATCAGCCGAAACGACCGCCTCAAACGTTTCATCCGCAAACGGCAACTGGGTGATGGAGCCTTGCACAATCTCCACGCCGGTGCGGGCCCGCGCAAGTTCGCAGGCCCGCGGGGAGAAATCGAGCCCCGTCACCTGCCAGCCTGCCGCTTCCTCCCGCAGATGGTTGATCAACCCGCCGGTGCCGCACCCGGCATCCAGCACGCGGGCAGAGGTTCCCGCACCCAGCCCGCGCCGCAGCCCCTCGGCCATGCGCCGGTTGAGCGCCCGGAAATACCACATCCTGTCCTCCACCTCGGCCAGCTTGCGGTATTCGTCCAGTTGCATGCGCAGCTTCAATGCCCGCGCCCTCGCCCCACTGGCGACAAAAAAGCGTCACGCTTGCCTCACTTGTGCATGACCTCCATCCACTTGGAGCGTGCCTGCTCCCTCCCATCACCATTTCACCCCGGGCGCGCTGCTGCGCGTTGCGATTTCCGGTGGTGTATTGGCGTGGATCGTCTGGCAGGTGGACTGGCGCGACTTCGGACAACTGCGCTCGCTTGACTGGACCTTTGCTCTCCCCGCGCTGCTGCTGGCCGGGCTTGCCTACCCCTTGCAGGCCTGGCGTTGGCAGCAACTCCTCAGCATGCAGGCCATTTCCCTGCGCCCGGCCTGGGTTCACGCGCTTTTCTGGCTGGGTAATTTCTACAATTCATTTCTTCCCGGTGGCATCGCCGGTGACGGCGTGCGCGTCTATAAAATCTGGCAGGTCGCCCCGGATCGCAAAGCCGGCGCGGCGGCCAGCGTGATCGCCGACCGCCTGCTCGGCTTCGGCTCCCTGCTGGGACTGGCGGTCGCCGCTCTCGGCCTGCATTTTTTTCTCACCGGCATCCGGCACGAACTGCGGACGCTGCTCATCGTCAGCCTGCTGGCCTGGTGCGGCCTGCTCGCCGGCCTCTGCCTGCTGTTCAGCCCACGCTGGTGGCAACCAGTCGCCCGCCGTTGGCTCGGCTCTGAACAGGCCGAGGCCCTGGGCCGGGCCGTCGCCGCATTTCAATCCCGGCATCACGCACTGGCGATCGCCCTGGCCGCCAGCCTCTGCATCTGGCTCCTGGACTTTGCCGCCTTGTGGCTGCTGGCGCACAGTGTGGGCCTGACCATCGGCGTGCTGCCGCTGACCGTGGCCGCCAGCGCCGCGTATGTCGCCGCCTCACTCCCCATCAGCATCGGCGGGCATGGCGTGCGTGAGGGCACGCTCGTCGTAGTCTTGGGCTGGCTCGGTTTTGGCGCCGGGCAATCCGGTCCCGTGCTCTGGCTGGCTCTGGCCTTCTGGGCGGTGACGACCGGCTGGAGCCTAGCGGGTGGACTGGCCATGATCTTCATGCCTGGACAAACGAAAAGCCGGCCAGCCTGATCCGGTTTTAGACTATCGGAATTACCTGCTTTAACTCCACTCGCCCATCAAACGATGCGCACGCCTGTTTCTCCTTTTTCCCGACCTACCTTGTGGGGGCAGACCATCCTAGTTTTTCTATCGGCTCTTGTCTGCGCAAGCGTGCTCTTCAATCGGACAGCATACAGTGACTGGTCCGAGCCTCATTGGTTGGAAGGCGATCCATTGGAAGTCTATGCACGCGTAAAGATAGCCAGCCACGAGCCTTGGCCTGTGCTTGCACGCTCCGCCCCCATCGACCGGCTGGGTGCCCCGATCAAGGCAGATTGGACCCCCTATCCGGTACCGGACAAACTCCTCTTCAATTTTGCAGGCCTGTTAGCGAAAGGCGTTGGCCTCATCGCCGCCATACAACTTACAAGTGCGCTCATCTTCGGCTTGAACGCCGTCTCATTTTATCTCTGCGGGCGCTGGCTGCGCTGGCGCCCGGAATGGGCGGCCTCATTGGCTCTGATCTTTGCCTTTTGCAGTTATAATGTTCGCTGGGGCATCACCCTTAGCCTCAGCCAGACTTTTTTATTACCTCCATTAGTGCTTATCTGCGCCCGGGCCGCGCGCCACGCGCCATGGAGCGGACTCCGTTTCAACTGGTGGCTGCTGGCTGCGATGCTCGGAATCTGGTTTGGCGGCGCCAATCCTTATCTCACTTTTTTCGCCATCGTGGTCGCGGGTGGTACACTGATACTCAGCCTATGGCGGCGCTGCCCCTTGGACCGGTTGCTCCCCCTGCTCTTTCTCTTCGCTTTCCTCTTCTTGAGCTTTGCAGCCAGCAACGCCGGCCATGTGAGGACATGGTTGCATGAAGAGCACGGCGCAGCCCTTGTGCGGACTGCCCACGGCACGCATACTTACGCTCTGCGGCTGGCCGACTGGATTGTTCCTCCCGCAGATCACCGCATTCCTTACTTCAGTTCCATCGGAAGTGCTTACCAAACTGCGCTCAAGCATAGCGGCGAGTTTTTTTACAACTACCTCGGCCTCTTCGGTATGGCTGGGTTGATCGGACTTCTTGGCAAAAGCCTGGTTTCAGCATATCGTTTTCGCTGGCGCAGCTTGGACCCCCTGTGGGGCCTCACATGGATCATCGCCTTCGGTATCTCAGGAGGAATCAACACCTGGTTGGGGAGCGCCGGCTTGGACTTGTTCCGGGCCGGTAGTCGTATCGGCATTTATGCCATGATCTGGGCCTCATTCTGCCTGGGTGGCATCCTCTCCCGGAAAGCCCGCCAACAGCCCCGTATACTCTCCGTCTCCCTCGCCTTACTCGTCGCCCTGGTCGCGTTGTGGGAGCAAACTCCACCACTGGCCGAACGCAGCATGCCCAAGCGCCATCATGCCTTCTGGAAAGACATGGAAACACTGACCCGCTCGCTTGAGCAAATCCTCCCACCGGGTGCAAAAATTTTTCAGCTGCCTGCGACTCCATTTCCTGAAGCTGGCACACGAGGAGCAATGGGAGACTACCAACACTTTCTTCCTTTTTTAACCTCAAGCAGCCTCCACTTCTCTTATGGACAACTCCATGCCTCTCCTTGGCTGCATTGGGCTAGCTATGTCGCGAGTCAGGACCCCGGACCAATGATCTCCACACTGGAGCGCACTGGATTTTCAGCAATATGGATCGATAGCCGCGCCTATGCTGACAATGCCACCGCTCTCGCCGCCGCCTTGCATTCGTCGGGTGCCATTGAGTTTCCCGTCCCGGCCGCCCTTTCCCATCTCAAGGTATTTCGGTTGCGGCCTCAGGTTCCGCCACAGTTACCCGACCCGAACGCCCATCACTTTCTCGAACCTTGGAACGCTGAGGAAAGAGCAACCGGCTTATATGCAGTGTCCGGATGGTATCCGTTGGAACTGCAGGGCAACAGGAACTGGCGCTGGGCCGCTCACCGAGCCATGACAGGCTATTGGCATGAAAACACCAACAGCCAGGCGTCTCTGCGCTTCAAGCTGACTGGCCCAAGATCAGCAGTTATTATCATCCGGCATGGCGAAACAGAAATCTGGCGGGGGCAACCAAGCCAGGACGAGGTGGTGATGGCACTCCACTTGGTGAACGGTTTGAATACATTGCATTGGGAACTGAAGGGCCGCACTTTCAGGCCCAAGGATGATCCTCGTGAATTGGGGTTCATGGTTGAAAATCTTTCCCTCTCTGTTCCGTAAGTCGCACAAACGGCATGAAACCTCTCCTGCGCCCCAAGTTCTCCGGGCTGTTCTACGATGAAGCGCATCCCGACTCATTCTGGATCCGCGAAAACGGGGTGCTTACGCTGCCTTCACTTACAGGCAAAGCGCACCTGTCCGTCGTGGGCAAAGTGCTCCCTCCTTCCGACCACCCCTGCTCGCACGGAACGGTAGGTCTGAATATCGCGCTCGATGGCACCGCAATCACCTCCCAACCCGCATTGCCCCCCGGGGAATTTCGTCTGGAGGTGCCGCTCCCGCACAAACCATCAGTCAACCATCATGTGCTGACCTTGCAGCTCTGCGGTGTCGGCACAGCCAATACATTGGCCTGGCTTGGCCGCATCACCGGGCTGGGGTTTCTCCAGCCATGGCGCATACAGGCCCGCAATCGGCGGCTGCGCATCCTTAGAATAGAAGTGGATGGCGAAATACTTTTCGATTTCTCCATCCGCTCCTCCTCGTGGAATACCACCTTTGTTCGCCGGCATGCCCAACTCGGGCTGAACATCGCCGGATTTCTCACCGCCGAACTCGGGGTGGGTGAATCCGCCCGCTGCATGGTCCGCGCCGCCGAGGCCGCCGGCCTGCCTTCGGCCCTCATCCCGCTGAAGCTCCACTGCAAGAATCCCCAAGGCGACCAAACCTACGCCGCCCGGCTGCAAACAACGAATCCGCATCCGGTCAACGTCGTCCACCTCGACCCGCCCGCCGCGCACGATCTGGAACACCATCATCCCGGGTTGCTCACCGGCCGGCACAACATCGCCTACTGGGCATGGGAACTCCCCGAGTTTCCCGATGCCTGGATCCCCGCCTGCCGCTATTTCGACGAGATCTGGTGCCCGAGTGATTTCGTGCGCGACGCCATCGCGATCAAGGTGCCCCTGCCGGTCTTCACCCTGCCCCACGCCATCGCCTTCGAGCCGCCCGCCGGCAACCACCGCGCCCAATTCGGCCTGCCACCGGACAAATTTCTTCTCCTTGTCCTGTATGATCTGAACTCCTACTCCGCGCGCAAAAATCCCCGCGCCGCCATCGAGGCATTCCGGCGCTCGGGTCTGGCTGGAAAGGATGCCGCCCTCGTCGTCAAAGTGCACAATGTCCGCGGCAACGAAGCCGATCTCGCGCAATTGCGCGCCGACCTCGCCGATCTGCCCGGCACGGTGCTGATCACCGACACGCTCGCGCGTTCCGCCGTCTATGCCCTGCAGGCCGCGTGCGATTGCTACGTCTCGCTCCACCGCTCCGAAGGCTTCGGCCTGGCCGTCGCGGAATGCATGCATCTCGGCAAACCGGTCATCGTCACCGATTGGTCCGCCACCGCGGAATTCGTGACCGCCAAAAACGGCTGCCCTGTGCGTTATGAATTGCGAGCCCTGGAGCGCAACCACGGGCCCTACGGCAAAGGCCAGTATTGGGCCGAGGCCGACGTGGACCATGCCGCCGACTGGATGCGCCGGCTTCAGGCCGACCGCCTGTTGGCTGCTGAGATTGGCGACGCCGCCCGTCTCACCATCGCGGAGCGCTTCGCCCCGGCCGCCATCGGCGCCCGTTATCGGCGCCGGTTGGAATCAATCGCGAGCTGGTGACTCCGGCGCAGGAGTCCGCACCTCCAGCAGTAATCCCCACACGCAGAAACTGAGTTCGCGCTCGTCGCCCTCCACCGGCTTCTCCGCGGGCAGATCGGTATGAAACTCCAGCCGGCTCCGGCCCGCCGGCAGCTTGAAAGCCGGGGTGATAAACTTCTGTGTATCGCCCGCGAGTTCGCCCCGCCACAGCTCCACGCCATCCAGACGCAGGGAAAGCGTCCGTGGCGAAACCGCCGACACCTGCAACTCCAGCCGCGCCTCCACCGGGCCGGTCGCGTGGTTATGCAGGGTGATGTCCGCAGTCTGACGGCACCAGCGCCGGGTTTTCCATCCCTTCAACTCGGCCAGATACCAGCCTTCCCCGCGCTCGAAAGTCTGCTGTGAAACCAGTTGCGATTCACCGCGATAATAGAGGAGCCCGGCCCGGTGGGAGGTGAATTCCGCCACTCCCGAAAAAACGGAAAGATTGCCCGCCAGCAACAAAGGCAACCAGGCCCGCCCCCGCGGAACCAGCAGGTTGAACGCTAGGGTCATGGGCAGGATCACTCGCGTAGCCGCCCCGGGATGGCCTTCCCATACCGGCTGGGCAACCAGCAATCCCAGCACCGCAAACATCGCTCCAATGCGCCACCAGGCTTCGGCCGGACGCCATCGGCACAGCATAAAACCCATCTGTACGGTCAGCGCGATCACGGTGAGCAGGGTGTTGCGATTGAAGGAAGTCCAGCCCTCCGCCCGGATTTCCCCCAACGTAGCGCCCCATTTCTGTACCAGACCCACCAGCGGCAGCGTGAAATTACCCACACCTTCCCCGCCCGCGCCAAACCGCCAGCGGACATAAACCAGCCAGCAGGCGAGCGGCGCTACCACCAGGGCCCCGGTTAACGCCAGCCTCGCCCACCACCGTCCGCCCTGCACCGGCGGCCCGGCCCACAATACCCCCGCAAGCACTGAGGTTTCCTTGGTCAGGGCCGCCGCCGCCATGGCACCGATGGCGGACAGGCGCCGCCGTTTTTCCCACGCCAGCACGGCCAGCGTCACCAACAACAGGCCGGGAAGATCGGTCAGCGAATGCCGCACACTCATGCACACGCCATGGGAAAACATCACCCCAGCCCAGCGCAGGAAGTTGCCGGACCCGTCCGGCGGCAGCCAGCGCCAGAGGATCACCGCCAAGGCCAGCCAACACGCGACATTGAGCAACGAATAGATCTGCACGATCCAGGCCGGCTGCCCCAGCCCCAGCAGCCACGCCATCCAAGGCAGAAAAATCCGCCGGGCCCGGTAGGACGGATCATCCAATGCTTCATCCAGCTCCGGCGACCCGAGCAGCGGATGCAGCGCCAGCTGCACATAGGCCCGACCATCATAGCCATGGGTGAACTCATCCACATGATGCGGCACCCCGCGCAGAGCGGTCACCGTCGGCTTGCCCAGCAGCTCCCCCACGGAAAGCAGCTTCGTCCAGCCCACGCCGGGCTCATGAAAACGCACCATCAGTCCCAGCAACAGCACCATCGCTGCAACAGCCGCTCCACGCCAGAACAGGCGGCCGGATGAGTGCGTGGGAACAGACATGGAGGGATGCGCGATGACAAAACCCAACTCCGTCAAGTCAAACGCAAAGCCCCCGGCGCCGGACATGGTTTTTTCTCGCGCCCTTCCGGCAAATTGCTGGACCCTCTCCGGCTTGTTTTGCCACCCCGCCTGGCCGGGTTGCATCCATCGCAATGGTTTTCAGCTCGCTCTTTTTCCTCTACGCCTTCCTGCCCGTCTTCATCGCGCTCTACTACGCGGTGCCGGCCGGGCACCGCAATGCCGTGGCCCTCCTCGGCAGCCTGCTCTTCTACGCCTGGGGCGAGCCCACCTTTGCCGGCATCCTCATCCTTTCCGCCCTTTTTGGCTACGGCATCAGCCTCTGGATCGCCCGCCTCCCCGCCGCCGCCACGGGCACCCGGCGCGCCGTGCTGACCCTCGGCATCTCCGGTCACCTCGGCCTGCTGCTGTATTTCAAGTACAGCAACTTTTTCGTCGGCCAGCTCAACGGGGCTCTCGGCTGGCTCGCGCAGGGCAGCATCGCCTGGACTCACGTCGCCCTGCCGCTAGGCATCTCCTTTTTCACCTTCCAGAAGATCTCCTATCTCATGGATGTCCACCGGGGCACCACCCGGCCGGCCCGGAGCTTCTTCGACTACCTACTCTACACCGCCCTCTTTCCCCAGCTCATCGCCGGCCCCATCATCCGTTATCACGACATCGCGCAACAGATCGAAAAACGCGCGTATTCCGCCAACCTTTTCCTGTCCGGCGCCTGGCGCTTCCTGCTTGGCCTGGGCCGCAAGGTGCTCATCGCCAATCCCCTCGGCGCGGTGGCGGATACGCTCTTCGCCCAGGACATCAGCACACTCCCCGCCCCCTACGCCTGGGCCGGCATGCTTTGCTACGCCTTCCAGATCTATTTCGATTTCGCCGGCTATTCCGACATGGCCATCGGCCTCAGCCGCATGATGGGGTTCCAGATCACCGAGAATTTCGACCGGCCCTACACCGCCCGCACGGTCACGGATTTCTGGCGCCGCTGGCATATCTCGCTCTCCAGCTTCATGCGGGACTACCTCTACATCCCGCTTGGCGGCAACCGCGTGGCGCCCTGGCGCCGGCTGGTTAACCTCTGGCTGGTCTTTCTCGCCTCCGGCTTCTGGCACGGCGCAAGTTGGAATTTCGTCTTCTGGGGAGCCTGGCACGGTGCCCTGCTCTCCTTGGAAAAAGCCATCGGCGCGGGACGGTTGAACCGCCTGCCCGCCTTCATCGGCACCGCGCTCACGTTCTCCCTTGTCACGATCGGCTGGGTGTTCTTCCGTGCCGAAACCCTGCCCGACGCGTTTCTCTACCTCAGCCGACTCACCGACTGGTCTTCCTGGGGCGGGATCTACACCAATCCCGACCTGCTCTGGCCTGACATACTCAACCGCCGCACACTCGCGGTGCTCGGGCTCGCCGCCCTCACCAGCTTCATCCCCGGCGGCTGGTGGCAACGCGGAGGCTGGGATGACGCCGAGCCCGCCACCCTCCGGCACGTCGGGTTGCGCCTTGTGCTCGCGGTGCTCAGCCTGCTGCTCGCCAGCGCTTCGCTCGCCGGGCAGAGCTACAATCCCTTCATTTATTTCCGTTTCTGACCATGCGACGCCGCGCTCCCCTGCTCCTCTCCATCGGGCTCGTCGCCTGGCTCTGGTTGATTGGCATCCTGACTTTTGTCCCCCTGCAAATAGGCGGCTCTCTGCGCGGAGCCACAGAGCCCGCCTCAACTCCGACGTGGACGTTTCACGGCCTGATCGATGGGTCCGTATTCCGTGCGACAGAAAACTGGTTTTCCTCTCATGTCGGACTGCACAACCTCTGGGTGAGACTGGACAACCAGCTCACTTATACCCTGTTCAACGAATCTCCGATCCGGCCCACCGGTACCCGAGTCGTGATTGGCAAAGATGGCTGGCTCTTCGAGCACGCCTATATCAAAGCCGCCATCACTCCAAGCAAGGTTCCGACCAAGCAACTCGCTGAACTCGCGACGCTGATCCGCCGCGTACAAGACAAACTCGCCCGGCGCGGCCCGCAACTGCTGCTCATAATCGCGCCCAGCAAAGCGGAAATCTATCCTGAACATGTGCCCTCGGTATATTTTGCCGGACAGGACCCCGCCCGCATCACCACAACCTACGAAAAATTGCGTCCACTGCTGAACCAAGCCGGCGTAGTTTTCTACGATGGACCGGAACGCTTCACCGCTTGGAAAGCTGAGGGACAGGAACACCTGTTTGCCCGTACCGGTACGCACTGGAGCTACCACGCCATTTATCATGTGATCCGCGATATTCGCAATCTGCTGAACCCCCGGCTACATCGTCCGATCCCCGCGCTGGATCTTGTCTCGGTCGATTACCATCCACCCCAAGAAACAGATACCGATCTGCACCGGCTTTTGAACCTGCTCACGCCCGCTTTCGGCCAGACAGATCAGCCTCTCCCGGTTTTGCATCCTCAAACTTCGGTATCAGCGGAGAACCTCCCCCGTTTGCTCTGGGTCAACGATAGCTTCGGCCTGGGCCTTCTTGACGTGCTCTACGAAGCCAACGTGATGCAACCCACCGACTGCCTTTATTACTTTAAGAATGTTTACCAGCTGCCCGGATTACGAAAAAGCAACCGGGAGATCAACGAACTCGATCTGCCCAATTACGTACATGAGTTTGACGCTGTCGTGGTAGTTTTCACAGAAATCTCCATCGAACAACAAGGCTGGGGCTTCTTTGAAGCTCTCGACGCCGCGCTTGATTGAGTCTAAGCTCCGCCTCATCCGAGGATCGCCGCGCCATGCTCCTGCTTGATCTCACCCACACCAGCCATACCCGCGCCCGCACCGGCATCCAGCAGGTGGCGCGCTCGCTGTTCACCGCGCTCAGCCGCGATGCGCTCGGGGTGACCTGGGATCCCTTCGCCCATCAATGGCGCGCACTTGACCCATGGGAGCAGGCCAACCTCAACGATCCCAAGGCCGGCGCGGGGCGCGGCGTGCACTGGCCGGTCACCGCCCGCCTGCGCGGCCACTGGCGGCGCTGCACCGGCCCCGGCCCCACACTGCCTGAATCCACCGGGCTGATCGTGCCCGAACTGTTCTCCGCCGCAACCGCCGCCACTTTTGCCCCGCTCTTCCGCGCCGTGAACGGACCGCGAGTCGCGCTTTTTCACGATGCCATCGCCCTGCGCTTGCCCGAGTTCACCCCGACCCGGACCGTGGCGCGCTTCCCCGCCTATCTGCAGGAGCTGCTCACCTTCGACGGCATCGCCGCCGTCTCCGCCGATTCCCGCGATTCCCTGCTCGATTACTGGCGCTGGCTCGGCATCGGCGCCCACCCGCCGGTGGTCTCCTTGCCCCTGGGCCTGCCGGCATTTCACGCAACAGGTGAAATAGCCTCCGCCGCGGAAACTCAAACCATCCTCTGTGTCGGCTCCATCGAAGGCCGGAAAAATCACCTCGCCCTGCTTGAGGCCGCTGAATCGCTCTGGCAACAAGGCCGCCACTTCCGACTGCACCTCATCGGTCTTGCGCAGACTGAAACCGGAGGCGCGGCGCTGGAACGCATCCGGACTTTGCAATCCGCCGGACGCCCCCTCGATTACGCCGGACCGGTGGATCAGCCCGCACTGGAGCGCGCCTACGCGGCCTGCACCTTCACCGTCTATCCCTCGTTGATGGAAGGGTTCGGTCTGCCCGTGGTGGAAAGCCTCGCCCGCGGGCGACCGTGCATTTGCTCTGGACGGGGCGCGCTGGGCGAATCCGCCCGGGGGGGCGGCTGCCTTTCGCTGGAGCAGGTCGATATCCTTTCACTTGCCAACGCGATGGACCGCCATGACCGATAGCCACGGCTTCGACCACACGAT